>PGZO01000011.1 GCA_002841375.1 Firmicutes bacterium HGW-Firmicutes-7 | reverse complement strand
ATGGTTAAACCATCCATCCTATCTATCTTTTTATTCTAGTGTCAAAAGTAAGTTGTTCTAATTCTCACACAACATATAGTGATGGTTAAACCATCCATCACTATATGTTGTGTGAGAAAGAACAACTATATACTTTTGACACCCTATTGTATTACATGATATAAGATCTCAGCCAATGGTTCCATTGCATTTTTTGCCTCTTCAACTGTATTCGTCTGTGCACCGACTTCAACCAGTAGGCTTTTAGGCATCAAATGCAAATTATATCTATATCCTTTCAAATATATTTTACGCGTTAGTCCTGGATAAAGTGCATTTGCTTGTAAGTGCATTTGAAAGCTTAAAGCCATATTATCTTTTACATAAGTATTTGGCATTGAAGCAAGGCTAGTCATTTTACCATTCATCATGATTCTACTAAGTCCGTTAAAAAACATTATTTTAGCAGTTGGTTTTCCATTTATTTCAGTTACCAACTTAAGATTATCAGGAATGCCATCTCTATGAACATCTATTAATACTTCAATAGACGGATTTTTTTTGAGCACATCTTTTAATTCTGGTTCAATTCTTTGATAGGCTTGACTTCTATCTAACTTTCCATCGATAACATCATATTCTCCCTTTAAATGTATCACCTCAATCTTATACTCTTCCTCAAGTATTCTAACCAACTCATCTCCGACACCAACTATTGTATCGTTTTTATCCCCAGGCTTACTATCTATAAATGCCTCTTGAGAATGTGTATGATACACTAAAATTTTAGGTCCGTCCTCTTTGAAATTAATAGATTGATCTGCCTCCATAAAATACTTTACATCAAATAGATTTTTTTCAGCCATTATATTGGAATCTACAGTATAAAGATTATTCAACATAAAATTAAAATCAGATAGTTGTTCTAATGAATAGGACATTGCTTGTACTGAATTATTGGCATGTAAATCATCTAATGTAAATTTCTCATCTTCAATATATTCTCCTTTATGTTCGTCTATATAGGGATAAATTTCAACCATAGAATCACTCGTAACGATTTGAGTATTAACCATATACGATAGCAATGGAAGATAATGATTCGTAAAAAATGTGAACTTATTCATCTCTTTTGTCGTCTCATCAATATAGGTGCCACTTAAGTATTCTAAATTTGGGCTAAGTGAGAAACTTGACTTTACAAACAACTCAATAGGTATCTTCTTAAAGGTATCCTTAAATGCACTAGCAATGTTCTTCCCCTCAAAACTAATTACAAGCTGCCTAGTTAATAACACTGTCACTACAACTACAACCGTCAAATAAAAATTCAGAACCTTTTTTCTCTTGCTGTAAATATGCGTTTTCTCCATAATTAACCTTGCCTTTGTCTAAAGTATTATTTCTCCTATTAATATATTAGACAATTGGTTTTTTATGATAACCAACTTCTTATTTCTTCATATTCCATATCTGGATGTAATGTTCTATTTAGTGCCATAGCTAATATATCACTGATTCTTTCAATGACTTCATCAATTTCTTTTGGTGTAACAAAAAGATCTCCCACATAAGGATACAATATTTCCTTAATTAATTTATACTTTTCAACATCCGTCATTTGGATCATCGCATCAATTATCTGTCCAGAGGAGTTTGTGTTATGTTTAATTTGATTGATCAGCTCCTCCATTGTATCATTAACGATAGTGGCCGCATCTACCACAGTGGGCACACCAATAGCAATTACTGGAACGCCTAAGGTTTTTTGAGTTAAGCCTTTTCTTCTATTTCCAACACCTGAACCCGGGTGTACTCCTGTATCTGCAATCTGTATGGTTGTGTTTACTCTATTTGTTCTCCTAGATGCAAGTGCATCAACTGCAATGACTATATCAGGCTTAATAGCATCTACAACACCTTTCACAATTTCTACGGTTTCCATACCCGTTTGTCCCATAACACCAGGTGCTATTGCGCTTACAGGTTGAATTACATCGTCATTCATTCCTTCAAACTCTTGAAAAAGATGTCTGGTTACAATTAAATTGGCAACAACTTTTGGCCCTAAGGAGTCAGGGGTCACTCTTTGATTCCCAAGTCCAATTACTAAAATTGTTTTATTCCTCCAATCACATATCTTTTTCAGTTCATTTGCCACGGCCTCTACGATATCTTTTTTTTGATCTGTTGAATTTCTTTTAATTCCTTCACATTCTATGGTAATGTAATTACCAATAGGCTTATTAATTTGCTTTTCGCCCTGTTCATCTAGTACTTGAACCTTCGTAATGTTCATATTTAAGTCAGTAAGCTTTTCTGTTATTACTTTAATCCCTTTCAGCTCTGTCTTAATATCACCAGCAATTTCTCTAGCTTCTAGTGCCAAATCAGTACGAATACTCATTCTTTCTTCTTCCACGCGACTTCACCTCAATTTATAATCTAGAGAATTAGTATTTACAAATACGCATAAAATATTATATTTAAAAAACATATTGACTTATTTAGACATTTCATTTAAAATAAGAGGGTGTGTTTGATAGTTCGAAATAATTAACAGGAATGATATTTTCGTTCTAGCGAAAATATAAAAGTACGGAGGTGAATGAATTGGCTAATATTAAGTCAGCAAAAAAAAGAATACTAGTATCAGAAACTAAAACTCTTAGAAACAAGGTAATTAAATCAAAAGTTAAAACTGAGACCAAGAAAGTTATTGGCGCAGTTAATACAAGTGATAAAGTTGCAGCTGCAGCTCAATTACTCGTTGCAATTTCTGAAATAGATAAAGCAAAAGCTAAAGGCATCTTTCATAAGAACACTGCTTCTAGAAAAGTTGCACGTTTAACAAAATTAGTAAATAGCATGGAATAATCAATAAGCCATACCCTAGGGTGTGGCTATTTAATTGCAAAAAAATCACAAAAACCCCGACGCTCGTTGGGTTGATCCCAAAAAAGAGATTGTAATATTAAACCTTTATTGGTTAGTTGTGGACAAATAGATTTTTAAAACCTTATGCGTTGTAGGCAAATAGGGTTATATCAAAACCAATAAAACCGTTATGGGTTGTCGACAAATAGGTTGTACTATGTGTTTTTTTCGTTCCGACGCGCGTCCATGCGCGTTAAGTCACGCCGCTCCGCATCCTGCTGCGCTAACAAACACATAGTACAACCCATTTATCTCTATTCCTTAAATTTTAAGGAGGAAACTCTCCGTTTATATGTTACTTAAATTTTATCGTAAACACTTTTTCAACTTCTGATAGCTACCGTGATGGTTATTGATCTTGGTATTAAATATAATTAAATGAATACAATTTCTACATGTAATACCTTCTAAAATAAATATTTAAAAAAAGTTCCTACATGGAGATGTAAGAACTTTTTATTTTTGCAGTAGTTATTTTCGGCTATTGCTTTTACTTTTGCTTTTACTTTTACTTTTGCTTTTACTTAGCTTTTGCTTTTTTAGCTTTCATTTCAACTTTAGTTTTAACTTTACTTTAGCTTTTGTTCAGCTTTTGTTTATGTTCAGGGTTCTTGTTCTCTATCAATTTACGATGCAGAGACCAAGAGGCTATCCTATGTGTTTGTTAGCGCAGCAGGATGCGGAGCGGCGTGACTTAACGCGCATGGACGCGCGTCGGAACGAAAAAAACACATAGGATAGCCTCTTGGGCGACAACCGCTAACAAGAAGTTACTAAGTTTTTTATGCACTGTATTTATTATTAATAGTTCAAGGCCAAGGGTAATATACATCTTGCTGGTCTTCATCTTCACTTCTACCTCCAAGCACTTTTTAAGCCCATCTTTTAATTGCTGGAAGGTGTGTTTATGTTCAGTGTTCTTGTTCTCTATCAAATTACGATACAGAGACAAAGAGGCTATCCTATGTGTTTGCTAGCGCAGCAGGATGCGGAGCGGCGTGACTTAACGCGCATGGACGCGCGTCGGAACGAAAAAAACACATAGGATAGCCTCTTGGGCGACAACCGCTAAGAAGAAGTTGTTAAGTTTTTTATGCACTATATTTTATGATTAGTAGTTCAAGGCCAAGTGTAATCTCCATCTTACCGGTTTTCATTTGCACTTCTGCCTCCAGGCACTCTCTCAGACCATCTTTTAATTGTTGAAGCGTGAATTTTTTTGCTTGTTTAATATTTTTATCAAGTACAAATGGTGGCAATTTTAGTCTTGATGCCATTTCTTGACGGGGTGCTCCCCCATCTACTAATAGTTTTGTCTGTAATATCAGTCTGAATTGTCTAGTGATCATAAACAAAATTCTTGTAGGAGGTTCTTTTAATACGATTAAATCATTATAAAGCTTAAGTGCACGATGCCTTTTACTTGCACCCATACAATCTACAAGATCAAAAATTCTGTTTTCAACACTTTTCGTACATATCTCATCTATAGTTTGTCTTATAATAATATCTGTATCTTTATTATAAGCAACTAATTTACTTAATTCATTATGAATGGTTGCTAAATCAAATCCTACAGTATGTATAAAATGCTTGGCAACTGCCTTTTCAATTTTTTTATTGTGTTTGTTCAATTGGTCAGCAATATACTGTACTAAATCCTCTTCACCCATTCTTTTAAATTCTAATACACGGCCTAACGCATTGATTTTTTTATATAGTTTTGTTCTTTTATCAACATCATCTTCAACGATAAAAAGTACTGTTGTACTTGGTATCCTACCAAGGGCTTCAATAAATTTGTCTGTTTTTGATGCATTTTTAGCTTGAAAAAGCTCAAGCTTTTTAATAACAACTACTCTCTTCTCACCTAAGAAAGGTAATGTATCCATTGCATCAATAATTTTATCAAGTTGATTGCCTTGTGCCTCAAAAACATCTAAGTTCATAACTCTATCTGAGCCGATCATAACTGAATCTACCGCCTTATCTAAATAAGCTTCTAAAATATATTGCTCTTCACCGTAAAATAAATAAACACCTTCAATCTGTCTATCCTTAATTTGCTTTTTTAATTGTTGCATATATACTTTTCCTTCCTTCTGGTAAAATATGTTTTCACTACGTAGGCTTTTCCCTTTGTTGTAACGATTACTGCGCCTTCATTAGAAATGTGAAAAGCTTTAATGCCAAGTATTTTATAACGATCAACTACCTCTTTAGAAGGATGTCCATATCTGTTATATTTTCCATAACTAAATATTGCTACTGAAGGGTCAACTTCTTCAAGAAAATTTTTGGTTGATGAGGTCTTTGATCCATGATGTGGAACTTTAATTATATCCACCTTTACGCCCTCGAGTAATCGTATATCATCCTCTTGGTCTTCTTCTATATCACCTGTAAACAATACACTAAAGTCTTTATAACTTATATTTAATACAAGAGACTTTTCATTATTGTTCTTATAGGTTATTGCTTTAGCTTGAGGATAAACACACGCTATGTTTAAGCACTCATATATATATTTATATCCTTCACTAAAGTAATAAATCTCTATGTCTTTTTCTCTTGCACATGCAAGCAATGTTCTAACTAAATCATCTTGTTCTTGCTCATAAGGCTTAGGTAAAACAATAAAATCTGTTTTAATCTCTTTAACGACTTCAATTATACCATAAATATGATCAAAATCGCTATGACTAATAAAAATTCCATCAATCTGGTAAATACCTTCAGATTCCAAATAGGGCATAACTACATAAGCACCTGTATTTTTAGTATTTAATGATGAACTCACTTTACCGCCACCATCAATTATAAAAGTCTTCCCTGAATATTCAATAATGGCTGAATCTCCTTGTCCAACATCTAAAAAGGTGATTTTAAGACGGCCCATTTGATTGAAGCTATTTACTCCTATAAATAAAATGCCAACTAAAATAATGATAATCTTTGCCTTTAATAGTCGCTTCCCCTGTTTTTCTTGTAGCCATAAAAAGATTAATATATAATAAATTATTATTATAAAAATACTTGGCTTTCCAATAATTAATGTATTTAGTGGTAGCTTCGCAACCCACTCACAACACATTTCAATATATTTAAGGGTAAAATATACAACCCCTCCTAATAGTTCTCCTGCTCGCAACCATATAAATGACGTAAGTAGTGCTAAAATTCCAAAAGTAATTAAAATTGTGGCCGCAGGCACAATGATTAGATTCATAATCACTGAATAAAAAGAGAGCTTATAAAAAAACCAAGCTAGTATTGGATAAGTAAATATACTTGCACCTAAAGTAACAAATAGCATCTGTAATATAATATTACTATTTGGATTATACTTTGCATTTAGCTTTGGTGTTACATATAAAATACCATAAACTGCAGAAATAGAAAGCAAAAAGCCAACATCTACCAATTGATACGGGTTACCTACTACAATCATTGTACCTGAGATAAATAGCGCTGAAATAGCATCATAGTTTTCATTTAAAAAAATAGTTAATAACATAAAGGTAAGCATAATTGTAGCTCTTAAGGTTGAAGTGCTCCCTCCAGTGAACAAACAATATGTCCATAGAATTAAAATAGAAATAACGCCACATACTTTTTGACTCTTTATGAATTTATTTAATAGTTGGAATAATGCCATGCCTATGATTGAGACATGCAGTCCTGAAATGGCTAATAGATGTGAAATACCAGCTACCTGGTACAATTCTTTTGTTGAATCATTTATAATGCCTTTTGAACCTATAAGCATTGTATTTATAACACTCGCTTCATTACTGGGAAACAAATGATTTATCTGTTTTTCAAGCCTTACCCTTGAATTATTCAATATTCTGTCCATGCTATATTGCCTACTGGCAATAAATTCAATGTTTGAAGCATAGATTGAATAGTATATCTTATTTGCTAAGTAATATCCTCTAGTGTCGTATGCCCCTGGATTGGTCTGTTTGGAAAAGATTTGCATACTGCCATAAATTTTAATCTGATCCCCGACTTCATATGGCTCTAGCTTTTTACTGTATACAATTACTTTAATACCTGATGTAATTTTGTTAGTATCCTGTGAAATTTTGTTCAGCTTACAAATCATTTTATTACTTGTCATGTCGATGCTATGAACTTCTGCAATAGCTTCAATAGGCTTATCATAATCGATTATTTTATCTATCTTATCTGTAATATTATCTATTCTTTGACTATTAAAATATCCTATTAAGAAAATGGTTGAGAATATCACAAGGTATTTCCACTGATATACTTTCATAATAAGACAAACACTAATAATCATAGCAAATAATAGCATCACAATATAAAACCAATTAAAATAAAGGCAAACAAAGCTACCAGCAGCATAGCAAATGAAAATTACTATTGCCGGCCTTTTCATCTAGTCTTCCCTCCCCCAGTTAGACTATTTTTTTATTAAATCTAGGTTTGTTTGAAACAACGCGTTGAAGTCAATATGCCCTTTGTATTCTGCTCTTACAGAGCCTTCTATTAAGAACTGAACTTTGTTTATATTATTAAGCTCAGTCAAAGAGTTTACTATGGAATAGATTGTCATGGTTTCACCTGTTGAACCACCTGTATGCTTCGTAACAAATTCTTCATTAAAATCTACATAACAGACGCCTTCATTTGTATATACATTTTTCACTTTCGTACCTTCTGGAATAGTCCTTCTAAGTGTATTGTCTTCAGGACCGTTAATTAATAAGTCTAAAACAATTTTTTCTATTTGTTCCTCTGCATTAAGATTCACTTCATATTCAACAGGAACCAAGTGCATGCCCTCTTCATCTGAGAAATATAAGGTAACTTTTTTAGTGTTTTGTGCTGCAGAATCTTCTATGAAGTCTAGAACTACATCACTTTCCTTCATAGCACCAAGAACTTTACCTAAAGAATTTTGATAAGGGACACTGCCAATATAAAACTCAACCGTATCAATTTCTTGCAACACAGCTAAAGATTTAACGACTGATGATCTACATATAATTTCTTCAATAGAGCTCATTGATTTATAACTTTCATTAAAACTTAGTACTGCCTTTTTTTCTTCCATTTTAATGCTAATTACTTCTACACTTTTTGGGATTGTAGCCTTTGCATCACTTGTGCCTTCTCGAAGTATTTCTAAAATATTGCTCACTTTCGTATCAACTGTTACATCATCTAAGGATACCTTAACTGGCACAAGGCCATTCATGTTGGCATTTGCTAAATATACTGTATAAGAACTTTCAACATTTTCGTCCTTATTGGATTGACTGGCAACAATGCCTATAACAATCAAGCATAAAATAATTACAACTATTAACTTTTTCATGCTAAACACCCCCTTACTTTAGTTCGAATTCGTGCCCATAATAAGTTGATTAATTCTTGCACTTTAAGCCTACTTACCATTATACAGAAATAATGTTTCAATACTATTAACAATCATTTAATTTTAAACTATATGCTTTAATGGTATCTTAACGATAAACTTCGTTCCCTTTTCTTCTTCGCTTTCACATTTTATTGTCCCATAGTGCATTCGTACCGTTTTACTTACAATTGATAACCCAAGTCCCGTACCACCAGTATCTCTTGATCTTGTTTTATCCGTTCGATAAAATCTTTCGAAAATTTTATCTATACTGTCTTCTGGAATACCTATTCCAGTATCTTTAACAATAAGTTCAAACTCCTTATGGTCAGCATTAAGCGAAGTAGTAATCAACCCAAAATCCTTATTATATTTAATTGCATTTTCTACTAAATTCGTTATTGCTAGTGCAATTTTTGTTTCATCAATTTCAGCACTTATTGATCGGTAACTTTCAAATATCATTTGAATATTTTTCTTTCCTGCAATTGGTTTCAATCTTTTCAAAGTTGCTTCGACTAATTCATTAACATTTACTTTGGTAATGTTAAGTGCATTGTCCTTTTTATCAAGTGTAACTAAAGTTAATAAATCATTAATGATTTTACTTTCTCTGTCAACCTCTGAGTTAATATCTTCTAAAAATTCGCGATAAATTTCCTTAGAAACATCCTCTCTAGAAAGTATCGATTCGGCAAGCACCTTCATGGAGCTTAAAGGCGTCTTAAGCTCATGCGATACGTTAGCTACAAACTGTTGGCGATTTTCTTCAACCTCCAAGAATCTCTGTATCATGTGATTAAAGGATATTGATATTTCTTCTATCTCATTGTTTCCTCTAACTATTAGCATTTCATCAATATGACCTTCGGTAACACCTTTTATGTATTTAATAAATAATTTGAAGGGCTTCGTTAACAGTCCTGAAGTAAAATAACTTAAAATAATAATCAATATAACAAATCCCATCACAATAAGAAGCGCAGTATTCTTCATGCTAGCAATTGAAGTGGTTATACTTTCATAGGAGTTGGTCGTAACAATAACACCTAATACGGTTTTTGTCTGCGTGTCCATAATAGGTGTAACAACCTTACCTACATTTTCTTTTTTCAGATAAGAATACTTGCTTTCGCCTTTTAAACCTTCAATTATTCCTTCTGTAACATATAGCTTTCCTGTTTCAATGTCATTAGAATCAAATATAACCATCCCATTAATGTCAATGATTAATGTTCTTCCATCGACTAATGCATTAATCGTATTTAAATATACCTCATTACGATCCTCATTAAAATATCCTGTTACAATAAGGTTCGTTGCAATCGTGTTGGCTTTTCGAAACATATTTTTTCTCATAACATCTTCGTAATCAGTATGAAAAGAGGAAATCAGCATATTGCTAAGCACGATTAATGGAGCAATACTTACAATTACGAATATAATAAAAGATTTAAACCTAATACTTCCAAAAATCTTCTTATACATGTTGATAATAATAACCAACGCCCCATTTCGTATGAATATAGGTTGGTTCACTTGGATTTGGTTCAACTTTTTCCCTTAGTCTTCTAACGTGAACATCAACCGTTCTAACATCACCTGGGTAATCATAGCCCCAAACAATGTTCAATAAGTTTTCTCTACTGTAAACTTTATTTGAATGATTTACAAATAGCTCAAGTAAATCAAATTCCTTCGCTGTTAATGCGACTTCCACATCTTTTACATAAACGCGCCTACTTTCGCAATTTATCTTAAGATCTCCTGAACTTAATACTTGATTATTCTCTGTGCCTTCCGTTGCACCGTATTTTGATCTTCTAAATATTGCTTTGATTCTCGCCTTTAACTCAAGAATATTAAATGGCTTGGTCATATAATCATCTGCGCCATATTCTAACCCTAATATTTTATCCATATCATCACCCTTTGCTGTAAGCATGATAATTGGAACCACCGAGAACTCCCTGATTTGTTGACAAACGCTTAATCCATCAATCTTTGGTAACATAACATCTAGTACAATTAAATCATATTCTTTTCCCTTTGCCAAATTCAATGCTTCTTCACCATCAAGTGCACTATCTACTTCAAATCCATCCTGTTCTAGGCTAAATGTAATTCCCTTAATTATTAACTTTTCATCATCCACCACAAGTATTTTCTTGCTCATTCCTTCACCCCTTCTATATCGTGATCAAATCTTTTATTTTATTAAACATTGCATCCTTAATACCATTCACCTTTTTAATATCTTCGATACTTGTAAATCCGTCATTAGACTCTCTAAACTGAATAATACTTAAAGCTTTTGATTCACCTATACCAGGCAAAGTCATAAGCTGTTCTTTTGAAGCGCTATTAATATTCACTAAAGATGTCGCACCAGGAATGATAAAACTTCCGTTATTAACTTCATCTTTAGTTGGAAAGTAAATCTGTTCTCCATCTTTAGCTAGACGTGCTTGATTGACAGCTTCAATCGATGCATCTTCGGTGAGACCACCTGCCATATTAACAGCTTCAAAAATTCTTGTTCCAAATTGCACTTTATAAACGCCCTCATTTACGATGGCTCCACACAATTGTATGTAAATTTCTTTTTCTATTTGATTTTGATCTTCTGGTTCATCTTGTGATATTTCTTCTGCTGGCACGATCAATTCTTCCGTTTCCTGTAAATTGGAGGAAATAAAAGAGTAAATAATGCCACACCCAACAATCACAACGATAAAAATAGTATATAAGATTCTTTTGTTTACTTGCATCTCTCTCCCTTATCCTTTCCGTCGTACAGCAACACAGTTTTTCTCTTTTTGTATAAACGGTCGCTTTAGTTAATAATATAAAACCTCCGCCTTCGCTAGGTTTAATTATAAATTGATGTTTCTTTTAATGCGCTCTGAGTAATCAATTATATACCTATCATACTCTTCATTCATTAATGGTGAAGAAAATAAAAAATCAGCACTAGCCTGGTTATTTGCAACAGGAATATCATATAAAACTGCAATTCTAAGAAGTGCCTTTACATCCGGATCATGGGGTTGTGCTTCAAGCGGATCCCAAAAAAACACTAAGAAATTAATATCATTTTCAATAATTCTTGAACTTATTTGTTGGTCTCCACCTAATGGACCGCTTAAAAATGTTCTTACAGGCAATCCTGTTTCTTTTGCAATCATTGCTCCAGTCGTGCCTGTTCCATATAAAAAGTGTGATGCTAGCACATCTTTGTTTTTTTTCACCCATGCTATCATGTCTTTTTTACAATTATCATGTGCAACTAACGCTATTTGTTTTTGTACGCCCATTTTTCTATCAAGCATAAAAACCCTCCTTCGTTATATCCCGTAATTATTTTCATAATATTCGAAAGTACTATTCACTGTATATTCAACTTGATATTTATCTATATTACCCTTCTTATTCTACATAATAATTTTCAGAATTACAACATGAATCGATATATTTATGTAAAATAGTTCGTTATATCATTGATGTGTACTTCTATAGTGTGTTAAAATAAATTAAAATGTACATCTAGGGAGTGATAGAATGATAAATCATGGATTCATACGTGTGGCTGCTGCTACACCTGAAATAAAAATTGGCCATTGTTCCTTCAATACAAATGAAATTACAAATTTAATAGACTTAGCTTTAACCGATAAAGCATCTTTAATTGTCTTTCCTGAGCTATGTATTACTGGGTACACTTGTGGAGACTTATTTTTTCAACAACAATTAATATCAGATGCCCTTGAATCGTTAATCAAAATTAAACACTATTCAAAAGATAAAAACATAAGTATAGTCGTTGGCCTTCCCTTCAAAGTGTTAAATAGTCTATATAATTGTGCAGCTTTCATCTGTAAAGGCAAAATAATTGGCCTAGTACCAAAAAGCTTTATGCCGAATTATAATGAATTTTACGAACACCGATGGTTTGCAGCTGCTTCTAATTTATCTGTTCATGAAGTTGTAATCGATAAAGAAATTGTCCCGATCGGCACCGATATACTATTTGCGCATAGTGAGCTATTAGACTTTAAGTTAGGAATAGAAATATGCGAAGATTTATGGACACCGATACCACCAAGTACTTTTTCAGCATTAAACGGTGCAACGCTTATAGCCAATCCTTCAGCAAGCAATGAACTAGTTGGTAAAATTGACTATAGAAAACAATTACTTGCAAGCCAATCCGCAAGGTTAGTGTGTGGTTATATATATGCATCTGCTGGTTTTGGTGAATCCACAACTGATGTAGTTTATGGTGGCCATTGTCTTATGTACGAAAACGGCGACAAGCTACGTGAAAATAAGCGATTCCAGCTTAAATCTAATTATATTATTTCGGATATTGATATAAATAAGTTGGTCATGGATCGAATAAAAATGACAACCTATAGGGATCATTCAACGGGTATTAAATATAGGGAAATATTGTTCCATATGGATATTGTGGCCTTTGATTTAAACCGACAAATAGACCCTCATCCTTTTGTTCCCAAAAACAAGAAAAAAAGAAATGAACGATGTGAAGAGATTTTTTCCATTCAAACAATTGCTTTAGCAAAACGCATAAGTCACATTGGTTGTAATAAAGTTGTTATTGGGGTTTCAGGCGGTTTAGACTCTACTTTAGCATTATTAGTATGCGCTAAAGCCTTTGATATGCTTAATATAGATAGAAGAAATATCATTGGTGTTACAATGCCTGGTTTTGGAACGACAGATAGAACCTACTCGAATGCCCTATCCCTCATTAATAAGCTGGGCGCAACAACAAAAGAAATTCCAATAGGGGATGCATGCCTTCAACATTTCGAAGCAATAGGTCATGATTCATCAGTACACGATGTTACTTTTGAAAATGTACAAGCAAGAGAACGTACGCAAATACTTATGGATTTATCCAACAAAGAAGGTGCAATTGTTATTGGTACTGGAGATTTATCTGAATTAGCTCTTGGTTGGGCAACTTATAATGGAGATCATATGTCCATGTATGGTGTTAATGCTTCTATCCCTAAAACGCTAGTTCGTTATTTAGTTGAATGGGTAGCCCATACGTCTATCGATGATTCCATGAAAAGTACATTAGATGATATATTATCAACACCTGTTAGTCCTGAATTACTACCACCTGATATTGATGGTAATATCAAACAAAAAACAGAAGAAGTAATTGGACCCTATGAATTACATGACTTCTTTCTTTACAATATGGTGCGTTTTGGGTATGCTCCAACAAAAATATTATTTTTAGCAGAAAAAGCATTTGCTGACGTATATACGAAAAAAATCATTTTGACTTGGTTAAAAACCTTTTATAAAAGATTCTTCTCTCAACAGTTTAAGCGCTCCTGCTTACCTGATGGCCCAAAGGTTGGATCAATTTGTTTATCTCCTAGAGGTGATTGGAGAATGCCAAGTGATGCATGTGTAGCTGGTTGGCTATTAGATTTAGACAAGATAGATGCATAATCTAATCAAATAAAAAGGTATAGCACAAGGCTATGCCTTTTTATTGTGAATTTAACAATTCAACTTTATTTTTATTCATTGTAATACATTTAGTATCATGATCATATCCTGCTTCAAAAATATTAATAAACTCATCAATCTTCAATTCATCTATAGGTTTGGAGTAAACATATCCTTGAATAGAATCACACTTATTATTAAATAAATAAGTCAATTGCTCCTGTGTTTCTACGCCTTCTGCAATTACTTCTAGACCAAAATCATGCCCCAAAGTAATGATTGCATTTAAAATATACTCATTTTTCGATTCTTCAATAAGGATATCATCTATGAAGGTTTTATCAATTTTCAATGTAGAGATCGGCAATTCCTTCAAATAATTCAAGGAAGAATATCCAGTGCCAAAATCATCAAGCGCAACTTTAATACCTTTTTCTCTTAACTTACGTAGCTTGATTATGGTCTTGTCAAAGGAATGTATTAAAATTGATTCAGTAATTTCTAATTCAAGATATTCTTGTGGGTATTTATACTCCATTAAGACGCTTTCTACTAATTCAACAAAATCGTCTTGCATCCATTGTACTGCTGAAATGTTCACTGAGATAATATATTTTTTATGTCCCGTATTAAGCTTTGAACCAAACTCAATTGCAGTTCTTAAAACCCACCTACCAATTTCTATTATTATTTTAGTTTCTTCTGCAACTGGTATAAATCTATTAGGAGGAATAAAACCCAATTCGTCATTTACCCACCGAATAAGTGCTTCAAACCCTCTAATTGCCCCTGTATTAAAATCTATTTGAGGCTGGAAATGTAATATAAACTCATCTTTAACTAATGCAACTTTTAATTTTTGCTCAAATGATATTTTTTCATCCATATATTGTTTTAATGAAGCTTCGAAAATTGAATAAGTACACCTTCCTGCATCCTTGGCCTTGTATAGTGCTACATCTGCAAACTTAACCAAATCATTAAAATCATTTGTTGTTTCTGGAAAGATTGAAATACCGATACTCAAAGAAACTGTTGTTTTAGATGATATAAATAAATTTTCCTTAATATCATCAATTAACATCATAGCAAACTTCTTTATATCCATCAACGCCGTTTTACCCTCAATAATGATTGCAAATTCATCTCCACCGATTCGATATAACTTCATATGTGCCTGAATTAAATAATGAATTCTTTTAGAAATGTTAATCAAAATTTTATCACCATATTCATGACCATAGATATCATTAACATATTTGAAATTATCAACATCCATTATTAATAAGACCAATTCGTCCGCTTTTTTAGACTCTCGAATCTTTTTGGATAAATCATGATTAAATAGTCTTCTATTAGGAAGCATTGTCAAATGATCTTGATAGGCAAACTTATAAAGCTTTTCCTTATATTCAACTAGTACCTTATACTGAACTTGAAGATTTTCTTGAGATTCTTCTAGCTTTATATAAGTGGCAGATAATTCCTCATAGCTTTCAACCAGCTTTTTTTCTTGCTTTTTAATTCTTCTTATTAAAGTTGAAACCAAAAAATAGATCAATAATGCTGTAACAATAACATAAAACCATCCCTTAATGATGCTAATGTGATTTCTTAGTTCATAGTCATTTACCAATAACCCTAATGCAACATCTGAAGACAATATCCAGCTGGCACCAAAAAACACATAAATCAACATGATTTTCAAGGGAGAATACTTAAAACTAAGCAATTCTTCATGAACTTTATTATTGTCATGTCTTCTATTTTTAATAGTATTTTCATCTTCAATACGTTCCATATTTGTTCTCCTACTAGTTCTTACACATTTTATAATCGACATATCATACTATACACTAAAGATATCAATATCAGATGTTTTTAATGTGTTTTTATTATGTCTTTACAAAGAACAAGTCATACGGTAAAATCACTTCTTTACGTAGAAAACTGCTAATACTCCTGGTCCCGCATGCGTACCGATAATTGCGCCTATTTCACTAACGATAATTTCGCCTTCATAGCCAACTTCTGTTTTAAGTGCTTCAACCATTTTATCCGCAAAAGGTCTATCTTGGGAATGTCCTACAATGACCACATTATTTTTTTCATAATCAAAATTACTTTTTATATGTTCAACAAAATAAGAAATTACTTTGTTTCGCCCTCTTACTTTTCCAAAGGGTACTGTAATTGCATTATCTACA
Source organism: Firmicutes bacterium HGW-Firmicutes-7 (assembly GCA_002841375.1). Classification (GTDB taxonomy): domain Bacteria; phylum Bacillota; class Clostridia; order Lachnospirales; family Vallitaleaceae; genus HGW-1. The sequence goes on along the minus strand of PGZO01000011.1, from coordinate 95,895 downwards.
ACTAACACTGGTTTAATATTAAGTACCTCTGCTATAACAGCTTTAGATGCTTTAATTCTTCCACCTTTTTTTAGATACTTAAGCGTATCAACACAAAATAAGTGTTCAATTTTATTATTCGTATGATATTGAGCCATTTGCAAAATGGCTTCAAGATCTGCACCTTTTTCTAGCATCTGTCCAATCTTAACTGCGATCATCCCTGTTCCTAAACAAAGGGAATTCGAATCTATTAAAATGATGTCTTCTGTTTCTAAGGACTCTTTTGCGATAGTAGCAGATTGAAAAGTACCACTAGCGTTAGCGCCAATTGTAACACAAATAATTTTATTTCCTTTATCCAACACTTCTTTAAATGCAGTAATAAAGCTTTCAGGCGATACTTGTGATGTTATAGGTAAGGTATCTGACACTTCAAGCTTATCATAAAATTCCTTTGGCGTTAGATCGAAATATTCTTCCTCATCAAATCTTACAGACAAGGGTACGACAGTTATTTTATATTTTTCGATTACTTCTGATGATAAATCTGCTGAAGAATCGGTAAAAAGTTTGTAAGTCATTTTTTCCCTCCTACGGATATTTTTTATTACTAGGTTTAGTTGAACAGCTTGCTTGTTTGTACAAGATAACATATTATAAGTTCATTTACAATATATAGTAATCTTTTCAAATAATTATTTGTACAATTTATTCGTGTCACAAGATGATGCTTCAACTATACTACTTATATACATCATCCGCTTTTAATAGCTCAATATCTTTTTCAGTTAGTACATAAATGGCTTCCTTGGGATCAGAAACTTTCATAATCACAGCAGCCTTATTACCTAATGCATAGGCATACATATATTCAATCCCCACGTTTGCTTCTGACAAAATTTCAATCGCGTCATGAAGTGCGCCCGGCTTATGCGCTACGGATAAACATATAACATCCGTTAGATTAACGGAAAATTCTGATTTTTTTAGTAACTTAACAGCTTTTTCTCCATCACTTACAATTAATCTAATTAAACCATATTCAGAGGTGTCTGCTACACTAAGTGCTGATATATTAATGTTGTTTTCACCTAATACTTTTGTTACCTCTGCTAAGCGTCCTGACTTGTTTTCAATGAATATTGTTAATTGCTTGATAATCATATTACCCTCCTTATATTTTCCTTTTATCAATCACTCTTTTTGCCTTTCCTTCACTTCTCTCAATAGTTTTTGGTTCAACTAGTCGAACCTTAACACCTATACCTAAAGTACTCTGAAGGGCGTTCACTATTTTATTCGTTAATGCTTCAAGTTGTTTGATTTCATCCGAGAAAAACATATCGTCAACTTCGACCCAAACCTCTAAAGTATCGAGGTTGTTTTTTCTATCCACTATTAATAAGTAATGAGGTTTTGTCTCGCTAAGCTCGAGCAATACACTTTCTATTTGTGAAGGGAAAATATTTACTCCACGAATGATTAACATATCATCCGAACGACCTGTACATTTCTTCATTCGTACTGTTGTTCTCCCACAGTCACAAACATCATATTGAAGCGTTGTTAAGTCGCGTGTTCGATACCTTAAAATTGGTAAAGCTTCCTTTGTAACCGTAGTGAAAACTAATTCACCTTCCTCTCCTTGCTCAGATGGTAAAAGCGTATCTCTATAAATGGTTTCAGGAATAAAATGATCTTCAAAAATATGTAGCCCGTTTTGTTCCATACACTCTATGGAAACACCTGGTCCAATTATTTCTGAAAGCCCATAAATATCAATTGCTTTAATACCAAGCTTTGATTCAATTTCTTTTCTCATATTCTCTGTCCACGGCTCTGCACCAAAGATACCAACTTTAAGCTTTAAGGATTCAGGTTTAACCCCCATTTCTTCCATTGCTTCTGCTAAATATAGCGCATAAGAAGGTGTTAGCGCAATCGCTGTACTTTCAAAATCTTGTAATAATTGAATTTGTTTAGCTGTATTTCCTCCTGAAATCGGAATAACTGTTGCACCAATTCTTTCTGCGCCATAATGTACACCTAATCCACCGGTAAACAAACCATATCCATATGCAATTTGAATACGATCTTTCTTGCCAATGCCTGCTGCACTTAGGGACCTAGCTACTACTTCAGACCACATTGCAATATCTCTTCTAGTATACCCAACAACTGTAGGTTTACCTGTCGTTCCAGAAGATGCATGTATTCTAACAACATCCTCCATTGGCGTAGCAAAAAGACCAAACGGATAATTATCTCTTAAATCTTGCTTTGTTGTAAAAGGAAGCTTTGGTAAATCTTCAAGACCTGTAATATCACCTGGCTCCATACCTAATTCTTGCATTTTCTTCCTGTAAAAAGGTACGTTATAATATACTCTCTCGACCATTTGGCAAAGTCTTTCGTTTTGTAACAACGTCATTTGTTCTCTGCTCATACATTCAAAATGTTCATTCCAAATCATTATTTTCCTCCCGTCAATGCTTTTACAAAGTATATATAATTTACTTATGAATTTCGTTTCTGCTCGCAACTTTAATTTTGTTTTCACCTAAAATATTTATCGCTTCATTTAAATCATTCACCTTTAATATCATTAGCGGACTGGCATAATTTCTAATTACAAAAGAATATATGTATTCTATTTGTAAATCATTTTCTTCAAGTACTGTTAAGATTCCATTTAATGCACCTTTTTCATCTTCAAGTTCTACTGCAATTACATCAGTAAGAACGACTCCATAACCGCAATCTTCAAGGGCAACCTTTGCTCTTTCTGGTGTGTCTACTATTAGCCTAAGAATGCCGTAGTCAGGTGTATCAAATGCCGCAATAGCTCTTATATTAATGTCATTTTCCTTAATCAAACTTGTTACTTCTGCCAAGCTACCTTTTTTATTTTCTATCAATACGGATAATTGTTTTAAAATCATTCAGTTTTCCCCCTTTATGCAGTGTAACCACTTTCAAATGCAGCAACATTAATCTCTATTGTTTTTTCTGGCACGGTAGTCTTTATTATTTCAATCCAGTTTTCTTTTGGAATAGACATATTTTTTGCCAATAACCCTAGTAATACTGTATTTGCTACTTTAATATTTCCAAGCTCTTTTGCTCTACTTAAAGCATCGATTGAAATTACATTTTTACATTCTTCTTCAAGCTTAAGAATAATGTCTTCAGGATATGTACTTGTTCCTATAATAACTGGCATGGGATCAATTTCTTGTGTATTCACTAACATAATTCCATCTTCCCTTAAGAAGTGTTTCCATCTAAGGGCTTCCAACTTTTCAAAGGATACAATGATATCCGCTTGACCTATTTCAACTAAAGGTGAATATACCTTCTCCCCATATCTAATATGCGTAACAACGCTACCACCTCTTTGTGCCATACCATGAACCTCAGATAATTTAACATCATGCCCTAAGGACATTGCTAAGTTTCCTAGAATTCTACTTGTTATCAAAGTACCTTGTCCGCCAACACCTACTACAAGAATATTATTAATTGTCATGATTTTCACCTACCTTTGAAATTGCGCCAAATTTACATACCGATGAACATAATGTGCAACCACTGCAAATAGCATCGTTAATTTGATAGTTTCCGTCCTTCTTTTGAATTGCTGGACATCCTAGCTTCATACACATACCACACTTTTTACATACTGCTTCATCAATAAAAAATGGAATTCTTACTCTTTTCTTATCTAATAGTTCACAAGCTGCACTAGCAATAATAACTGAAGGCTCTAAAGCAGCAGTTTCTTCCTTAACAGCTTCTTCAACTTCTTTTAAATTAAAGGGGTTTACCACCCTTACACGTTTAATACCAACGCTTTTAGTTAGTTCTACTAAATTAAGTACACTCGTAGCTTCACCCTTAAGTGTTAATCCTGTAGCTGGGTTATCTTGATGCCCTGTCATACCCGTTGTAGAATTATCTAAGATCATAACCGTAGAAGCACCTTTATTATATACTATATCTACGAGACCCGTTATGCCAGAATGCACAAAAGTTGAATCTCCTATTACTGCAACCCAATCTTTTACAAATTCCTTCCCTCTTGCCTTTTCCATTCCATGAAGCATACTAATACTTGCACCCATACAGACACAAGTGTCCATACCTTGTAATGGTGGCAACGCTCCTAATGTATAACATCCAATATCACCTGATGCATGCTTTTTAAGTTTATTCAGTATGTAATATACGCCTCTATGAGGACATCCTGGGCACATTACAGGTGGTCTTTGAGGCAAACTCTTTGGTTGAGAAAGATGAAGGTCCTGCTCCCCAATTCTTTCACTAATTAGATTCGCGCTATATTCACCTTGAACAGTTAATATATCTTTTCCAATACAATCAATACCCCATGACTTAACCTCATCTTCAATAATTGGCTCAAGCTCTTCAATAATATATAGAACTTCTACTTTTTTTGCAAAGTCTTCAATTAATTTCCTTGGCAATGGATGTACAATTCCAAGCTTTAATATGGATGCCTCTGGTAAGCTTTCTTTTACGTATTGATAGGGCACACCACTTGTAATAACACCAATTTTAGTAGATTTAATTTCAATCGTATTCATAATCATTGTATTTGAAGCGGCTGCAATATCCTTCATACGTTTTTCAACTACAACATGCTTAAGCCTTGCCATTCCTGGCATCATAACATTTTTCATAAAATCCTTTTGATATTCTCGAAGGTTAATATTCTCTCGCTCTTCTAGCGCTACGATACTCTGTGAATGAGAAACCCTAGTCGTCAATCTTACCATCACTGGTGTATCATACTGTTCACTTATTTCGAATGCCTTTTTAACAAATTCTTTTGTTTCCTGTGAATCAGAAGGCTCTAACATAGGAATATGCGCAGCTTTTGCATAATAACGACTATCTTGCTCATTTTGTGAGCTATGCATTCCCGGATCGTCTGCAACCATAATGACAAGACCACCATTTATACCGGTATAAGAAACAGTAAACAATGGATCTGCTGCGACGTTAAGCCCTACGTGCTTCATTGATACAAGTGTTCTTGCCCCAGCAATTGCAGAACCTATGGCTACCTCCATGGCAACCTTTTCATTTGGACCCCACTCAGCATAAATTTCATCATATTCTGCAATAAACTCTGTTATTTCTGTACTTGGCGTACCTGGATATGCTACTGCAACAGTTACACCAGCTTCATAAGCACCTCTAGCTACCGCTTCGTTTCCTAGCATGAGTTTTTTATTCATCATTGTATTCATCCTTTCATTTTTTAATAGTTATCTTAAGTCAGTGACTCTTTTAGCTTTTCCTTCATAACGTTTTAATGTTCTAGGACTAACCAAGTTAATTTTCGCTTCTAATCCTAATACTGTTCGAAGCTCATGTCTTATTTTGCCACCTAATTCCTGCAATTTTTGATAAGAATCTAGAAGCGAGCGATCAATAAGCTCAACATCTATTTCTAAGTAATCCAGATGACCACTTTTCTTCACTAAAATTTCATAGTGTGGGCCAACTCCTGCACAATTAAGCAGTACTTCTTCGATTTGAGATGGGAACACATTCACCCCTCTAATAATTAACATATCATCCGTTCTTCCTTCTATCTTAGCCATCCTTACTGTTGTTCTTCCACAACCACAAGGCTCATACATTAACCTCGTTATATCTTTCGTTCTATATCTAATCAGTGGAAGCGCTTCTTTTGTAATGGTCGTTATTACTAACTCCCCAAGCTCACCCGCTGGTAATACCTCACCTGTAATTGGATCAATTATTTCTGGCAAAAAATGATCTTCATTGATATGCATCCCATTTAAATAAGTACATTCACCAGAAACCCCTGGTCCAATTAGCTCACTCATACCGTAATTTTCTGTCGCTAACATTCCCCAAACCTTTTGTATCTCCGTCCTCATAGCTTCTGAAGAACCTTCTCCACCAAAAAGCCCTAACCTAATATGTAAATCCTTTTTTGGATCAAGACCTAGCTTCTCAGCAGTCTCAGCCATATGTAATGCATAGGAAGGCGTACATACCAATATCGTTGTTTCAAAATCCTTCATTAGCATTAATTGTTTTTCAGTATTTCCACTTGACGTGGGAACAACGAGCACCCCCGCTCTTTCTAATCCATAATGTAGTCCGAAAGCTCCCGTAAACAACCCATAACCAAAAGCTACTTGAGCTACGTCCTCTGATGTAGCACCTGCCATTGTTACCAATCTTGCGATAAGTTCACTCCAGGTATCAATGTCATTTTGAGTATAGCCAACTACTGTTGGTTTTCCAGTTGTACCTGATGAAGCATGAATTCTTACCAGTTCTTTCTTTGATGTAGTAAAAAGCCCAAACGGATAGTTTTGCCTTAAATCATCCTTTATAGTAAACGGAAGTTTTTTTAGATCCTCTAAGGATTCAATTTTACTTGGATTGATGCTTATCTCATCCATCTTAGTCCTATAATAAGGTACTTTTTCATAAATTTTTGTTACTGTTCTTTGTAGTCGTTCGAGCTGCAAAGCTTCCATTTCAGCTCTACTAAGCGTTTCTTCCTTAGACCAAATCATGCCGATAATCCCCCTATAATAACCCATTGTCACTGTAATTACATAGATCAAAAATACTCGCCCTCCGCATTTGCTACGAGCTCGTAACCTTTTTATTTGACCACAGGACAACAGATCCGAATAATAATGTCGCAATAGAAATACTAATATATGTTATATATCCACCTATATTAATAAAGCTTCCGTTTACAACTACACCCATTAATCTATTTAATGCTTGGTAAGAAGGTGTAAAATAAGCAAAGCTTTTTATAATTGGCAGAGATAAATCAATGTTAAAGAAGCAACCACTAATAATACCAATGATTAATATAAGCACAGCGCCCATTACTACAAAGCTGGATACGCTTTTAAACAGCTTTGTCATGAATAGTATTAACGCAGAAAACGAACCAATAAAGAGAAGCAATATTACGCTATTCAAGTAAAGCGTCTTAAGAAAATCATTACTATAGTATGCACTAATCAGTGCAAAGAGCATTGCAATGGAGGTAGAAGCAATAACAATGCTTAAATAATCTCCTAATATTATAATAACTTTAGAGGTTTTTGAAATAATGATTTTTTGAATCAAATGATTCTCTTCATCCTTTACAATGCTTGAAGCTGTAAATAAAACGAAAAAAGATAAAAAAGATAAAATAATACCTAGAATCATTTGATGATATATCATTTGATTGCTTATATTTTTTGTGTCAATGATCTTATCTTCGGAAAATGAAAAAATCTCAATATTAACATAATAATCTTTTTTTAAATTCTTCGCAAGTTCTTGTCCGTATTCATATGCAGTCGTTAATGCTTCTTCCTTTTCTTCATAATCGCCAATGACTTCTTCTAAATAATTAACCGCTGTAATAATACTAATTTCTTTAAGCATTTCTCCAACAAATACATCGCCAATTATCGGTGCCAAATGATTGTTAGATAAATAATATATGCCAATGATCTCATCAAATTCACCTTCATAAACCCTCTTTTCTGCATCAGCTTTTATAACAAATAGTGCTTCAATTTCGCCCTTTTTAATTAATTGGGCGCCTTTTTCTAAGGATGTTTCAATCGGTTTTAATAGTTCATTTTTATGAAGATTACGCACTACTTCTGTAGAAAACTTCGTATTGCTTTCATCGACATAACCAATTTTTATTTTTGTACTATTTTCCACATCTGCATATAGACTACCTATTAACGCTATAAAAAGTAAAGCAATTACTATGGTAAGCATTCTTATGGCTGAGCTTCTATAAATTAGCTTTAACCTTAATGCAATGATGTTCATTAATCCACTCATACCGTCACCTTTTCATACCTTTTGCTTGTTATAAATAACATAGCCAGTGATAAAAGTAATAATATACTTCCAATATAGAACCCTTCTCTTAAATTATAACCCGATTGAAAATATAACAGTCCTCTAATCATCCAATAATTTGGTGATATAACCGCAATATTTTGTAATGCCTCTGGCATCATTTGAATAGGAATAATACTCCCGCCAATAATTGCATTTATGAAAATAAATATGTTGCTTAAAAGAATTACACCTTCTTCTCTTTTTACACAAGCAGTCATAAACATTGCCAATGAAATATCAAATAAAATTGCAACGACCAAAAAGAGACACATCATTAAAAATGCTTTACTCATAACTCCACCAGTAAAAGCTGTAAATATGAAAAACCAGCCAAATACTATTGTGCTAATAAATAATGTTGTTCCAATTGCTTTACTAATAATATAATTAAACAATGATATTTTCGAGATTTTAAGCCTTACGAAGCACATATCTTCTCTTTCCCTAATGAGATTAATGGCAGCATATATTGCTATATACATTAAAAACATTACAATAATTGCTATAAAATAATAGATCGTTGACACGACTGACGGTACATTAACGATTTCCTCATAACTAAACATGCTTGTTCTTGATAAGGCCGTAAATATTAACTCGTAGGAGATTTGCTCGTTGTAACTTACAATAGTATCCCAATCATAGCCTAAGTCTTCCATTTGATCAAACAACGTAAGGATACCTACTTCTACAGTGGTAATATATTTTTCATAACTCATTATAACATTTTTTATTAACAACGTTTTAAGTGGTTCACTATGATTAACCTGAACGATTATTGGGTTATAAGAAAAGCGCATAACACTATTTACAAACCCTTCTGGCATAAGAATAACCGCATCTAGCTTTCCTTCATTGAAGGTTTTATATATTTCGTCTCCATTCCCTTGCGTTACATTGGCAAATTCAGTAAATGCTTCAGAACTTGTAAATCCGTCAGCAACCATTCCTGCAAAAATACTTTTATCTTCAAGTATTAAACCAATTTCTAATGGTTCAATAAACGATTCGTCAACATTATTTAATGCAAAAAATAAATATACAAATAAAAAAACACATATCGGAACAAAAAATAACATAATATTTCTCTTGAGTTGGCGTACTTGTCCTATGTAGTTTTGATAAATCATTCTAGCAAATAGACAAACCGAACTCGTCATGGATTGATCTCCTTATCCATCTGTAGCAATTCATATAAGCGATTTTTATCAATAATGATGCTTAGTTTTTTTTCAATATCCTTGTATATGATCTCTAATTCATCTTCTGTAAGTTCAGAAATATTAATAGCATTTGACAAGTTAATGCCATGAAATTCTGTTGTTTCATTCGCCTTAGAAACAGTCGTATTAACATTTAGTTCGTAATTAATTGGTATTCCTTGAACGCCCTTAAAAGTACCACTAATATTGTGTCCACTTTTCCTAACTACAGATCTTTTATCTATAAAAAAAGTGGAATCTATATTGACTTGTAAATAATCATCAATTTCCAACTGTTCTATCGTATTCTCGTTAAACAAAAAAGTTGAGTTTATCCTGTTCATAACATATGCAAGCTTTCTATCGTCCAGCATTGTATTCAAAATATTGTTTGTAATATCTAACAAATCTTTAGTATCAGCATTTAATACGTATAGGGTGCCCTTAAATTGATCATCATTTATGTTAATTTTCTGTTTATTTAATGACTCTGTCAACGTATTCGATATAAATGCTAAAAACAAATCAACATAACTTTCTGCTTCAAACCCTTGAATGCTTTCATAGGATTTACTCACAATCTTATCTTTTAAATTTGAGGATAAAATTTTGACTTGTTCATGATTTAACCCGTAATTTTCCAAAAAAACTTCATCTGTCATATACAAAGGTTTTGAATATAACAGTGGGATATCTATTGCAACGATATTATTATGTGCATAAATATGGCCTTTAACAGTTGATACATCTTTCACTCTAACATCAAAAATTAGTTCAAACTCACTGGTTAGCTTGTTGTATCTATGTGTGGCCTTTATGTTAATATCCTTCATCATATTAAGAATTTGTTTGACTTGTGGATCACTAAACTCTTTTGTATCAAGCTTCGCGAATTCTATTTCACTTGTTGTCTCATATGTATCTAAAAACAGTGTTTTAATAACACTATCAAAAACAACCATTTCATCATTTGGGCTAGTTTCTGCTTTTCCAAATCCAATAATTAAGATTGACATGACAGCAATAGCAAATATAGTAGTAATAATAATATTGTTTTTTAGTATTTTCTTGGGGTCTATGGTTTTATTTACATCTTCTTTTTTTGCTGTCATCTTTCCTCCTTATTTTTCTAAGTAGCTTATTATATCATCATATTGTTGTTCGGCATCATGATAACCTAATTCATATAGTTGTTCTAATTTTTCAATATCCTTTTCAGCTCTTTTTATATTTAAGTCTCTGCTTGGTGCAATAACATAAGCTAGTCCATCATTCCGGTATTTATCTAAATCATCTAGCGCTTTATTGTAATTTTTATATCTATTTTTCAGTGCCTCTATCGCACCTTTACAACCAGAACCCAATAATACCTTATATAAGATTAATCCCCTTGAAGGTTTTTTCCTGTACCCATAACATCTAGTTAAAACTACAATATTTTTTTCATTTCCATCAGAAATGGCTTTTTCAATAGGGATTGAATCAGATATACCACCATCTAATAACTCCATGTCCCTTAATTTTACAACTGGTGCAAAAAGAGGAAGACTACTTGACGCTCTTACCATCATATTAAGTTCATCATTACTAGTCGAATCATGACAATCCAAATATACTGGACGTCCGGTTTTACAATCTGTTGCTACAGCGACTAGTTTTTGAGATGATTTTCTAAACGCCTCGTAGTCATATTTAACAATCTCATTTGGAATTTGATCAAATATAAAGTCCATATTAAACAATCCTGTTCCATCTAAAATACCTTTATATCTTATATATCTAGGATCTACTGCCATTTCAATGGTTACCTGCTTGTTTCTTCCGTGTTGCTTAGAAACATAAGACATTGCTTGGCAAATTCCTGCAGATACGCCAATAACATAAGGTAACTCTAATTCTTTTTCTAAAAAAAACTGCATAACTCCGGCGGTATATGCTCCTCTCATTCCACCGCCTTCAAGTATTAAGCTACTTTCTTTTTTCATTTAGTTTATCCTTTTCTCTAATTATTAATGTCCTTCAAAAAAACTTTGAATACATCTTCTAAGCTTGTTGTTGCCTCTCCACTTGGTTGATATTTATCAATCTCTTCTTGGTCAAGTTCTCCGTCTAGCGCTGCTTTCATGCTAAGTTGTATTCTTTTAGACGCTTTATCGATATTTAATATTTTAACTTGCACCTTATCTCCTACAGTTACGATATCATGTGGTTTATTTACTCTTTTATCACTCATTTCAGATATATGAACAAGTCCTTCAATTCCATCTCCGATTTTTACAAAAGCACCATAAGTGGCCAATCTTTCTATTTCTCCAGTAAGAACCTTTCCAACTGAATATTCATTAATAGAATTCTCCCATGGATCTTCTTTAACGTCTTTTAATCCTAATGCTATTTTACCTGTTTTTGTGTCAAAATCAATAATATAAACCTCTACTTTTTCCCCTTCTTTTACGACTTCAGATGGATGCTTTACCTTTTTCCAAGATAAATCTTGAACATGAATCAGCCCTTGTGCGCCACCAATATCAACAAAAGCACCAAAATTGGTGATATTAACCACAGTTCCCATATACTTATCACCTTTTTTCATCGTGCTAAGTATTAAGCTTTTTTGTATTTCGTTCTCCTCACGTTCTACTTCTTTTCTAGATAAAACAACTTTTTTGCTGTCCTTATCAAAATCAACAACCTTGACGGTTAAATCTTGTCCAATGAACTGATTAAGATCTTCAACATACCTAGTAGACAATAAAGATGCTGGTATAAATGCTCTTGCCCCTTTAAGATCACAAACTACTCCACCTTTAACTACTCCTGTAACCTTAACATTAATTTTTTTGCTATCATTAAATGCTTTTTCTAATTCATCCCAAACTAATATTTCTTCAGCCTTTTTAATAGATAAGAGAATGTTTCCTTCTCCATCGTCGGTTTTAATAATCTCTGCAGTGATAGGATCTCCCTCATGATACAACTCAGTAATATCCACTTCTTCAGTTGCCATCGTCTCAGAAACGGGAATGATGCCATCAGATATATATCCAATATTTACTAGTAGTTCAGTATCAGAAACAGTAATAATTGTACCTTCAATAATATCACCTAGATATATTTTTTTAAATCCGCTATATAGTTCACTTTCAAATTCCTCCATAGAAGGTATAAGCTCAATAGGCTCTTCTTCATTGTTACTATTTAATTCTTCATTGTTACTTTCACTTGCACGCATTTCATTGTTATCCTGAACATCCTTTTCCTTAAATTCATCTTGATCCTTTTCAATGTTTTCGTTAACATTTTTTTCATTCATAATTATTTCTCCTTATACTACATTTTTTATATTAATTATTAGGCATTATTTCAGTTAATGATACAAAACCTCTGCGTTTGCTACAGTTGCGTAACCCCAAACAGTAGCGAAGCTACTATAAGTCAAGACGCAAGCTTCGCTTCATTATATCATAACTCCTTTTTCTTTAAAAGTATAGTTGTAACACTTTTATCTATCTAAACATAAATTATACTAGGACAAGAATAAAAAAGGAGGTATATATATGGCTGACGGATTAATTGGTGATTTTGATTCAGTAACCTTATGTAAGTTTATTGGTCAAACAGTTACAATTTTCACTGAAAGTGGTGGCCTTTCCGGTAGTGGATTTACTGGAATATTAATTGCTGCTAATGATTGCTTTGTCAAGTTAATAGCTAAAATTGGTGCTGCACCTGATTGCCCAGTAGGTAGTACTTGTGGTATCCCACCAAGATTAGGCTTTGGTGGCTACGGCGGCTTTGGTGGTGGATGTGGTTATGGTTATGATGGAATCGGCGCTAACTTAGCTTATGGTGGTTTAGGTTCAGTAGTTGTTATTCCAACTGATAAGATTGTTTCATTTGTTCATAATGCCATCTAGTTATGAATTCTTCCTTGGGACAAAAGTTTACATTTTGTCCCTTTCTTTTTAAAAATCATAAATTATTTGATGTAGCCATATACTGTATAAATTCAAATACAAGGTGCATAAATGGATCAATTAATATCTCTTCTCGAGGAATTGTTATATCGTACTATAACAGTATATGTTGTGAACTATCAAGGTATAAAGTTCTCAGGAGTACTCGTTTTTGTTAGCAAATCTAGTATTCGTATTGTACTTAGAAAAACCAACTATCAAGCCTCGCCGAGAAGGCCGTTTATTAATTTTAACAAAAAATACTTAAATTCCGAAGCGACGCTTTACCTAGGCGCAATTGTAGAAATCCCTATTAGCAAAATTGATGCTGTGGTACATTATACAATTTAATTGCTTTCTTCTTCATATTCATCCACAGCCTCCATTCCTTTGTATAAATTTATAGTATTATAGCCATATTTCATTAATGTAATTGCAACATCTCTACTATTTCTTCCTCTTTGACAAATAAAAATATATGTTTTCTTTTTATTAAGTCTATTATATGAATTAATAAGTTCATACTGTGGCACTGATAATGCACCTTGAATATGACCCTTTTCATATTCATATCTTGGTCTAATATCGATGAGTATGTACTCTTTATTGTCTCTTAAGTTTAACAACTCTTTATAGGTTATTTCGTAATATGAATCTTTCACATTCACTCTCCTCCTTCAATTCAAGCAACTTCATTTTAAGGTCATTGAATCAAAACTTCCACGTTCATTAGGTTAAATGCGTCTCCTCCGCTACTTCATACTATTCAAATACGCCTTAAATGGTTATAGTATCAAAAGTATATAGTTGTTCTTTCTTGCTCAACATATAGTGTATGGATGCTTTAACCATCACTATATGTTGTGAAAGAATTAGAACCAACTTACTTTTCATTTTTTATAGCATATAACGTTGTAAATTGATATAATATTCATAACAAGTTGCTATAGGGGGTTCTCTCAATGAAAGATGAACGTACAGAAAAATTAATTAATGAGCTAAAAGACTCTTCAAATGTATATTCATATATTGGTAAATATAATGGTGATTTTCCAAATCTTACTTTTACAGACTTTATCAATTTGGCACTTGATAAAAAAAGGCTCAAAAAAAGCCACGTTGTAAAAAACACTGGCTTACATCGAACTTATGCTTATCAAATTATGTCAGGAAAAAAGAAACCTTCTAGAGATAAAGCACTTACCATAGCCTTTGGATTAGAATTAACGCTAGAGGAAACACAAAAGTTATTAAATATCGCAGAATTCAACCCTCTATATCCTAAAAACAAGAGAGATTCTATAATCATTTTTGCATTATGCAATAGCTATTCTTTAGACAAAACAAATAGGTTACTTTACGACAATAACGAAGAGCCTATTTCATAAAAAATGAATAGACTCTTTAATGTATTTGATATTGCCCTTTATTTGATATGTTCATGACCAAAAAGATGCTCAAAGCAGTATTCATGCTGACCTTTGCATTTTGAACAATATCTAAACTCTAAGTCCGGGTCATCTTGGTCTGTTCGACCACATATCTCACATTTATGGAAATGTTCCTTTTTAACTGCAGAATTTGTTCGATAGGTTTTTTTTCTTGTATGAGCCTTCGTAGCATTCTTCCTTCCTGAAATGATATCCTTGCCGAAAAATATGAAATAGTTTAGTACAGATATTCCAATTGCAATTTTAGCCGAAACGTTTCCTGCTAAAAAGCTTAAAGCAAAAAATCCCCAACTAATCCAACCTAAGTACTTTACCTTAACAGGTAAAACAAAAAATATAAGAAACTCACGTTCTGGGTACAGCTTAGCAAAAGCTAAAAATAAAGACAAGTTTAAATAATAATTACCCATAGACAATCCTGTAATAAATGCTCCAGCAATAATTCCTATTGCTCCTAAGAAATAATAACAATTAAATTTAAAGGCTCCCCATTCATGCTCAAGTGCCGTACCAATCATATAATCAATATAAAGTGCAAAGAAGATAAAAAACATACTTGCATTAGGCGGAATAAATAGGAACGTAATAACGCGCCATACCTGTCCACGCATTACCAAATAAGGATCAAAAATAAGATTATTAATTAGATCAGGGCTAAAAAATCCCAATATTAGTACGATTACATTTGCAAAGACAATATAGCCTATCAAGTTTCTTATCGCATATTTCCCAAATTTTCTTTCTAGTTTATATAACAGCTTCATAACCATCACTCCTCGTAAATTATGTGGTTTACATTGTTTCTACCTCTATTTGTTGCAATGTATAGGGTTTTATCTGCAAGGGCAAATATTTTTATGTAATCATAAACATCTTTAACCATAGTTAACATTGTATTCTTTAAAAAAGCCTACGTCAATCATAACAATCGAAAAAAGCTTATTAATTTTCTTTGCTTGTTTTATATTTTAACATACGAAAAAGAAGAGAGCATCTTGCAATGCCTTCTTCATCAGTTGTACACCTTATTTCTGTTGCCAAATATGAAAACAATTATTATAAAGTATCAATTCGTTATAACCAATTCCGTCTCTTTGTCAAAGATATGAAGTTTATTTAAATCTAGCGCTAATTCAATAGCATCACCTGGCTGAGCAGTTGATCGAGGATCAACCTTAGCAGTAATTTCATTGTTTTCCACTGAAAGATATAAAAATATCTCTGCGCCCAGTAATTCAGTAACATTTACTTTTGCTTGTATCGTACTTCTATCCGAGGCTTCAACAAAAAGCTGTGTATCATGAATATCTTCAGGGCGTATCCCCATAACAACTTCTTTATTTATATAGCCTCCATTTATTAAAGCTTTGGCTTTGCCGTCTGGAAGCACTACTGATTGAGATCCAAACACTAAGCAAATACTTTCTTGAACTTTTTCAACTTTTGTGACAATAAAGTTCATTTGAGGTGATCCAATAAAACCAGCCACAAACTTATTGATTGGTTTTGAATAAAGATTAAGTGGTGTATCGACCTGTTGTATAATTCCATCCTTCATTACAACAATTCTCGTGCCGAGGGTCATAGCTTCTGTTTGATCGTGGGTAACATAAATGAACGTGGTTTGAAGCCTATGATGTAGTTTTGCAAGTTCAATCCGCATTTGTACTCTCAACTTAGCATCTAAGTTAGACAGTGGCTCGTCAAATAGAAACACCTTAGGATTACGTACGATTGCACGGCCAATAGCAACACGTTGTCTTTGACCGCCTGACAATTCTTTTGGCTTACGGTCCAATAAGCTTTCGATACTTAATATTTTTGCTACATCATCTACTTGCTTTTTAATCTCTGCTTTTGGTGTCTTTCTTAATTTTAAACTAAATGCCATATTATCAAACACTGACATATGAGGATATAATGCATAATTCTGAAATACCATTGCAATATCTCTATCTTTAGGCTCAATATTGTTTACTAATTTTTCATCAATGTATAATTCTCCACAGGAAATATCTTCAAGTCCAGCTATCATTCGTAAAGTTGTTGATTTCCCACATCCAGAAGGTCCAACAAATATAATAAATTCCTTATCTAGTATTTCAAGATTAAAATCTTGAACAGCTGAAAATCCATTTGGATAATTTTTACCAATGCTTTGTAATGATAGATTTGCCATAATAAAGCCCCCTTTGTAGCTTAATAAATAATAAGTTTTTTAATAACATCAAGTAACGAATCGGTAGTTCCAACTACCATGTCTGCTAAGTTAAGTACTTCTTCATTTCCAACACCCACAGCATACATCAATCCATCTTTAGCTGCTTTTATTCCAGAGGATGCATCTTCAATAACGATACATTGCGCAGGCGCTACTTCAAAATGCTTTGCTGCTTCTAAAAAGAGATCTGGTGCAGGCTTTCCCATCTTAACTGAATCTGGGTTAACAATGTAGTCAAAGTACTTTGTTACTTCGAGTCCTTCAACTATTGCTGGTGCGTTTCTTGAAGCACTACCAAGCGCAATGTATATGCCTTGTTGTTTAAGCCACTTAAGAAGGTCAATAATACCTGGCAAAACATCTTTTGGCGTAATTTGTTTGATTAATAATAAATAGCAATTATTTTTTTCATCCGCTAATGCAGCTTTGTCCTTTTCACTATATGTATTGCTTAAATTGTTGTTTGCGAGAATCTTCTCCAAAGAATCAATTCTACTTACACCTTTAAGTTGTTCATTAAATGCTCGATCAATATCAATACCAATGTTATTTGCCAATTTCTTCCATGCTACATAGTGATACTCTGCTGTATCCGTTATAATACCATCTAAATCAAATATAACAAGCTTATACACTTTAATTGTCTCCTCTTACCGTATTAATTCCATTTTTCCTCAGATTAACTGTTAATTCTTTTTCTATAAAATATTCTTGATCATAAATTTTTAGTTTTAATGGTTCACCTTCAATAGAAATTTGAATATGCTTCGTACTAACATCAATATCAATGACACGATTTATATATTTAATATTAAATTGATACCCTTGCCATTCATCTGATAATATTGGATTAAAGCTAATACCTTCTTCTTTTATTCTTAATCCAGCAAACCCATATACAATACCCATAAAGCTGCCACCCATATTTGCCATATGCAAGCCATCTTTCGTATTATTATGCGTGTTATCAAGATCAAGTCTTGCCGTCTCCATAAAATATTTATAAGCTTCTTTTTCATACCCAAGTTTACAAGCTACCATACTACTTACACAATATGATAATGACGAATCGTGGGTAGTTAACCGCTCATAATAATCATAACAATTTTTTATCGTACTTTCTTTTGCATAATCTTCTAACATAAGATGTGCAAGAATCGTGTCGGCTTGCTTTAACACTTGATGACGATAGATTGTTAGTGGGTGAAAATTCATGAGCAATGGGTATTGTTCTTTTTTCGTTCCTTCGAAGTCCCAAACCTTCTTATTTAAAAAAGAATCATCTTGAGGATTAATATCTAATCCTTTATCGTAAGGTAAATACATTATGTCAGAAATTTTCTTGAACTTTTGGATTTCTAAAACAGTTATATCTAACTTCGCTAACAACTGGGTTGTACGATCCTCTCCATATGTTTTAATCAACTCTATGTAAATTTTATTAGCCCAATAGAGATTATATTTGGCAATTGCATTGGTATAGTAGTTATTGTTTACAATAGCTGTATACTCATCAGGCCCTGTTACACCATCAAGGTAAAAGGAATTTCCTTCTTTATGGCCCAAATCCATCCATAATCTAGCAGTTTCAAATAACACCTCTGCACCGTAGTCATACATGAATTGTATATCCTTTGTTGTTAGATAATAGCTTATAAATGCATAGGCTATGTCACCACTAATATGATATTGCGCAGTTCCTGCTGGAAAATACCCTGAACATTCCGTACCATTAATCGTACGCCATGGATATAGTGCTCCACTCTTGTGTCCTGTAGTAATGGCAATTTCTTTTGCATGCTCTAATGTGTTATATCGATACATTAATAGGTTTTTTGCAATCTCAGGATTTGTAAGAACAAATACGGGGAAAATAAAGACTTCTGTATCCCAAAAATAATGGCCTTCATACCCTTCTCCGGTTAACCCCTTCGCTGCTATATTGCTATACTTATCTTTTCCAACTGATTGGAGAAGCTGGTAAATATTAAATTGTAGGCCTTCTTGAATATCTTTTTCACCTTTGACATCAATATACGTTGACTCCCAAAATTTTGCTAAATATTTAGTTTGTTCCTTTATCCAATAGTCAAAACTATGTGCTTTGACCTTCGTCAACAATTCGATACTATCTTCTAAAGGTTTTTTATGCCTTAAAGAGTCTGTATAAATCGTATACTTTGTAAAACTTGTTTTTTCTATTAACTTAAACTTATGTACTTCTTCAACTTGCCTGGAGTTTGTTAGCTTGGCAACTTTATAATTGTTATTATCGAGTGTGCTTATAAGCGTGCTAACGCAGCTACAAAACAGCTCTGAGTGGCTTGTTTTAACAAGGACTGCTAAGTAGTCTTCAATAGAAGTGCTAACGATATTCAAAAGCTTCGCATGCCCACTTGCTACTCTAGGATCACTCTTATCCGTATAGTTATATACATCTCCATCTAGCGTTGACTTAACAATTACTTCACCAAAATATGATATTGGCTCGATGTCTACTTGTATACAAAATAATTCTAATTGTTTGAAGGAAACCATTCTTTTATACGTTATCTTAAGTGCTTGATTTTTTTTATTATGATAAATAAAACTTCTAGTCACATAACCATTTTTCATATCTAATCGACGTTTATACTCCGTAATGTTACCTGTTACTGGTGATACAATTTCACCGTCTTCGAGTTCAATTATTAGCCCTTGACTATCAATTATATTGAGAATTTTTTGCATTGTATCCGGAAACCCGAATGCTTTTTCTGCATAGGTTATGTCCACGATATCATGTAATGCATTAATATATGTTCCACGTATTGTAGGACAATCCTCAACATAGCCTTCTTCAAAATTACCCCTTACACCAAGGTAACCATTTCCAATTGAAAAAATACTTTCATTGATGATTAATTTATCTTTCAGTATTTCATTTTCTATAATATCATGTTTCATTTTATCACCTACTATTCTTTTAATGCTCCAGAAGTTAAGCCTGAAATAATTTGTCTTTGGAATAGCAACACAATAATTAAGGTTGGAATTGTCACAACTACTGCGGCTGCTGTAACTTGACCCCAGAATATTTCAAATTGCCCCCTTAAAAATGATATTGCAACTGGCGCTGTATGAAATGATAAGTCAGTATTTAAAGTTAAAGATAGAACATATTCATTCCAGACACCAATAAATGTAATAATTGCTGATGTAAATATGCCAGGAAGTGCTAATGGTGTAACAATCTTCAATAAAGTCTGCATGGGTGTTGCACCATCAATTTTAGCCGATTCCTCTAACGTGAACGGAATCTTTTTAAAGTGTGTTACCAAAATATAAATAGCAACTGGCAACGAAATCATCGAGTATGGAAAAATAATATTATATGAATTCGTCCAACCTAATTCATTAAACATATTATATATTGGACCAACAACAATCATTTGTGGAAACATTGATACTGCAAGTACTAACGTTAATACAAAATTCTTACCCCTAAATTGTAATCTAGCAAGGGCATAACCAGCAAAAATCGAAATAACAGTTACATAAATTGTTGTTAACGAAGCCACTATAAAACTATTTTTTATCCCTCTTAAAACATTGTTTTGAGCCAAAGCCCTATAATGGTCTAGTGTAGGGTTCTCTGATATTAGCTTAAGAGCACTTTTCCCCCATATCTCACTTTCTGGTTTAAAGGAAGTAACCAATACCCAAATAAAGGGAAATACGATTACTATAAGATAAAAAATAATGAAGATACTAAAGGCTTTTGTCAAATTTTTATTAGTCATTAATTTTTTCATATTCGTCCTCCCCCTATTCTCTTGATGAAATGTCTACATTTAGCACTTTAATGTAGAAATAACAAATTATGGCTACACATAATGCAATGATAATGGTTAATGCTGAACCATATCCAAACTTTGTTTGAGCAAACATAGCTTTATAGGCATATATGGAAATAGTTTCAGTTTTACCACCTGGTCCACCGCCTGTTAGTACATAAATCAAGTCAAACACTCTAAATGCATCTAACGTTCGAAATAGCAATGCTACCAAAATTGACGGTTTTAACATTGGAAGCGTAATTCTAAAAAACTGTTGTAACTTATGTGCGCCATCTACAGCAGAAGCTTCATATACTGTATTGGGTATAGTTTGTAATCCAGCGAGCAATAATAGCGCCATATAAGGTGTTGTTTTCCATACATCTGCAAGAATAACTGCGCCCATTGCTGCTGTACTTGTAAGTAGTAAATCGGTTGGTTTCGATATGAGACCAATCTTAGAAAAGATCATTGCTACGACACCACTTGATCCATTATATAAATATAACCATATTAAAGCGGATACAACTGTAGGAATAGCCCACGGTATTAAAGAAAGACTTCTTATGAGCCCTCTTCCAAACATAGCCTTATTCATGATTAATGCTAATAATATACCAAAAACTAGTTCTAAACTAATTGAAAAAAATGTAAAAACTAAAGTGTTTAACAATGCAGTTCTTACTCTTGTATCTTTTAGCGCTTGTTTATAATTATTTAGCCCAATAAAGTTTGGCTTAATCATTGAGGAATCATATCCTCCTGTTACGGCTAAGACATCCTCTTCTATTGCAAAACCTTCATCATTTAGTGCATAAATTTCATTAATGGATTGTATAACAGTTTGTGCAAAAGCTTCAAGGTCATTTTTTTCATCCTCAGATATTTTTACAACCTTTTCCTCGCCATAGTTGCTAAGAATGTCTGTTTCATATGCGTTAATTTTTTGTAATAAAGCATCTATTTTCTCTTTTGATTGTTCTAAGGTAGCTGTTTCTTTCTCGCTATCCAAATAAAAATTCAAATATCGGTTTGTTTCTTGAAATAATTCAAGATTATATTGGTTACTGATTGACAACCTGGATTTTGTTTGATCATTTAATTGATAATCAAATAAAGAATATGTAGCAGATTGAAATACGGGCCATAAGGAAAAAATCATAACAAAAATCATTGCAGGAAGTATTAATAAATAACCGATTTTATTATTTAGTTTCATAATAATCTCTCCTAAAGATTAAGGTGCATGCTTACAATGTAAGCATGCAAGCCTTAAACATCCATTTGCTATTGTAATGCGCTTTCAATCTCAGTAACTGCATCTTCTAAGGTCTTAGAACCTGATAGATAAGCATGTGCTGCTACTTGAATTTGATCTGAAACTTCTTGATAATTTGCAACTACTGGTCTAGCAATTGTATTGGTTAATGCTAATTTAAAGCCTTCATTTGATAACAATGTATTTGCTTCAATAATACCAGCATCCGTTAATAGAGAATTCATTCCTGGCAAGCTAGCATTTGATGATGAATATATTCTTTGTCCGCTGTCACCAGCTAAGAATGTAGCAAAATCCTTTGCTCCTTGAAGATTATCTGTGTTTTTATTTAAACCGATCAACCATCCGCCTACTGTTCCGCCGTTTGGAAGTGGTGCAAGACCAACTTCATCGATAACGATTGGTGAGTCATCAGCTACTGCCATACCATACATATAAGGCCAATTTCTTGCAAATACAGCTTCTTTATTTGTAAAGGCTGCATGAGTTTCACCTTCAGTATAGACCAAAATATCTTCAGGTGTTGCATTTGAATTCACAAATGCATTCATTGTTTCTAAACCACCCTTTACATCTGTCCAGTTCTTTGAGAACTCATTTAAATTACAAATTAACCCTTCATATTGTTTTGATTGGTATACAAAACCATAAGTTGTTTCATTTTGACCAACGTATTTCTCTGACATTGCTAATAAGTCTTCCCAAGTATATGTACCTGCTTCTAGCTTTGCTGCATCTTCTGGAGATACAATATCTTTTCTGTAATACAAGAAACCTAAATCAGGGAAAAATGGCAATGCATAATTCTTACCTTGATATTTTCCAGAAGCCATAGAACCTGCATTAAAGTCGCTTGTTTTCCAACCTTGATCCATAAGTAATGTATCTACTGGTTCAAGATATCCTGCTGCTGCAAATTCACCTGCCCATACAACGTCCATTGCAATAACGTCATACTCACCTGAACCTGATGATAAAGAATTTAACAGTTGATCATGCATTTGAGCGGAGTCATTTGTCATGTTTGCAAATTCTACTTCATATTGTGGATATTCTGTCTCAAAAGCATCAATTACCTTTTGAATACCGCCAACAGGGTCAGCTTGGAAGCCAATAGTAATTTTTGTTTTTGTTATTTCAGTTGTTTCATCGTTTGTAACTGGTACCTCTTTAATCTCTTCTTCTTTTTTTGCTCCGCAACCTACTACCCCGAGTACTAGAATTGCTAGCATTAAAACAGATATTATTTTTTTCATTTTCTTCCCTCCATAAATAGAAAAATATTATTTGCTACATCTTGCATTATAGACTTATTATATTATATAATATATCATATATGTTATTTTTATATCAAATATATTATATAATAATTTTCTAGTAGGTGATTAAATGAATCAATTGGCACTTTCAATAAGTGAAAAAATGAATCTGTTCTATCAATTTACGCAAATACCCATTCACCTTTTTTCAGATGATGAGTACATTTTTTCATACGCTCTACCAGAGGATGACTTTCAAAAGCATTATAACTGGTTCTATGATGTGGTGCATGCTTCTTTAAAAAATCAAATTCTTGAAAACCTTTTATATTTATCCAATGACTTAGAAGAAGCTTTTTTAATTACAATATTGCAAATACATGATAAAAATCATTATATTCTATGTGGACCCTATGTAGTCGCACAATCTCATGTAGAATTTATAAATAAGCTTATTTTAAAAAGAAAGGTATCCTTAGAAGATAAAGATCAGCTTATTAAGTCCATCTCTTCCACAAAATTAGTTGACGATAAAAGAAATATCCATTATAGGCAGCTATTTTGTGAGCTATTCGTGAATTCAAGTGCAAATGCTTCTAACAAAGAAAATACACTGTCAGAAAAGTTCTATTTACATAGAATTGAGAATAAAGAAAAATGGTATTCACATCCACCTTACTTCATCGAACAAAGTTTATTAGTAAAAATTAAAGAAGGTAATGTTGAAGAAGCAGAAAAAATTGTACAGAGTTTAAATACGTATCATGACGCTACATTATCAACTAATTCAATTCGCTCCTTTAAGAACTCTTTAATTTGTCGTTGCACCTTGTATACGCGTGCAGTAATTGAAGGTGGCGTAGATTCTGAAACGGCATTTACTTTATCAGATACGTATATAAATGAAATTGAACATCGCAGCGATATTCAAGAATTATATCACTTAGACTTAAAAATGATCAGAGAATTTGTTAAACTTATTAACACAAAAATCAATAGAATATATTCTCCTTTAGTACAAGCTATCATTAAAATTATATCAAGCTCCTTAAATGATAAAATCAGTGTAAAAGAAATAGCCGAGCAAATACCTGCAAACGCAAATTATCTTTCTCAAGTATTTAAAAAGGAAGTTGGAACAGCGCTTAGTATTTATATTAATCGAGCTAAAATTGAAGAAACAAAATATTTTTTATCTTTCACCAATAGTACTTTAGCAGACATTTCTAACTTTTTTCAATTCTCCTCCCAAAGTCATTTTGCAAGTGTTTTTAAAAAACACACAAAAATGACGCCCTTGGAATACAGAAAAAATTATAAAAACACAAGAAACACCTTGTAATAAACTATATATAAATGGATAATAAAATTATAATCTTTGGGTAATATTCTAATTAGAATTAAAATACTTATAATATAGCGGTCTTTACTTTTGCTACCTTGCTATGGTAAACTACTGTTTAGCATTATAAGGAGTCTATATTATGAAAAAACCCAACTTTATATTAGCTTCAAGTACATTAATACTTATCATAACATTAACGATGAATAGTACCTTTAAAGCTTATGCTCAAGAAAACTTCACAACAGACCAAGCATCACCGCCGATTATCTCTGAAGCAGCAATATTAATTGATGCTACTACTGGTCAAATTCTTTATAGTAAAAATGAAACTAAAAAGTACTATCCCGCCAGCATTACGAAGCTTATGACGGCTCTTCTTGCGATAGAAGCCTTAAATCCTGAGGACACAATAACATTCTCAAGAAACGCTGTATTAAGTATTGAATTTGGCAGTAGTCACATCGGTATTAAAGAAGATGAAGTCTTAACGATTGATCAAGCTATGCATGGACTTTTACTGATGTCAGCAAATGAAATTGCAAATGGACTTGCAGAAAAAACCAGTGGTTCTATTGATGAATTTGCTCATGATATGAATGATCGTTTAAAGGAAATTGGTGCATTCAATACACATTTTGTGAATCCCAATGGACTCCATGATGAAAACCATTATACTACAGCTTATGATATGGCATTAATCACAAAAGAGTTAATAAAAAATGAATACTATTTAAATATTATGAAGGATATTACATATCAAATTCCTTTAACCAATCTTTCAACTGAAATACGGTATCTTTCTCAGCAGCATAAAATGATGAATGAGAAAAGAGACGCAACACTTTATCGTGATGATGTTATTGCAGGTAAAACTGGATTTACGAACGAGGCCGGTCACACCCTTGTTACAGTAGCAAAAAAAGACGATCAAGTATTAATTGTCGTTTTATTAAAGTCAAGTAGTCAAAATATGTATGAAGACACTTCTCAACTTCTGGATTATGGTTTTAGTAATTTTAAACCGGTAGAATTAACGTCCTCAGATTATGAAGAAACGCTTCCAATCCTGCAAAACGACTCAAAAGTTGGAGAAGCTATCGTTACACTAAATGTACCCTTAAACATTTATATCGAAAGTACCCAGGAAAAAAACTCAATTGAATTCAAATCAGAATTATCAGTGCTTACTGTAGATGCGAAAAAAGGAGACACAGTTGGTACTGTATCAATTTTCAGCGATGGAACCTTAATTGCAACCTCGGATGCAGTAATAAATGATATTGATATTGTTTATTTCGATACAGATGAATCTAAGCCAGAAAAAGTAGTCAAATCACTCATTACTGTTTTAATTCCTATAATTATTGTCTTATTTTTAACTACGCTCATCTTATATTGTATCCGTCCTCAAAAGCATTATAGCAAATATAAAAAGAAAAACTCGCATAGAAGGTAAAATTAAAACCACCCTATTGAAAAGTCAATAGGGTGGTTTTAATTTTACTTATTATTTGTTTATAAACACCAATGCTATGCCAATAACCTAAATTAATTTATTTTTATATTTTTCACACGCTATTTGCTTGTAATATATCCTTCTGCTACTAATAACTCTGCAATTAATACTCCGCCACCAGCAGCTCCTCTTAATGTATTATGAGACAATCCAACAAACTTATAATCATAAATATGATCTTTTCTTAATCGCCCAACCGTAATACCCATTCCATTTTCATAATCACGATCGAGTTTTGTTTGTGGACGGTTGTCTTCTTCCATATATTTAATGAATTGCTTTGTAGCGGATGGCAATTTAAGTTCCTCTGGTCTCCCTACAAATCCATTAAGTAACCCAACCATTTCTTCAATATTGGTTTCTTTTTCAAACTTAACAGAAACTGCTGCCATGTGCCCATCTGCTGCTGGAACTCTAATACATTGAGCAGATATTACTGGGGTCGCTGCATTAACAATTTCGTCTCCATCAATGTGGCCCCATATTTTAAGTGGTTCTTGTTCACTCTTTTGTTCTTCTCCGCCAATATAAGGAATTACGTTATCAACAATTTCTGGCCATGATTCAAAGGTTTTTCCAGCGCCTGAAATCGCTTGATAAGTACAAATAACTGCTTCTTTTAATCCAAACTTTTTCCATGCATTCAGAACTGGCACATAGCTCTGTATTGAACAATTTGGCTTAACAGCAATAAATCCCTTACTTGTACCTAATCTTTTTCTTTGTGCCTCAATAACTTTAATATGCTCGTTATTAACCTCTGGAATAACCATTGGAACATCTTTTGTTCCTCTATTCGCTGAATTGTTTGAAACAACTGGAACTTCAGCCTTTGCATAAGCTTCTTCAAGATCTTTTGTAGCTTGTTTATCCATATCTATCGCACAAAATACAAAGTCGACGGTTGGCGCAATCTTATCGATTGAACCTGCATCTTGAACGATCATATTTCCAATAAATTCTGGAATTTCAATATTCTGAGCCCATCTATTATCTACAGCTTCAAAATATGTTTTACCTGCTGATCTTGGGCTAGCTGCTAAACAAACAACCTCAAACCATGGATGATTATAAAGTAATGTTATGAATTTTTGACCTACCATGCCCGTTGCGCCTATAATACCAACCCTTAATTTTTTTTCCATTTCTTTTCCTCAATTCTTATAATTTTAATATTCCAAATGTATTTAGTGGGAACACATTTGTTTTCTATTGGCGTATTTTATCATGTTTTAAAGTAAAAATCAAGCATTATATTTTATTCATGGGACAAAGGATACTCGCCCTCTGCATTTGCTATGAGCTTGTAACCCCAAATACTTAAAGAAGTGTTGAACTTCCTTCGTAAGGTTAAATTATAGCATAAAATAGCCGTTAAAGTCAAAACTGCCGTGTGGGATTATATCAAAGATCTTTTTTATATCTGTTATATCTTTTATACTAATTGCGTCATAAATTTTATCTCTTGAGAATCAATTATACTCTGAAAATCTCCGTAATAATACCGCTGTTTCTGCTCTTGTTGTCAACTCTTTGGGTTTAAATTTATTATCACCATCGCCATTCATTAATCCATATGATCTCATTGATCTTACACTTTTCTTTGCCCACTCAGATATTACATTATCATCAACAAATTCTTTATAATTCTGTGTATTCTCAACAACATTTTTATAATCCAATGCTCTCTTTAATATAACCGCTACTTCTTCTCTGGTAATAGCATTGTCTGGTGTAAACATATTGTTGCCTACCCCTTTTATAATGCCTTCATCTACAGCCCAGTTAATAGCACTTATATACCAGGCATCTGAAGGTACATCAACAAATCTTGATGTATTATCGGATAATGTATTATTGCATATCATTGACAAGGATGAAATAAACTCTGCCCTTGTAATTGGTAACTCGGGTTTTAACTGATCACCCTTTATCCACCAGAACGTTCTATCAATTTTGCATTTAAAAATATCATCCTTCGCCCAATGATTCAAGCAATCCGTATATAATTCAAGCGGAATAAATGAAAATACTTGTATATTATAACGGGTATTATTAGAAGGATTCTTATGTGGAATCATACATTCAATGGATTTTCCTGGCATAATGTTGCCCATATCATAGGTTAGATATACAATAGAATTTTCAAACCCATCAGGTGAGAAATAATCAGCAGAAAAAGCACCTTTTCCATCTGTGCTTATATTACTAATCGTTCCCATGGACGCTGAAGAGGAGAAA
Organism: Firmicutes bacterium HGW-Firmicutes-7; assembly: GCA_002841375.1. Lineage (GTDB taxonomy): Bacteria > Bacillota > Clostridia > Lachnospirales > Vallitaleaceae > HGW-1. The sequence continues at coordinate 67,681 of PGZO01000011.1, read as the reverse complement.
TATTTTCCTTCAGGAATATTACTACTAATTGAAATATAATTGCTGTCCGGATTATCCGTAAGATATATAGGAACCTTTATAAAATCTGTATTCATTCCATAAAATACACTTAATACTTCCATATTCAAAGGACTCCTATCAATTGGCACAAACTTTACTTTTCCACGTGAATAATCTTCCTCCGCTAACCCATTAATTGAATGATATAAGTTAGTACCCTCGTTTCCAAATAAAATTAAATCACAACCAAAAAAGGTATATCCTGCCATCCATACATTCTCGCTAGGTATTACTATATATTTCAAATTTGTGCAATTTGCAAATGCTGTACAATATAACCCACTTGTCTCCTCAGGAGCAATAAAGGTATCCTCCAATTTATTCAAGGGGTAATTAATTAGCATTTTTTTACCTGCATCGTATAATACTCCATCACTTGAGGTAAAACCCTTATTATTTTCATCCACCATGAAGGCTTCAACCCCCCGCATATAGGAGAAAGCATATGATCCTATTTCTATTACAGATGCAGGTATGTGTATGGTCTTATCTTTTATTATGGACGTTCCCAAAAAGGCCTTTGCTTCGATAATTTTTACAGTATCAGGAATTAAAATACTATTAAAAGATCTATTTTCAAATGCTGATTCGCCTATTACTGTAACCTTATACCCTTCTATGGTTGATGGAATAATAAGCTCCTCCACATGATGAAGTAGCCCGGTGATTTTAACTTCTGAGTTTACTATGATATATTGGAAATTAGAATTATCAGCAAGTGCATTTATAGACGACAACCACATAATTACAATGAAAAACAAGCTAATTTTTATTTTCATGATCTCACCCCTCAAACTATATTAAAAACAAATTAACGATACGTTGTTACTTTATATTAATTCAGTCCGTATATAGATATTGAATTTGTAAATTTTTAATTGGTGAGATATCTTTTACCTTTGTATTTCTCAAGTTCAAAGAAACAAGATTGGTAAGCTTGCTTAAAGATGAAATATCACTAATATTATTATGATCTAGCCAAAGCCATTCCAGTTGTGTCATGTTTTTGAATACACCAAGATCTAGGTTAGTGATATCAGTCACACACAAGAACACTCTTGTAACTTTAGTCAATTTTGAAAAAACACTTATATCCTTCACAGGATTAAAATTAATATTTACATCAGTAAGATTTTTACAATATTGCAAATCATTAAGAATCTCAATACCACCCCTTTCGGTGATGTATTTATCTCCTTCTAAATTAAAGCCATTTTCATCTATCCAAGCGTCAGCATTCCTTCCTTGTCCTTTTGAATCCTTACCGTTGATGTATAAATAAGCGGAACCCCATATTTCAATAGAATTTATAAAATTCAAATCTTCTTCGTATATCGGGTCTGACTTATTTCCTATATAACTTCGTATCATATTTTCAAGTGCTTTATCCTCCCATTGAATTGCACCCCTATCATTTTGGTCGATAATTGGTTTGAACGACAAATCATGCGTCCCTATAAACACACTATTCGTTGCCCCTTCCCAAAAAACTGGTTTTCCTATTGCTTCTGCTACAGCTCTAACGGGCAAATAGGTGGTGCCATTATAAACAAAAGCTTTCACTTGATTACCATTAGCATCCACTGCATCAAGTTTAACATCATCAAAGTACATATTGACACCAGTAGCGACAGTGATTTTCTTTTCTACCATTGCTGCGATAACTGGAACGGCAGTTGAACTCAAAATCACCATTAATACCATGCCTAAAATAACATAAACTAGCTTTTCAAGCTTCTTCATTTTCTTATCCTCCTAATCATAGTTCACCCAATTTAAAATATTTACACTAGCTACTTAGTCAGTTTAACGATTGAAGTCCCTTCGTATCTCGATTTCCAAAATATAATGCACTATTTCCTTTGAAGCGACATCTCTTTTATCTGCTCTCATTGCTGAAGATAATGATATACTGCTTCAAAAAATAAAAAGTTGCTATAAATTCTCGCAACAAGAATTAATAGCAACTGAACGATCATAGTATAAAACACCTTAGACTTCTAGCTTTGCGTCCTTATTTTTTAATAAGTTTGCCCCTTTTTTAGAACTATTCGCATTTTTATGTATATATTTTTCAACTAATTTAAGATTTTGTAATATAATTGTAACATTTACCGTTTATTCTGTCAATATTATTATAAAAAAGATGAGTAACTTTACGCTAGCGTGTGGGTCTGTCACTTCTAGCTTTAATCGCAATGACTGCCTTTATTGCATTATATGTTATATCTCTTGGGCACAATTCTTTAATAGGACTTAATTTGCTTGTCCCAGCTTTTTCAATAGCTGCTTCAATAATTTCTTGGTGTCCACTTGGAATAAACGTTGTTAAATCTATTTTATAACCTTCCTCATATGCTTTGAAAATATGGTCTTCAACCGTTCGTATTTTAAGTGCCCTTTCTTCTGCTACCGCTTGGATAGAACCAAGCTTCACAAATAACTCAGCACTTTGTATAGCCGAAGCTTCAGTAGATTTTTTCACGACTTTTTTAGAAATTGTCGGCATAGTTGTATGTGTTGGTACTTGGATTTCATATCCTTCTTCAATCATATATGCTTGGATTATATCAATAAAAAATTCACCATACTTTTCATACTTTACTTCTCCTACACCATTAATATTCATCATTGCCGTTTTATAAGTAGGCAAAAATTGACACATCTCTCTTAATGATTTATCAGGAAAAATAGTATATGGTGGTAACCCAGCTTCCTCTGCTAATCTTTTCCTTAACGCTCTTAAGCGCTCAAACAATCCGTCAATAGGCACTATTTCCCTAGCAATTAACTGGTTATGTATCACTTGAACTTCTTGTTTGATAACGGATCGTCCAAGATTTGTAACACACAGTGTTGGATATTCATCGGTAGACTGTTCTAAATACCCATCCGCAATTAATTTACTAATAAAGTCTTTAATATCAGATAAAGTCCACGCCTTTAATAACCCATAGGTAGAAAGACGATCAAAACGATTTTGCTTTATTTTTTTATTGTTAGACCCTTTTAATACTTCCGAAACACTAGCAGTCCCAAATCGTTCTTTCATTCGTAGAACACAAGAAATCACCTTCATTGCATCTATCGTAACATCCTCTTTAATCATCTCATCGGAACAATTGCTACACTTTCCACAGTAATCAGGATGATCTTCTCCAAAATAATTTAAAATATGCTTTCTAAGGCAAGTCGTAATATGGCAGTAATGGGTCATCTGTTGAAGCTTATCATAACGATGTGCTAAATAAGTAGGTTCTTTTTCTTCTAATTGGTCAATAAGATATCTCCTTACCTGTACATCTTGAGGGCTAAAAAGTAAAATACACTCTGAGGTTTCGCCATCTCGTCCTGCACGACCAGCTTCTTGATAATATGCTTCAATATTTTCTGGCATATTATAATGAAGAATGTACCTCACATTAGATTTATCTATACCCATGCCAAAAGCATTGGTAGCAACAATAACATTTGCGTGGTCATATAAAAATAATTCTTGTTGTGTTTTACGTTGATTAATCGTAAGCCCAGCATGATACAGTGCTGCATTCGCCCCTTTTTTTATTAGAAGCTCGTAGACTTTTTCTGTCTCCTTGCGTGTTGAACAATATATAATACCAGACTCGCTTTGATTTTTACTAACATAATCTAAAACAAACTGTTTTTTGTTAACACCTTTTAAGACAAAATATTGAAGATTGCTACGATCATAACCATATTGAAAAACTTTGGGATTTTGCTGCTTGATTTGAAGGATTATATCCTCTTTAACATGAGGTGTTGCTGTTGCTGTAAAAGCTGAGACGACAGGTTTAGTCGGTATTTTACGAATGAATGCATGAATATCTAAATAAGCACTTCTAAAATCATGTCCCCACTGCGAAACACAATGTGCTTCATCAATTGCAATATGGGATATTTTACACTTTAGTACTATGTCCATCATTAATGGCGTATCAAGTCGTTCTGGTGCGACGTAAACAAGTTTATACTTCCCATTAATTGTATCCTCTACTCTTTTTCGTAATTCTGTAGCACTAACTGTACTATTAATCAACGTAGCGGATATACCCATATCTACCAAACTATCCACTTGATCTTTCATCAGCGAAATTAGAGGTGATATTATTAACGTAATTCCTTCAAAAATCAGCCCCGGTATTTGATAACATACCGATTTTCCGCCTCCCGTTGGCATAATCACTAAACAATCATTACCTTCTAATATATTTCTGATTACATCCTCTTGACCTTCTCTAAAGCGCTCGTAGCCATAGAGTTTCTTTAATAATGCTCTAGCTTGTTCCATTTTATTCCTTTCTATATGATCACTAAATTTTATATGTATATTTTCTAACCATTAATGCTATTAATATTTGCCTATTATTTTTGATCAAGCTCTTCTTCTGAAAACCATCCACTTTTTAATTTCTCTTTGTAGTGACTTGTATCACCTATACAATCGATTTGTATCTTATCATTTTTAACCTTCAAGGTAGATAAGCTTGTTGGAAAGATAGGTGTACCCTCCCAAAGCCTAGATATTTCTCCCTTCGTTTCAATAACATTTAGTAGCACCTTAATTACAACAGCATGTGCAACAATTAAAACATTTTTTTCTTTATATTTAGGAAGAATGGTATGTAAAAAGTATTTAGCTCTTTTCTTTAATTCTTCGAAGCTTTCACCGTCAATTGGCACATAATTATGTGGTTCATTCCAAAAACAATAATATTCATGGGGAAAATCTCTTTCAACTACTTCTGATCTACAACCTTCCCAGCATCCTAGATTAATTTCCTTAAGCTCATCCACTATAACAATTTCAATAGCTCTATTTGATATTAATACATCTGCAGTTTGTAATGCTCTTCCTAGGGGACTAGAAAGAACCACATCAATATTTTCATCCTTTAACCTATCAAAGAGCCAGTTAGCTTGCTTAATGCCTAGTTCACTCAGTGGAGAATTATTATGTCCTTGCATTCTTCTTTCAGTATTCCATATTGTCTCACCGTGTCTAGTTAAGAATAACTTATACATATTTTCTCCTTAATTTATAACGCTAACTTATTATTCGTTTTATATCTTGTGCACGATTTGCATCACAAATTAATAGCTTTTTTCCAGTTTGAACTAAAACAATATTGCTAATTCCAACAATACCAACTTCTAAATCATCAGAAATAATAATATTATCATTAGCGTCTATTTGTCTCACACGGGTATTTAAAATAATATTTCCGTTATCATCAGCTTCAAATACATCTCTAAAAGCTACAAAACTACCGATGTCGTTCCAACCAAAGTCACTAGGAATTACTTTAATACGTGTAGAACGTTCCATTACACCAAAATCAATAGATATCTTATGGAATTTTCCAAAGTATAATGCTGTTTTTTCAGCTAACTCTTTGTTCATATAACCGGCAGCGATCTCTTCGTTAATTTCTTTAAGAATTGCAGAATGCTTTGGCATATACCTTTCGATTTCCTCAAGAATTGTACTAATCTTAAATACAAATATTCCACTATTCCACAAAAAATTGCCTGCATTCATGTATTCTTCTGCATTTTCTCTATTTGGCTTTTCCCAAAATCTATCAACAGAAAATATTTTATCATAAGTAATATTTTTATCTGTTTCTATATATCCATAACCAGTTTCTGGACGAGTTGGTTTAATTCCCAATGTAACTATAGTATTGTTAAAAATTGCTTCTCTAGCAGAAATTTCAAGGTTTTTTCTAAATTTATCTGCATTTTCAATTAAATGATCTGATGCTAATACAATCATACATGCATCTTTGTATCTATTATTAATATATAATGCACCATATCCAATTGCTGCAGCAGTATCTTTAAATGCTGGTTCAATAACGATATTCCCTTGAGAAAGCATAGGCAACTCCTCTTTAATCCCTTCTGCTTGCATTATATTTGTTCCAATAAATATTCTTTCTGCAGGAATTAATGGTAATATTCTTTCCACTGTCTCTCTAATCATACTTTTATCAGAAAACAATTTAAGCAATTGTTTTGGTTTCTCAGGTGTTGATAGTGGCCAGAAACGTTCACCCGAACCTCCTGCCATAATATATGCACAAATCATGTAAATTCTCCTTCGTTATATAATCGTTCCACCAGTTACAATCTTTTGAGGATTATAGATAAAAACATTGTTAGCAATATCTTTCCCAACCTTTTTGTATACTTTGGTATAAGTATCCATAAGCAGTGGACGTCTATAATTAATATCATGTGCATCAGATGATATAAAACTTATTGTATGATCCTTTAATCTATTGATTAGCCATCGTCTTAACCATCTTTTTTTTGTACCATTTAATAATATACTTGCATTAATTTGCATAAAACATCCCATTTCTTTTAATTCAACAACTCTCCTAAAATCATCTTTAGTTTTTATTAAACGTTCACAGTGTGCAATAATTGGTACATATCCTTTTATCATAATATCAAATAATATATTCTTTATCATTTTGAGCGGTGCGTTGTAGCTTAATTCGACTAAGACATATCGGCTTCCACCTAATGTCTTACATTTACCGTTCAATAATGCTTCCAAAGTATATTCATCAAGGTATGCTTCATTTCCTAGATAAAACTTCATATCTGGTTTATCTTTTTTAAACTTGTCCACAATAATTTGAAATCGCGTTTCCATTTGTCCAGTATCATATTTAAAATTTTCATGATAATGTGGTGTTGCAATCATTGAACGAATGCCATCATCATATGCCATATTAATCATTGCAACTGCATCTTCCATAGTCTTTGCGCCATCATCTATACCATAAATTATATGACTATGTATATCCATCATAATAGCACCTCGTTTTAAATCATTCGTTGTAAACTAAAATCATCAATAATTCTCGAAATTAAGATGGCTGCTTCTGCTCTAGTTAAATTCCCATCAGGCTCGAGCTTTTTGTCATTATTTCCATTAATTATTCCATTATTAATACACCAATTCATCGCATTTACTGCATAATTATCAATATTAATATAATCAACGAATGATTCGTTCACTCTAGTTGTTTCTATTTCTATTCCTTTATCTTCATATACTTTACTAATAATTAATGCAACATCTTGTCTCTTTATACTATTATCTACATGAATCGAACCATCTGGGTAACCCTTTACTAGGCCATTACTAGCTGCAATATTTATATAGTCATAAAACTGATGCTCTTCATTTAAATCTTTAAAAACCTTAATTTGATCCTCTGTTTTTCGCAGTTTTAAGCTTTTGGATAAGCTTGTTATAAATTCACCGCGTGTAATAGCGTCGTCCGGAAAAAATTGATGATCAATTTTATTAAACATGATTCCCTTCATCATGAGGTCAATAATTTCATTACCTGCCCAATGCTCTCTTATATCAGTAGAAATATCATCTATTACTATTAATTTCTCAATTACTTCAGAATTACTAGCAATATTTATGGTCATATTTAAATTGTCATGGATTTCTCTAGAATTAATACTAATTTCCATCAATTTTTCAGAATTAGGTTCAAGCGTTTCTTCATAAAGCAACTCTGCTTTACCATTATCTTTATACACATTAAATGTTTTAATAGAACTATCGTTATTAGAAATTAATACTGATAAAGTAAACTCACTATTAGATTCTACATCAAAATCTAAGGTACCTATTTCATTACTACTACTAATTAATATGCTTCCAATATATTTATAATTAAATTTGTTATCTTTGTAGGATATTTCATAATAATCTATTGGACCTGACTTTCTATTAATATCAGGAAACAGTTTAGCTACATACGTCTTATTTATGTCAAAATTGGCAAAAAAGTCAACAGGTAGTGCGATATCCTTACTATTACTCAAATCACTATGATCCATCAATATTTTAACTATTAAATCCATATATTCTATCGTAGGTTCATTACCAACACCAAAAATTTCGGTTAAATCCATTACATGAATATTTTTAAAGGTGATAGGTTTAAATATCGTCCCGATATCAAGAACAGCAATTAAAAGATTTGAATCATCAAGTATCTTTTCATAAAGAACAGACAAAAACTCGAATTCTCCACTTCCACTTTGTAATGAAATAGGAAAGTATGGATCATCCATAAATTCAATTCCAGCAGTTGAAGAATTTGATTTAACGTAACTACACATATAATATATATGTTTATAGGTTGCAGGAATATCGTAAAACATACTTCCATATTGTTCATATGGGGTAAATGTTTGTTCGCCATTTGCAAAAGAAAAATTATTGGAATCGTAGCCTATAAGCTTATCTGCTATTCCATCTTTTGATTTATGACTACTGCCATTACCTAATAAATCGACTATATTATATGTTATAAAGGCGTCATTATTTTTAATAACGTTTGTAAAAACTTCATTATCATTACCATCTTCATCGGATGATATTATAATAGTTGTTAGGCAGATAAATACTACTATCAAACCTACAATTATTTTTAACGAAAAATATTTTCTCATGAGAACTGAACTCCTTATTATATTTATAGCAACTTAATCATAACATAATCAGTATATATTATCCATAGATTCATGACTTATAGACACTTGATACCAACAACAGATTATTTAAATGCTCTCTTCATTAACTTTTGAATCCAATTTCGTGGTTTATATTTATTATTAAGATTATAATAACTATCATTATAATATTTATTATGTTTCTTGTTATCCATTTTTGTTAATACCACACCTAAGACATTTGAATTAATATTGTTTAAGACTTTATACGACTTACTAATAACTGATTTCTTAGTTTGATTTGCTGCAACCGTTAAAATAACACCATCAACTAATAGAGAAATAATCGCTGCATCTGTAACACTCAACAATGGCGGTGTATCAATAAGTATAACATCGTATAAATTTCTTGCATCCTGTATAATATTTTTAAACGCTGCCGAATTTAGAAGTTCAGATGCTTGCAAAGGTATCACTCCTGATGTTAGTATATCAAGGCCATCTACATTGTCAACTCGCTGAATAATTTCAGATAAGATAAGGTTATCATATATAATATTAGTAAGTCCAGGTATCTGGTTTACTTTAAATAGTTCATGAACTCTCGGTCTTCTTAGATCACATTCAATAAGCAAAACTTTTTTGTTATCTTTTGCCATGGTTACAGCTAGATTGCAAATTGTTGTGGTCTTCCCTTCTTCAGACATTGAACTTGTCAGCATTAAAACTTGATTTTTCCCATTAATATTTAAATAATTTATGTTTGTTCTAAACATCTTATAACTTTCTGCGATAAATGAATTTGGTTCATTCAATGATATTAAATCCTTTGATCTTTTTGAATTAATCATTTTCTAACCTCCCCTTTAAACTCTGGAATAACACCAATTACCGGAAGTTTTATTAATTTTTCAATGTCCTCATCTTTTTTCACGGTATTATCCATATAAGTATGAATAAAAATAATTAAAAGTGCAAAAACAAGTCCTAAAAAACCTGCAATTATTGTATTCATTGTTAGATTTGGTGAAATAGGATTTACAGGAATAATAGCTTTATCTACTATTCTAATATTTTGGACATTAACAACTTTTGCTGCCGCTAGCGTAATTTGTGTAGCTAACTCATTAGAAACGTCTGTTGCCAATTGTGGATTGGTACTAGAATAACTCACGCCAAATAATCTTGAGCGTTCAATAGCATAAACACCCATCGATCTTTTAAAATCTTCTATAGGGATGTTGATATTTAAATTTTTATTTACTTCTTCAATGACCAAACGAGTACTGGCCAATTGTTGGTAGTCAAGAAATAGCTGATCATTTGTATATAAATCATTTAGTGATACGCCAATTTCACCAAGTCCACTTTGTTCTTTTCCAATGAATAGAATTGTATCTGCTTGATAAATAGGTGTCATATGATTTGATGTTACATAATAACCTAATGACGCAATACTAATTGTCAACAAAGCAATAATCCACCATTTCGCTAAAATCGCTTGCATAATTTCTTTTAAATCTATTTCTTGATATTCACCTTCCATACTATTCTCCTTTTTTCAATTTATATCATATTATGACTTATTAACTATTCTCTTAGCAACTTAATTATTCTTTCCAAGTCCCCCTCATTGATAATTTCGTACCATATTTTATCAATCCTAGCTGGTTCAGTTTTTAACGTATTAGTATTAAACTCTAAATTATCCTCCATATTAATCAGTTTATAGAAGGCTAACATATCGGTAAACGCTAAACTAGTTTCAATATCTTCTGAATAAGCATGAAATAACAAAGGCAATGCTACTTCTTTATCATAGCTGTGTATTGTTTTTGAAAGAGCTTGTACTACTTCTTGCTGCCTTTCTATTCTTCCCATATCACCACTTGCATCATTACGATAGCGAACATAAAACAATGCTTCGTTACCATTTAATACATTTTCACCCTTTGGTACAGTGACATATCCTTCATATTCGAAATCTTTTTCTGCATTTACTGTCACACCACCAAAATCATCTATTATTTTCTTAAAGCTTTCAAAACTAAACTTGACATAATAATCAATTGTAATACCAAATAGATTTTCTAATGTATTCATAGATAACTCTGCACCACCAAAGGCATAAGCATGATTAATCTTATCAGTTTTAACCCCAGGAATCTCAACTCTAGTATCTCTAGGTATTGAAACAATATTAATTTTTTTGCTAACTGGATCATACTTTACAACCATTAAAATATCACTACGAGAAATTTCACTTGCTCTTTCATCTGTACCCATAATAGCAAATGTAACACTTTTAGATTGTAAATGCGATATTTCTGATTTATTGTATTCATCAATCAATTTCATTAGTTCCTGATTATTCGTATCAATCGTATCATTAATAGAGCCATTTATTTCAGCATTTATAAAATTATTGTTATAATTAATGGGTTCATTTGAAAAATTGTTTTTTCCAATTAGGAGTTTCACTACCAAAATCATAAGTACTAGCGCAAAAAGGATGGTTAGCAAAAAAACAAGTTTATGATTAATTCTTTTCATTTTGTCATCCTTTCTATAAATAACAATTTTACAGCAATTTCAACATTACTACTTAATATTATAAGCGCATAAAGCTTTTCATTAAACTATCTGAAAGTACATTCCAATTATACTTTTCATTTGCAAAATCATATGCATTCTTACCCATGCTTTTAACCATCTCAGGTTGATTAAGAAGACTAATACAAGCATTAGCTAGATCCTCTACATTGTTGGGTTCCACAAGTATCCCTGTCTCTTTATTAACAACTTGTTCTGGTAAACCACCAATTTTTGTAGCAATAACTGGCATATTAAATCCATATGCTGTTAAAATAACACCCGATTGAGAAGCATCAATATATGGCACTACTAATATGTCGGTTTTGTTAAAATACTTTTCAACTTCTTCATCTGTAATCCATTGATTAACAACTTCTATACCATCTGTTTCTTTAACCAATTTATCATACTTGCTCATGTCACCGGATCCTACGACAAGTAGAGAAGCCTCAACTACTTCTCTTTTAATTATTTTAAATGCTTCTAAGAGCACTCCAACACCCTTATATTCTGAAATCCTTCCAAAGAATAACAACCTCATTTGATAAGTTTTTTCCTCAAACTTGGTTCTTTTATAATTATCAAAAATCCCGTGTGGAATAACGGTTATCATTTGATGATTAATGCCTTGCCTAATTAACTCCTCAATAAATATCTTGCTTAAAATTACGAATCGATCACATTGCTTAATTTCTATCTTATGGGTAAAGGACATTATTATATTCTTTTCACCAAGATGGCTAACAGGATCATGTATGGTCAAAACCTTCTTGTATTTTTTCAAGAAATAATTAATTATAAAAGTCCAAGTATGACTCATAGGATGATAGATAATTGTTGGATTGAATTCTCTAACTCTTCTCCTCATTTTAAGAAATTTACCTACTTTTAATGTTGATACTATTAACGACTTAATGTCCATATAGGTATCCATCTCATATAACTCAAAATTCCCTTTAGATATAGCTCTAATTTCTCCAATATTTTCAGCCTGTTTTGACACTATATATAACACTTCAGCTTTATTTGATAAAGCCTTAGTCATTTCATATGAATATAATGCACCTCCACCCTTTCTTCCTAAATATATGCTTACTACTTTCATAATGTCTCCTTGGAATCACGCTCATAAATGGACATTGTCATTTTTGCTATGATATTAGAATTATATTTTTCTTCAATTACCATTTCTTGATTATTTGCACAAGTGTTATATAGCTTTTCATTTTCCAATAATTCTTTTACTTTCTCTGCCACTAACGCTGGATCTAATTTTTCTACAACCAATCCTGTTTGATCATCATTTATTGTTTCACCTAAACTACCTTTGTTCGTTGCAATAACTGGTCTTTTATACTTATAAGCCTGCAATAGGACGCCACTTTGTGAGTGAAATTCAATATATGGTAATAGTATAATTTTTGAAGCAATGAAGTAATAATCAACCATTGAATCATCAATATAACCTAATTGTAGTATAACTTTTTCTTCTAAATTATTTTGCCTAATAAGTTTGTTAATTTCATCCATATCGATGTCCCAGTGTGGAGAACCCGCTACTAACAAACAAACTTTATCCATCGTTTCCTGTAAAACTGCCAACCCTTTAATAGCCAAATCCAATCCCTTTGATTTTCTTATACTACCAAAAAACAAAAGGTACGTATACGCTTGATTAAGTCCTAACTTTTCCTTAGCTTGAGTTTCGCTAGGTAAATATTTTGACTCTTCAAAATTATCCATGATATGAGGTATAATATGAATATTGTCCTTATCAATATCCATTTTATTAATCAACTCTTGCTTATTGGAAGCTGAGTGTACAATTAACTCATCGGCTGTTCTATACACTTTTTTAAGAGACTTGAACGAGTGTATTTTAGTTTGCATAAGTGGTAAAACATCATGCACAGTAACAATTATTCTTGTGTTTTTTTTTATAATTGGCAATATAAATTGATCAAATATGGTAGGTGTATTTTGTATATGTAAGATATTGGGTTTGATTTCTTTAATGACTTTTCTTCTGATACTGAGCCACTGTAATGAACATAATACTCGATTTGCTAACCATTTAATTTGGTTGCTTCTCTTTAGGTTTTCCTCCATACCTCTACATTCAGCCCTTAGCGTTACATTGTCAATAGTAGATCCTTTTCTATTTTCAGAAGTCAATATAATAACTTCGTCGTTAATATATACTTTGCCCAACGCTTGTGCAATGTTTGGCGTATAAGGCCAAAATCCTCCACTAGGTTCAAACACTAGTATTTTCATTTTAACCTCCCTTTTAAAATGTTCTTTTTAATAAGGTCTAGATATGCCTTTCCAAAAATTTCTAAAGTATTATTAGCGTCAACATATTTTTTGGCATCATCACCAATCTCTTTAAGTTGTCCTTTGTTGTTTTTTAACTCAATGATTTTTTCCCAATATACATCACAATTTATTTCGTCTAATACAACATTTTTCAGCGCACCAAATCGGCTAATATCACTTCCATGCCCTACAGAACTTATTAGTATTGGTGTATTACATGACATTGCTTCTATAATTGAATAACTACAACCTTCATATCGTGTAGGCATAATAAACAAATCTGATGCACAATATACATAAGGCATTTCCTCATAATTTACATGCTCTAAGAAGATTACATTATCCGCAAAATCATTTGTTTTCTGATCAGTTGCAAATAAGAATTTTATTGAAGGGTCCTCTTTATAAGCTTTATGAGATAATTGAGCTAAAATATCATTTCCCTTTCGATATTCTAATCTTCCAGTAAAAGAAATAATAAAGTCTTCTTCTTTTAAACCATATTTTTTCTTGCATATTTTGGCATCCAGCTTTTTAAATAATTCCGTATCTATCCCATTTTGGATAGCAATCGCGTCAAGATTATAATATAGGCTTTTCAACTCATTCTTTACTGAGGATGATACACCAATGCTAATTGCATTCTTGCTTGTAAACCATTCAAACCATCCATTAATATAGTATATCAATACTTTATTGGCTAATGTTTTTTTTATATTTTTACTGCCTTTTGACAGATGCTTTGATACTTCTCTCCATGTACCATGATGAATAACCATACGAGGTATACGCCTTCTTCTACATATACTCCATGCTGATAAGCCATTTTGTATAATAAAATCAATCTGGTCCTCTTTCATTCTCTTTGAAATCTCATTACCCAAATTATAATTATCAGTAATCGTTGAAAAATAGCTATTAAACCAATTTCTTTTTGGTTCTTTAGGCATAATTGATTTGTCATACACTTTAACGACAAATCCATTTTTCTCAAAATAGCATTTAAGAGATAAAGTAAATCGCTCAACTCCTCCTAAAGTGTTAATCGGATTTTCTGTAAGGAATGCAATTTTATACTGTTTCATACTACACCTACTCCCTTATATTATTAATTAAAATTATTTAATTATTTTTTTAATACCCCTTCTTGCTCTAAACATAATTCTTTCAAGAATAAAAAATATGTTTAATATGAATTTAGGCGTTTTTAAGTCCCAATGACTTTTCAAATATTTATAATGCTTATTCAAAAAATAAATATTATTTTTAATGGTTGAAGTTTCATATCCCCACCATGACTGTTTCCAAGCGCCTCCAGTTGCAATCTCTCTTGGTAAATTAATTGAAATTGCTTTTGAACAGTAGAATACACGATCATACCCTTTCTCTGAACAAGATAAAATAAAGTCTGTTTCCTCTCTATAGCCACTGCCTTGATAGGATGTATCAAACATTACTTCTTTTGCAATTTTACTTTTCACAAGAAGACATGCATGAACAAAAGGCAACCTTAAGTCCTTATCAGTGTAACAAGTAAAATCAATTTTCAATCTGTTAATATTAAAATATACGCCTTTATTATTTGTGCTTCTTTTAATTGTATCTTCATAATGTTCATTTTCCAGCATATATAAGGCTCTTATCCCCACAATATCAGCATTATTCTCAATCATGCTATTGTATGCAAAATTCAAAGAATTTTCGCAAATAAAAGAGTCATCGTCGCCAAAATATATAAACTCGTATTTTGCTTGTTGAACCCCAATATTATTGGCCACTACTTGTCCACTGTTTTTTTCTAACTTTATATAACGTATGATACTATATTTTTCAGTTAGTTTTCTAACCACTTGTTCAGTATTATCTGTTGAAGCATCATCAATAATAATTATTTCACCGACACCCTCTTGTACATAAGAAGGTATGGTATTTTCAATAAGATGCGCTCTATTAAAAGACGGAATAACAACGGATATTTTGTTTTTTATCATTTTGCTCTCTCCTTTATGCCATTTATCAGCTTTACAACTTCTTTCGTTTGAAGCAAATATAAAATAATTATATAAACAACTAAACTAAACAAAGCTATGCCTGCTATGGCAAATATGTTCTTTGGATTTCTAAATATTGTTATATATATTAAATTGACACTAATTGTTCCCATAACGCCAATAGATATTTTTTTAATAAACTCTAGATCAACATATTTTTCTTTTATATGATAACCCATATAAAACATACTTGCATAGATAGAAATCGTAGTACCTGCTGCAACACCAATAATACCAAATTTCAAAGATAGAATAAAGTTGAAGAAAATATTTACACTGCTTGCAACTAAGTTGGCCTTAAATGGTAGTTTGGTGTTTCCACTGGAATAAGCTCTTGTATAAAGTGTCTCTCTAATGCCTAAACACATAAGTCCTAAAGAAAAACCAATAAAAATATTTGATATACTTCGTACATTATTTATTGAAAAGTCCCCAAAATATAATAAAAATTCAACCGCTTCGTGTGCATAGCATAAAATAATAACTGTTATTGGTAAGAAACACATGATAATAATTCTAATCATATTCTGTGTCATAAGCTGCTTATTGTCTGATTTTGATAAAGCTGGTATCAATACACTCATTGCAGAGATAATAAATATACTATATACCAAGTCATTAATAATGGTTCCATAATAGATCATTGTAGTGGCACCCTCACCAAGACCAAATGTTATTTTTTTTTCTAAAAAGGAATTTACATAGGATACTAAAACCAAACCTAATACAGGAGCGATTATTCTATTATAGCTTATAAATCTTTTAATTTCTGAACTGATTGATTTCTGAGTAAATAGAAAACTTGTTGACCAGTAAAATCCTATTTTTTTTGTTTCAAATAGTATATGTACATAATTAATTGCATTAGCGATTAGCCAACCAATTAAAACGCTATATATTCCATAAAGATTATGTAATAGTAAAATTGTAATAATAATAATACTGTTTTGAACTAACATGACAACACCGACAACTTTAAATTGATTAAATGCTTTAAGAACTGCTTGCAACAAAGAATTGATACTCATAATTATAGCAATAGGGATAATAAAATAAATCATTTTTGTTACTACTTCTGGATTTTGAACTTTCATAAAAAATAGTATATACTTAATAGAAATTAATAACATTGAGCTAACGATAATGAGCACAAGAAACATGAAGAAAAAGAAACGATTTACTTTTTCATTAAGTTCTCCATTGTATTCCTTATATATAGCAACTTTTGGAATAATTACCTTTTCAATAATTGCACTTATTCCTCCAGTAATGTATTGTAAAAACAAAAAAGCAAGTATTAACGCATCAGTATTATTTGTAGCACCGAATAAGGACGCTTGCGTTACTTCTCTTCCAAATCCCAAAATCTTACTAGCAAACGAAAATAGAACAAGAATAAAAGTATTTTTAACCATTTGTGCTTTCACTTTTTTTCTCCTTATCGTTATTGTTTTTGAGATATAAACTACAAAAAAATAGTAATGAAGCATTTAAAGGATTATAAGGCCACAAAAACCTTGGTGAAAACAGTGAAGTTAAGATATAAGCAATTGCAAAAGCAATAATGCTTTTAGTAATTAATTTGTCACTATTTTTAATACTGATCCATAGTTTGCTAAAAAACATAAACATAAAACTCGAAAAAAATATTAGTCCAATAATGCCTTGCGAAATAAATACACCAATAATCGAATTATCTCCATTATATATGTTTTTATTTAGTAATAATCTTGACATATGCAAAACACCTTCAGGACCATATCCAATGAAAATAGATGACTTTATTTCAAACAAGTTATTTATGATATCTCGCCACAATCCTAATCTATCTTCTTCTAATGCTTTTGCAGGATTAAAAAAGGCACTATATCTTAAAATAAATCCGTTATAAACACCCGTATATTGCATAGCAAGATAAAAAACCACCAAAAAAACAATTATAAACGTAGATATTTCCACTAAGAAATTCATCCTACATTTTTTTTCAATAATAAATAGAACCAAGATTGAAAATACCAATAGAATAATACTCTCTCTCGAAGATGTAAGTATTACAGCAGCAAAAAAAACTACTTTCAAAACCAATACCTTCAATGTCGGTTTAAATGAATATAGCAGAATAAATGCAAATGAGAATAGAACACCAATATTGTTTGTATTAATGCTGTCATATGGGGGTCCAGCTCCTTCAAAACCACCTAATCTAAAAGAAGTTAATGTAATGATGGATGTAATATTAAAAAGCTTATACTCCCAGTAAATAACGATTATTAAAACAATAATGGTTGAAGTAATAAACACCTTAATTAATCTTTTTTTTATAATATCATTGATTTCTGCATGACTAAAAACTATGTATGTCATCATTGCTATTGACCAAGTTAGAATATAAAACATATTCTTCAAATATACACTAGTTGTCATATATTTATTAAAATAAATCATAATCATACAGTTAATTATTGATGTAGCGATCCATATTAACAGAACAATATTGACTGGGTCTTTCTTTAAATAATATATGTGTCTCTTAAAAAAAAATATAATTGAAAGCATTATGATAATTTCATATAATGCAAATACAAATGTTTTTTCACCAATCGTAATCAATTGTATTTTAATAATATTGCCAAATGGCAACGAAAAGGCCAATGCATAAATAACATATAACATTTTATCGGTTTTTTTCTTCATTCATCCACCTATTTATATATAATTTCTGTAAAGTATTTTTTTTATTGCTATTTAATTTTACATTATTTTAATTCATAATGCATGCACTTTTTAAATATAGTTTAGCATTTATGGACTATGAATGCAATAAATTTTACATAATTATGCATTAAATGCTATAAATTTCATACAAATAATTACTCTTTTAAATGTTGAAATATGGTTTTAAAAAGTCTACCTTTGTAAGGTAGACTCGTATTTGTTCATATACTATACTATTAATATTATTTTATAAAGTGCTACATGCTCATCTAAAACTTTCTTCTAATAGGATTAGTATCTTATAGTAACATTTATATTCTTAGGTTCAGATAACTTAACTGTTCTTAACGACGATGGCGTTGTTGCCCATATTGTATTGGTCATATTACTCTTGCTAACTGAAATATGAATGTCCGTAACCGTTGATTTTGATGAATTGGAAAAGTTAAAAATTCTTGTATCCCTGCATTCTGATTGAGAATTTAAAATTTGTGCATTGGTACAGGTTAATCCACCAATAATATCTCCATTTTCCTTGTCTTGCTCACTAAAACGAAATATCCCTTCCCTCGTCCCATCATTATTAAGATTATCAACCACAAAAATCGGATTTCTTATATTCATATTGACATATGCATTGGTCCAATAGAGCGCTACATTAGATCCATTGATTATTGGATCGTTAATATTAATTTCTCCTTCTACTGCACCTTCACTATTACAAACATATATTCCATCAAATGTACTGTTATTAATACTAACTTTATAGTTATTTGCCATATGTAAGTTTGCAAATAAAAGACCTTGTTTAGTTCTTCTAGTTATAATATTGCTAATTGTTACATCATCCAAATGTTGGCCCATCTTATATGGTTCAATGTCTATCCCAGCTTCAGGAGATGTTCCAGAAATATCTTCAATTAATCCTCCATTAATGTTAAGAACTCCAGCACTTTCAATAGATATACCTTGTCTTCTTGCTCTCTTAATCGTTAAATTGTTAACCGTAACATCAGAACCTTCACATATAAAATCGATACCATCACCTGTCACATCATATATATATGGGTTATTGATAACTATTTTACCACAACCATCAGTAATTATAATTCCATGTCCCCACTCATGTGTACCTTCAGATGTATAATCATGCGTTATCCGATCGCCTTCAATAGTTGGATTAATCAAAGTAACATTATCACAATTTCTAATTAAGATACCTGCATAATGTGTATATCCATTCGTAAGAACTTTTAATACAGCGCCATTTTCAAAATGATAACTAGAATTTGATTTAGGTTTAAATCCTTGATAATCTTTTCCGTCTATTCCATATATACCTTTGGGAAAATAATAATTTCCACTTGGTAATGAATTTAATTTAGCAGTCACATCAGCACCGTTATTACTTATGCCCAATTCAATAACATTAATATACGATTCATTTGCTAACACAGTTGAATCTAGTATAAAATAATCTACCATGCCTATCATGTTAAAGATTAAACAACAAACAATTATTATAGCTACAAACCTTTTCATGAGAATTCTCCTAAATTAATTAATGAATTATCATTTTGAGTATATCATCGGTGGGAAATATATGCAATGATTTTTTAGATGCCTATTGTTACAATTTAGTAACAAACCAACTAAAAACAGCGCCTAAATATTAGACTCTGTTTTTAGTAGTATGTTTTATAACCTGCATTTTTATGATTTTGTATTGATTCTATATTTTAGTATTTTGCAGTAACATTTGTCATATTAGGTTCTGATAAGAAAATAGTTCCGATTGTTGAAGGTGTTGTAGCCCAAATCGTATTAGTCATATTACTCTTTGTAACAATTATACTAATGTCACTAACTGTTGTTTTTGCTGAATTACTAAAATTGAAAATCCTTGTATTTATACTTTCAGATTGAGAATTTACTATTTGTGCATTCGTACATTTAAATCCACCAATAACATCTCCATTGGTCCTATCAAGTTCATAAAAACGGAATATTCCTTCTACTACGCCTTCATTTTTTAGGCTTGTAAGTTTGAATATCGGATTACTCATATTAACGTTTGCATAAGCATTTGTCCACACCAAACCCATATTAGAACCATTAATTATCGGATTATTAATATTTACTACTCCACCAATTGTCTTTTCTATGTTGTTTACAAAAATCCCGTCAAAAGTGCTATTATTAATTGTAATATTGTAATTATTAGCCATGTGTAAATTGGCTAGCAATAACCCTTGACGTGTATTTTGAGTAGTAATATTATTAATAACAATTTTATCTAAGCGTTGGCCATTTTCATATGGTTCAATATCAATACCGGATGCTGGAGATACGCCTGAAATATCTTTTATTGTTCCGCCGTTTATTAATACACTTCCTGCACTTTCGATAGATATTCCTTGTCTTCTAGCACGCTCTATTCTAACATTATTAATAACAACTTGTGACCCTGGACTAATTAAATCTATTCCATCTCCAGTAACATCATAAACATATGGGCTTTCAATAGTAATTTTTCCATTTCCTTCTGCTATTAAAATACCATGTCCCCATTCATGTGTACTATTTTTTGAATAATCATGCGATTGTCTATCACCTTGAACTGTTGGATTAATCAATGTTAGATTATCTGTATTTTTAATAAATATACCAGCATAATGTGTATATCCATTTGTTAACACCTTTATTACTGCACCATCCGCAAATGTATATGTAGAATTAGATTTTGGTTTAAATCCTTGGTAGCTAACACCATCAAACCCATTAACGCCATATGTACCTTTAGGAAAATAATAATTCCCACTTGGCAAAGCATTCAATTTATTTGTTACGTCTGTTCCATTATTCGCTATACCTAATGTTGTTACGTCATATACGCTTGGTATTACTTGAACTTCTTCTACTACAATTTCTTCTGGTACTGTTACTACTTCTGGTACTATTACTTCTTCTGGTACTATTACTTCTTCCGGTACTATTACTTCTTCCGGTACTATTACTTCTTCTGGCACTATTACTTCTTCTGGCACTATTACTTCTTCTATTATTGCTACATTTTTTGTAGTTTTTGTTCTATCACTTCTTCTTCTTGCCTCTACCGCACTAGTTGATCCAATTAATGCAAAAATAATTATGAAAATCATAAATATTTTTAAATTTCTCATAGTATTAACCCCTTTCGGTGACTGGCTATCTTCCTTTTTAAGGTAAGACCCTATAGTTTTGCGTCCCAACATTTCCATTGGTTTGCCTTTATCGTTGACGAGTTATTTTAAGTTTTAATTTATTTGTTGAATCTATGAAGTCAATTTTAAATACAAAAAAACTTCCCTTTCGGTAACTGGCTACCTCCCCTAATGGGGTAAGGTCCTATAGCTTTGCGTCCCAACCTTTCGATTGGTTTGCTATTATCGTGAAAAGCTCATATTTATTCTTCTATTTGCATCTATTATAACATGGATTACTTTGGTAGACAAGTCTTTTTTTGTAATTATTATAAAAACTCTTGATATATTTCACACATATCCTCAACAATCTTTTCAAGCGAATACTTTTGAATAATTTCTTTGTTCTTCTTTGAAAATTCCAGCCTTTCTTGTAACGAATCATGGAGCCTCACTATTGCATCACTGAAATCTTTTGTATCATTCACACCGATAACATATCCATTTTCGTTGTTCTTAACTAAATCTCGATTCCCCCTACAATCAGTAACAATTAAAGGCAATCCTATTGCAATAGCCTCCATCACGTTAACCGGCAATCCTTCTTGTCGTGAGGCAGATACTGCGATGTCTGATAACATCATAAGTTCTGCAACATCTGCTCTACTACCTAGCAAAATCACTTTATCTTCTAATCCTAGTTTAATAATTTGTTCTTTATATTGATCGTATAAATTCCCTGCTCCTGCAAGCAATAACTTTATGTTAAGAATACTATTCTGAGCATTATTGATAGCATCTATTAATAGATCTTGGTGCTTTCTGTAACTAAGTTCTCCAGCATATATTAATATAAAATCTCTTTCATCATACCTATAATTTTTTCTCAACTCAGCTTTCTTTTCTATCGTTTGATATTTAAATATATCCAAATCAATACCTACACCGTTTACAAATCGAATATTCTTTGCAAACAATTTATTCTTTGCTAGATTATAATCCTCTTCATTGATTGTTATTAAACAATCCGTATACCGGGATGCAATCTTTTCAATGCTATAGTAAAATACCCAATTAACGAGAGGAGCACCTTTAAAAAAATGAAATCCATGTGCTGTATATATTACTTTAGTACCTTTCTTTCTTGCTTTCATTGCAGCGAACCTAGTTATAATACTAGCCATTGGCGTATGGCAGTGGATGAGCTTATACTCATTTTCATCAATTAATTTTTTCAACTCCAAAAAAGCTCTAATGTTTGCAATTTTAAACGGTGAACGTTCGAATGAAATATTATGTTTTATATTCACAAAGGGAATATCTTTATTACCTTTACTTGCTGTATGAACTTCATAATCATGTTGTGAAAACCACTTGATGTATGGAATATGAAATCCGAGTAAATGTTCATCTATTGATGCTGAAAAAAGTACTTTTTCCATTAACGATCCAACCTTTCGCTTATTACAATTTTTTTTCTGCTTGATCGTTTTTCATCAGACAGATAGCCTTTGCTAGTTCTATCATTTCCTCGCTACTCAAAACAGCTTGAAATTATTTGACAAATATATTTTTGGTCTTCTTCTGTAAGTGTAGATCCTGACGGTAAACACAATCCATTGGCATATAATTCTTCACTAATAATAGGATTGGATGACACAAATTTATTATCACTAAAAACTGGTTGCAGATGCATTGGTTTCCAAACTGGTCTAGATTCGATGTTTTCTTGCTCAAGAGCTTTGATAATTGTTATTGGACTAGTATTACACTCTCCATCAATCGTCAATACCGTGAGCCAATAATTAAGCTCACTTTTTTCAACAATAGGTAGCATTTTTACAGGTAAATCTATTAATAACTCTTGATATCGTTGAAAGATAGCTTTCTTAATTCTGATTTTTTCGTTGAGATTCTCTAATTGACCTCTACCAATTCCTGCACAAATATTGGACATTCTATAATTATAACCAATTTCTTTGTGCTCATAATGAATTTCAGGTTCTTTGGCTTGTGTAGCCCAAAAGCGCATTTTATCAATTGCAGCTTTGTTGTTAGACACAACCATGCCCCCTCCAGAAGTAGTAATAATCTTATTGCCATTAAAAGAAAAAATACCAACATCTCCAAATGTACCACACTGTTGTCCTTTATAAGTAGCTCCCAAAGCTTCAGCTGCATCTTCAATCACAGGCGTATTATATTTTTTGCATATTGGTAATAATAAATCATACTGTGCAGCCTGTCCGTATAAATCAACAATAATTACTGCTTTTGGCATTCTATTTTGTTGTAATGCTCCATCGAATGCTTTCTGAAGCGCTTCTGGTGACATATTCCAAGAATCTGATTCACAATCAATAAATATTGGCGTTGCTCCAAGATATGTTATTGGATTACAACTCCCTACAAATGTTAAGCTACTACAAAAGACAGTGTCTCCTAGCCCAACGTCATAATACTTCAATGCTAGATGAATAGCAGCAGTACCAGATGATAATGCTAAGCCATGGTCGATACCAACATATTCACATAGCTCATTTTCAAAACAATCAACATTAGGCCCTAATGGAGCTATCCAGTTTGTTTGAAATGCTTCTTGTATATATTTTATTTCATTATTACCCATGTGGGGGGGAGATAAATATATTCGATTTTTCATTTACTCATTTACCAGTCCTCTTGATTTATTTAACCTTATCTCTCATGTATTTTCATTAATTCCTCTTTGATTTGTGGATTATAATTAGATACCAGCAACTGATATTTTCCAGATTTTAGTCTTGGTATATTCTCCATATGCATAATTGTGATATTCGCACCTTCACCTAGTATATCCTTCATTGTCACAATTAGATCTTCTTCTTTATAAACACCTTCAGCACCGACGACATTTAGCGTATAATTACTTTCACTTTCTTGTATAACCTGGTATTGATCTAAATAATTATATTTTTGCATATCATAATCAACTGTACCTATTGATATCGGTACACCTTCCACACTATAAATTTGGTCTTCTCTCCTGCCAAATATCGTTACAATGACTTCACCAAATACATCATCCTCACCTGCAACAGCAACATCCTTTGTATCATAACGTATCATTGGCATTTCATAATTATATAAATCCGTAACGACAACCCTAGCAAGCTCACCATGATTTGCTCTTTCATCTGAATTAAGTTTGAGAAACTCAAAAAAATAACTACCTTTATTTAAAACAAAAATAGACTTGTCCTTTAATTCTTGCGCCAAAATTCCGTTTTCTTGATTAGCATACCTTGAAACAATCTTGCATCCAAATAATAATTCTAGTTTTCTTCTTGTAGAATTAGTCAATGTTTCTGCGCTACTAATTATAGTATTAATATTGAACATTCCTGGGTTGTCATTATGTTCTAAGCAATAAGTTGATAATATTTCATAAGTTGATGGATATCCCAATATACATTTTATACGCTTGTCACTTTTAAGTTTTTTTCTAATACGCTCTAATATTTCCTCATCTAATTTTGTAATATCAATCATAATCATGTTTTGCATGCATGCACTAATGAAACTTTTTTTATTTTCTTCACTCCAAACTCTCAGATACACATTTCTATCCCCAATAGTATAATTGCAAAGCTCTCCAAAATATATAACTTCAGCTTTAACTCGATTTTTCTTATCGATGTTTTGATATGATACAAAAGAAGTTCCACTTGAACCGCTAGTGTACATTTTTACAACGTTATCCTTGTCAAACTTTCTAGAAAATGCACCATCTCCAGCATCTGAAATTATTTTCTTATCAACTATAGGAAAATCACTTAGCTTCTTGAAATTCTTATACGCTTTATACATATCAACATTCTCAGTCGCATAAGTAAGCAATTGTGTTAGTCGAACTTCAATTTTACCTTTTGAAAACTTGTTGTTTTCGCACATATATTTAATATCTTTATAGTGTTTTTTTACCACTCCACCTCTTACGTAATCTACTAACCAAAACACTTTCTTTCTACACCATTCACCAATCATAACAATACTCCTCTCAATCTCATTACGCTACAATTGTCTTATTTCCTAAGACTTTATTTGATATAAACTCATAACCAATAAATAATAAAACTTTTATTACAATGTTTTTTTCCATAAGCCCATAAGCTTTTCAGGAACACAAGCCTCTCTTACCATTTCAATTTCGTTATTATTTTTTACATATACAGGTGGAGGAGAATTTATAAAAAAAGAATTAAAACACATTGTATATGAACCACAGTTCTTTATTTTGACGATATCACCGCATTTTAAACTTGGCGAGCTTTTCAAATAGAGTAAACGATCATTCTCCATACATGTACTTCCACATACAATTTGAATTGGTTCATACGTTACTTCTTTTGAATACAGTTCATAAGGATGCTTCCTGTTTACAAGAAATGGGTTAACGTGTAAATTAGATCCATCTATTGTAACAAATCTTTGATTTTTGATATCTTTAACATCAATTACTTTTGATAGATAACTTATAGGTGTAGCGATAAGAGATGCACCTGGTTCGATAATAAGTTGAGTTTTCTCTTCTGAAATATATGGTTTAATAGTTTTACAAATAGTAAAAGCGTAATCATCAAACGTTGGCATTTTTTTAGAATTTCTCCCTCCAAAAAAACCACCCCCGATATCTATATACTCTAATTGATCTTTCATGTCATACTGTTTAATACAAGTAACCACTTTTTCTGCTAATGCTTTAAAAACTTTGTTACTTCGTGTTTTTGAACTTTGATGCATATGAAGTCCACAAACTGTTATATTAAGCTCTTCACAACGCTTTAGCGCATTTTTAAAGCTATTATTCATAGTACAAAACCCAAATCTACTAGGTTCATTTCCCATGCTACTTTCATTTGGACATACTTCTTCTAAATCAAAATTAACTCTCAAACCGACTTTTATTTCTGTTGTTCTTGAAAATGAACCCAGAAAATCTATTTGAGGAAAAGTATCGATATTAACAATGCTACCCATTTTTACAGCACGTTCTAAGGTATCTAATGTTTTATTGGGTCCATTGTATATGATTTGTTTCGGTGTAAATCCAATTAATTCTGCTAACTGATATTCAACACTAGATACTACCTCTGCATAAGCACCTTTTTGTTTCATGTTTTCCATAATCCATGGTAAATGATTTGTTTTTACTGAGTATCCAATACCTAATACTCCCTTCCAGTGCTTTGAGAAAGCGTTATATAAGCTTTCATAATTATAGTTAAGTTCATCTGAATCTATTATATAACAAGGTGTTTCTAATGTATTTATATCCATTTTAAATACTCCTGTCTTTTTTATATATAACTATGTATTAGTACAAATTCATATACACAATAATATAACGAATTATATATTTTCATTATAGTCACTGTTTCCTAATCGTTAACGTGTCATGCTTCATCATATATACATTTTCTTCATATTCACCTATCGTTGGCGTATTTATATTCCCGATCAAGTTTTGTATAATGAATTTCGGAAAATTTACTCCGCATTCGTATGCATGTAAATACCCGCCACCGAATCTTGGATTGATCTCTGAAATATAGAACTCACCATTCTGTTCAAATATATCTATATCTACTGGCCCAACCAATCCAGCTTTTACAACCAATTGTTCAATAATACTAGTTAGCTTATCTGATTTGATAGATTTTGATTTATCCGTTTCGCCAGCTCTCATAGCAATTTTCTCTTTAATAAAGATAGAAATAACCTTTTTTGATACAAAATCAATATATACATCTACTCCTAGTTCTTGTCCAGCTAAATATTCCTGTATAATCATCTCCTGAGATGAATTAAATATTAAATTAGCTTCTTCAAAATTATTTGCTTTATTAATGTTTAAACTTGCACTACCCTTTTGAGGCTTAATAAAAACAGGATAGCTAATTTTACGTTTAAGAATTGCATCCTGAAAACTATTTAAATTATTATAGGTTTTTGCATAATTAAATCCGTTATCCAAACAAAACGACTGAGTTTTATATTTATCCAACCACAACTCGCACACATCAAATGGCGATACAATTGGTTTGACTCCAATATTTTCAAATAAACTTGCATGCTTTGAAATAATCGAGAGTTCGGGGTCAATTAATGAAAAAATAGCAACTACTTTCTCTTCCTTACATATGTTTAATAATATATTGATATACTCAGGATCTGTAATGCGAGGTACTATGTAATGTTTATCTGCAACATATAATGCAGGCGCTAACTCGCTATTATCAGTTGCAACAAGATTCCCTTGACCGTTTAATTCTTCTTTAAAATACGTTAGTAATTGTGTTCTTCTTCCAACACTAGTAATTAAAATATTCATTATTTCATCCTTCATAAATTATTTTTATGTAACCTCTATTAATAAATATTTTCACTTTTAATAACTGATAAAACAGTTAATAAACAGATTTTAATATCAAAAAACAGACTCATTCGTTCGACATAGACTATATCGTACTCTATTCTTTCATCCCACGTAGCACTATTTCTTACCATAACTTGGGCATATCCTGAAATTCCTGGTTTAATTAAAAACCGTTGGTTTTGAATTTCGTTATACTCTTCATAGCTCCTTGGATAATACGGTACTGGTGGTCTTGGACCGATTATACTCATATCCCCCTTTAATACATTAATGACTTGAGGTAATTCATCCAAGCTCGTTTTACGCAGTACTGAACCAACCTTTGTAATTCGTGAATCACCATCATAGGTGTGAAGGCCATCCCCCATATTAATAGCACCATCAACCATTGTTCTAAATTTATAGATTTTGAATACTTTTCCATTCTGCCCTAATCGTTCTTGCAAAAAAAATATCGGCCCTTTAGATTCAAGTACTATGAGAACTGAAATTATTAACATAACTGGCAACGAAATAATCAGTCCAATAAAAGCAACAATAAAATCAAACACATGTTTAACATAATAATATTTTTTCATAGTGTCTAATCATCCTTTTTAATAATAGTACGCTCATTTTTCCTATTAATTCTTAATAATCTTTAATGCTTTATGATGCTCCTCTTGAATATTTACCACATTTTCATCTTCAAATTCAGTTTCAGAAATATATGAATAAGTTGGTACGAGGCGTTTAATGTATTCTTTTAAATCCTCATTATCCAATTTCAACATCTGCTCCTTTAATTGCATAAAAGATTTTTTCAATAATGTATAGGTAATGTCGCCTGAATTTCCAATAAATATTTTCTTGTATTTTGTATTTTCTAAGCCTTCTTCTTCCATTAAAAGTTCTTCATATAGCTTTTCACCTGGTCTAAGCCCAGTAACCTCAATTTGAATGTCTTTATGAGGTTCTAATCCTGATAACTTAATCAAATCAATTGCAAGGTCAAAAATCTTAACAGGCTCTCCCATATCAAGAACGAATATTTCTCCTCCATTTGCTATTGCACCCGCTTGGATTACAAGTTGGGCAGCTTCAGGTATCGTCATAAAATAGCGAATAATTTCCATATGTGTAATAGTCACTGGTCCACCATCACTAATTTGTTTCTTAAATAAAGGGATTACCGATCCATTGCTTCCTAGAACATTTCCAAACCTTACTGCTACGAACTTTGTTTTACTGGTTTTTGCTAGCCCTTGAATAACCATTTCACACATTCGTTTGCTAGCACCCATTACATTCGTAGGATTAACAGCTTTATCAGTTGAAATCAAAACAAAACGTTCAACATTAAATTCATGTGCAGCCTCAGCTACATTCATTGTTCCAAAAACATTATTTTTAATAGCTTCCTTTGGTGAGTCTTCCATAAGTGGTACATGTTTATGAGCAGCTGCATGAAAGATTACGTCTGGTTTTACACTTTTAACTATTTGAAAGATTGTCTCTCTTTCTCGAACAGAAGCAATCAGTACTTCAAGGTCAAGTTGCTTACTATACTGTGAAGAAAGTTCCTTCTGTATTTCATATGCGTTGTTTTCATAAATATCTAAAATCACTAATTTCTTAGGATTAAACCTTGCAATCTGTCTACATAACTCAGACCCAATAGATCCGCCTCCACCGGTTACTAAAATGACTCTTCCTTCTAAATAAGATGCTATCTCATGTAAGTTAAGATCCACAGGCTCTCTACCTAATAAATCTTCTATTTCCACATCTCTTATTTTGCTCATGGATACTTTTCCATCAATTATTTCAGTAATCCCAGGTACTATTCTAACTTTTGCATCACATCGTTTAGATTCAGTAAGTATTTCTTTTAAATCTGATTTTGAAGCAGTCGGAACTGCAACAATAATCTCACTAATGTTAAATCTCTTAGAAATGCTATAAATATCATGTCTATTTCCTAACACTTTAATTCCTGCAATGGTTTTTCCGATTTTTTGTTTGTCATCATCGATATAGCCTACTATTTGCCCGTAAGCTTGAGGATGATTCTTTATTTCATTTGCGACAAGACTAGCTGTAGATCCACAACCAATCACTAGTACATTTTTATTATATTCTTGACGCCAAATGGTTTGATTGTGTTTAATTCTTCTAGCAAAACGATAACTAAAACGTATGCCTACAATTAACATAACTTCAAATAATACAGCCACAACATAAATTCCTGGATATATTCTAAATCCCATAAAAATCATATAGAGTATTGAAAAAAAGTTACCAGTCACTACCGCACCCAGCACCTTAACTAGTTCTTCTATTGATGCATATTCCCACAAACTATCGTATAGAGAAAACTGATAATAGAAAAACATTTTTATTAGCACTGTAATAATACTAATGCGTTGAAATTCCATTATAATTTGACTGGGTATATGACTTTCGAAGTGAATATACATAGAAAGTAAAAAAGTAATGTAAATTGTCAAAATATCAATTAAAATTAAGTAGATCATTTTTGTTTTTATTCTCATGTTAATTACCCCCAAGTTAATCTTCTGTTTATTTCATCCATGCTAATACCTATCACGATTAAGTATTTTTTAAAGATCTTTTATGCATAAAAAATAAACATATTTTCTTATGCCCCTGAAACATTGTTATATTAAATTTATGACTATAATTATTATATTTCCCTCAAAAATATAATAGCTGTGAATAAAAATATAAAATTCACATGATGAACCAATCATAAATTATTATTTTATTTTCTTTATATAATATAAATTGCGTACATTTATATTATATCTTAAAACTAAATTTGTCAAGATTTATTATGAAAATACGTCATATTATGTAAGTATTTATATCTTCATACTTTATATTTTGAATTTAAAGCAAACCTTGTGCTTTAATATATCCTTTGACTTATCCGCTTTGCCGTAGGTGTTGCTGCAAGTCCACCTTCCGCTGTTTCTTTCAGAGAATAGGACATAAGATCGCCTACTTTTTTCATAGCAAGAATTACTTCATCACATGGTATGGCACTTTCTATGCCAGCTAAAACCATTTCAGCTGCAACAAATGCATTTGCTACACCTGCTGCATTTCTTTTATTACAGGGAACTTCAACGAGTCCTGCGACAGGATCACAAACAAGTCCCAGTATATTTTTGAGTGCGATGGCACATGCATGAGCAACCATTTCTGGCGTTCCCCCAGCTAATTCAACAAGGGCGGCTGCTGCCATTGCCGATGCACTTCCACATTCTGCTTGGCATCCACCTTCCGCACCTGAAATACTTGCATTATGTGCAATTACGATTCCAATTGCAGAGGCAGTAAATAAAGACATTACTATTTTTTCTTCTTCGATATTTTTTTCCTCAGCCATTGTCAATAATGCAGCGGGTATTATACCACAAGCCCCTGCAGTTGGTGCCGCAACAATTCTTCCCATACAAGAATTAAGCTCTGCTACAGCCAAAGCTCTAGCTATAGACATACCAAAAGCATTTCCACATAAGCTTTTCCCACTGTCTACATATTTTTTCATTTTAAAGGCTGAACCACCACTCATACCACTTGCTGATTTTAAATCTGGATCTAATCCCTCGGTTACCGATTGCTTCATAACCTGCAAGCTACTGTGCATGGTTTCATATAATTCCTCGGTAGATTTCTCCAATTCCTCAGCTTGCTGATTAATGACTAGTTCCGATATGTTTTTATTTAAAGCAATAGCCATAGTTACCAGTTCATTTACTGAATCATATTTAATCATATGTCCCTCTTCTTCCTAAACTCTTTTTAGCATTGTTGAGCTAATAACATTTGAAAGCTTTGATATTTCTTCATTAAGGCTTTCATTCTCAGCACCATCTATTTCTATTGCCATCACTGCTAAGCCACCACGTTCTTCTCGGCTAAGCCTGAAATTTCCTATATTAACACCACTCTTTGCCACAAAGCTCGTTACTGCAGCAATTGTACCTGGCGTATCTTTATGCACGACTATTAGTGATGTGTTTTGGCAGGATAGTTCGACTTCTAAACCATTAATATTATTAATTATAATATTTCCCCCACCAACTGATGCGCCTCTAATCGTAACATTCTTCCCACTTTTACCCGTCAAGTGAATTACTGCAGTATTTGGGTGAGCCTTATCAATTACAATTTCTTCAAAGCTCACTTTAATACCTTGTTCCTTTGCCAACGCTAGGCTGTGTCTAATTCTAATATCATCCGGAAGCATGTCCATAATACCTCCAACTAAAGCTTTATCCGTTCCATGTCCACGGTAAGTTTTTGCAAAAGAACCATGTAGCATAATCTTTGCTTCAATTACTTCTTCATGCAATAAGGTTCTTGCAACTTTTCCAATTCTCACTGCACCTGCAGTATGAGAACTAGATGGTCCAATCATAACTGGTCCAATTATATCAAATACATTCATAAGCTCCACGCTTTCATTAAAATTTGTTTATATCGCGTTCAAAGTTAATACCGCAATAATGTTGCCATCTAACTTCGTCACGTAAAAATCCATTTTGCACAGCTTTGCGACATTGGTATTAACTGAATTAATGAAATCCAACCTAGTACTTAACAACGCCATTTCATTTTCATAATCATTTGCATCTTTAGTTTGAACTTTAGGGCAAACCAAACTGATCGTCGGACACTTTTTATTATTAACAGCTGCTACAATATATATGCCATTCTGCTTATATATGTCTTCTAATATAGTTGTACATGATAACATAAGTGCTACAGCAATTTTATAATGCATTTTTACTTTTTGTTGAAATCCAGGCTTTATATCTGTTTTAGAAACTGGTATAGATGTTTCTATACATTGAGTAATTTCATTAAGTAGGGCTTCACAGGAGGTATCTTTCTCATCGCCTTTAACTGCTTGCGCAAATAGTTCAAATATCTTTCCCTGTAAGTCCAATAAGTGTGTATATACTTCTTTAGGTTGGTTACAAACCTGACGATTAAACCCAATCATTTGCTTACCACACTCAACCATAATATCACAACTTCTTCTTGCCACAGTTACAGTTTCATCAATATTTTTCAAAATATTCGTATATGCCTGATTTTTATTTTGTAAAGCCTTCTTAATTTCATCATTTTCTTCTTGAATGATATAGTAATCCAGTGCTTTATGAATTGCCACTTTGAATTCTTCTTCTAACTTCCAAGGCTTTGTAATAAATTTAAAAATATCTACTTGATTGATCGTAACCAATATTTGTGGCAACTGGGTATATCCAGAGAGGATTATTTTAATCATGCGAGGATACTTATCTTCAACCTCTTTGAGTAATTTAAGTCCATTCATTTCTGGCATACGCATATCACTTACGATTACACTAATCTTTTTTTCTTCCAAGACCGCTAATGCTTCTTTGCCACTTGAAGCAAAGAAACACGTATACGCTTCATCCATCAAACCTCTTTTAAGAGAGTTCAAAATATTTATCTCATCATCAACAAATAACACAGAATAATTTTCATACATAGTATTACCACCCCCTATTAATTAATCTCATGAAGTTCAAAGAATGTTTACAAGCTAATTGTATCTAAGCTTTTTTCAAAATCATCTTTTGAGATATTTAAAAAATCAAAAACACGCAAATCGAAATCATCATAAGTTTCTTCTTTTATTAAATCCCAAGCATATTTTTGTGCAATATGAAGTGCACTCACTAATTCGCGATTGGTTACTTTTTCATCAAAGGGTTTATGATGATACATTGTTGCTTCAACAATAGCATATGGAAATTCCCACCAATTTAGCAAATAACTTCCCGCTTCATTATGTGTAACCTTAAACTTCTGTAACTCAAACTTTTCAATGCTTTCTTTTTGCGTTTTTGCAAGAAGTAAAAGCTTCACATATTCTTGTTCATAGTTGCTTAAAAATAATACAAGCCCAATATTATGTAATAATCCAGTTGCTGAATAGGACTCTGGTATTTTTTTGTTTAAATGCTTTTGATAAATGAAATTCAAAAGTCTATTGGTGATGAAAGCATGATTCCATATCATTTCTATTTTCTCTTGAATGATGCCTTTTGATTTAATGCCCTCTATGATCGAGGTTGAAACGACTAAATTTCTAGTATTATGAATACCGATATACGTTATTGCTTGTTTTATAGAACCTGTTTTAGCATTGTAGTATGCTGAATTGGCAACATGCAATATCTTTGATGCTATGGATTGATCTCGTTCTATTTCTTTCGCAATATTTGATAAATCAGATTCCTTATCTATTAGTTGAAGTATTTTTTGATAGCTTGCCTCAATCGTAGGTAAATGTTCAGTTCCATTAATCAATGTTAACAAATTAGCGCTTGTTAATATTTCTTCTGTCTTAAATATTTGATCGATGATCAATAATAGCTTTTCATTTTGCCAAGGTTTCATAACATATAACTTTGCTATGTTTTTTTGAAGTGCATTAAATACTACTTTTTCATCTGAATACCCACTTAGTATAATCCGAATCGTTTTGGGATATAATTTTTTTATTTGCAACAACAACTCATACCCATCCATATAAGGCATACGCATATCCGAGATGACCAAATCAATTTCATCAACTTTCAAAATTTCCAATGCGGCTTCTCCACTTGCAGCTGCATATACTTCGTACTCTGTGTCCATAAAAACTCTACATAAGGACTTTAATATTTGAATCTCATCATCCACAAACAGTATTTTTTTCATAATAACCTCCAAGCTTCTTTCTTATGTTAGTTGTTTATTGATCGAGGTAGCTTAATAATAAAAGTTGTGGCTTTGTCTAGGACGCTCTTAACATCTAAAATACCCTTATGCTTATTTACTATTATATCATAGGAAATACTTAAGCCCAATCCCGTACCCTGGCCCACTTCCTTAGAGGTAAAAAACGGATTAAAGATTTTTGCTAGGTTTTCTTCTGGTATTCCTGGTCCATCATCTGTGATGGAGATGCATATGTAACCCGGTTCTTCATAAGTGTTCAATTCAATATGACCAAGTGATTCTTTTCTTTGGGATTTTATCGCCTGTATTGCATTGGCAATAATATTTAGCAAAACTTGTCCAATTTGCCCTGCATTGCAATAGACTTCTGGTAACACGACAGCATTTTGCGTTATTTTAGCAACATGATCCGTTTCATGTTTTACGATTAGAAGTACTTGGTTAATGACTAATTCTAAAAGACAATAACCATTTTGTTGGTCTAAGCTTGTAGTCGAGAGATTTAATAGAGATTGGATAATTTCTGCAACCCTCTGAATGCCATCACGAGAATCTTTGATAATATTATCAAGATCTCCACTTATAATCTGAATTTTAAGATCATTATATTTTTCTCTAATTGAATCCATAAGCTGTTGATATTGTGAATCTTCTAAACATGTAACCATGTTTTCTAAGCATCCTTGATTGTAAATAAGATATTCATTAATCTTTTTTAAGTATGCGGATAAAGTTTCAAGGTTACTATCAACATACCCAATAGGGTTGTTAATTTCATGTGCAACACCTGCAGCTAATTCTCCTATGGCGGCCATTTTTTCTGATTGAACCAAATGGAACTGCGTATCTTTTAATAGCGCATTAACTGTTTTAAGCTCATTGTTTTGATTCTTCATCATTTCAATCATATCTCTCAACATAAGCGTATTGCTTCTATTTTTTGCAGCGGCTTTAACCCTAGCCTGGAACTCAGTAATGTCAATTGGTTTTCTAACATAATCACTAGCTCCTAGCTCAAAGCAGGTTTTAAAACTATCCTTATCATTCATTGCTGTTAGCATTATAACTTGCAAATCACCATAAGCCTCATTACCACGGATTTCTGTTAAAATATCAATACCATCAATTTCAGGCATCATGATATCTAGTAAGAGGATATCAATATTTTCTGTCTCAAGCATATTCATCACTAATTTAGAGTCTTCACAAAGAAATACGGTGAATTCTTTAAAATAATATTTTAAATAGCCCTGTGCAACCATCAAATTAAAGCGATCATCATCTACAACAAGAACTCTCATGGTATTACAACTCCTTTCAACTACTTAATGATTAATAAGTCATGTTATCTTGCCCTCTATATAATGGAAGTGCAATCGTGAAAGTAGTTCCTGTACCAAGTAAGCTCTTGACATCAATATGCCCATTATGTTTATTAACAATAATATCATGTGCAATGCTAAGCCCTAAACCAGTACCACTTCCAACTGGTTTCGTTGTAAAAAACGGTTCAAATATTCTA
Source organism: Firmicutes bacterium HGW-Firmicutes-7 (assembly GCA_002841375.1). Lineage (GTDB taxonomy): Bacteria > Bacillota > Clostridia > Lachnospirales > Vallitaleaceae > HGW-1. The sequence continues at coordinate 31,531 of PGZO01000011.1, read as the reverse complement.
TTCAAACAATTTGCTGGAATTCCTGCTCCATCATCTGTAATTTCGCAATAAACAAAATCTTTTTCAACATAAGTATGAATTGTTATATTACCAAAAACATCTTTGCTTTTTATCGCATGGGATGCATTTATTATTAAGTTTAGCAAAACTTGATTAATCTCTCCATACAACGCCGATATCATCGGTATAGGTTCTAATTGTTCAACTACTTTGGCATTGTATTTGATCTCATTGTTAGCAATTACTAACGTATCTTTAATACCCATATTTAAATCATACTCCACAAACTCTTCTACGTTCCCTTTTCTTGCAAATCCAAGTAAGCTCTTGATAATTTTTTCAATTCTTTGAAGCCCATCTAACGTCTCATCATTAATATCTTGTAGATCATTAAAAATAATTTCCAGCTTATTTGCCTTCATATATGCTTGAACTTCTTTACAGATCTCACCACAAGCTTTTATTTCTTCATCTCGTGAAAAATCCACCATTTTTTTATTTAGCTCATAAAGCCCTTCGATCTTTTTAATATACTTTTTAAGCATTTCCATGTTACTCTGTACAAAGCCCAACGGATTATTAATTTCATGAGCAATACCTGCTGATAATTGTCCAATACCTGCCATTTTTTCGTTACTCACAAGTTGTGCTTGCAAATTATTCATTTTTTCTATGCTCTCGATATACTCCTTCGAACTAATATCTATACTTCTTTCAAGTAACATATTATCATTCTTATAATCGTTATAGGTAATATTTATAAGTTTCAAAAAATCTTTCATTTTAGGATGAAGCCCTTCACAGGTTTCTATATCTCCAAAGGTTCTATTTATTTGTTTTTTTAACAGTATATCGTGTTCGTTCATTCTAACACTCCTCTGCTAACAATGTAATTGTCATTGTTTGATTATGAAGTTCACAGCTCGTGTCTTTTTTATAAGGAGAAATTTCACCATAAGAATAGAAGCCTGTAATGGTTGTATCTGTTCCAATAAGCTCTCTAACCACTAGCACTTCTTCATCAACCATTTGTTTTAAAACCAATTTTCTTCCAATACAACTAATTAGTATAGCTAAGTCAGCTTGTTGACTACTAATCATCTCATTGCTTAATTCAATTGCTTGTCTTGAACCATCAATTAAATTGTTCGTATTGGCTTTCATTAATCTGCAATAGGAATTAACTGGAATATCTCCTGCAAATGTTAATGTTTTCTTATCTTCATCAACACCAAGAACTGTTCTTACATAACTATAGCCAGATTGCCTTTCCCGAATGCTAAGAGGAAATAAAAGAGCACTAGCTGGTAAGTCTTTTGATTTTTCGCCTAAGTATTCCTTATATAAATCCAAAGCTGGTTTACCATCAATTTGATAAAGTACATTATCGTGGGCTTTTGTCACAATTCTTTCAACGCCAAAGGTGTCCCATCCTCCCATAGAAGCACAGCCAGTTTTTATGTCTCCATATAGTGCTGCAACAACGATTTGATTTTGCTTGGCATAATCATTTGCAATAACGTATGTTGCTTTAAAATCTGAGCCATCTCCTGATAATCCACCTGTTATTGGTAGATTCTTTCGATTATTATCTCGCATACCTTCTACTAATTTACTGCCATTTATATTCAACCCTTCACTTAAAACAAAAATATGCTTTAAGTCATCTGCTTTTAATGAATTAATTATTTTTTTCCCTGTAAAATTGTAATCCGCATTGCTTTCAAGTTCAAATGCACTAAAAACGACAGAACTTTTTTCCAGATATATTGCCGTAACAGTAAGTGTATCATCCGTTACATTACTATCATGAATTTCTCCTGCTGAAGAACATCCCATGATATAGCCCTTTGGATAGAGGTTCCTAATCTGATCAAAAATTTCAGTTTCATTAATTAAATGACTACTTCCAAAAACTAAAATCCATTGTGCTTTCTCACCTAATGTGACTTTACCTTTGAACTTATTGCCAGAATATACCAGTTGATCAATTTTCATAACTGTCCCTCCTTGCAATTTGTATTATAATCAGATTGACTTATCATTGTTCTTTATAAGTTATTTGTTATTGAATAACAATTAGTACATTTTTTAGAAATTTGTCGAATTGTTTGTTAAATTATATTATGAATGTCAGACTTGTATTTGTCAAGATGTTGATTGCTGTAAGAAGGTATATACGATGCGGAGGGCGAGTATCCATTGATTTAATTATATAAAAAAGAAAGGGATAAAAAAATAGTCATTGTTCCCTTACCTATATTAATGTATAATTAAAAAAAATTAGAGAGAGAGGTTTTATCATGGATTCAGCTAGCATTACAAAATTGATAATTTTAGGACTTTACTTATTAGGTATGATCATGATAGGAATTATTGCATATCGTAAGACAAGCAATTTTTCAGATTATGTACTTGGAGGCAGAAAATTAGGGAGTTGGACAACTGCTTTATCTGCACAAGCGTCTGATATGAGCGGTTGGTTATTACTTGGACTTCCTGGTGCTGCTTATATAGGTGGTATTGAAGCGTTATGGATTGGCATTGGGTTAGCGCTTGGTACATACGTAAATTGGAAAATGGTAGCAACAAGGCTACGAAAATATACCGAGGTGGCAAAAAACTCCCTCACTCTTTCAGATTTTTTTGAAAATCGATTTAGAGACGATACAAGAATCCTACGTATTGTATCAGCAATCGTTGTTATTGTATTCTTTTCAGTGTATACCTCAGCGCAGTTTGCAGCTGGTGCTAAACTCTTCGAGTTGTTGATGGGCATTCCTTATCAAGTTGCCTTAATTCTTGGGGCATTGGTAATTGTTCTTTATACTTTTCTGGGAGGGTTTATGGCAGTTTCTACAACAGATGTTATTCAAGGTGTTTTAATGTTTATTGCGCTAATTATCGTTCCATTTGTTGCAGTGGCAGAACTTGGTGGTTTTGGACAGACTTTTACTACTCTTCAAGCTGTTGATACAAATTATTTAAATCTTTTTAAAGCAACTGGAACTACTGCGAACATTTCCCTTATTGTCATCATTTCAAACTTGGCATGGGGGTTAGGATATTTTGGTCAACCTCACATTTTAGTTCGTTTCATGGCTTCTCGCTCTTCAGATCATATTAAAAAAGCAAGAATTATTGCAATGGTATGGGTAATCATTACTCTTTGTGCAGCAGTTTTTGTAGGTATGGTCGGAAGAATATATTTTGCAGCGACGCCTATAATTGATGCGGAAAAAGTTTTTATGCATATGGTTGATGGAATGTTTATACCTATAATATCTGGGCTCTTTTTATCTGCAATTCTTGCAGCAAGCATGAGTACTGCTGATTCACAATTATTGGTTACAGCTTCCTCTCTATCAGAAGACTTCTACAAGCAATTCTTTAGAAAAAAAGCTGGAGATAAAGAATTAATATTGGTTGGACGAATTGCTGTAGCTTTAGTATCAGCAATCGCTGTTATCATAGCAATTAATCCTAACAGTTCAGTTTTCGGACTAGTTTCCAATGCTTGGGCAGGGTTTGGCGCTGCCTTTGGTCCAGTAATCCTTCTATCCCTTTTCTGGAAGAGAATGAACAAATGGGGTGCTATGGCAGGAATGATTTCAGGTACCCTCACTGTGATCTTATGGATTACAATTGCTAAAAATGCTTCTGGAAGCATTTGGCAACTCTATGAAATCGTCCCTGCCTTCATTGTTGCATTGATATCAATAATAGTGGTTTCATTAATTACCAAAGCACCATCAAAAGAAATTATTGATGAATTTGAAAGTATAAAAATGATACAAATATAAAACAAATCCTTTAATAGTAATAAACCAAAAATCAAACTTCATAAATAAAAGCAAAGCACCTATCAAATAAACCCCTTTCATACAATTCAAAGTTCACTTACTTGAATTGTATGAATTATAAAGGATAATTGATAAGTGCTTTTTTTAATGTCCTACTGGTGACTACTCCTAACTGTTTTTAGCCTGCATATACTTTTCAAACTCATAACCGTAACCTAATAGCTTATCTTCCGAAAATTTCTTGCCCGTTAAGGTGATTCCCACCGGTTCATTTTCTTTCGTAAAACCTCCTGGGAAAGTTATTGAGGGATAGCCTCCCTTTGCTGGAATACCTACAGCTTCTGAACCTACAAAAAGTAACGCATCTAAATTATTTTGATCTATTACATCGTCAATTTCTTTGCTGGCTTGAACACTATTATTTAGCTCTTGTTGATATTTTTCTTTAAAGGACTCTTTAAATTTTATACATTTTTCAAATATCGTCTGCCCATATGGGGCTCTTTCTTTCAAATTTTCATTATTAAATTTAATAATTTCTTCCAATGTTTTTATTGGTGCTGTATGTCCTAAGCTTTCGAGGTACCTGTTTAAAGCTATAGGGAATTCATAATACATAACATCTTTCTTTAAATTATGAGGATCATTGGCCATTTTAACTTCTATTACACTTGCACCAAGTTCTACCAATATGCTGATTGCTCTATAAAATATTTCTAGTTTTTCTTGCTTGACGGCTTTTAGAAATTTACCTTTAGGAAATCCTAGTTTTATACCTTTCAGAGATGCTCCATCCAGCGACATTAAATAATTTGGCAATTGATGCTTAAGCTCAGTAATTGAATCCGAAAGATCTGCACCTTTGATTATATCAAGAACAATTGCCGCATCTGTTATATTTCTACTCATTGGACCAGGGACATCTTGTGTCCATGATATTGGAATAATACCATATCTACTAGCAACTCCTATTGTTGGCTTTACGCCAACAACGCCATTACAACCTGCAGGATCAATGATAGAACCAGAGGTCTCTGTACCAATGGCTACAGTACAAAAATCCATTGCCATTGCAACACCTGATCCCGAGCTTGAACCACCAACATCAAAATCACCATATGGGCTTTTAACCTGTCCACCTAAAGCACTAAAACCTTTCGGTGATTGATCTGTCATAACATTTGCAAACTCAGTCAAGTTGGTTTTACCAAGAATAATTGCACCTGCTTCTTTTAATTTGGCTACTATTGTTGCGTCGTAATTTACATATAAATCTTTAAAAATCATAGCCCCTGCAGTTGTTCTTAACTTTCCTTGAAAATCAGCATTAATATTATCTTTTAAAAGAATCGAAATGCCATGAAGTAAGCTCCTTTTTCCTTTTACCCTTCTTTCTTCATCGAGCTCTTGTGCAATATTTATAGCAGCTTCATTCACTTCAAAAACGCTATTGTATTGATGGTCATATTTCTTAATACGATCCATATAGTACTGTGTAAGCTTTAAAGCCGATAATGAATTGTTATCCATTTGCTCTTGTAGTTCTATTATATTAAAGTCCTTCATTTTCACTCACAAGCTCCTATCAATAATTGTTTAAGTTATTAATAGTTTCTTTATTCTGTACTATTTTATTCTCTTATATTTTCTTTTCTGTTATAGTGAAAGAAAATTCTGAGAAGCAGTAAAAGCTTTTAGTCTAGTATAGCATTCCTCTTTGTGAAATTGGTTGCTTACCATTTATATCAGTAAATCCATACTTTAGTGCTATCTCTGCAGCTATAAGGATTTTACCTGTTTCTTCCATTAAATTTGAATCTCTAGCAAGTGCTGCAATGCATTTACCAGCAAATTCTATTGACTCCATGCTATCCAAATTAATAGATGTGTCGTATTTTGCATACTCAATCATCCCTTCGCTTTTCACTGCTCCAGGATAGAAGGATACAGCTGTTACGCCATTAATTCAATTTCCTTTGCTTTAATGAAGTTTCCTTTAACTGCGATTCCACCGCCATAATTAAATAAATCACGCTCGACTACTCTTGCTTTATTTTCTTTGTCTATATTCAAGTTGAGTTTTCTGCTTTCAATTGGCGTAATTCCATAATGCTTCTTAAATGCTCTGCTAAATACTTCTGGATATTCAAAACCATAATCATACGCTACGTTATTATTAATAATTTCTATATATAAATTCATTTTTTTCTCCTTGTGAATGATATTAAAACTAAAAAATAACCCAGATATAATACCTGAATTATCTTATCTCAATGATACAAAACCTCCTAAAATAATTAATCACTTCAAGTTTAATTCATAGGTTTGTTCCACCAATTTCCTACCCCACATTTCCTTCTCATGTTCTGCCACTTTCCTAAAACCTTTATTCATGTACATTCTTATAGCCGTTTTTTGGTCGTTTGTAGTTTCTAGAAATACCTGCTGATAGCCTTTCTCCTTGCAGTATTTCATAGCCTCATTCATTAAAGTACTTCCAAGACCAATCCCTCTGAATTCAGGATGTATGAGAAACCATCTCAGCTGTGCCTGCATCGGTGAATGTGCCACAATTGCAATGGCACCTACCATTTTACCATTCACTTCGGCAAACCAGAATCTATCATTTTCTTGATTATAGTTTTCAAACAAATCTGAAAAGGTCTTACACACATAGCCTTCAAACATATGGTTATATCCACATTCCTCAGAATAAATCCATCCATGCAAATGAATTAAATTGCCCACGTCTCCGGGTTTCAAATCACAACGGATCTTAACCTCTTCGTCTGTTAGTATTGGTTCTCCCGAAAAAGTGTTTTCTATTATTAGCATGCAATCTACAACCTTAGTTTTATCTCGGTCTGTCAACGAACTGACCACTTTACATATTTGATTATTAGACAAAGCATCCAGTTTTATAAGGATATCTTCACCTTTATCTGTAAGATGAAGATAATATAATCGTCCGTCATCTGAGGACTGTACCCTGTATATAAGGTTATCCTTCCTAAACCGTTTTATAATCCTACTTAGATAACCTGAATCAATTCTTAACTTTTCAATTAACTCTTTAGCCGTACAGTTTTCCATGTGTCCGATATCATATAAAACGCGGACTTCCGCAAGTGAAAACTCACTATCTAGTAAATGCCGATCCAACAATCCCAGAATATTAGTGTAAAACCGATTGAATTTACGAATTTTATGTATTAAAGATGTGTCTAATGGATTCATAATGATATCTCCTATAATTATGCTATAAGACTATTATAGCATAATTACTTGACAAAGTCAACTATTATTCTAAGCGCTACTGCTACCATGCTGGTAGACTATCTTACCATTAAATATTGTCATTTCAACTTTCATATTTTTAATTTCTAATGCATCACACTCAAATAAGTTCTTTTCAGTCACAACAATATCTGCATATTTACCTACTTCCAATGTTCCGATTTTGTCCTCCATAAAATTATGGTAAGCTGAGCCTTTTGTATATCCTAATAAAGTATCATATAGGTTGAGTTTTTCTTCGGGAATCCACCCATTAACAGGTTGATGATCATCAAATCTTCTTGTTATAGCTCTATATATGCCGATAAATGGATTAGGCATTGTTACGGGATAATCTGATCCAATTGCATATTTAGCCTTAGCATCAAGGATGCTTTTAAAAGCAAAACATTGTCTTTCTCTTTCACCAACAAAAGTTGGATAAGTCAAATTTTCATATTGATCAGCATCTAACGTAATATGATGAGGGTGTATGTCTGCAAGGACATCTAATTCGTTAAATCTATGTAAATCATTTGGATCCAACAATTCAATATGCGCAATAGAATGTCTGGAATCTCTTTTAGCATTTCGATGAATGGCCTCTTCACAAAAATCAAGTGTTTGTCTTATTGCTCTATCTCCTATGGCATGAAATCTAACTCGAAATCCATTTTTATCTGCTTCTAGAAATAATTTTCTGATCATATTATAATCAACAGGGTTGATGTTTGTTGTATATTTATTATTTGTATAGGGTTTTAATAAATCTGCAGTAAATCCAAGAATCGTTCCATCCATAAAAGTTTTAAATCCTAAAAAATATAAATTATCGGAAGTAAAATTTTTATACTTTTTGACATATTCAATACTATAATCAAGTGGTATAGAAAATCCAAATCTTATATTTAGTTCGTCACTTTCTTCCATCTCTTTCAGAATGTCATAATTGATTGTGTCAGCAAGTTGAATATTACTTAGTGCAGTGATGCCATAGGATGCAAAAACTTGTAATAATTCCTTATAATATTGTTTTTCATTCTTTTTTGGTATTAAGCCTTTGTCATATAAAGAAAATGTTGCAGATTCATGTAAATAGCCTGTAGGAATATAATCTTCATCAACATAAATTTCTCCACCATTAGGTACATCATCATTCGCTTTAATGTTAAAATATTCAATAGCTTTACTGTTTAGCCACATCCCATGACATTCAAAACGAAATAAAACTACGGGTCTATCTCTCACATAAAGATCTAAAGACTTTCTTGTTGGCATATTTTTAACATCCCAGTTCATATGAAACCAATCGAAACCATAGATAATTTCTTGCTTTGTCGTCTTTGCATATTCAGCTACCATTTTAGCAGCCTCATCCTCACTATTTGACTTCCATAGGTTGACACCGTGCTGCTGTAATATTCCCCAATCAAAATGCACATGGTTGTCGTGAAACCCTGGCATGACTGTCTTATTCCCACAATCAATAACCTTGGTATGAAAATCCAAAAACTTGTTGTAATTTTCCCTGCCAATAGCTAATATTTTATCGTCTTTAATTGCAACATATCCTTGAATAATACTTGGTTTACATCCTGTAAAAATACATTCTGATAATAGTACTGTGTCTGCAATCATACAATCACCTCTAGTCTAACTTTTTTGTACATCCTTATGCATATTGTTTTATGGCTTCAATTAATACATCTAAGCCATACTCTTGTTGTTCCTCTGTCATTACTAGTGGTGGCAAAAATCTTATTACATTGCCATATACGCCAGCGCTAATAAATATTACGCCCTTATTTAAAGCATAATCAAGTATCGGTTTTACAATATCTTTATTCGGAAGCTTTGACTTTTTATCTTTTACAAATTCAATAGCCATCATGGCTCCCGATCCTCTAATATCACCAATGACTTCAAAGTCGTCTTGAATCTCTTCCATTCTTTTTTTTATATACTCACCCATTTTATAGGCTTTTTCACATAGATTTTCTGATTCAATAATTTCAATAACCTCCAAGGCAGCTCTACATCCTAACGGGCTTCCGCCATATGTACCACCGATTTCACCTGGGTTTGCTGAATCCATTATTTCTTTTTTACCGACGACAGCGCTAATAGGAACCCCTGCACCAATTCCTTTTGACAAAGTCATAATATCCGCCTTTACACCTGATGCTTCAAGGGCAAACATTGTGCCAGTACGTGCAAATCCAGTCTGGATTTCATCAATAATAAGTACAATTCCATATTTATCACATAAGTCTCTAACTTTTCTCAAATAGCTTGAAGACAACTTAATAAAACCACCTTCACCTTGTATAGGCTCAACGATCCATGCAGCGATATCATCAGCTGCTAACTGAGTGACAAACATATCCTCGATTTTTCTAATAGACAGTTCATCACATTCTTCTTCTGTCATATGACCATTTTCTCTATAATAATAAGGGGTAGGCATCCTATATGTATCATTCATAAATGGACCAAAGCCGTTTTTATAGGGTTTTACCTTACTTGTTAATGTCATTGCCATAAATGTTCTTCCGTGAAATGCCCTTTCCATACATAAAATACCTGTTTTACCTGTATATCTTCTTGCCAATTTGATTGCATTTTCAACAGCTTCTGCACCACTATTGGCAAACATAACTTTAGCTACTCCATTAATAGGCACGATTTCACTAAGTTTTTTACCAAGGGCTACGTAAGGTTCATATAACGTAACGTGAAAACAAGGATGAATCAATTTTTCAGTTTGATCTTTAATAGCTTCAACTACTCTTTCGTTACAGTGTCCCACGTTTTGAACACCTATTCCTGCTGCAAAATCTATAAATACATTCCCGTCAACATCTTTTATTAATGCGCCTTTTGCTTCTTCTGCCACAACATAAGTACTGTTACCAATGCCCCTTGCGATGTATTTTTCTCTATTTTCTAAAATTGTCTTGCTTTTTGGTCCTGGAAAATTTTCGCGGATTATATGAGCCATCCTTTCCTTCATGCTAATTCCTCCTACAAACATTTTTTATATATTTCTTTTACGTCTTCGTGTGTAGCGATAATAGGATTATTTGTAATCGCATAATTCATGGTTTTAAAGGCATTCTCTGTCAACCAATTGATATGTTTTTCTTTAACTCCTAAATCTGTTAATGTGATATTTAGATCTATTTCTTCTAATATTGATTTTATTTTCTTACAGGTACTCTCAACTTTTTCATCATCTGTGGCGCTTTTATCAGTGATAAGTTCCCCGATTTTTATTAATTTTTCTCTTACTTTATCCTTTGTATACTCAAACGTTGGAATAAATAAAGCAGCCAATCCTTCGCCATGAGAAGCATCCAAAAGTCCACTAACCGGATGTTCTAAACCATGGTTTAAATTAACACCTGACATATCAATAGCAATTCCACCTAAAGTGTTCGCATGAGCGACTTTGCTGAAACTTTGAATATCTGTAGGGTCATGATATACGTTCACTAAGTTTTCAAAAATCATCTCTATGCCTTCTAATGCCAATGCTGCACTTTCCGGTGTGGATCTATTTGCTATAAAAGCTTCATAACAATGGGTAAATGCATCAAAACCACAAGAAGCTATAAATCTTGTTGGAAGCGTTACCATTAATTCCGGATCCACAAAAGATACTTTAGCATAAATACTTGGATGCTTAAGGGACTTTTTATCATTGTTTTCAGGATTCGTTAATACAGCTAAGCTGTTTGCCTCTGATCCTGTCCCCGCAGTGGTTGTTACGAGAAGTATCGGTGCCGCATTCTCTCCCTGTTTGATTCCCATTATATAATCAGATATGTCTCCTTCATTTTCAGTTAAAAAAGCAATAGCTTTCGCACAATCCATTGCACTTCCGCCACCAATACCTAACACAAAATCGCAGCCTTCTTCTTTATACACTTTTGCTCCTATCATAGCCGTTGTCGTAAGTGGATTAGATTCGGCACGATTAAAAATAACATACTCAATACTACTTTTTAATAATATTTCTTTTACTCGTTCTATTAGCCCCGTTTTATGTGCACTTGTTTTTCCGGTTACAATAAAGGCCTTATTTCCGTATTGAATTGCTTCTTCACCAAGTTTTTCAAGGATACCTGCACCATGAAGTATTTTTACAGGTTGATTATATGTATACATGACTTTATTTCCTTTCATAATGGAGTTGTTTTTTGATATGACTTTACAATTATTGCTTTAATATTTTAAATATCTAATATTTTGCCGTAAGTATCTACTCTTCTATCTTTAAAGTATGTATAATATTCATTTCTTAATTTTTCAATACTGCTTAAATCAAGCTTCGCACGAACAATCCCTTCTTCATCGGTATGTAATGCTTTCATGACTTTACCTGTAGGCGATACAATCTTGCTGTGTCCGAAAAAGCTTAGGTGATCATCTTTTCCTACTCTGTTCGCTCCCGCAACAAATATAGCATTATCTGCTGCTCTTGAACGAATGGCTAAATCCCAATCATCAGAATAAGGATTTTCCCAATTTGTTGATATAAAAATGATACTTGCTCCTTCGAGTGCATATATTCTTGCTACTTCAGGAAATGCTGTATCCCAACAAATCATCATAGCTATTTTTCCGAAGCTTGTATCAAATACCGGATACGTATCTCCCGCTTTAAAGACTTCTTTTTCAGCTTTCCCAAATAAATGAACTTTTCTATATATGCCTTTTAAATTTCCTTCATCATCTATGAATACAGATGAATTATATACAATACGTCCTTCATAAGGGTCTCTTTCAGGAAAACCAAAAATAATATTTACCGAATGTTTTTTCGCTAATTTGGAGATACATCTAATGCTGTTACTGTCCGTAGCAACTTCAGCCATATTTATAAATTGTTTTCCACATTCATACCCACTGGTAATCAATTCAGGAAACACAATAAAATCCACCTTCTTTTTCATGGCCTTTTCAATAAAATATGTCATTCTTTTTAAATTTTCTTCAACTTGAAATCGAACAGGCTTCATTTGTATACAAGCTACCTTCATCATTATACTCCTTTATATTTTATAGAATGCTCATACAAAAAATGATGAACATTCTATAACTTGACCTTACACTATTCTTGTTTAAATTTTGTCCACATTTCATCATATACTAATGTGGTTTCTCCTAAATCTAATACAAATTCACTGACCTCAAAAAACGAATCTGGGGGATAAACGGCTTTATTATTCTTCATATCCTCCGATAACAGCTCTAGTACAGCAGCATTTGGATTTGAATAAGGTCTTGATTCAGAGAATACTTTTCCATTTTCAGGATCTAACATAAAGTTAATAAATGCTTCTGCTTCATCTTTATTCTTCGCACCCTTTGGTATAGCAAAGTTATCTTGAAATAAATATGTACCTTCTTCTGGTATTACTACAACAAGATTTGAATTTTCATTTTGAGCAAGTACCGCTTCAGCACTCCATACATAGCCGGCAGCGACTTCTCCACTAATTAATAAGGATTTAGGGCTATCACTGTCAAAGGCTTTTATGTTTCGTTTCAGCGTTTTCAACTCTTCTACTGCTAATGCTAATATTGCTTCATCTGTTTCATTAATAGAATATCCTAATTTTTTAAGCGCCATACCAATAATTGCTCTTTGGTCATCTAATACAACCGTGTTATCTTTTAAGGATTCATCCCAAAAATCCGCATATGTTTCAATTGGTTTATCAATCATTGTTTTATTGTAAACCATCAATACCGAGCCTGCCATATAGGGAAGTGTATAGACATTACCTGGATCAAAGGATTGATCCATATATGCGGCACCATAGTTTCCAATTTTTGCTATATTATCCTTGTTAATTTCTTCTAACATACTTTGTTTTACCATAATATCAACCATATAATCTGTTGCAACAACCATATCATATACCCCAGGTGCTGCAGTTACTTTTGCATACATCTCTTCGTTGGAAGAATAGGTAGAATAATTTACTTTTATGCCAGTTTCTTTTTGAAACTTGTCAATTAATTCTTGCGGCATATACTCTGTCCAGTTAAAAAAGTTAAGTTCCCTCGTTTCTTCTTTTTTACATCCTGATGTACTTCCTATAAGTCCTAAGCACATTGTAATTAATAATATAACTGCTCCAATTTTTTTCATTGTTAAATCCTTCCTTTCATTACATAGTTTTATTTGATGGTTATAGTGTCAAAAGTATATAGTTGTTCTTTCTTACACAACATATAGTGTATGGAAGCTTTAACCATCGCTATATGTTATGTAAGAATTAGAACAAACTTACTTTTGACGCTACAACTATTTGATATCATTTAATGATTGTTCGAATCTGTCTACTACCACATCACATAATTCTTCACTAATCGTTAAAGGGGGTTCTATTCTGATTGTTTTAGCATTTATCAACGTTCCTGCAACTAAAACACCTAAGTTAAATAGTTTTGTTGCACATCTATATCCAATTTCATCATCTACAAATTCTACAGCTATGAGCAAGCCTCTTCCTCTCACCGTTGTAACCAATTCTGGATATTTTTCTGTTACTCTTTGTAATTTTTCTAAAAGATAGCTTCCTCTTTCAAGCGCCCTTTGAGGTAAATTTTTGGTTAATAATTCGCTAAAGGTTGCAATAGCGGCTGCACATGCAATTGGATTTCCACCAAAAGTCGTTGTATGTAAAAAGGGATTTTCAAACAAACATGAAAACACTTTCTCACTGGCAATTGTTGCACCTGCTGGCATGACACCCCCACCAAAACCTTTGGCTAAGCATAAAATATCTGGTACGACACCCTCATGCATACACGCAAACAATTGACCTGTCCTCCCCATCCCTGTTTGTACTTCATCAAAAATCAATAAAGCGTCATATCGATCACACAGTTCTCGTAGTTGTTGTAAATACCCGTGGGGAGGTATAATCACGCCACCTTCACCTTGAATGGGCTCAATTATAACTGCTGCAACAGGTTCACCTGTAAGCTCGCAAGCTTCCATAGTTTTTTCCATCATGTCTATATCACCAAATGCAACATGCTTTACGCCTGAAACCAATGGCATAAATGGTTTTCTAAATACCGCTTTACCTGTACAGGAAAGTGAACCTAAGCTTTTACCATGAAAGGCCTTTGTTGTTGCAATAATCGTATGCTTTCCAAATTGTGACTGATATCCTCTTGCGAGCTTAATTCCTGCTTCAACAGCTTCCGTCCCACTGTTTACAAAGAAGGTATATTTCAAATCGCCTGGTGTCACTTCTGCTAATATTTTAGCTAACATACCTCTAAGGGGATCTAAAAGTTCTTGACTATGTAAGGGTTGTTTATCCATCTGCGCTTTAACTGTTTCTATTACTTTTTTATTACTGTGGCCTACATTATAAATACCATATCCACCAAGACAATCAATGAACTTTCTTCCCATTACATCTTCAAATTCATTATCTCCTGCATCTTTCCATTCAATGGCAGCAAATTGTCCACCTTCCGTTACAGATTTTCTGTATTCTAAAAATCCTGGATTCACATGTTCCTTAAAATTAGTGACACTTTCATCCACTACCCATTTCTTTTCATCTTCTGTTAACGTAGATTTTCCAATTATCTCAATGACCTTTCCAATATATTCCTTTGTTTGCTCATAATACATTTTAATTCTCCTTTTATGGTTGTAGCGTCAAAAGTAAGTTCGTTCTAATTCTTACACAACATATACTTTTGACACTATATTATTTTGTTTTAAATTTTTCTGATAATAATGCTAACGTTAATGAAGTTAATAGCATTAATGTTGATAGTGCATTGATTTCAGGACTTACACCAAACTTTACCATTGAAAAAATTTGTAGTGGCAACGTAGTACTTCTTGGTCCTGCTACAAAAAAGCTTGTAATCACATCGTCTAAGGACAATGTAAATGACAACAATGCTCCTGCAATAACGCCTGGTAAAATATTAGGTAAGGTTATGTATATAAATGTCTTAAATTGTCCTGCTCCAAGATCCATAGCCGCTTCTTCTTGGGCCTTGTCAAAGCCTGCCATCCTTGATTTAACTGTGATTACTACAAAAGGTATACAAAATGTTGAATGGGCTATTATAAGGGTCCACAGTCCAAGTGGTATATTCGTTTTGTTAAAGAATATCAGTAATGCAATCCCTAATACGATTTCTGGTATGACCATCGGAATATATAATAAATTGTCCAAAACAACTTTCCCTTTAAACTTATATCTATACATACCTACCGCTGTCAAGGTTCCAATTACCGTGGAGATTATAGTTGTCGCAAATGCAACTTTTACAGTATTAATCAGCGCTCTAATTACTTCATGATTTTTCATCAATTTTCCATACCAATCTAGTGTAAATCCTGTCCATACAACATTCAGTCTGGATTCATTAAATGAAAATATAATCAATATTAAAATAGGGATATATATAAAAGCGTAGACTAAAAACATAAAAACTGGCGGAAAAATTTTTCTTGTTCTACTTTTCACTACATCACCCCCATATCATCTTTATCACCGCCAACTAATTTAAGATAAATCATGACAAATCCTAAGGTAATTAATATTAATATCAAGGCTAATGCACTACCAAAGGGCCAATTTCTCGCAGTAAGAAATTGATTTTTAATTAAATTTCCAATGATCATATGCTTTCCCCCACCCATTAAATCCGGTATGAAGAAATATCCTAAGCTCGGTATAAATACCAGCAAGGATCCCGCAATAATACCTGGTATTGTAAGTGGCAATGTCACATGTCTAAAGGTCTGCCAAGTACTTGCTCCCAAATCATCTGCCGCTTCTAATAATGCTACATCTAGTTTTTCTATGGAGGAATATAAAGGCAGTATCATAAAAGGTAATAATGTATAAATCATACCTAAGAAAATGGCACCATAGCTATACAACATTTTAATCGGCTCATCAATGAACTTCACATTTAGCAATATCGTATTAATTACACCTTCGCTTCTAAGCAAGACGATCCATGCATATACTCTAACTAACGAATTTGTCCAAAAAGGAATTATAATTAACAGCATTAAAATATTTCTATATTTATTCGATACCTTTACTAAAAAATAAGAAAATGGATATGCAATTAGCAAACATAATATTGTAGTTCCTATGGCAATAATTAGCGATGTGCCAAATACCTTCATATACATAGGATCAATTAATGCTACATAATTTTTGATCGTAGGTTCATATACAATACCTCCATATAAGCCTCTTTGCATAAAGCTTATAACAACAATCAGCAGCAATGGAACTGTAAGAAAAAGAGTCATCCAGGTATATACTGGGCCGATTGTAATAAAAATCGATTGCCTTGTTCTTTTTTTCATAGTATTCTTCATTTTCTTTTGTTCAACGACGTTATCCATACGATTCACCTACTCTGCTATGACAAAGGCTTGATTAGTATTCCAAGAAACAATCACTTGTGTACCTTCTACATAATCATCTTTATCAGTTTTATAACCTGCTTGATTCGTTGCAACAATCTCTTTACCGGTATCCATAATCATTACCGTTTTTATTATTGAACCACTGTATATAATTTCTTTAAATCTTGCTTTAATACATACTTTACCATCTGCATTTGTATCATTTATTTTAATTTTTTCCGGGCGAATGGTTATTTTCACATTATCGCCTACATCTAAATTAGAACTTGTAACGATTATTTCTTTTCCTTCCGTTTCTACCATATATTCGCCTTGGCCAAGATTTCTGGTTACAACCCCTTCAAACAAATTGGTTTCGCCAATAAAACCAGCAACAAATTTTGTTTTAGGTTTTTCATATATTTCTTCTGCTGTTCCCAGTTGTTCGATTCTTCCTTTATTCATAACCGCAATTCTATCAGACATTGTTAATGCTTCTTCTTGATCATGGGTTACATAAATAAAAGTAAGCCCTAATTTCTTTTGTAAGTGTTTTAATTCAACCTGCATTTGTTTTCTTAATTTTAAATCTAACGCTCCTAATGGCTCATCTAATAGCAAAACTTTGGGGTTGTTTACCAATGCTCTTGCGATAGCAATCCGTTGTTTTTGCCCTCCACTTAATTGGCTGGGTTTTCTATTTTCATAGCCTTCTAATTGAACCAAGCTTAATACTTCCGTAACTCTATCTTTTATTTCATGCTTAGGTGTTTTTTTCATCTTAAGACCAAAAGCAATGTTATTGTATACATCCATGTGTGGGAATAACGCATAACTTTGAAAAACGGTATTTACATCTCTTTCATGAGGATATTTTGAGAACACATGCTTTCCACTAATTATAATGCTTCCGGATGTCGGTTCTTCAAATCCTGCAATCATTCTTAATGTTGTTGTTTTTCCACATCCACTTGAACCAAGAAAAGTAATAAATTCTCCCTCCCTTATGTTCAGATTTATATGATCTACGGCTACCACATCTTCAAACTTCTTAACAAGTTCTCCTAGTTGTACAATATTTTTTATGTATTCTGCCATTAAAATCTCCTTTCTAGTTCTGAAACCACCCTATTGGTTCGACGCAAAGATTTATATTGATTTGCTTGACTTCTGTATATTCTTCATAGCCAAAAGATCCTAGCTCTCGGCCAATCCCGCTTTGCTTGTATCCGCCCCATGGTGCTTCATTATAGGTAGGATGATAACTATTAATCCAAGTAATACCCGCTCTCAGTCGTTTAATTACTCTATGAGCTTTAGCAATGTCATTGGTGAATACACCTCCAGCTAATCCATATATTGTGTTATTTGCCAACGCTATTGCTTCTTTTTCATCTTTAAACTTCTGTACGACTAGTACTGGTCCGAATATCTCTTCTTGAACAATCCTCATATCAGGTGTTGTATCTGCAAATATAGTCGGTGCTACAAAGTTTCCTTTCCCTAACTCTCCTGTTGTTATTTGATATCCTCCGCATAATAACCTTGCGCCTTCTTCTTTCCCAATTTCAATGTACTGTAAAACTTTTTCCATATGTTCCTTAGACACTAATGGTCCCATTTCCACGCCTTCTTCGGTTCCCTTGTTTACAACTATTTTTTTAGCTCTATCTGTCAGTCTTTCTAAAAACTTATCATATATTGATTCTTCTAATAAAAGTCTTGAACCTGCTGAACACACCTGACCTTGATTGGCAAATATTCCGAAAAGCGCATAATCTACAGCTGTTTCAAAATCTGCATCTGCAAATACAATATTCGGAGATTTCCCGCCTAACTCTAATGAAATCTTTTTAATATTTGTTGTTGCAGCTTTCATAATACTTCTTCCAGTTGCCGTCCCGCCTGTAAAAGCTATTTTGTCAACGCCCATATTGGATGCTATTTCATGCCCCACCGTTTTTCCTTCTCCAAGAACTAAATTTACTACTCCTTTCGGAAATCCAAGTTCATCAATAAGTTCAAACAGCTTAATCATAGATAATGGTGTAATTTCTGACGGCTTAAAAACCAAGGTGTTTCCAGCTGCAAGTGCTGGAGCTAATTTCCAGGTTCCCATTAACAAAGGATAATTCCATGGAACAATCTGACCACAGACACCAATGGGTTCTCTCACAACCATTGCTTGCATCGTATCCTGAACGTTATAAGTTTCACCATGAGGTTTATTAATATATCCTGCATAATATCTGAAGCATGCGGCTGCATCATGTACATCATAAACTGATTCTCTAAGTGGTTTACCATTATCTAAAGTTTCAATTCTTGCAAATTCATCCACGCGCTTTTCTAATTCATCTGCTAATTTATATAAGTATGAGGCTCTATCGAAGGTATTTTCTCCCCACTGGGTATTATAAAAAGCATGTTTAGCTGCTTCAACTGCAACCCTTACATCTACTTCTGTTCCTTCTGTTACCTTTGCTATAACTTCTCCTGTCGCTGGATTAAATATCTCTCTCGTTTTCCCCGATTCACTTATTACCCATTCACCGTTAATATACATCTTTAATATGTCTACCATCTTATCCCTCCTTAAAAATTAATAAAAAAAGAGCTCTTTACTGCAATATGATGTCATATCACAGTAAAAAGCTCCTTCGCTCATGGTATATCTTAGATTAATATACATTATACATCCTAAAATAAAAAATATATATGTGTATCATGCCAAAAAGATTATGTGTATCATGCACAATAATAAGCTGCTAATTTTATAATAATTTTTCAATTTGATAGGCAAGCTTTAAGTTAAATAATGTTTTTGTGTCTTGCAAATCATATCCAGTAATGTCATGGATTTTATCTAATCTATACTTCATAGTATTTCTATGTATAAATAACTTTTCAGCACTTTTGTTAGAACTGCCATTCTCATCTAGATACGTCTTAAGCGTTAATCCAAGCTCAGATTTATTCGTCTTATCATATATTAGTATTTTACCTAACGTACTTTTATAAAACTCATTAAGTACTTTATTATCTTTCAACTCAATAAGTAACATATCAGCACCTAGTTCATCGTAGCATACAGTTATATCCTTTTCTCCAGTTTTCTTCAGAACGTCCAACGCTTTTTGCGCTTGATTCAAACTTTTTTTAAAGTCTTTTACATAGGTATATGGTTTACCTATCGTTACAGTAGTAGTCATACCATTAAAATATTTTTTAGTATTTGCTCTTGTTATGTCTGCCACCTCAACAATCTTTTTTCTTTCCATTTCATTGCTTGCTACAAGACATATTACAGTGTCACTAATCATAGTAATTGCAAACTGACTATAATAAGTTTTTAATACGCTTTCAACCATCTTAAAGAAACGGTCTTTTAAATCAATGATATGATTTTCATATACAATTTTATTCTTTTTAATATACTCGGAGAATTTATTAATATCAGCAATTAAAACTTGATGTGTTCTATTTAAATTATATCCGTAATAACTGGCTTGATTAATTAATAAATTAATATCTGCATTTTCAAAAAGCAATAGATTTTCCATAATTGACCTAATGGAAGATCTCTTAGTCCTGCATTTTATGATCTGTTCACAAATTTCATCTGTGACTTTTACAGCAGGTACGGACCAAGGTAATGTAATAATAGGAAAATTTAGTGCATCTGCATGATCAATGACTTTTTCAGGAATATCCGTGATATATTGTCCTAAAAATATAATTAATCCTGAAATATTGCTATTATTAAGTTGCGTTACAAAATCTATAAACATCTCTTCACTTTTAATCCCAACACCTGTTAAAAGGATTAGTTCATTGCCTTCAGTCCAATTGGTAATATCACATATATTCTCTAATAGTTCAGCCATATGAATCCAACGTATTTCTCTATCTAACCCCTTTTTTCCTGCAATTACTTTGCAGCTTTTTAGAGAAGATAATTCTAATGCTTCTGCAATTGTCATGCTAATATTCATATGATTCGTCTCCTTATGGTTATAAATAACATTCATTAACTTGCTTATACGTAGTATAAATGAATTTGGCCAAAAATAGAAGAAAAAAATAGTCAATTGTCACAAAACCCCTGTTTATAGAAGCGGGGGACTTCGACAAACCTTGAAGTCAATAGATGTTGGGAAGATACTGTTAAGTGATGTAATTGCTTGACTTATTGACAATAGCCATCAAGTAAATTCATTTATAAAACTGGAACCAACTGATAGCAATCTGTAATTCTAATTACATTCAAATTTCATCAGTCATCTGTAAGCAATACACATTCACAAAAACATTGATTTTATAGACTACATATTGTATAATTATATTAGAAAAGGTGCTACCAGACGGTCAGCCTAAAAATTTATCACTTAAAAAGTAACCAACTTTTAGCAGGGGCGGTTACTTTTTATTATGGTTCTTAAAATGTCTATGAATTGCATCGTATATGTAAAACACTCCCGTAACAATAGTTACGATTGCAGCAATTACAAAGACTATTTCCATTACCACCACCCCCTTTCTGGGAGTGGCTAACCGCCTGTTCGTCATTAAAACAGTACCACCTGAATCGATTATACCAGAACATACTTTCTTGTTCAAGTGCTATTATAACCTTGTTCGTAAAGTGAAATACTAACTTCCAGTTTGAACTACTAAATTCTAAACAGGTGCTATCCTAATCAGCCAAAACCAACTTCAGTGCATTGTTAGACGATGGAATCAATGGAAACTACCAATAGCCATTAATCAAAATGGCAAGTTATAATTAATCAATAAATTAGAATTTGTTGACTATCTTGCGGTCAGACGTTAATCGCCTCTATTCCGAGCCGTTTGAGCTCGTCAAGGTGATCCCGCATATTCTGAAGCACGTCCGGGGAGTGTCCCTCCCAATCCAAGACTTCGCCCACCACTCGCAGTGGTTGTCGGGTGCGGTAGGATCTAGTCGGGTTACCTGGGAACTTTTTATCCGTCAGATTGGGGTCATCCTCTATGGTGCCAGTGGGCTCCACACGATAGATACGGCCGGGTTCGTCTCCCAATGCAAGTTCTGCTCCCCACACAGCCGCATCTAGTGTTGCGGTCAGATAGACGTAGTTGGCCTTCTTTCGCTCGCCATAGTTTGAGCTATGACTAGGTTCCAACAAGTCCCCCAGCTTCAAGTCGGCTTTTGTGCCGTGGTAGAAAGGTCCTGGGTCCAAGGATCCATCGCCCTGCAATTCTGGCACTTCCTCTTTGTTCATTTCAATCAAATCTCTTTTTTTATTCATGCTAAGTCCTCCTTATAAATTCAAACTTATCGTTTTCTTTCTTCTATATTACTATACTCATCATAATCATACTACGTATAAAAAATACTAATTAATTCTGTCGCCTAACGTTTGCGTGTTGCCGAAGTTCAATCAGCTCAATTGCTTTTAATTTAATTATCATTAAAGCTGAGGAATGTTGGCAATATATTGTTATCTGATGGAAAAAGATGTAAACAACAAATAACCATAAATTTTACATTTTTCTTATGTTTCAAGTTTTGAACTCAGGCTGGTAGCATCCTAGCACACCAACTTGTCCCCATTGCCCATATTGTGTTGCAAAAACTTAGTAGTAACCCATTCCTCTTCATAATATAGATATTTATGTTGGTGGTAACATATAGACTACTTAAGTTTTTTCCTTATAATATCAAGGTTATCAATAATATCTTCAACCAAGTTTTCTTCTAAATCATCCATGCATTTGCCATCATAGTTCATAATGTCATCTAAGAATTCATTGATGATCTTCTTATTGTCAGTGTTGGTATACTTGCTAGAAAGTAGCAAAACAATCGCAGATATAAAACCTGTACTTCATATATGGTCAGAATTAATAAATCCCCTCATAGAAAACCTTTCAATAACTTAATAATTTTCAATATATCTAAGCATAACATGATCATCATCACTTTGAATTATTGTATTAGTATCAGGATTGTAATATCCCGTAAGTTTAATATAATCTTCTGTATTATATTGTTCGTTCTCTAGCTTGTCATTTAATTGTAAAGTATATCTTCTCCATGGTCGTAATCTCTTAATATCCTCCCATGAACCATAATCATTCATACTTATCAAATAACCACCATTAACATCTTCAATAATTAACTCCCCTTCTTCATTAATATCTATTATCATAGCTACTACAATGTCAATTTTTACCTTTTTAAAGTCTATCTCAGATATTTGAACTTCTTCATCATCACTAATTACCATCTCATCAATAGTTATTATATCTTTTATACTAATTTTACTCATTACATATTCACTAGAATTATATCCATAATCAAAATTATTGCATAAAATTGTAACCTTATATCGCTTGCCATCATCCATTAGTAATTCTTTAGATATTGTATCATCTATAATATCATCCATCTTTTTTTGATTATCTAATAATATAAAGGGAAAGCGCCTTGTAAAATTTTGATCCCATGAATATGAAAAAGGAAGTTTTCTTCTCACTTCATCATCATTACATAAAATAACATAGTCACTTCCACCGACAGTGTTAATTACAACTTCACCTGTCACAGTAAAGTCACCACTAAAAGAAATTTGTTCATTACCTTCCTGACTAATAATACAATCTTGAACAGTCAGTCCCAAAATTGAATCTGCTATTTCTATCAATTTTGGATCATAAAAAGTGCTTTGATTACTCGAATAATTCTTTGTGCCTTCTTTAAAACTTGGATTAGATACTTCATTATTGCCTTTAATAGTGTTATTAATTGGAAGCTTTTTGGTATGTTCAAGATTTAATGATTTTAATAAATAAATACTAATAATTACTACGCTAATAATAGCTACACTAATTAAAATTATTTTGATTTTCTTCATATACTCTCCTTATATTCCTATAATCTATATTTAATATTTTTTCAAATTCTTTTTAACACAGTATTTCAGCTAACATTTGCGTGTTGGCGAAGTTCATTATCTCACGTACTTTACCAATTAGCTAATTTTAATGCTGATAAATTTAGGTAACATATTGTAGCTGATGTTGTTCAACGACATTAGACACGTACACCAATTAAGGATAAGATACATCTACCATGATATATTAATCTTACCTCTTGCATTATCACCACTGATGACTATCTTTATTTTTTCATCTATATTCTCAATTGTTATATTCCTGCCAAATTCATACAGGTTTACTTTACCATCATGTTCACTTTCTAAATTAGACATTGCGTCCAAATATTCATCTTCAGTTAATAATACTTCATCTATAATTTTATCTTCTGAATCTCTGAACTGAAGTAAAATTGACCCATCAGTGACTAGGTATTTATAATCAAATTGATATCTCTTTATCTATCATTTCATTCTATTATGCTTATCTATATAAATATTTGCTGCCTTTATCCCTTTAAGGCAAAATACTATTAGAATAATATGCATGATATATTCTATTATTGCTCCTATTACTTGAAATGCCATTACTCCATTAAATATAGCCATTTTCTTCCCCCTATTAAAATTATTAAAATACTATAGTACTTTCAAAAACGTCACTAAAATCTTTTTGGTGAATATTTAATTTCAAATCAATTACTACTAACCTTTCACATAAGAAAATTAACTTTCCATAATTCCTCCATTGTGTAGTAATAATGTTGCTTAACGTTATCGTGTTCACGACGTTCATCGGCTCAAATCTTACCATTTGGTTAATTCTATATGCTGATGAATGTTGTGAACATATTGTTATACGATGCCCCCCACGGAAGCTGTCTATTAAGTTCAAACCAAATTACCACTTTTCATAATGTACTTTAGATTTATCAAATCTATCATAATTCTCATTCTGTTCTGCTGGATAACCAATTGCTATCATGCCAATTGGGATAATCTTGACTGGTAATTCAATTACTTCATTAATGTGTTTACTCTCTTTACTTCCCGAACAAATCCCACACCACACACCACCTAGTCCTAACCCATGGATAGTTAGTAGCATATTCTGTATCGAGGCTGAACAATCTTCTATTAGGAACTCATTCATTCCTTGTATAACTTTATCCCCACATATAATAACACAACACGCAGACCCTTGAATTACCTGATGGTCTAAAGAATTATTAGATAAATCAAATAAAGTTTTTTTATCTCTTATAACAATAAAGTGCCATGGTCGCTTATTTTTAGCTGATGGGGCACAAAAACCAGCGTTAACTATTGTTTGTATTGTATCATCATCTATATCTTGGTCAGTAAATTCTCTTATGCTTCTTCTCGTTGTAATAGCTGTAATAACATCCATGCTACTGACCTTTAAGTTCTTACTTGCCCCTATTGACACTAAATTACTCACTTCATCCAATTCTATCTCTACAAAAAGCATATCCCCATAATTTACTCCAGCTAAGTTTCTTAACTCTTTATCAAGTACAAGTATATATACTCCATTTCCTTTGGGTATAAGGTTTGTTCTGAATACACAATTATTTACTTTACCTTTGACTTTAATTCTTCCCTTCTTTTGGAATTCTTGTGAAGCATTAAATGGAATTGTAACAAATGAAAGGGCACCTACTTTTTCTGGTTTATTTAGTATAGCTTGAAAACTATGCACCTTCAAAACTTAATCCTCCTTATATGTCTTTCTTTTCTCTAGTGGGGGGTGTCGCATAACGTTTCGGTATTGCCGACTTTCATCAGCTCAGAAACTTCACTTGACTTTGAACTTATATCTTTTTCTCCATAAAACAGACTTCAAACGGTAAGTGTTCAAATACTTTCCTTCCACTTTCTATAAAACCGTTTTCAATATACCATTGTTTTAAAATAACACTATCATTAATTATTGCAATAGATACTACCTTTCCACCAAGATCAGAAACTCTATTAAAAACAAAATCTATAAGCTCCTTACCATAGCCGTGGTGTCGGTATCCCGGGAGTACAGCCAGCTTCTCCAGCCGATAAACTTCTTCATTGGCTTTTTCAATAGCTACAAAACCAACACACTTATCAGCAAGATATATCCCATACATCTCAATTCCCTTTTCTCTCATCTTTATTATTGCATCAAGTTCAATGAAAGCTGGATTTGTTGGTACACTCTCCTTTGTAAGATTAAAATCCTTTGCTACTGTCATAAATGAGCCACTAATTACACTAATAACTTGTTCAAAGTTATCTTCAATTATTTTAATTAATCCACTCAATATAATTCACCCCTTAACATATTATTTATGTTCAATAAAATCTTATAAGTAACAATACCGAATTATGCTATGTAACATAACGTTTGCGTGTTTCCAATGTTCATCGGCCATAGGTTGATTCTTATTTGGTGTTTTTTCCATCGCAACTGCTATATTTGTAATCTATAATTACCTTTTCACATTTTCGACATAGGAAAGCAATAGCAGCTGAACCTTTTAGGATTGACAGCTCTGACAAAACAATGGAACCTTCGTGAAATTCAGCTCTACCAAAAAGATGCTTCTTTTTTTTCCATGAAATTTCCTGTGGGCTTTGTATAACCCCTTGTTCCATTTCCATTTCACAATATGGACAATTCATAAACTTATATCACCTCCATTTATGTTCATAGCTCAATAACTTTCTACTTTGTAACAATTAAGGCTATGAATTTTGACAACAATCTGTTATATGATGTTGTGCACGGAAAGTTCAAATAGTCCATGATTATCACAAAACTAAATAACTCCCATATCAACCTATGCAATGATTGTATATGTCGCAATTTCAATATCTGATTCATCTGAATTAACTTCGATACATAATTCTCGTTCATAAACATAATTATGTTTATTTAAAATAATTTCTAAGAAATATATAAATACACCCATATCTATAGTATTGTAATACGGTCGCTTGTTTAGAGGCATAATTGAGTTTACATTTGTTGTTCTATAAATTTTGATAATTTTTTCTTTGCTAACAACACGCCATGGTTGCATATTGCAAGAACTTGGAGCATATCTAACAAGATTCTTTATACCTTCATCAAAATTTCCATTCCAAATAATATCACAAGGTTTGCGTTTGCTTTTATATATATCTTTTCTAAAATCTTTCTCACAACTTTTCCCAAAAGCCAACATAATCACAAAATCAATTTCATTGTTATTTATTTCTTTTGGTTTACCAAAACCATACCAACAAACGCCAATATCAATAGATGCTAGGAATAAATCCATTTGTTCAAGCATATACCCTGCATTTAATAAGAAATGCGGTTTTTGCTGCCACTATCCGTAAATTATAATTCGGTACTTAAGCTTCTAGGTAAATCTTCAAATAATTCTTCAACTTTATCATGTTTTTTTAGCTTTTCAACAACATTATAGTCGGGCTTGTCATAAATTATTGGAAGGTCTTCTTCACCTAATTCAATTCTGACTGGGAATGCCAACTGTTCTTCATTTAGATTAAACTGTGCATTTACACCTTCTTTATTCCCTCTAGCATCTAGTCTTATCCATCTATTAATGCTTGATATAAAAACACCGTTAAGTCCATGAATTATTACGTATGGTGCTGTCTCATCACATAATATTAGTTTTTGATAGCAAAATCCTACTGGAATTCCGTTATATCTCAATAATGCAGCAAGTAAATGTGACTTAGCATAGCAGATTCCTTCTTTGAATCTAAGTACTTCCGATGCATTACATGTAACAATTGACCCCTTTATATCTGCTGAATGATGAATATTATCTCTGACATATTCAAATGTTGATTTTATTAAATCTATTTCGTCTTTTTTCTCTCTATTGATCTGTTCTGCTAATTCTTTTATTAAATCATTGTTATAATCAATAATAGATGAAACACTTAAATAATCATTCATATTATCAGTACTTAATCTTAAATCCATAATATTAAATCTCCTCCACAATATTTGTCTTACTTTGAAACACCGACCGCCAAAAAACTACTTACTGGTTAAAATTCAAATATTAAATCTTATATATAAATACTTTTAGCTTGATTTTTCTGCTATACTATCGTATAATTATAAGCAGAAAAGGTGCTACCTAACGGTTAGCCAAAAATTTATTTACTTAAAAAGTAACCAACTTTTAGCGATGGCGGTTACTTTTTGTTATGGTTTTGATAATAATTACGAAAACATTCGTATATGTAAATAGCTCCAGTAACAGTTGTTACAAACGCAGCAATTACAAAAATTATCTCCATTATACCACCCCCTTTCTATATAGGGTGTGGCTAACCGCCTATCCGTTGTATGAACAGTAGCACCTTAATTAATTATATGCGAACTACCGTTCTTGTTCAAGCATTTTGTGTCGATTTTTCGATTTTTCGCAAATTATTTTATATAATATTACGCTACATTAGACCATATAATACATTATCTACTTTAAACCGATTAGATGATAACTTATCAGACCACTGACTACCCTTTCTTTTTGGGGTATATTTTTTTTGATATTGGTCATTATCAATACTTATGATCTGCCCATCAATCCACCCAAAACATAGTGCTTCTTCTAGGGCCTCTTCCGCCTTTAATAATTTATATTATTGAAATGTCCATATTTCAAACCTTAATATTTATGTATAGAGCATGCAACTGCAAATTGGAATGACATACTACTTCTTCATGGTTTTCTTATTAAGTTTTAATACGATATCTCGATTCGATGCTATGGCTTGAAACAGGTTTGTTACAAGTGTAGCTTTTTCTTTTAAAGTTAATTTCTCCAATTCTTTTTCATTTGCAATTTGCTCCACTACGGATGTTACATCTTGCAGTTCCAAAAGATTAACGGCTATGCAGAAAAAACTCTTTCGTCGCCCATCGTTGTAGTTTTCCAATAAATATTTTAGAATTTCTATTTTTTTATTAAGTTCAGACTGATAGGAATCTATTCCAATTTTCTGAACTTTCTCAAAATTCTTTAGCTGATTACGATGAGTAATAAACGAGTCAAACTCATCTATGCCATTATATTTTTCACAAGGGTACTCATCACACAAATAGCAGTATTCAATTACGTCGCGTTGCTGGCTGCACCTTGCAATTGCACATGGCTGATTACCAGCTCCACCTCCACAACCAGGACAATAATTATCCAAGTTCATTGAACACAGCCCACAGTTTAAGCCACAAAGCGAAAATAAAGGATAGCACCTTTTAAAATTTTCCATTTGTTGTACCTCCTCTGTTAAATAACTGTTTATCGGTAAGCTTATAAAAATAATTATTAGTTCGTAGTTTTATATCAGTACGTACTGTCATCTAACGTTTTCGTGTTGTCTACGTTCATCAGATTGATCACTTCCCATAGAATCAACACTTGAAAACTTTATTAGTTTCACTTTTATGTTCTTCAATTAAACTTAGAATTCTCCATTCCTATTATCCTCCTTAACGCTAAAAATACAATTAACCCAGTCCTTTATAGTGTATAATTAGGCTTATTATGCTTTTTGTGATATATATTCCCATGCTCTATGAATATCATTTGCAATCATGTTTCGTTTAGACTTTTCAATCAAATAATTTTTTCCTGTTTGTAAATATGAGGGGAATACCCTTATAGTACCAAGCATGTATTCACCATCACGTATTTTATATGTTGACCCATTAGGAATGGCTCTTTTCCCTGATTGCTTTCGAGCAATATTATTTATTGCACTTATCGCAACATCACCCATTAACAAATATACCTTAGCATTAGGATATAGCTTTAACTCACTTTCCAATAATTTACTGCACGACTTGATTGTATTATTAGGAATATTATAATCTATCTTTGGGCACTTAATTGCTGTGGTTATTTGAAATCCAATTCCCATAATATCTCGAAGGCCCTTTACTTCTAAACCTGCATCATTAAATGCCTGAATGGTAGTTTTCATATAATCAGTTTGGTTCTCAGAGAAGTAATCTTTTGAGTCCATCGGAGGCGCCTCTGATATCATAATGATTTTTACATTATCATAGTCCACCTCCCAACTCGGTGTTTGAAATCCACTCTTTTCAACTCCATAGCAATTGTTTGTTTTGCATTCCATGTTATCACCATCCTATATATTAAAATTTATCGTGCAAATATACTTAATGTTTCGGTATTAGTGACCACTGTCATATAACGTTCGCTGTACTGCCGATGTTCACAGTTCCGATACTTCATTCTTCCAATCCACTTCAAGCTATGAATGTCGTCATGTTAGATGACGGAAAAAGACGGAAACTCTCATTAGCCGCGCCTTTGTAACTCAAATAAAATACAATTCATTCCTTTAATTCTAAATATGTTAGCCTTGGATAAAACCCATTCTTCATGTAGAACCCAAAGACTTCCTCGTGACCTTCTGCTATGCCCACCAAAATCTTATTGCAGTTATTACCCTTTAGCCATTGGATCGCACTTCCAACTAACATATTCCCCAATCCATCTTTTCTAAATTCCTCTTCTACAAATAAGGATTCTACCTCACCTGCTTCTTGTCCAATTGTCGTAATACAATATCCTATAATTCCTAAGATCTCGTTCACAACAACTTCAATTTTTATGGATCTACCTTCCATCCTTCTAAACTTCTCACATCTCTTCTCAAATGTAAATGTTCTAAAATGCTCTTTAAAGTACTTTGAGTCTTGTAAATGTAATTGATTCAACTTCTCCCATAAAGGTTTTATTAAATCCAATTGATCAATCCCAATATCTTTAGTTGTAAAATCCATATTAATTCATCGCTCCTCCCATTACCATATTCTCAGTAACAATCTTTTCCTATCATCTAACGTTCGCGTTGTTGCCTACGTTCATTCAACTCTGTAACTTCCTATTTGTCCAACCTCAAAGCTGAATGAATGTTGGCAACAACCTGTTATGTGATGTTGTGTACGGACCTTCTTCACAATAATCTGTTCAAACTAATTATTATCTTGATATGCCTCAAATTCCAAATTACTTATTGTAAATGTTCCGTCTTTATAATAATTAATATTTGCACTAATTTCTCCAATATAACTAGGAGTTGGATGTTTATCCTGCGTTATCCCAATAGCATATTTTATAGTCAATTGATTATCAATAGTAGCGTAGCTAATCCAATCTCCTAACATATAATATAAATATTATGTAATATGTCGATTAAATTGTATATTCAAATTTTTCTTCAATGCTAATCACTTTTCCGTCTTGGACTTCAATAAAATAAGGTATTTTTTGTTCGGAAAGTGGAATATCATTTAAATTATACTCACTTAAATGTTTAAGAAATTCATCTTTCTTTGTTGTAATATATACCCTATCACCTTCTGCTTCTGATTCTTCTATAAAATTAAGGTTTATATCAGTAAATTTATAAACTACTTTGTCTGCTAATTCATAAGTTGTTTTTTCTTGATTTTCATTTATAATCGCATACCCATTTGGCATATCGCTTTCATCTAAATCAAACTTTTCCATTCTTTCTTTGTTTTCGATTTTGACAATCTCAACCTGGTCAAAATGCAAATTATTATTTTCTATAACTATATACCCTGTTAGTACTTCTACTTCATTTTCAGTATCTTCTACTTCATTTTTAACACATCCTATCATTGAAAATAATAATAGAATAATCAATAAAATAATTGATTTTTTCATAAAATCACTCCTTTTAGATTTAAATTACCTGAACATAAATTCACTGTTATGCAATATCTTCTTTTCATTAAAGGACTCTCAGAGAACCGCGCCGAAATTGCCATGTCATCTAACGTTACCGTTGTTGCTGAAGTTATCAGCTCAAGCGCCTTACGATTGCTATACTTAATGCTGATAATTTTGGCAACAAGCTGTTAGGCGATGGAATAAATGGAAAATTCCATTAGCCATTAACCAAAATATTAGCTGATATAACACCCCAATATGTTGTAATCAAACAAATTGGAATTTGTCACTTTTTACGTCCAATTAAAATGCATTCGTCAAGCGGTTTTGCTTTAACAACTTCACCACTTT
>PGZO01000010.1 GCA_002841375.1 Firmicutes bacterium HGW-Firmicutes-7 | reverse complement strand
AAAAACAAACGATATAAGTTTATTTTTGGTCATCTGCTTTATTTTTAGTAAAAAAAGGAAGCATCGCTCGCTACTAAAAGTAGTTTTGCGACACCCCCTATTAGTAGTACGCCACCCCGGGTTCGAACCGGGGACACCCTGATTAAGAGTCAGGTGCTCTAACCAGCTGAGCTAGTAGCGCATATTATTTTGTAGCAAGGTAAATTATAATACGATTGCCAAGAAAAAGCAAGAGGAAATTATTTTTTTATGAAATGGCTAGTTTAATGTGTCAGTTTTTGGTATTATACCTTATAGGCATTTTTAAGAGGTATATGTATACCTTTCAATATTAGGAGGACTGATGCAATGCGCGTTTCATGGAATAAAAAATATACCACTATTAGTATTTATACTGTCATTGTTTTTTTGATATGCTTTATGATCTATAGAGTTACATCTAACTGGCCTGATACGAAAGGTTTTCTTTCCAATGTAATTTCAATCTTGTCACCGTTCTTACTCGGAATGTTAATTG
Organism: Firmicutes bacterium HGW-Firmicutes-7; assembly: GCA_002841375.1. Classification (GTDB taxonomy): domain Bacteria; phylum Bacillota; class Clostridia; order Lachnospirales; family Vallitaleaceae; genus HGW-1. The sequence goes on along the minus strand of PGZO01000010.1, from coordinate 112,181 downwards.
CTTATTTTATGAACTTTTTAGTAATTGCATTTGAGAAGCATATTTTCCAAAAAATTAAATTTGGCACAAAATATATAAAAACCAAATATACTCGTTTTCTATCTATCTTTTTTTCATATTTGGTTTTATTAACATTAATCGTATTGTTGCTAGCAATTATCCTTCCGCAGCTCATAAGCAGCATGTTAGAATTTGCAAATGAGTTTCAGCCAAGCCTTGAACGACTCATGCTTTACCTTAACAACTTCTCATTTACTTTCAATAATGACATGTATTATATAGATCCTGACTACGTTAATAAGACCTTAACAGAGAATCTACCGAAGACCTTTAATCAATTAACCCAAATGCTTTCAAATCTCATACCAAACTTAATTAGTATTACGAAGGGCTTGGCCTTTGGATTGTTGAATATTGTTATTTCTATAATTATATCTATTTATTTAATAGCAAGCAAAGAATCAGGATCAAAGAAATCAAAAAAGATCATCGTTGCGCTTTTTCCAAAAAAGACGGCTCAATCGATACTTGAAACAATTGATTTTTCTCATAAAATATTCTCTCGCTTTTTTATTGGTAAATTAGTAGATTCACTCATTATAGGCCTATTATGCTTTTTCATTGTATTAATTGTGAAAATGCCGTTTCCCCTACTCATTAGTGTACTTGTAGGCATAACCAATATCGTTCCATACTTTGGTCCATTTATTGGTGGTGGTATAGGCTTTGTATTTCTATTATTTGTAGATCCAGTAAAAGCGCTATGGTTTCTCGTCATCATTATTGGTCTGCAGCAGTTCGATGGCAACATATTAGGTCCTAAGATTCTTGGAGATTCAATAGGTTTATCCCCGTTTTGGATTATATTCTCTATCATACTCTTTGGTAGTATGTTTGGCTTCATTGGAATGCTATTAGGTGCACCACTCTTCAGTATCATTAAAACCTTGTTTGAACGATACATAGACGGGAAATATAATAGAAGAATGTTAGAATCTACACAAGACGCCGTCCCCAAAAAAGAAGATCTTATTGAATAACAACGATCTAAGGGCAGTTACATACTTACGCTCATGTAACTGCCCTTTTTTTACTCAAAATATGTAAACTGTTCGGTGTCTTGTACAACTCTCTTTAGGTACGCTAGGAAGTCTACTTTTAAGTCGTCTCTTCTAAGTGCAAATTCAACAGATGCTTCTAGATATCCTTGAACATGTCCTACATCATACCTTTTACCGAGAAAATCATAGGCATACATTGCTTCATCTTCTGCTAATCGTCTTAATGCATCTGTTAATTGAATTTCTCCACCCGCACCCGCTCCTTGGGTTTCAAGATACTTAAAAATACGAGGTGTAATGATATATCTGCCTAGAATTGCAATATTTGAAGGTGCTTCTTCTGCTTTAGGTTTTTCCACCATATCTTGAACCTTATATACTCTTCCTTCAATATTCTTACATTTAACAATACCATATTTATTAACTGCTTCAAGTGGAACTTGTTGTACCCCTAAGATGCTTGTTTTGTATTCGTTAAACACTTCTATCATTTGTTGTAAACAGGGTTTTTTTGATACAACAATATCATCTCCAAGAAGTACTGCAAAGGGCTCATTTCCAATAAAATTTTTCGCTACTAAAATAGCATGTCCAAGTCCTCTTGGTTCTTTTTGTCTAATGTAATGAATATTCGCTATGTTTGATACTTGCCTAGCAATTTCGAGAAGCTCTTTCTGTCCCTTTTGCTCAAGCATCATTTCTAACTCTATTGATCTATCAAAGTGATCTTCAATTGAACGTTTATTTCTACCTGTTACAATAATGATGTCTTCTATTCCGGAATTTATAGCCTCCTCAACAATGTATTGTATTGTTGGCTTGTCAACGATTGGCAACATTTCTTTTGGTTGTGCTTTTGTCGCCGGTAAAAATCTAGTTCCCAGACCAGCTGCTGGTATTATTGCTTTTTTAATTGTCATTATATCTCCTTTATCTTCACTCATCTCTATTATTTTATAACTTGTTTAAGATTTTTAGCATGTCTTTGTTCCTCTATAATAAGGGCCTCAAATATTGAAACCAATTCCTTGCTATACTCATTCTCATCTTTTATGACTAATTCTAATAACTGCTTTAAGATATACCCGTTTTTGTTTTCAAGATCTAATGCAAATATTAGAATATCATTGACAGATTTGAGCAAGGTATGGTTAAGATTTTGTTTAAACATTATAAGATGGCCTCTTGCATTATCTATTATTGTACTATCTATTAGAATCGGCTCTTTATTTTTTAAATCATCAATGAGTTTTTCATAGGTTTGAACATGTCGTAGTTCTTCTCTACTCAAGACTAGTCCAACGTTTTTAATGGACACATCCAATTGACCTTCCAAATTAGAAATATTTTTATATAACGTAGAAAAATTCATTTCTAAATCCATTAGTTCTTCAAAAAGCACTATGATCGATTGTTTCATGTCAAAGGATACTCCCGCTTTGTTAGATTAAAATCTCCACTTTAGTTTACAAGCTACATCTTATATTATATCGCATATAGGGTTTTTTTCAACTACAAACGAAAATTTACCCTTACAAGTTATTAAATGTTTGATTATTTCAAGCTTTTTATATAATAAAAAACACCTTCTTTTGAAAGTGTTTTTATAAATGTGAATTTATAATACGGATTTTATTTTGGCTTCAAGTTGTTGTTTAGGAACTGCTCCAACCAAAGTATCTACTACTTCTCCGCCTTTAATGAGTAAAATAGTTGGTATACTCATGACTTTGTATTTTTGTGCTGTTGCACCATTTTGATCCACATTCAACTTACCAATCTTTGCTTTACCTTCATATAAAGTTGATAGTTCTTCTATAACAGGGGACATCATCTTACAAGGTCCACACCAATCTGCATAAAAATCAACTAAAACCGGAACTTCAGAATTCAAAACCTCATTTTCGAAATTAACATCTGTAAATGCTAGTGCCATATCCATTCCTCCTTATCAATCAATTTCTTAATATTATTATATTCCGTTATTGCAATATAGTCAACTACTTTTATAAATTTTTTTAATTTAATCTTTTCTTGTATTTAGTAGTATACCATTTTTAAAGGGTTTAATGCAACTAACCTGTACATATTAATAAACAATGTTAGTAATTTTTACAATTCCACTATCTGGATCAACACTAAATGCACAGCTTTTATATGATCTAACTTTGTCAAGAATACTAGAAACTTGCTTGGAACTTATTTTCTCCCCTACTACCTTAAATATCATTTCTTTTTTCTTATTTTTAAAACCTTCTTGTAGTGCAGTTTTAAGTCCTGCTTCTCCGATTACAGTCATGTTATTAAAAACATAGTAATTATACTTCGTTCCATTTGCTATCTTGTACGCAGTCGTGTCCCATTCATGATCTAAGGCCATTTCTTTATTTGTTATATTAAAGTATTTGTATGTCTTATTATCTTTACCGTTTGAGGATACTGGATCGTCCCAAGTTGTATCTATTTGATACCATTCTCCTTCGATTTCTACCGTATTCCATGCATGGGGAATAGTGGTACCATCTGTTATGCCATTTCCTATTACCATCTGGGCATCAAGTCCAGCTAAAGTACTAAGATATAAAAATGCTTCTGCATACCCTTGGCATACGGCCTTCTTATTTACTAAGACACCAATCATTTTATATACTTCATTATCCTCACCTAAATAGTAGCTTGTGTTATCAACAATGTAATCGTGGATTGCTAACTCTCTTTCGTAATCTGACATGTCCTTTGAAATAATTTGGCTTATTATCTTTTTAGCAACTTCAAAGGATTGATCAAGCTTATATTTTGAAATTGTATAATCATAGGTAATCGTAAGCATCGTATTTGACAACTTATAATAACAAGTATTTACATTTCCATAATATCCAGGTATTTTAACTAAGTCATTCATGGCCTCTTCAAGAACTTCTTTGACGCTATCAAAAGTAATTGAACTTTTACTTAAATCGACAACCAGCTGTTCGTCATGAGCGACTATACTGACAATAACCGCTTGCTTTAGTTCCTCGTGGTTTTTAGGTTGCTTATTTCTATTAACGGCAGCATATGGAGCGTATTTATATGCTAACATCGCAGTTTGGGGCACAGTACTATCATCCATCAGTTTTCTTAATAATGAAATGCCCTTACCATTTTTTAAATCTGTCTTTAATGCAGCATATGAAAAAAATACCATGTCATCTCTAAGAAATGAACTTTTCTTTTGATAAATGGAATATTCACTTGTAGCTATTATTCCTAAGGAATTCGCCTTATGAAGACTTTTATCCCAAGAAAAATCACCTTGTGTATCATCGTAGCCTATAACTCTAATTAAAAATGTCATATATTCTGAAGCATTAATTAGTTTATTGGCTCCATATGTAGTCTTATCAAGTCCATTTGAAATACCAAACTTGTACAAATATCCAATATAGGGTCCTGCCCACTCTGGTACATCAAGAAAAGGATGCTGATAATTCATGGATAAGGCTTCTTTCTCTTTACCAAGCAATCTTACGACCATAACTGCAGCTTGTGACCTCGTTGCGGCGGACTCTAAATCATAGCCTTGTCCGGTTCCTTGAAATAAACCCATTTCATTTAAGTAATCCGCATACGGTGTATGCTCTGTCTCTGCACTATATACTCCATTACTAAAGCCGAGAACTAAAATCAAACAAATTATTGGAATTAACTTATTTTTAATTGTGTTTTTCATTCGTATTCCTTCCTTGTTAATTAATAGGATGTATGGCTTTATAAAAAAATGTATTATCTCTTTTTCTTTTTTTTCGTATGTGATAAGATGTATATTACGACATCAATGACTTTAGGAGGTTAATCAATGTATTCAATAAAACGGGGGAACAGGTACCTACTTGTCACATTAGTAACTTATCTGTTTGGTAGCACATTACTAGGCTTATTTATCGGGTTAACTAAAGGCACCATGGGTATATCTCTTCAAATATTAATTTCTCAATGGGGCATTATTTTTATTCCCATCGTTTTCTATTTTTTAATTACGAAGGCTCCAATCAAAAAATCTCTATTCATAAAAAAGATTAAGCCACTCAACGTATTGTTTTCTGTTTTATTAGCTGGCGCAATTATGCCTTTGCTATCATTTATAAATATATTATCACAATTCTTTGTAAAAAATGTAATCTCAGAGGCTATTTTAGAAATTGCCGAACAGCCTTTGTGGATTTCTCTATTATTAGTGGCTGTCACACCTGCAATATTAGAGGAAGTCGCTATGAGAGGTATTATCACCAGCAATTATCGTAGCAAACCTGTTCTAACTACATGTCTTATTAGTGGCTTCTTTTTCGGCATGTTTCATATGAATATTAATCAATTTCTTTATGCTTTTGTGATGGGTATCATTATGTGCTTTGTAGTACATTTAACAGGGTCCATTCTATCATCAATGATTATTCACTTTACAATTAATGCCTCAAGCCTCATATTTGCTAAAGGTGCGTTGTTTTTACAGGACTATTTGACTGAAATAAATCCTAATTATGCAAGCCAGATGGAGCAAGCTGCTTTAGATCCAACTGGAACTTTAATTCAAGGCGCTATTTTCCTTGGGGTAGCGTGTTTGGTTATGACGCCAATTGCTGGATTAATAATCTATGGCCTAATGAAATATAATAAAAAAGAGAATATTCTAAAGGATCGCTTAACTACTGGTGAGGTTCTAAACCTAACAGATGAAGTGCAAGTACCAGAAGAAAGAGAAAAAGTCATTACACCGTCCTTTATTATTAGTGTATCGTTATTTGTTGGATTTGTTGTTATATTTGAAATATTATTTCCAATAATTGTAAAGTACACGCAATAATGAAGGATTAAACAACTTTCACGACGAAGTGGCACCATTTGCCCACTTATTTTAAAAAGGAAGCGCCTCCGTCTAAAGAATAGGGGCCTTCCTTATATTTTTTAATAATATAAAACCTCTGGGTTCGTTAAGTTAAATTAACTTCAATGCCTTTTGAAACTCTCATACTCTCAACAAAGTTAGAGTCATAAATAACTCCTTCAAAATATTCAGAACCAAAAAAGCACGTTAAATAACCCTTTTTCATTTCTTTATAAATATCTTCCACCGATTTATTTGGTGAAATACCAATTTCCAAATCACAATTATCTAAGTACTGATCAAAAAATTCTTCCGTCATATCCTGTTCCTTAATACTAAATAATATAATGTAGGCATTGCCATGATTCGCCTTAAGGCTAATTCCTAATATTTTTTTATTTTTATTGCTTTCTGTTGGAAGAACTTCATGGGAAATATTGTTTGCTTCAAAGTATTCTTCAAACATTTTTGAAATATCGATATCCTTAGCCTCCGTTTTAACTAAGTTGGTATCAATGCGAATAATTAAGTCCTTGCCTTGTAATAATTTCTTCAAAGTATTATAGCGAAAAGTCTTACGATCTGGTACCTTAAAATAGTCAATCCGAGTATCACCACTTTTTTTATCCTTAATCACTTTGTATTTCATATTTATCTCCTATGTCTTTTCTTTTATACCGTTGCATTTACTAAATATATCTTTAACCCTTGTTTAACAAATTTAGTTTCATATTCAGTCATTATATTTTCTTGTGCAAAGTGGCTATTTTGAAGATCATAGCTAACATTTTTTATTTCACAGCCAAATTCCTTCATTTGATTAACACTAAATTCAAAAAGCTTCAAATTATCTGTTTTAAAAATTATACCGCTTTCTTTTTTCAAAACAAAAGCATATTGTTTTAAGAAGCTTATGTACGTTAATCTTCTTTTTGCATGTCTCTCTTTTGGCCAAGGGTCAGAGAAGTTTAGGTATAGACGATCCAGTTCATTTTTATCAAAAAACTCACAAAGTTTCTCTGCATCTTCTCTAATAATTAAAAGATTGTTTAGCGCTTCCTGCTGATCAATTTTCTCTAAAGCTTTTGCTAGTACTGCAGAAAACTTTTCAAATCCAATATAATTAATATGAGGATTCTTTTGGGCTAACTCAATGAGAAATTTTCCTTTGCCCATCCCAATTTCAATATGTATTGGGTTATTATTGTTAAAAAGTTTACGCCATTTTCCTTTATGCTCTATTGGACTTTGGATGACGCTTTGATGCAATTCCAGTCTCTTATATGCATCTTTCACATTTCGGTGTCTCATTTAAGGCTGCTCCATTTCTTTCCGCGGTCAATTGCGATTCTGTGTTCTTATTTTATCATAAATGACATTCTTAGTCAAAGTAACAATGCCGAACGATTGGATTCATCATTAGCTAAATTTTTAGATGAAGTACATTCTAGTTTATTCATATTTTTGTTTTTGAGCAAAAAAAACCTACCCAATGATCTAGTATTGTAGAGGTAGGATTTTGCCTATTAGATTATATAATAAAAGGGGGGGATAGTTATTACTCTGTTATAATAACATTCTATTATGTCCAAATTGTGTTCTTTTTGTTTCATTTGTGTGTATTTTCTGCTAAATATTTGTAATTGTATGACATTGACGTGTTTATTTGTGTATTCGTTTATTTTTCTGTTATTATTTTTCTATTTTTTAACAAAGCTTTTTTTTAATAATGCCAACTATTTTTTCCACTGTTCTTCCTTTACAAGGTATAATATAATCTGCGTATTTTTCATACAGCACCTTTCTTTCCCAATATATATCTTTTATTGTTTTATTCTTCCCCATGGCAATACCTCTCGTTTTCATATTGCGAATACGTTTCTCTAGAACCTTATAATGGGTTTTTAAGTATACGATTTTTCCTAGACTTTTTAAATGATTCATTCCTTCAGCTTTATAAACAACGCTTCCACCCGTTGCAATAACCATATTATCGCCTTTTAGCGTGAGGATTGCGATTTCTTCCAAGGATAGAAATGTTTCCAGTCCTTTTTCTTTTATAATTTCATGTAGTGGGACTTGTTCATTTTCTTGTATAATAAGATCTGTATCTATGAATTCAAATCCCAATGCTTTTGCAAGAACTACACCAATTGTACTTTTACCGACGCCGGGCATACCAATTAAAATAATATTCATAGATACCACACCTCCTTACTTGCTCTGGTTTTTTACTACTTCTTTATAACTCATTTGTCCACCAAATATATCAAGTGCACTTCCAATAGTATAATGTACTCTACCTTGTCCAACTTGATTGATAATTTTTATATCTTCAAATGACCGAATTCCTCCTGCATATGTAACAGGGATATTGGTCCATTTAGCTATTGCGTCCACTAACTCAATTGCTATTCCTTGTTGTTTCCCTTCTACATCTACTCCATGTATAAGAAGCTCATCACAAAAACCTTCTATTAATTTTACATTCTCTTTGTTGACTTCAAAATCAGTAAACTTCTGCCACCTATCCGTTACCACGTAGTACTTTCCAGATTTTTGTCTACAGCTTAGATCTAACACTAATTTTTCTTTTGAAATCGCTCGAACCATTTCTTCTAAATGTTCAAATACGATTTGTCCATTATTAAATACATAAGAAGTAACTATAACGTGACTGGCACCTTTCTCTAAGAAAAAACTTGCATTCTGTGGGTTTATTCCTCCCCCCACTTGCAAGCCATTTGGATATGCTTGAAGGGCCTGACAGGCAACCTTTTCATTGCCACTTCCAAGCATAATTACATGGCCTCCTTTTAGTCCATCTGCTTTAAAGAGGTTGGCATAATGTGCCGGATCCTTATCTGAGACAAAGTTTTCAATAATACCTTTCCCTGAATCCGTTAAAGTACCGCCAATAATTTGTTTTACTTGCCCGTTATGCAAATCAATACATGGTCTAAACATTATTTTACCTCTAACTTTCTAGATCTTTTAAATATTCTCTAATTGTATCTACGACCATTTTATGGTCTTCTTCTTGTGGTAACCCTGACACTGCAATCGTGCCCACATATCCAACTTCTTTAATAATTATCGGAAAGCTACCACCATGTGGCGCATATTCTGCTGGATCAACAAAGTATTTATCTTGAATAGATATGTTATCATTTTTCAACTTAATACCCATTCTATATGAGCTCATATGAAAGCGGTTTACAACTCTGCATTTTCTTTTAATCCACTCACTATTATCTGGTGTTGTACCCTCTAACGCATAATGAAATAGCTGATGCCCATGTAGTGTAATATCTATTGCAATCATTTTGTTGCCTTCTCTGGCTTTATCTACTAATAATAATCCTATCGTTAAAGCTGTCTGGCTATTGAACTTTTTAAATTGTAATACCCTTTCTTGCTCAATTAGTTCCTCTAATAAAGATTGATATTGATTCATTAATGATCCTCCTAGTTTAACAATTCTTCTGTCAATAGTATCACTTGTATCATGATATTTCAACCACTAGGCTATTAAATAAAAAACAATATTAAAATCTTTTGTTTTCTGATATACTAAATAAAGACAACGTATTTACAAAATAAGACAAGAAATCCTTTTTCATATCTTATTGATTATATTATTTAAACGGAGACTAATATGGCTATAAAAATTGTTACTGACAGCACTTCTAATATCCCTCATGAAACGTTAGCTAAGCTAGATATCTCTCTTGTATCCCTTAGTGTTATTTATGAAGGCACTAGCTATCTTGAAACTGAATTAGATCTATCTATGTTTTATGACAAGCTCTCTAGCTTAGATAAACTACCAACCTCTTCACAGCCCTCTACACAGGATATGTTTAATACATTTAAAAAACATATTGTTAATGGGCACTCAGTTGTTGGAATCTTTTTATCTTCTGATATGAGTGGTACATTTTCTACTGCTCAACTGGTTAAAAATATGCTCTTAGAAGAATATCCAAATGCAACGATAGAACTTATTGATTCAAGAACCAATTGTATGGAAATGGGCTTTGTTGTAATTTCTGCAGCAAAAGCTGCTATCGAAGGTAAGTCAATGAATCAAGTTCTCGAGACCGCTCGCAAGACAATGAACTGTACACGTTTTATATTTGTGCCCAGTACTTTAGAGTTCTTGAAAAAAGGCGGAAGAATCGGCAATGCAAGTTCACTTCTTGCTGATATTTTAAAAATTAAACCAGTTTTAACTGTAACGGATGGATTAACTACGACCCTATCAAAAATAAGAACACAAAAAAAAGCATTGGAATATATGGTGCAAATATTTAGTAATGATATTAAGAAATATGGTTATGCAGATGCCGTTGTGCATCATATCCATTGTCCAAGTAGAGCCCTTGAATATTCAAAAAGCATGATGTCCATAATAGGAAGTGCGCCACCGATTGTTTCAATTGGTGCAGTTATAGGAACGCATGTTGGACCTGGTACTTTAGGAATAGCTTACTGTACGCTGGAGCCGATGCGATAAATGCTTTTCTATTTTAAAGCATTTGAAAAATCTTCGATTAAATCTTCGATATCTTCAAGTCCTAAGGAGATCCGTATAAGTGCATTAGAAATGCCTCTCTTTTCACGTTCAGATTTTGGCATTGAAGCGTGAGACATTTTAGCAGGATAGGATACAATGGTTTCAACGCCGCCTAGGCTTACTGCAACCGCCGCATGCTTTACGTTTTCCATAAAGCGTTTTGCAAGGTTTTCATCGTAAGTTTCAAAGGATAGGACAGCACCTGGCCCGTCAGCCTGATCCAGATGAATCTGTGTGCCGGGATGTGACGGTAGAGAAGGATAATATACTGTCTTAACTTCAGCTTGGTCGATAAGCCACTGAGCAAGCAATATAGCATTGTTTTGTTGGTAGTCCATTCTAACCTTCAAAGTTTTAAGTCCTCTTAATAATAACCAGCAATCTTGAGGACCTAATATGGCACCAAATCCATTTTGCACAGCATAAATTCTGCTACATAACGCTTGCCCTTTGGCAACAACAAGACCGCCAATAACGTCACTATGTCCGCCAATGAATTTCGTTGCGCTATGAATAACAATATGCGCACCAAGTTCTAAAGGTCTTTGAAGATACGGGGACATAAAAGTATTGTCTACCATTACGATAATCTCTTTTTCATTAGCTATTGTGCTAATAGCTTTAATATCCGTAATTTTTAAGGTTGGATTTGATGGTGTTTCAAGATAAATGCCTTTTGTATTAGGTTTAATCGCTTGTTTGATTGCATCAACATTGGTAGCATCAACAAAACTTATATCAAAGTCAAATCGACTAAAAAAAGCGCTAGCTATTCTATATGTACCACCATATACATCTTCACAAACAATAATATGGTCTCTTGCTGAAAAAATCGAAAGAACAGACGAGGTTGCTGCCATCCCTGAAGAAAAGGCGTAACCTCTATCTCCTCCTTCCAATAACGCAATAGTATCTTCTAATGCTTTTCTCGTCGGGTTTTCAGATCGTGAATATTGATATGCTTGATTCACATCAATATCCTCTTGATGATACGTAGATACTTGGTAGATAGGTATACTGAGTGCACCCGTACTTTTATCTATAGAATGCTCATTATGAATTAATTTAGTTCCAAACCTCATTCGTTTACCTCCTTGTAATCGCTCTCATTTTTTAATGCTTGGTCAAGATCCATTATTAGATCGTCTACCGATTCTATTCCTACAGATAATCGTAACAACTTATCTGTAACACCAATTTTCCTTCTCATTTCTTCAGGAATCGCAGAATGTGTTTGAATAATTGGATAAGTAATGAGACTTTCTACCCCACCTAAGCTTTCGGCAAATAGAATAATCTTCACTTTCTCGAGAACCTGAGCTACGAGTTTCACGTCCCTCACTGTAAAAGAAATCATTGCACCAAAACCAGATGCTTGCTTCTTGCTAATTTCATAACCTGCATGATCAGGTAATCCAGCATAATATACCGTTTCTACTGCCTCGTGCTTTCTAAGCCAGTTTGCGATTATAATGGCATTTTCTTGTTGTTTATTTAATCTTACGCTTAATGTTTTAATTCCTCTTAAAATAAGCCAGCAATCAAATGGAGCAAGCACAGCGCCTTCTGACTTTTGAATTAATTGAATTTGATCAATTAAACCCTCCTCACTTGTAATAACAAGCCCTGCTAATGTATCATTATGCCCGCCTAAGTATTTCGTGCCGCTATGAACTACAATATCCGCTCCTAGTTCTAAGGGTCTTAAATAATACGGGGTCAAAAATGTATTATCAACAATTGTTAACAAACCTCTATCCTTGGATAAGCTTGAAAGAGCCTTTATGTCAGATACTTTCATTAATGGATTTGTTGGACTTTCAATAAAAAGTGCTACCGTATTTTCTTTTATTGCACCCTGGACATCTTCCACGACACTCGTATCAACATAACTAAAATTTAATCCGTATCCTTTATAAATCTCTTCAAATAATCTATAGGTCCCTCCGTACATATCATCCGAAACAATTACATGATTACCTGGTGAAAAAAGCTTAAGTACTGTTGAAATCGCAGCCATCCCACTGGAAAAGGCAAAGCCACGTTTCCCGTTTTCTAAGGAAGCAATCGTATTTTCTAACTCTTCCCTCGTTGGATTTTGCAATCTTGAATAATCGTATCCTGTTGATTGGTTTAACCCCGGATGCCTAAAAGTGGCGCTTTGATATATTGGAAAACTGATAGCCCCTGTATGGGGATCATAACCCTTATCTCCGTGCACTACTTTTGTTTCTATGTTTTTTTTCGTTACATTCCCAATGATAATCATTCCCTTCATTAATTATTTAAAACTGTGCGTCATACCTTATTAATCCTATACACTTAAATGGGTTTGTATTTGTATATACTACACTTTTATAAATTCACTGTCAATACCCGTTATATATAAAACATTGGAATGGACCCTTCGTTTAGTTTTTTTTGCTCTATTATCAAATCTTCAAGCGTAACTTTATCAACAAGTAAATTAATATTCTCATTTATTTTGTCCCAAACATTTTCTTTTACACATGCTGAAATTAAACTATCCTCAGCTTTTTGTGATTCGTTTTCATCTATAACAGATAAATCGCCTTCCAAAGATCGTAGTATCTGCCCAATCTTTATGTCTTTTGGACTTTCACATAACAGATATCCTCCTTGTGCACCTTTGACACTTTTCACCAAGCCTGCTTTTCTAAGCGTAGCAAATACCTGCTCTAAATATATCCCTGAGATACCCTGTCTTTGTGCGATGCTAAATAATGACACGTGTGTACCATTAGAATATAATGCTAAATCAATCATTGCTCGTAACCCATAACGACCTTTCGTCGAAATCTTCATATCCTTCACCTCGTAGGTCAATATTCAATGGCATAAAACCTCTGAATCCGGTTAAATAAAATACTCGATAGCGTCCTTTTTCTTCATTTTCCCATATGATTGGACTAAATCATTAATCGTAACACCATCAGCTGCTCTGTTAATTTCATCCATCATTTTTTGCCACAACAATCTCGTTACACATTCCTTATATTCTCCAGTATTATTACATTTGCCTTCATCTATGCAACTAACTGGCGATAAAGGCCCCTCTACAGCACGAATGACTTCTCCTGCTGTAATTTGCTTCGAGCTTCTAGCTAACTTATACCCACCCTGGGCACCTCTAACACTAGCAACAATTTCCTTTTTCCTTAAAACACTGAATAACTGCTCTAAATAGTTTTTTGATATCTGTAGTCTTTCAGAGATGTTGTTTAAGCTCTCCAACTCAACTTCAGAGTAAACAGCTAAATCAAGTACTGCCTCAAGCGCATATCTTCCTTTTGTTGATATTTTCAACCTAATAGCCTCCTATCGAATGATATCCTTTATTACTTCTCCACTAATAATAAGTCCTGCAACAGAAGGAACAAAAGAAACACTTCCTGGAATTTGATGTCTTACAGTACATTTTCTCGTTGTTCCTGACGGACAAATACAGTTGTTGTTGCAACTTGAATCTTCTTCCTCTATCGGCTTAATTGGCGTTTCTTTTGAGTAGATTACCTTTAGGGCTTTTATTCCTCTTTGTCTTAGCTCTTTTCTCATTACTCTCGCAAGTGGGCAAATCGAAGTGTTATAAATATCTGCAACCTCAAATTTTGTAGGATCCAACTTATTTCCGGCGCCCATACAACTAATAATCGGTATACTTCTTTTTTGAGCTTGTAAAACCAAATCAATCTTTGCAGTTACTGTATCTATCGCATCAACAATATAGTCGTAATCGTCTTCAATAATATCTTGGGCATTTTCTGGCATATAGAAGCTCTGAATGGTTTTCACTTCTGCCTTAGGATTAATATCTAAAATTCTTTGTTTCATGGCTTCAACCTTAGGTTTTCCAACTGTCTTTCTTGTAGCATGAAGCTGTCTATTTATATTTGTTAAGCATATACAATCGTCATCGATTAACACAAATTTTCCAACACCTGAACGTGCTAAGCCCTCCACTACAAAAGAGCCTACCCCTCCGATTCCGAATATAGCAACCTTTGCATTTCTCAGTTTTTCTATGCCTTCTTTTCCTATAAGTAACTCTGTTCTAGAAAATTCATGTAGCATAATTCTATCTCCTTAAATAGTAATCCTATCGTTTTTATAAATAATGTTAGTATATCATATAACAATTATAATATAAAGCTTAACGTATACTTTTATTCGTGTAATATAAAACAATAACCAGCCACTTTGAATCATGGCTAGTTATTGTTGTTATTTATTGTATTTATCATGCATCTAACCAATCGGTTTTGATACTATTCAGTCATATCCACGATGCATTATAAATACTAGATAAGTGTAATCATCTTCTGCAAATCAATAATACAAAACCTACGTGTTCGTTAGGTTAAAAATATATTCTTCGCTATCTTTTAAAGCTACTGAGGGGACTCGAACCCCTGACCTGCTGATTACGAATCAGCTGCTCTACCGGACTGAGCCACAGTAGCTAATTAATATATGAATTTAACTTGCTTCCATTATTTAAGTTTGCGTATATTCCTCTATACCACCGTAATCAATTCCCTCTTCATCATCACTGCAGCCATTAAACTCTATCGTTGCCCCAATGAGCTCACCTTCAATCTCTTCTCTATCAAATACCTCTATATCAACTAATTCTATGCCGTCTTTAACAAGTGCATCAATGATACGATTTAAATCCTTTACTTTAAATATACTCACCTTTGTTGTCTCCTTTTATTTTCATCACTTAAATTTATAAGATCTCTACTTGTAATAATACACAATTAATAAGAACATATCAAGAACTAATCACTTGATATATAACGCATACGTTATCAAACTATTTGTTCCATTATTCCTAGATCCTGTACGATTTCTTGTTGGTCAAAAAAATCACCTGTCTTGGGTTAGACAGATGTAAAACAAATACGAACTATAGGTTATTTTTCATATATTTAACCGCTTCATTAATCCATTTAATGACTATTGCTTCAATGTACGTTAACCACGGGTAATCCTTATAAACTTGCGCTAATACAGTAGCTAATTTAATTTTACCTGTACCAGAACCATATATTTTTTCGGCCTGTATAACCAGCTCTAGAATAATCTTCTTCACCAGTTTTCTCTTTCCTTTAAACCATAAAACTGCTAAAACCAATATAAATAGAAAGATTATGATGCATATAAAACATGCTTCCATAAACATCCCCCCTTAACTTTTATTCTGTTGATACGCTCTATAGAGCATTGTCCAAAGCTCTTCGCGCGTCGCAAATTTTTTTGGATTGGTTCCATCGCTAATGGCCTTTTGTGTTACCCATGCTTGGGCATCTTTTGCCCAAGCAGCTACTTCTTGCGAAATATTATTTGACTCTTGCACAGGTATTTCCTCCTCTCCTGAGGTAAGCTCTCTATATTTCATTAAAATATCATTTTTCATATCTGTATATGTTTTCCCTATGTATTTTAACGCATTATTTGGATCTGTTCTTCTCTCTGGATCTAACTCAAAATGTCCAGATCTCCTAGAAGGATTTATATTATGGTACTTTGATAAGTAGGCAGCTATTTCAACATAATTTTCATATGCTTGAAGTGATCTACTCACATCCGTCGGAAAATAACATAGTTCTAATCCAATGGCTATATCATTTGCATTCCCACCAAACAGTTCATTATCTTTAATTTTTTCGTTTAAGACATGCCATGCTTTTTCCGGGTCCTCCAAACAGGGAATACACATGATTGCTTCTTTGTCATCAATGAATATATGGGCAGATGCTGATACCGCATTCGCAGAATTAATGAAATAGCTTACATTATTTTGAGCTGTTGAATTTGCATTTCCTGTATCATGATCCACAAAAAAAACGACCTCGCTCATTTTAATCCCACTTCTTCTTTTAGTTCCTTGTGGTAATAGTTGTGTTCTTAATTGCGTTTTTAATTCCATCTTTCACACCTCATTTCTAAATGTCTTTATATATTATATTCGCTATTACCGGTGTTGCTATTATTGAGAAACTTCCTTGTTATTGTTTATCACCGTATGGAGGTATATATTAACACAACAAAAAAACCACTCATTAGTGGTTTCTTTCTCATATCCTATAGTGCACACGGCGAGATTCGAACTCACGGCCTACCGCTTAGGAGGCGGTCGCTCTATCCTACTGAGCTACGCATGCATCGTACATTTTCTTTAGATTATTTGTTGCATTAACATTTTATCATGTTTTAAGCTTATGTCAAGTGGTAATAAAAACTCACTCAAAGAGTGAGTCTATATTTTATTCTTCTTCATAGGCACCATTAAATTCAAATTCGATGAGTCCATGAACCCAGCTTGTGCCTTTAAATCGCATTCCTGCACTAGGAATTCCCGTAATATCTGCGGAATTAATATAAACATCAATATATAAACTCATACATTTAATGCTTAATATATATATTCGCTCTTCCGTCATTTTATTTATTGTTTCCGTTACTTCCTCAATTGTCCCTAAAAATGAATATATGTCCTCACTATCACCGAGTGGAACAAAAAATCCTTCAAGGATACTCAGAAGGTCTTCATCCTTTAATCTTTCTTGTAGGATCTCTGAAGATTCTAAAGCTTCATCTTCTAGTATTTGTATTGCATCTTCATCACCCTGTCTCGCCTTTTCTAACAACTCTTCTCTAAATACATCTTCTTCCTCTTCTAACAACAAATCCGTATCATCTTTGTCAATAGGTAAAATCACCGTTCCCTCAACAGAAAAAGCAACCAATCGAACGCCTTCAATATACACATCCTCTTGGTCTTCAATTTCCAAATAATCTATAACGTTTTGAAGAAAAAAAGATACAGGCGTACCTGATCGACTTTCTTCACAAAAAGCATTATATACGTCTGTTCTCTCGCCTTTCACTACATCTATTTCATGCGTATCAGTAATAACACTACCAATAGCATATGGAATTAAGGAATATACAGTCAGCTCTTCTTCTTGGTTCAGAGCACCTCTAACTATTAACCCAAATTCTGTCCCGTATTCTTTGTAATATTCTACTTTAATTTCGTCTGATTTATAGTTTGAGATATACCTGGTATTTGGATTTGCAATGATATCGCTAACTATACCCTCTGCTTTTTCTTTTGTATTAAATGCACTAAATCCTAAAGCTGAAATGTATAACATCATATTTCTTCACCTCACCCCCAATATGTAAAAGAATATTTATCTGTTTTGATATAAACATAATATAGCACTTGTATGTGTATTTGTCTATATGTTTTTAGTTGTCTCCCCCTCTTTGAATGTATGCACACTTTTGTTCCGAACTAGAAAAAAGAACGGTTCTTTGCCCCATTAAGTGGACTGGAACCGCCCCTTTTTCTAACATTATCTATATGGGGAGGGAGGATATGCAATATTTATATTTTAAATTTGGCTAAATTGTTATTGAGTTCATCCGCAAGCTGTGTAAGCTCATCAATCGATGCTGTGATTTCTTCAAAGCTTGCAGTTTGTTCTTGGTTTGTAGCGGATACTTCTTCAAAGGATGCAGCAGATTGCTCAGAAACAGAAGATATTTCGCTGATTTCATCATTGATTTGCTCAACGTTTTCTGTTAGCGCTAACGTAGCTTCTTTAACTGTGTTTGCATTATTATAAGACTGATCCACCGCTAAGGAGACGTCTTCAAACACCTTTGCTGTCTGCTTTAAGGAACCTTCTTGTTCAGCTACTGCAATTTGAGAGATTTTTATTGTTTTTACAGCATCCGTCACCGCATCATTAACATCTGATATGATCCTCGTGATTTTACCTGTAGAATTAACCGTTTCATCTGCTAATTTCCTAATTTCATCTGCTACAACCGCAAATCCTTTGCCGTGTTCCCCTGCTCGCGCAGCTTCTATACTCGCATTCAGTGCTAGTAATGTAGTCTGTGATGAAATATTTTCGATAACTGTAATAATATTTGCGATTTCACTAGATATTTTTGACAAATTAGTGATTGAAATGACCGTTGATTCCGATGCACGCTTATTTTCATCCATCTTGTTTTGTTGGTATCCAATTGTCTGCGCACCATTTTTCACGATTTCTTTCGTCGATTCAGAAATATTGCTTGATTGAGTCATTTCATCATTAATAGCTAATAAGCGAGACAGAATATCTGTAGAACGATTATGGATAGACTCGACAGAAGTTGTTTGTTTACTCACGCCAATACTTAAATCTTGTATCGTACTAGAAATTTGAGTCGTACCAACTGCCAGTTCTCTCATAGAAGCATTTGTCATGATCGAATATTCTTTTACTCTTGATGATACAGATATTGCATCTTTGACAAGTGTATTTAAGTTCGTAATGCTTTCATTAAAAGAATCTGCTAGTCTCTTTGTTTCGTCTTTTGATTTTACTTGTACGTGAGTTGTTAAGTCACCCTTCGCCAAAAAGGATGATGCTTTCGTAATTTGTACTATTGGCTTGGTTAGCTTGTGTCCCGCTATAATAGCAACGACTATTACAATCAGCAATAAAATTGCTCCAAGTATTATAGATATCATAGTTAGCTTCTTAACATAGTCATCTGAAATATTATTAAAGGTAGTGAAATTACTGTCAATTTTATCATATGTTAGGCCCGTCGCAACAACCCATTCAAATGCTTCATATTTTTTAGCGTAGGCACGAATATTAACCGGTTCAGGAACATTACTAGACCAAACAGCATTAAAATCAATAAAGCCTCCGCCGGCATTTGCACTATCAATGAGATCACTGATTACAGACTTTCCTTGAGTATCTTTATAATTTAATTGATTACTACCCTCTAAAGACCGATCAAGTGAATATAAAAGACAGGCCCCATCTTTTGAAAATATCCAAATTCCACTAATACCTGCATACGATATACTACTAATATCCTTAATGGCTTGCACCTTCGCTTCTTCCATTGTATATTCTCCACTTACAATTTTAAAATTGTAGTTCTTAAGAAGCGCAGCAATTGTATCTACTTCATATACGAGTGCGTTGTCAAATTGGGTTTGAATACCTTTGGTGTATAACTCTTTTGTTTTCAATTTGTAGTCGTTTATTGAATATAAACTTAATCCAATTAAAGTGACAAAAATAATCGTTGATATACTAATTAAAAGGATCATGACTTTAAAACTTAGCTTTTTCATAGTAAGGCTCCTTTTCTCCTTAGTGCTCAAATCAATTCGCACACAACCGCATTTCTCCATATTCTCATGCGGAGCACAATTACTCGTAATACATTGTGCCATATATAAGTAGAATATTCCTTTGAAGGCTCATTCCTTTTCTCTGATTTATATAAGAATGCCATGCGCCCACGAATTGAATAGATCTGTTGACCTCTTCTGAAAAGAAAGGTTCTTCCTTTCTGTTAAGCGTGGGGCATGCCATTCATTTATTACTGTTTAACCTTTACTTTTTCTTGTTTTAATATCTACAAATACTGCAAGAAGTAAAACTAAACCTTTAATAATCATTCTTGCCTCTGTTGATACGCCTACTAATAACAAACCATTTTCTAAAGTTCCCATAACAAGTGCGCCAATTACAGCTCCTGCGATTGTCCCTTCTCCACCCATTGTACTAGTACCCCCAATGATGGCTGCAGCAATAACGTCTAGCTCCATGCCAGCTCCTGCTGATGAACTAGCAGAACCAACTCTCGCTCCATAAACAATACCGCCTGCTGCACCTAAAACACCCATAGATGCAAAAATCATTAATGTTCTAAACTTAATATTGATTCCTGAAAGCTTAGCCGCTTCTTTATTTCCACCAATGGCATATACATGTCTTCCGAAAGCTGTATTGTTTGTTATAAATGTATATACGCCTGCAATAATAATAACAATAAGAATTGAGTATGGCATTCCTTTGTATAGTGCCATAACACCAAGTACTGTGGAAATTAATATTGACACAAGTGCTATTTTTAACACAAACATTTTTACTGAGAGAACGTGAAAATTATATTTTTTTCTTTCTGATCGTTTCTTAATTTCAAATATTATGTATACAATAAGGGAAGCTATAAGGATAATTAATGTTGTGTCATGAGGAATCATGTCATTAACATTATTTTCCACAAACAATGTTGGAAGGTATCCTTGACCTATTAGTTTAAATTCTTGACTGAAATTAATCGTTGCGCCACCTTTTGTAACCAATAGCAACAATCCATTAAAAATTAACATACCGGCCAGTGTAACGATAAACCCTGGGACATTTCCATATGCAACCCAGGCACCTTGCCAAATACCAATAACTAGACCTGCTACTAATGTTAAAACGATAGCTAACCACATAGGTAACCCCATTGTAACCATTAACTTTGCCGCGATTGCTCCTGTAAGGCCTACAACGGCTCCAACAGATAGATCAATATGACCAGCAACGATAACGAGAACGATTCCACAGGTTAAAATAGCAATGTACCCAGTTTGCAAAAATAATGTTGATATATTTCTAGGACTTAAAAACTTAATATTAATAGCTGAAAAGATTATCATAATACTGATTAGCGCAATAAACATTGTGTATTGTCTAATGTTATTCTTAATCAGAACTTTAATTTGTGATTTACTGACGTTGTTTTCCATAATATACACATCCTTTCTTTTTTACTTGCCACCTGTAGCATAGTACATAATGGTTTTTTGATCGGCTTCTTCAAAATTTACATCTCCGGTAATTTTACCTTCTTTAATAACAATAACTCTATCACTCATGCCTAAAACTTCTGGCAGCTCTGATGAAATCATAATGATACAAACCCCTTCTTCAACGAGCTTATTCATTAAGTTATAGATTTCATATTTAGCACCTACATCAATTCCTCTTGTTGGTTCATCGAGTATTAATACTTTTGGTTTAGCCATAAGCCATTTTGCTATAGCTACTTTTTGTTGGTTACCGCCTGATAAATGATCAACCGTCTGCTCGATGGAAGCCGCTTTTATTTTAAGCGCTGACATATACTCATTCGATACTTTTATTTCCTCATTGGCATTAATGGACATATTTCTTGTAATGCTATTTAAACTAGAAAGCGTTATATTCTTTTTAATATCCATCATAAGGACTAGACCTGATTTTTTACGGTCTTCCGTTAAGTAGCAAAAACCTGCTTGGATCGCTTGCCTTGGATTCGTAAAACGTTGCTCTACACCCTCTAGCTTTAAAGTTCCAGTAATACTCTCTCCATAAGCTCCAAATAAACTCATTGCGAGCTCTGTTCGACCTGCACCCATTAGACCTGCAATACCTAATATTTCACCTTGCCTTGCTTGAAAAGACACATTGCTAATAATATTTTTACCTGGTATCTCTGGATGTGGAACCGTCCAATTTTCGACTTCTAATATTACTTTACCCGCTTTATGTTCAACCCTTGGAAATCGATTTGTTAATTCTCTACCAACCATTCGTGTTATGATCGTATCCTCTGACACCTGTTCATCATTATCTAAAGTACAGATTGTTTTACCATCTCTAAGAACTGTTATTGTATCTGCAATTTCAAGCACTTCATTAAGCTTATGAGAAATATAAATACATGTAACACCTTTTTCTTTCAAACTTCTTAGTATGGTAAGCAGATTATCACTCTCAGTTTCTGTCAATGCTGCCGTAGGTTCATCTAATATGAGAAGGTTAACGTCTTTCGCTATTGCCTTAGCAATCTCAATTAGTTGTTGCTTTCCAATTCCAAGCTGGTATATCTTCGTAAGTGGATTATCTTCTAATCCTACATCTTTAAGAAGCTTTTCTGTTCTAGAAACGGCTTGATTCCAATCTATTCCAACTTTTCCTCGTAATTCATTTCCCAAGAAAATATTTTCAGCAATATTCATTTGCTTTACTAATGCAAGCTCTTGATATATAATTGCGACTCCTGCTTTTTCAGAATCCTTTATATGATTAAATGTCATTTCTTTATCATTAATAATAATCTTTCCAGAATAATCACCATGAGGATATACACCACTTAATACCTTCATGAGTGTTGATTTACCTGCACCATTTTCACCCACTAAGGCGTGTATTTCACCACGTTTTACCTTGAAAGTGACATCATCTAATGCTCTTATTCCAGAAAACTCTTTTACTATATTTTGCATTTCTAATATGCACTCATTCATGATTACACCGCCTTTCATAACAAGCAGGGAAGTAGCTAATCGCTACTTCTCTGCTTAAAATATGTTACTTTGTAACTTTATTTAAATACGTCTGCTTCTTTTAAGTATCCACTATCAACTAATACTTCTTTAACATTATCTTGCGTTACAATTTTAACTGCTACAAGTACAGATGGAATTTCTTTAACGCCATTATCTACGTTTCCATTTGTTTCAATAGCTTCACCATTTGCAAGAGCTATTGCCATTTGAATTGACTTTGATGCTACGTCTCTTGTATCTTTATAAACTGTCATAGTTTGTGTTCCAGCTACGATTCTTTGAGCTGCTGCAAGTTCAGCATCTTGTCCTGTAATTGGTACAACTCCGTCTAATCCTTGAGCTGCTAAAGCTTGGATAGCGCCACCAGCACAACCATCATTTGGTGAAAGAATTGCATCTACTTTGTTATTGCTTTTAAGTAATGCTGCTTCAACTATTTTAAGTGCATTTTCTGGTTCCCAGTTATCAACTGCTTGTTCAGCAATTACATTAATTTTTCCTGAATCAATAAGTGGTTGAAGATATTCCATTGCACCTTCTTTAAATAATTTAGCATTGTTATCTGTTGGTGCACCTGACATAATTATGTAGTTTCCTTCAGGTACTAAATCAGTAATGAATTTACCTTGAACTCTTCCTACTTCAGTATTATCAAAAGAAATATAATAATCTAAATTAGCAGTTCCAGTAATTAATCTGTCATACGCTATAACAGGTACACCTTCTTCTTTAGCCATATCAACTAAAGATGCTGATGCAGAAGCATCATTTGGTGCTAAGATTAATACGTCTACGCCTTCTGTTAAAATTGCTTCAACTTGTTGAATTTGTTCTTGTGTGTCTGCGTCAGCAACTTTAACTACTAGCTCAACACCAAGTTTTGCTGCTTCTGCGATCATTTGCTCTTTATCTCTTACCCATCTTTCTTCTCTTTGAGTTGGTAATGAAATCCCTACTCTGATTTTATCTTTTGTTTCTGTTCCTGTTTCTGTTCCTGTTTCTGTTTCAACTGGCGTATCAACTGCTGGTGCTTTTTTCCCGCATCCCGCAAATACTGCTGTCATCATAACTAAAACTAAAAATAATGTTACTATTTTTTTCATTTTGCAAACCCTCCAAATAATTAATGATTATGTTGCTAATGACGTAATCAAATTCACCCTATCCAATTACGTCATCGCTGTTTCACTACCTGCTAATTATATAAAAAAAGAAACTATTTATCTCTAGAATATATTACTATATTCTTAATATAATTAGTCTCTTTATAGGAAGCATCTTCAATATAGCATTTTTTTATAGATTAAATATATCCATGCCTATCGTTATTCGTAAATTGTTTTGTAGGTATTTAGTAGGTATTTGTTAAGTATTCGTTAGGTATTTCGTATTCGTTAGGTATTTCGCATGCCTTTGAGTAGGGTAGCTTATTGTGGCCACTGTTCCTTAGGTACATTTTGATAAATATCCTCTAAGCGATGAAAGCCCCTATTTACAATAATATCAATCATATTTTCTTTTGTAACAACGTACACATCAAACATTACTCTAGGCACTTCATAGGTCCCATCATTATATGTAGATTGCAGATTCAAATCCTTGTCATTTGCTAAGTCTATGGCAAGCTTTGCTGCTCCTTCCGCCATATCAGTAATAGATTTATAAATTGTCGCCTTCTGGGTGCCTTCAACTATTCGTTGACATGCGGAAAGTTCAGCATCATGTCCTATAACTACTACATCTCCGGCTTGTCTGTTTTCGGCTAGAACCCTTATGGCTGCTTCAGCAAATCTATCGTTAGCAGCGATAACGCCATCAACTTTTTCGCCACTTTTAATAACCTCTTCCATAGAACTGTAGGCAATCTCCTCACCCCAGTCTTTTCCCCAAACTTCTTTTATTACTTGAATTGTCTTATTTTTTTCTGCCTCATCTATGGCCTGATGAAACCCTTGATTATACATAATACTGTTATTATCCATTAATGATCCATTAATAATAACATAATTACCGGTTGGAACAAATTCAAGCATTGCTTCGCCCATCAATCTTCCTAATTTTTCATTGTCAAAGGAAACATATACATCTACATCTGCATTGCTAATACTTCTGTCATAAGCTATTACTTTAATTCCTTGCTCCTTTGCGCGTCTAACAACATCCGTTAATCCATCCTTGTCATCAGGATTAATTACTAGAACATCAACACCTTCCTTCATAAGATACTCAATTTGCTTGATCTGCGTTGCATTGTCTTCATTTGCAGTTTGAACAATTACTTCTGCACCTAACTCTTTTGCTGTTGCTACAAATACATCTCGATCTCTTTGCCATCTGTCAATAACAATAGAGCTTAAGGAAAACCCTATTACGATTCCATCTTCTTTTTCAGAAGATAGGTTTTCTTTTGAATTGTTATCCCCCGACAGCAATTTTACAATAATAATCAAAACACCTACTACAAAAATAAGTACTACCCAATTTCTTCCTTTCATTAGTAAATACCCCCTAGTATTTTGCTACTTTTTCAAATAATCTGTAGGAGAAACACCCACAGTTTTTTTGAAGAGCCGACTAAAGTAATTCGGATCATTGTACCCAACTTGAAAACATACTTCCTTCATAGTCAATTGTGAATTTTTAATAAGTTCTTTTGCCTTTTCGATACGGCTATTTGTTAAATATTCAATAAAGTTGAACCCAGTTTCTTCCTTGAATAATTTACTAAAATACTGTGGACTAACGCTTACGATTCTAGATATTTCCTCTAACGTTAATTCTTTTCCATAGTAAATATCAATATAATTCTTTGCTTCGAGTACGGCTTTACTAACTTTATTTTTACTCATTTCACTGATTTTCAAAATAAAGTATTTCACCTTTCTAATACTCCATCTTTGCAGTTCTTCTTTATCTTGTCCAATTATTTCTTCAAGATAAGAAGAGTAATTAATAACGGTATCACTTTTCACTTCCATTTCATATGCTTTTCTATAAATCAATACCATTATCTCAATGCACTTATTCGGTTGATCATGTGTTGGAAAACTAGAAATTGCATCAAATATTTTGTTAAGATATATGAGTGTTTTTTCTTCATTACCTGCTTCAAATGCACATAATAGTTCCTTTCCAATTGTATTGTATGCCTCTAATTCCATGCGATCTTCATTTTTCACATCTTTAATATGGGTTACTGCTTGCCCATTACTATCCCGAAGTGCTTTCAAGGCTTCCTCATATGAATAGGGTAATTCTTTTAAGTGATAATAGCCTCCAATACCAATATAACACTCCACTCCGGTCTTTTTCATAGAATTTTCTGCAATATATTCTGCCATTTCTATCGTTTCAAGTCTAAACTCGTATTCATCCATAGGATGATCCTTAGATATAAATACAATAATCCTATTAATAATTGCTGGGCCTACTAGGCACTTGTATTTGAATTTCAAAGTATCTCGAATTAGGTTGTAGGATTTTTGAAGCTTCACACTAGAACCAATCTTATTTTTTAGCATAGCACTATCATATTCTCCAAATTCAATAACAATAACATATCCCCCTTCTTCTTTTAATTCAAACAAATCCTTGTACTTACAAATTTCCTCTTCATAATCTCTATTCATTAATATAGAGTATATGAATCCTTGTTCTAATATTGGCAAAACATTTTGCAGCTTTTCCATGTTTTCAATTTCTTTAATACGCTTACTACGCTCAATCTCAAGTGCTTTAATTGCTTCATTTAAAGAACTAATTAACTTATATCTATTTATTGGCTTTAATAAATAATCTTGCACGCCTAATCCAACAGCTTCCTTAGCATATTCAAATTGCTCATAAGCTGATAATATAATAAATTTAATTTTACTATTGTGTTCTATGATTTCTTTGATTGCATCTACACCATTTATTCCTGGCATTGTAATATCCATTAACATAATATCTGGATTTAACCTAATGGCTACTTCAATAGCCTCTCTTCCGTTTCTGGCAGTGCCGATGATCTCAATATTTTCCAAGTTTTTTTCAACAATAAACTTAATTGCATTTATTACAATTTCTTCATCATCTACTACTACTAATTTATATTTCATAGGTTAACCTCATCGCATATTGGAAGGTGAATGATTATTTTCGTTCCATTGTTTTTTTCGCTAATTATTTCAATTGTATCATCATATTGAGTAAATAACCGCATTCGATGAACAACGTTTGCTAGGCCAATACCCGTAGTATGACTTTTTTTAGGTTTTTTAAAAAGATCTTCTTCATTTGTATGATTTATAACTTGATCGATATATTCTTGATCCATGCCTATACCATCATCCTCAATTGTTATACGGATTTTATCGTCATCCTTTTTTGTACTAATGAAAATGGTTCCACCTTCTTCAAGGTCACCTATGCCATGAATACACGCATTTTCAACCAAGGGCTGTAATATAAGCGGTGGCATATTCGCTTTATTAACCCTCTCATCAAGTTCAAATTCAAACTTCAATAATTCTCCAAATCTTACTTTAAGTAATAAAGCATAAGCCTTAATATTATCAATTTCTTCGCCTAACGTAACCGGCTTTTTTAGGTTCTTAATATTATATCTAAATATGGCGGACATATTTTCAAGAAATTCCGAAGTTGCATCTGCACCTTCCATCATTGCCAATTGTACCCCTGTATTGATTGTATTAAATAAAAAGTGGGGATTGATCTGGGATTGCAACGCTTCAAGCTCGGCTTTATTTAATAAACTTTGCATTTTAATATTTTGTAGCTCTTGGTCCATAAGCTTGGATTCTGTCTCCGCCTTATTTTTAAGCTCTTCAATATACTTTTTAATACTTTCTCTCATTTTGTTAAACGCTGTTGCCATTACCTTTATTTCATCTTCAGAGTCTACGACAATTTCCTCCACTTCAAAGTTGCCACTAGAAATTTCATCCGCAGAATGGGCCAACCTAATAATAGGCTCCGTCATTTTATAGGTTAGAATTATTATTATTAATATCGAAAAAAGCATAACATCAACAATTAATACTATATTCGTTTTTTGCAGCTCTGATACTTTTACTTTTACTATTTGATACTTGGTTGCATTTTCTTTAATTTGATTGAGCTGGATTTTTGCAATGTACTCTTGAATATATCCTTCTATTACTGTTGCTTGGGTATATGCTTCATTATATGCATCATTATTTCGACCTCTTTTTGCATTTATTGCAGAATCGGCATGTGAGAAATATACATTAATCATATTATATACATCAACAAAAAGCAACTGTGAAGGATTATGGTTTAACTCTCTATTTGTGTCTTCAATTACACTTTTTATTTCTTCCATAGATCTTTGAAAATTGATGAAACTATCTGAATTTTTAATTGTCAAATAATTCAACAAATCATCATTCGCCTGTGATAGCTTGTTTGCAATATCAACTAAATATAAGTTTTTCTCATACATCTCATCCATTTGATTAAGAGATTGTTGAGACACATAAAAAGTATAGATGGTTAAAAAGCTCAATAGAATTACTGTAGCAAAAAAATAGGCGATCATTTTCGTTCTTATTGTAGCTATATTAAAAAATTTAGTTAAAAGGAATTTCAAAAGTCTCCACCTTCTTCTATTAGTTTTTCAATATAACTGCTAATGTTGGTCTCATCAATTACATATATTCCAGTATCTTTAAAGTCAGAAATACTACCTTCCTTTATATATTTAATTGCAGACTCAATGCTTTCATATCCTATACTTTTCGTATCACTTACGATTGAAACATCAATCACATTAACATCTATATATTTTAATATATCTTGGTCATCTCCGTATCCAATAATCTTAATTTTACCAACCATATTTAAATCGACAATTGCCTGTGCAACACCTTTCGTTGTATTTATACTAGTGCAAAATATTACGTTTACCCCACGATGTTCTCTAATAATTTCTTTTGCAATATCTCCAGCACCTAATATACCTGTTGTGGATATATCCGTTTTTTTTATCGTTAACTGAGGAGTAATAAATAACCCTTCCCTTACGCCTCCTTCAATTAAATTCTTAGAAGTATCAAAACTCTTTTCTTCTAATCCGTCAAATATGATCGCCATTTCTCCCTTATTATCAACTGCTTTAGATGCTAGTTGAGCTGCTCGTTTACCTAATTCATAGGAATTAACCCCAATGAAGCTTAATCTTTTACTTCTTGCTGAATCTTCAAAAATAGTTATTACAGGAATGCCTGCATCTATTGCTTTATTTATTTCATCTTCAAATAAGTCTTGCTCTGTTACTTGAACGATAATAGCGTCTACTTTTGAAGCTACAGCAATTGCAATATTTTTAATTTGTTCCTCTACTCTTTCACGTTTATATTCGTTAATTTCTACCACTACATTATAGTCCTTACACGCTTCATTAACGCCATTAATAAACGCTTTTCTCGATGAATAATTCAGCTCATTTGCAATGATCATAACGTGATATTCCGGTAAAAGGTTATCCTTATTTTCGGAACTCGTCTCATTAAGCTCCTCACTTATTTCAGTTATGTATTTTATAGATAATATGGCAGCAACTACAAATACAAAAACGAGCGCTATAATTGCTACCTTCAAAATGTATTTCTTCATTATTTTCACCTATATTTCCTATATGCCGTCTGGAGTTTTTTCTGCAGAATTTATGAATATATTTAGAAAAGGGCGTGTTAATCGCCCTTTATGAATATTTATTTATTAGTTACTTACGCTAACCATGAACTGTAAATAACTTGAGGCCATTTTCATAGGTTGTCTTTATAACTTGTTCCTCAGATATTTCTTTTATGTTTGCTATTGCGCTCACCACATATTTAAGATTTCTCGAATCATTTCGTTTTCCTCTATTAGGAACTGGAGATAAATAGGGTGAGTCTGTCTCTATTAAAATATTTTCTAGTGGAATTGCCCTTACTACCTCATGCAAGGTTTTAGCGTTGTTATAAGTTACAACTCCACCTATTCCTATATAAAAACCTAGGTCAACGTATTTTTGCGCCATTTCCTTACTACCTGAAAAACAATGGATTATTCCACCAACTTCATATGCTTTTGAATCCTTTATTATATCGTAGGTTTCTTTTGCAGCATCTCTGCTATGAACAATAATTGGCAATCCAATATCCTTCGCGATATTTATTTGCTCTCTAAACCATAACTTTTGAACTTCCTTTGGAGAATTTTCATAATAGTAATCTAGCCCTATTTCTCCTATCGCTACAACCTTGTCGTACGCCGCTAACCCTATTAAGGTTTCTAAATCATTCTCCATCATTGCCCCAACATCATGAGGATGGACGCCAACTGTTGCATATACAAAATCATATTTCTTTGCAAGCTCCAATGAGCGTAAACTAGAGGTCAAATTTGCAGCAACATTAATGACCTTTGTTATTTTCTCATCCTTTAAGCTTGCTAGTAAAATATCTCTATCTTGATCAAATTTTAAATCATCATAATGTGCATGACTTTCAAAAAACATTTTTTCACCCCTACTTCTTCCTATTTTACTATTGAACCAGTACTTATCTCACCATCAACAGTCGCTAGCTTTAAGTTCCCAGCTTCATCCGCTGCAGCTAAAAGCATCCCTTCTGACATTACACCTCTTAGCTTCACCGGCTTTAAGTTTGTAATTACTAGTACTTTTTTAGCAATCAGTTCGTCTGGTGTATAATTCTTTGCAATACCTGAGACAATTTGTCTGGTTTCATTTCCAATATTTACCTTAGATACTAACAGTTTATCAGAGCCTTTCACCTTTTCACATGCAACAATCTCTCCAACCTTAATATTGATTTTTGCAAAATCATCGATGAGAATTGTATCCTCAACATTGTCTAAAGTCTCTTCAGCCTGCTTCACAGAAGGATTCTTTCCTTGATTTTCATTAAAGATTTCTTCTAGCTTCTTCTTTTCATCAATTCTAACAAATAATACTTCTGCAGTTCCAACCTTATTTCCTACCACTGTTCCGTTAAATGTCTCTAGCGATTCTAAACTAAGGTTCTTCGCATTGATTTGTTTTTGTATTTTTTCTGCTGTTTCTGGCATAAATGCGCTTAATAAAACAGATGCAATTCTAATGCTTTCAATTAAGTTATATAACACGGTAGCCAAACGTTCTTTATTACTTTCGTCCTTGGCCAATATCCACGGACAAGTTTCATCAATATATTTATTGCTTCTTCTTAGAAGGTGCCAAATTTCATCCATAGCGTCTGCTACTTTCAAATCATCCATTTTTCGCTCAACCTTATCTTTAAGCGCAAGTGCAATTTCAATTAATTCTTGATCGATTTCTTCTGGCTTACTTGGCGCTAAAATAACACCATCAAAATACTTATGCACCATAGCTACGGTTCTATTTACAAGATTACCCAGAATATTAGCCAAATCAGAATTTATTCTTGCAATGATTAATTCATAGGTTAGTGTACCATCTTGTGCAAAAGGCATTTCATGTAATACATAGTATCTGACTGCATCTACGCCAAAGTGATCAACTAACTCTTTCGCATATATTACATTACCTTTAGATTTAGACATTTTATCTGCACCAACCATTAACCAAGGATGCCCGAAAACCTTTTTAGGCAATTCCACTTCCAATGCCATTAACATAATTGGCCAATAAATTGTATGAAATCTTAAAATATCCTTTCCTATTAAATGTACATCCGCTGGCCAATAGCGATTAAATAACTCACCACTTTCTCCATTCGGATTATAACCAAGGGCTGTAATATAATTTGACAACGCATCTATCCAAACATAAATAACATGTTGATTATCAAAAGTTACTGGAATTCCCCAATTAAAGGTTGTTCTTGAAACACATAAATCCTGCAAACCTTGCTTGATAAAATTATTAACCATTTCATTTTTTCTAGATTCTGGCTGAATAAAATCAGGATTATCTTCAATATGTTGCATTAATCTTTTTTCATATTTACTTAATTTAAAGAAATATGCTTCTTCACTTGCCTTTTGTACTTGGCTACCACAATCAGGGCAGGCCCCTTCAATAACTTGCGATTCGGTAAAGAATGATTCACAAGGTGTACAGTACCAGCCTTCATAGCTACCTTTATAAATATCGCCTTGATCATAAAGCTTCTTGAAAATTCTAGCAACTATATCTTCATGATCTGCGTCAGTAGTCCTAATAAATTTATCATAACTCGTATTCATAAAGTCCCAAATGCTTCTTACTTCACCAGCGATTTTATCAACAAGCTCTTTTGGAGTTATTCCTTCTTCTTCTGCTTGTAATTGAATTTTTTGACCATGTTCATCTGTACCCGTTAAAAAGAACACATCATAACCGGATAACCTTTTGAATCTCGCTATACTATCTGTTAATACTGCTTCATAAGTATTTCCAATATGTGGTGTTTTAGATGTGTACGCAATTGCTGTTGTAATATAGTAGGGTTTCTTACCCATTATCGTTCCTCCGTTCAAGCTTTTAAAATCTTACCCATATTATATATTTAATTCTGGGAAAATGCAAAGATTTTTAAGTGGTTATTTTTAATTGTTATGCGCTAATTTTAAATATTTAAATCCTTTAGGATATTCCTCTAGTTGCATGTAGCACTTACTCAACTCTTCAAAAATAAGATTAACAACACTCGTATTTGGCTTATCTTTATAATAGTAGATTGAAATTTCTAGATAATGAACGGCTTTCTTATAGTCCTCTTTATAACAATAAGCGATACCAATCATCATATAGTACCTTCCCTTATTGTCTTGATCTAGGTCATCAATATTAATAATACTTATTCGTTTAATAACTTCTTCATAATTACCATCTATAAACTGCAAATAAATACTATGAATCACTCTAGAAGAAACCATCTTCGTCACTACTCTTTTAGCCTTTTCATTATACTTGTTTAACTCGTCAACAAGCTTAAGTTGACTAATTACCTCTGATAGTTGACAATAAACAGTATACAAAATAACATCTGCTTCAAATATTAGTTCTCTCTCATATATTAATAGTTTCTCATATATTGTCTTTGATGTGAAATAATCACCAGCTGTCTTTGCACTTAAAGCAGCTTTCATACAACTATTTAAATATATATTTCTAATTAATTTTTTATTTTTAGTATTTGGACAGTTTTCAAAAAGCAATTCTATTTTATTCATACATTTTAAAAAGGCATGTTCTTTATAGTCCTTCATTAACTCTTCAACTAAACTTCTATCACTATTTAATTCTTGTACTACTTTCAGCCCCAATGTCACGTTTTTATCAACTCCCCGAGATGTAAAATATTTACCACTATCTTATCACGCAGGCAAATAAAATACAACCCTTATGGGCAACGTAAGCTATAGGCGCACATAGGCTTATTTTATTATAGTTTTTATATTTAATTTTTTTCTATTGACATTTGCATTTGTAAAATCTATACTTAATATGGGGGAAAATTGGAAGTAATTTACTATTGTTCATAAATTTCTCATTATGAGATAATTTATATATACAAAATATTATTTATACAATCTAAAGGAGGTAGTTCAATGTCAACAAAAACTAGCTACGGTTTGAATGAAATAGGCCCTAAAAGCCCAATTTTTTCTCAAATTCGTACAACAATCGAAACTCCGTTTTACGGGAATAACGTAATTCATGTAACTTCCTTAAAGGAAGCATATCAATTAGCAGCAGGTTCACCAGGTACTATTATTACAGATATGCCTGTATTTGAACCAGAAGTTCAAGGCTTAGATGCAGACGCAAGGGTGTTACTTTTTAATGATGGAGCAGTTTCCGGTCGTGCTGCTGCAGCTAGAAAAATCCTTGGAGAAGAAGGTGTAAGCGTACCTGAATATGCCTTAAAAATTAGTGAAGCAGTATTCCAATCTAGATACAAAACAATGTACCATGCAGAAGTATTAGTTGGATTAGATCCTGACTTCATGGTTAAAGCGCATCTTTTAATTCCAGAAGGTTATGAAAACATAATGTATTCATGGATGCTTAATTTCCAATATATTAACGAAAATTATGCTCAAATGTACAAAGATTCAAAAGAATATAACCACGAAGGTGATATTTATATATTCTCAAATCCTGATTGGTCACATCCAGATCATCATATGGGACTTACATTTTTTGATCCAAATCATAACTGTGCAGCGCTTCTTGGCATGAGATATTTTGGTGAGCATAAAAAAGGAACCCTTACACTTGGTTGGGCTTGTGCGAATAGAAACGGCTATGCATCTTGCCATGGTGGACAAAAGCGTTATAACCTTGCTGGTGGCAAAAAATATGTTGCAGGCGTATTTGGATTATCTGGTTCAGGTAAATCAACTATTACACATGCAAAACATGGAGATAAATATGATATTACAGTATTACATGATGATGCCTTCATTATTTCTACTGAAAATGGATCTTCTGTAGCACTTGAGCCAGCATACTTTGATAAAACTCAAGATTACCCAGCTGCTGATCCAGATAACAAGTTCTTATTAACAGTTCAAAACAATGGTGCAACCATTGATGAAGATGGCAGAGTAGTTATTGTTCCAGAAGATATTCGTAACGGAAATGGCCGTGCTGTTAAATCAAAGCTTTGGTCACCAAACCGTGAAGATAAGTTTGCTGAACCAGTAAATTCAATTTTCTGGCTAATGAAAGATCCTACGCTTCCTCCAATTACTAAATTAAGTGGTGCTGCTTTGGCATCAGTAATGGGTGCTACACTAGCAACAAAAAGAACAACTGCTGAACGTTTAGCTCCTGGCGTTGATCCAAATGCTTTGGTTGTTGAGCCATATGCAAATCCTTTTAGAACATATAAACTAGCTGATGACTTTAATAAATTCAAACAATTATTTGAAGAAAACCATGTTGATTGCTATATCTTAAACACTGGCGACTTCATGGGCAAAAAAGTAACACCAGCTATTACCTTAGGCGCTTTAGAGTCCATCGTTGAAGGAAAAACAAATTTCAAAAAATGGGGATCTTTCTCTGACATTGAAATCATGGAAGTTGAAGGCTTCGTTCCAAACATGAGTGATCCTGAATATGTTGCTCAATTAAAAGCTCGTATGATTGACAGAGTACAATATGTTGAATCTAGAGATACTGCTAAAGGCGGTTATGATAAATTACCAGCTGAAGCATTAGAAGCATTAAAGAAAGTTGTTAGTGAATTAGTTTAATCCCTAACACAGTTACTATGAGGTTAATTTAACTTAACCTCTAAATTGAAACTTAAAACAAACACCACCAAAAAAACGCAGCAAATAAACTTATTTGTTGCGTTTCTTTTTGTTACCATTCGCCTTATAATACATATGTTTTTATTTTTTGCTTCCTGGTGTGACTGTCTTGAAGTACTCATTCAAAGAATTTAATGTTTTTAATAGTACAATTTCTTCTTCTTCATCAATTTGTTTTTTTATTTCTATAATCATATTTTCATGAAACAATTCATGGTGTTTATACGCTCTTTGTCCTTTTGCTGTAAGACAAATTAGAACAACTCTACGATCCTTTATACTTCTAGTTCGTTTAACGTATTCTTTTTTCACTAAATTATTTATTGCAATCGTTAGTGTCCCCATTGTAATGCCTAAATCCTTAGCAACCGATGACATATTTCTAGAGCTATCATAACTGATTGCTTCGATAACATGCATGTCTGTGATGGAGATATCTTTATATTCTTCATTAATCAACACATGCTCTTCAATTTTAAGGATATTATTAAAAAGCTTAACTAATAGATGGTTTAAGGAATTTTGCATTTCGTTCAAGTTTATCACCTTATATATTTTGATAATCAAAGTATATACCATATTATTTTTATTGTCAAATGTCAAAATACACTATATGTAATTATTACTGATGCAATGATTCCTACTAATGTTACTAAGAGCGCCCCCACCAACGTATACCGTGTTTTTTTAATATTAATTGACATAAAATAAATAGTCATCGTATAAAATATTGTTTCAGTACATCCCATCATTATGGATGCCATTCTTCCCACAAAAGAATCTGGGCCATAGGTTTTGAAAAGATCTAATACTAATCCTGTCGTAGCTGAGGCAGAAATAGTTCTCATCATAGCAATAGGTAGTAGCGGTGCCGGAAACCCTAATTGATCTGTTAACGGTTTTAAGGACGTTGTAAAGAAGCCTAGAAGACCTGATCTGCTAACGATTCCTACTGCAATCATTAATCCTATTAATGTTGGTAAAATATCCACCACTATTTTGATTCCCTCTTTTGCCCCTTCAATAAAAGCATCAAAGACTGGTACTTTTTTTGATAGCCCTATACATATTATTGTTACAAAAATTAGGGGGATCATTACATCTGAAAAAAGCATGAGCATTTTCAATGAGTCTTCACCTTCATCATAAATTTACAAAATATAACACCTACTATAGTGGAAACAATGGTTGCAATTAACGCAGGGCCTATGATCTCTGTGGGATTATCAGATCCAAATTGTATTCTATAAGCAATCATATTAATTGAAATAAGTTGAACTGAGGAAATGTTAATTATCAAAAAAGTACACATTTCTATGCTCGCAACTTCTTTGTCTTTATTTAGTTTTTGTAACTCTTTCATCGCATTTAGCCCAGCTGGTGTTGCAGCCCATCCTAACCCTAGCATATTTGCTATGATATTTGTTGCAATGTGCTTTCTAGCTAAATGTCTTTCTGGAATATTAGGAAATAAGAATTTCAAAACCGGTGCCATATATCGTGTTAAAGCTTGAATCACACCTGCTCTTTCGGCAATTTTCATAAGACCAGTCCACATAGCAACTACCCCGATCAAGGTTACGCCTAATGCTACTGCTGCTTTTGCCTCTTCTATGGCCCCTAGTGTAACTTCACCTAGCGTACCAGTCAAAGAACCGTAAAGAACCCCAAGTACAATCAATATGGCCCATAAATAATTTATCATATAAGATACACCATAGAGTTTTTATATATATATGAATTTTTCTAGCTTTTATGCTTTACGATCGTTTAAAAAAGACATAAGGCCATGAGCCTTATGTCTTTTAAAAGTAATAAACTATTATTTATTGTGCTAATTTTTTATATGTTTCATATTTTTCTTTTGCTTCTCTTTCCGCTTTAGCAAATAGTTCTGTTGCTATTTCTGGGAAGGATTTTTCAAGTGTTGTATATCTTGTTTCACTCTTGATAAAATCTGCAAAGGATAATGTAGGCTCTTTTGAATCTAAAACAAATGGATTTTCGCCTGCTTCTTTTCTAGCTGGGTTGAATCTGTATAAATGCCAGTAACCAGATTTTACAGCTAAGTCTTCTTGCTCTTGAGTTTTACCCATACCCGTTTTAATACCATGGTTGATACATGGTGCATAAGCTAAAATTAAGGATGGTCCATCATGTTTTTCTGCTTCAATAATTGCTTTTAAGAATTGGTTTTTATCTGAACCCATCGCTACTTGTGCTACATAAACGTAACCATACGTTGCTGCAATCATACCCAAATCTTTTTTCTTCATGTTTTTACCAGCTGCAGCAAACTTAGCAACTGCACCCACTGGTGTAGATTTAGATGCTTGGCCTCCTGTGTTGGAGTAAACTTCTGTATCGTATACTAAAATATTAACGTTTTCTCCTGATGCCAATACATGGTCTAACCCGCCATATCCAATATCATATGCCCAGCCATCTCCACCAATAATCCAAACAGACTTCTTAATTAGATGGTCCTTGCTAGCTAATGCTTTAGCAGCAAGTGCATTCGTTGAAGCGGCTGCTTTTAATGCATTGATTACAGTTTCTTCATTTGCCTTACATGCCTCAACGTCATCAGCTGTTTCTAAGTAACTAGCAATAACTGCTTTTGTTGCAGCGTCAGCATCTGATGCAGCAAGTTTAGCTAAGTCTTCAAGTAAAATGTTCCTTGCAGTTTTAGAAGCTATTGCCATACCGTAACCATACTCTGCATTATCTTCAAATAAAGAGTTTGCCCATGCTGGTCCTTTACCTTTTTGGTTTACACAATAAGGTGTTGATGGTGCAGAACCACTCCAGATTGAAGAACAACCTGTTGCATTTGCAACAATCATTCTATCTCCAAATAATTGAGTAACAACTTTTCCATATGGGGTTTCACCACAACCTGCACAAGCTCCTGAGAACTCAAGTAATGGTTGTTGGAATTGGCTACCTTTAATCGTTAATTTATTTTCTAGATTATCTTTAACTGGAAGTGATACTACATATTCCCAGCTTTCAATTTGATCTCTTTGAGAAGCAATTGGCTTCATAACTAATGATTTTACTTTTGAAGGACAGATATCAGCACAATTACCACAACCTGTACAGTCTAACGTGCTTACTTGAATTTTGTAATGTAAACCTGCTAATGCTTTTCCTGCAGCTTTTTTAGTTTCAAGGTTCGCTGGAGCATTTTTTACTTCTTCATCCGTTAATAAGAATGGTCTAATTGCAGCGTGAGGACATACAAAAGAACATTGATTACATTGGATACAGTTATCAATTTGCCATTCTGGTACATTAACTGCAATACCTCTTTTTTCAAATGAAGCAGTTGCTTGTGGCCATGTTCCATCTTCACCACCAACAAATGCACTTACAGGTAACAAGTCACCTTCTTGTCTGTTGATTGGCTCCATGATATCTGTAATAAATGCTGGTTTGTTGCTTGTTGCTGCTACTTCTGTTTCAGTTTCACTCGTCCAGCTTGCTGGCACCTCAATGCTAACTATGGCATTAATACCCTGATCAACCGCTTTTGTATTCATATCTACAATCTTTTGGCCTTTTGAACCGTAAGACTTTTCAATTGCTTTGTAAATAAATTTAACCGCATCTTCAAGTGGAATAACTTCTGATAATTTGAAGAAGGCTGCTTGCATAACCATGTTTGTTCTGTTTCCAAGACCAATTTCTTCTGCAATCTTCGTTGCATTGATTATGTAAAACTTCACGTTTTTGTCTGCTAAGCTTTTTTTCATTTTAGCAGGAAGTTGTTCTACCACTTCTTCAGCAGATGCTACTGTGTTAAGCAAGAAGGTACCATTCTTTTTAATACCACTTAACAAATCATATTGATGAATATATGCTTCATTTGAACATGAAATAAAATCAGCATCATCTACTAAATACGTAGACTTAATCATGGATTTACCAAATCTTAAATGAGAAATTGTTACACCACCTGATTTTTTACTATCATATGAGAAATAACCTTGTGCATACATATCCGTATTGTCACCAATGATTTTGATAGCATTTTTGTTTGCACCAACTGTACCATCAGATCCAAGTCCCCAGAACTTACAAGTAATTGTGCCTTCTTTTGCAGTATTGATTACTTCATCAATTGCAAGGGATGTGTTTGTTACGTCATCTACAATACCAATTGTAAATCCATTTTTAGGTTTGTCTGCTTTTAAGTTTTTATATACTGCTAAAATTTGTGATGGTGTTGTATCTTTTGAACCAAGACCATAACGTCCACCAACAATTACAGGTGCGTTTTCTTTTCCGTAGAATAAGCTTTGGATATCTAAGAATAATGGTTCTCCAATAGATCCAGGCTCTTTACATCTATCTAATACAGCAATTCTTTTAACTGTTTTTGGTAATACATTAAAGAAATATTTTTCTGAGAAAGGTCTGTATAGATGCACTTTAATCACACCTGTTTTTTCACCTTTTGCTGCTAAATAATCAATTGTTTCTTCAATTGCTTCTGTTGCTGAACCCATTGCTACGATAATGTTTTCTGCATCAGCAGCTCCATAGTAATCAAATGGTTTATATGATCTTCCGATTAATTTACCCATTTCATCCATGTAATTTGCTACGATGTCTGGAATATTATCATAGAATGTATTGCTTGCTTCTTTTGCTTGGAAGAAAATATCTGGATTTTGAGCAGTACCACGAGTAACTGGATGGTTAGGGCTTAATGCTCTATCTTTATATTCTTGTAAAGCTTCTCTATCTAATAATTGGTCAAATACACTATAATCGATCATTTCGATCTTTTGTACTTCATGGGATGTTCTAAAGCCATCAAAGAAATGTATAAAAGGTAATCTTCCTTTTATTGCTGCTAAATGAGCAATACCAGCGATGTCCATAACTTCTTGAACACTACCTGAAGCTAGAAGTGCACAACCTGTTTGTCTCGCAGACATTACATCTGAATGATCACCAAAGATAGATAATGCGTGGCCTGCTATAGCTCTTGCACTTACATGGAAAACACCTGGTAGAAGTTCTCCTGCAATTTTATACATGTTTGGAATCATAAGAAGTAATCCTTGAGATGCTGTAAACGTAGTTGCCAATGCACCTGCTGCTAATGCACCATGCATTGCACCTGCTGCACCACCTTCAGATTGTAGCTCGGATACTTGTACTTTTTGGCCGAAAAGATTCTTTTTGTCATGTGCTGCCCATTCATCAACATTTTCAGCCATGTTTGATGATGGTGTGATTGGATATATTGCAGCAACTTCTGTAAATGCATAGGCAACATGAGCCGCAGCCATATTACCGTCAATTGTTTTCATAACTTTAGACATAATAACCTCCTTAGGAAAATGAGTAAATATAATTTAACTCTCGTCTAATAATTATAACATATTTTTTTGGTAAGTAATGTTTTTTTTTTAGTACTTAGTGTTTTTTTTAACAATTGAGTTATCCTATTTTGACAAAATAGTTGATTCGTCTAGCTGCTATAATAAGGGGCATTCTTTTGTTTTTATTTGCGCTACACATGTAATTTTCTTTTTAACCACGCCTTGCTTTTATCTGGCAACCCATGATAGATACTCAACAATGTAAATATAATAACGCCACAGCAAATAAGAACAATTATTGACCATGATAAATGAATACGCCCGCCAATATTGGTCGAAATTACTGCGTCAATACCCACACATAGTATACTAATAAATAGCAAGCAAACTGATGGAACGTAAATAAATTGATTTCTATGCTTACTTACTTTATAAAGCGCTCTGAAAATTGTTATATCAAAATACAATATTCCTACGATCGGGAGGGCATACGTATAAGACCAACCTATATCTCCTACTTGATAATCAATGGCATAAGTTAAGAATATTGTTGTTAATAGAATCCCGATGACATTATATGCAGGCTTTAAATATGAAAATAAAAAAAACAAATAAAATAATGCTGCAATAATAATTATTATTACATAATTAGATAAAAGTGCACTTACTGGGTAAACCAGTTTAAGTACAGCTAAAATAATAATGCTACTAATAACTACTAAAACAAAAGAAAAGAATATCTTATTTTTTATTACTCTATAATCCCTCCGATAGGTGCTAATAGCATTAGGGTATTTATGCGTTCCTTTTCCTTCTAATTCAGCAGCATCATCTTCTCCAATGTCTGGAATAGGAAATTCGCATAAAGGACAGTTTTTTATATAGGAGTCTAACTCTACTCCGCACTTAGGACAATAGGCCATTTTAATCACCTCATATTAGTTTCTATTTTTACTGGTATACCAAGCTTTCTAATTTTCCTGAAAAATATTTTCTCAATTTCGGTATTATATACTGTCGATCCAAAGCAAAGCATCATTTTATCTTTGTACGTAACAATTGCCAATTTGATTTTATTTTCAATACTTGGTGGAGGGAAAATCTCAAATTTGTGAACATATTCTTCAATTTCCTTTGGAAGCTTGATTATTCCTAAATTTGAGATGCTACTGGTGTAACCTCGTTCACCAAACCGATTATATATTGTTGGCATTATTAGGTTTTTAAACCAAAGAGGTAAAATTCGTAGCAATATTTTCTTTTCATTTTTAACATTCCGTGATATATATTTACTTATTATTTTCTTATTTATGTTCATACCCATATAGTTTTTTAAATACTCGATTATTTCTTCAATGCTATAACTTCCTAATCTTAAGTCTATTTCAGGCGTTATGGAAATAAAGAAATTTTTAAGAGACTTGGAGGGAAACATTTGCCTTAAATCTACAGGCATATTTATTACAATCCTTCCAAGCATCTTCTTTTTTTCTTTATTGCTTAGTCCGTTAATATACGCTTGGATGGCATCAAAGTAATAAGCTGTAACGAGCTGTGTAATTGTACAGCCCATAAGCTTTGCTTGCTTTTTCATTGAATCTATAGGTACAATACCTGTTAATAAAATATATTTTCCCTTTTCAATTAGCGGAAAGTCGAAATGAACTGCTTTATGGCTTCTTTTGGCAGTGGGAATTTCTTTTTTATAATACTTATTAAAGGAATCTTCAAATTCCATAACGTCTACTTCAGTATTAATATCAATGGCACCTTCTAAGCTTTCACATTTAATTCCCTTTTTAATTTTAAAATATTGAAGAAGTAAGGTCTTTACAAAAATTATTACACCTGAGCCATCTGCTATGCTATGGCTAAATTCAACATTAATATGATTTTTATAATAAAGAATTCTAAATGGGAAAGTCTTTTTCTTTTTATACTTTAGAAACATACTTGGGTAGTATGTTTCTTTTTCTACTTTAGGTTGTTTATCACTATATTCAAAATAATACCAAAATAACCCCCTGTGTAAGTTCACCTTAAAATAGGGAAACCTCTCGATTATTTGATTTATCGCCACTTGTAAAATCTTTGCATCAACATTTTCTCGTAGTTCGATACTCATACGAAATACTGTAGACATTCTATTTGAAACGATGGATGGATATAGTTTTCCTGCATTATCTAGCTTGTACCAGTATTTTTTATACTTGTCTTTTTTCATTAATATCACCTGATTACAAATATTTTATTATTCTAATGATTAGCGTGTCATAAGCAAGTTGTTCTAATTATTGTATCACAAAAAAACCCCTTTGCCACTTATAGTAAAAAATTTAGTTCTTATGCTCCATTAGCTTTCCTTTTCCAAAAGAAAATTCATATTCCCTTTTACTAGATAGTGGCAATCCCATAATTTTTTGTTATAATGTACTATACAACTATTTAAGGAGAATATTATGCCCGAAACTGGAAGAGGTTGGATCATCTTAATTCATGGATTTCATAGAACTTATAAAGATATGACGCCACTTAGAAACCTGTTAATCTCAAGAGGATATAAGGTATCTCGAATTAACTTACCTTTAACTTTTTCAACGATTGAAGAAGCAACAAGTACGCTCATAGACATTGCAAAAAAGAAAATACCAAAGTTGAAGGATGGTGAAAAAATACATATGGTTGGTCACAGCACTGGTGGTTTAATTATTCGCCATTTTCTAGCTGTTAGTGATTTTCTACCTCATGTTGGTCGATGCGTTTTAATTGCAACACCTAATCACGGATATAAGCTTGCTAGCTACGCAGAAAAGCTTTCTAAAACCTATATTAGTATATATAAAACCATGAAATCTCTTCAACCCGAACAAGTTAATCTATTAAAACTAATCGGTAACGAAGTAGAAATTGGCGCTATTGCTGGTACGAAGTCTTCTCCACTTTTAGCTGGTGTTATTGGCGCAATAAATGATGGTCGCATTGAAGTGGATGCGGTTAAATATGACGAACTGACAGACTTCATTA
The DNA here is from genome assembly GCA_002841375.1 of Firmicutes bacterium HGW-Firmicutes-7. GTDB lineage: Bacteria > Bacillota > Clostridia > Lachnospirales > Vallitaleaceae > HGW-1. The sequence goes on along the minus strand of PGZO01000010.1, from coordinate 68,788 downwards.
CGCTTCCCTATAGACATACACAAATACATAAAAAAGATGAAACTGCTGAACTCATTGATAATTTTATTTCTACCGGAAGATTCTTGACCACAAGTGATATAGAGAAAGAACATTTATAGAATTTAAATGTTCTTTCTCTAGCCTTGATATCACTTATAACCTCATAGATCACTTGCTAGTGTAAAACCTATGAGCTTCTTAATGCACTTTCTTCCGCCTTTTTCATTTCAACTTCAGTTCCAATAATCAACCGTAGCCACCCAGTAATATGGGAATGTTTTGTGCCAGACCCATAACCGATTGCTTCTATGTTCATATTCTCCATCGCCTTGAAGTCTTTTGCAAGCGTCGTTATAATTGCTGCACCTGTAGGTGTTACTAACTCTCCTTTAACTTCTGTACTAAAATATGGTATGCCTTTTAATAACTCCGCTGTCGCTGGGGCAGGGATGGGTAAAATACCGAACCGATACTTAATCGTCCCTGAGCCTACATGTAAAGGAGACGCATATACCTCATCAATGCCAAGGTACTTAATGCCTACTACTGCGCTAAGTATGTCGATAATTGTATCTACTGCACCATCTTCATGAAAATCAATTTGATCAATTGAACATTTATGTGCGCTAGCTTCTGCCGCTCCTAATCTGTTAAATATTTTAATAACTTGAACTTTTACTTCTTCTCCAAGCGTGCTTTCCTGAATTAACTCAATAATATCATATAAATTTCTTCTAGGTACATCCTCAAACTTCATGTTTGGATCATGTGGAGGTAAAATTACGTCAAAAAAGAGCGCGTTCATATCAAATTGACGAATACCTTCTAATTCAAATTTATATTCTTCCTGTGGAAGAACTTTGAGTATTTCTTTTTTAAGATGCGCTAATGGAAGCCCTGCATCTAGTAAGGCACCAATTATCATATTTCCACTAATGCCCCCTGTACAGTCAAAGTATGCTTTTTTCATTTTTCTCCTCTAACAACCAATGTTACTAACAATTATGCTTGCATTTTGTCCACCAAACCCAAAGGAATTGACCATCGCAGTCTTTATGAACTTCTCTCTAGCTTTATTGGGAACATAATCCAAATCACATTCTGGATCAGGTTTATGATAGTTAATAGTAGGTGGGATAAACCCATTATTCATTGCTATTAATGTAGCAATTAGTTCAATTGCACCTGCCGAGGCTAAAGAATGCCCTGTCATAGATTTTGTTGAACTTACCGGAATCGAATATGCTCCTTCTCCAAACACCTTTTTAATTGCTGAAGTTTCTAGTACATCGTTCATTTGCGTACCACTGCCATGCGCATTAATATATTCAATATCCATTCTTTCCCCTTTTCCATCCGCTATAGCCAGTTCCATAGCTCGGCGCATCCCATCCGAATCAGGTAAAGGAGATGTAATATGGTAAGCATCGCTACAACCTCCAAAGCCTATAACCTCTCCATATATTCTAGCTCCTCTTTGCCTTGCATGTTCCATCGTCTCTAATACTACTATTCCTGCTCCCTCTGACATAACGAAGCCATCTCTGTCTAAAGAAAATGGTCTCGCTGCACCTTTCGGATTATCGTTATGCGTTGAAAGTGCCTTTAAATTGGAAAAGCTCCCTAAACATAAGAGACTAATGCTTGCTTCAGACGCACCTGTAATCATTACATCTGTTATACCTCTTTGAATATGAAAGTATGCTTCACCTACTGATTGAATGCCCGCTGCACAAGACGCTAATGTAGTCCCAAGATAACCTTTAAATCCTGTAAAAATAGATATTTGCGCTGCGGCAGCATTAGGAATGGCTGTTGCCATATAAAAAGGACTAATTCTCCCCGGTCCTTGAGCAAATAAAACCTTACATTCTTTTTCTGTTCGTTCAAAACTTCCCATTCCTGTCCCAAGAACAACACCACAACGTTCTAAATCTAGATTATCTAGCGCTAATGATGAATCTTCAATTGCCATTTTTGCCGCAGCAACTGCCATTTGTGTAAAACGTCCCATTCTTTTAATTTCTTTTTTTTCTATATATTTCTCTGGATTAAAATCAAGTACCTGACCTGCTATATGGCTATCCAATCCTGCTACATCCAAATCTGTAATGGTTTTTATTCCTGATTCTCCGTGTCTTAAGGCTTTACTAAAATTTTCTTTTCCTATGCCATTTGATGCAATAACGCCCATTCCTGTAATTACGACGCGTCTTCTATTTTTTACTATTTTTCCCAAAGTATTCTCAACCTCCACTTAACAATTAAATGAATGCTACTTGTAAATCTTATATCATCGTATATCCGCCATCTACTGTTAACACTTGTCCGGTCATATAGTTGCTGCCAGGGGAACACAAGAAAGAAATAACCCCTTGAAGATCTTCTTCACATCCCAATCTACCAAGTGGAACATTCTTCGTGTATTCTTTTAAAGAATAGCTTGGAAACACTTTTTTTGTAGTATCTGTATCAATAATTCCTGGAGCAACGGCATTAACTTGGATTCCCAGTGGTCCCGCTTCTCTTGCCAACGCTTTTGTAAATCCAATAACACCTGCTTTGGCTGCTGAATAATGTGCAAACCCCCATCCACCGACTCTACCTGAGATAGACGCCATATTAACAATTTTACCTTTTTTCTGCTTCTCCATATACTTATATACTGCTTTTGTTGCAAGAAAGGTCCCTGTCAAATCTATATCAATAACGTTTTTCCATTCCTGTAAAGTCATATCACTAAATAGTTTTACTGGAAAGCAACCTGCGTTATTAATTAACGCATCTATTCTGCCATAAGCATTCATGACATTCTCTGCCATTTTTATTGTAGCTTCTTCTGAAGTAACATCACAAAAGACAGCCATTCCATTTCTATTGGACAATTTCTCTACTGCTTGCTTTGCCGCTTCAATATTAATATCTGCAATGATTACCCTTGCACCTAGCTTCTCTAAATGTAATGATATCTGGAGCCCAATACCTTGTGCACCACCCGTCACAATTATAACTTGGTTTTCATGTACCCTCTCCAATATTCTAGACCTCCTCTTGAGAAATTATAGCAATCACTTGATCCACTAATACTTCGTCTTCTTCTTTCACAAGCTTTGCTTTAAGATAACCGCTTACTGGCGTCTCTATATAAATAGCAATTTTATCTGTTGTTGCTTCAACCAGATTTTCGCCTGCATTCACTTTACTTCCTTCGCCAACGAACCATTGACGTATTTTAATTTTTGTTGCACCTTCCGCAAATACTGGGACTTTAACTTCAATATTCATCTAAATACCTCATTTCATTAAGTTGTATTTTATTTGTAACAGTATTAAATAGCTCGTTGAATTCAATTAAAAAGCTTTCTTTAAACTGATCTAGGTCAATTATATCAACCCCTAGCTTATATAAAGAAGTTATTCCTCTATCTCTTATTCCGCATGGAATGATATAGTTATAATGGGTTAGATCTGGTTTAATATTAATTGCAATACCATGCCTTGTGATGCCACGAGATATAGCAATACCAATTGCTGCGACTTTTTCTTCACCTACCCATACACCACTAGCTCCACCTATTCTTTGCCCTCTAACATCATACTTTTGAAGCAAGCTTATAACCACCTCTTCAAGATTTCTAACATATTGATGAATACTTGAGTTATATTCTCTAAGATGTAATATAAAAGATATTACCAATTGACCAGGCCCATGATATGTAATATCCCCACCTCTATCTACGTATTCAACCTCTATTCCTTTTTCTTCTAACGCTTCTTTTGGTAATAGCAGATGCTCTTTTGCACTATTTCTACCCATGGTAAAGATTGGATTATTTTCTTGAAAAATAATCGTATCTTTTGAGCGCTTCTCAGAACACGCCACATGTATTTTTTCTTGAATAGCATAAGCTTGTCGATAATCTATCCGACCTAAATCAATGTATTGAACCAATGAAGTCATATTGTTTTCCTCATTATCTCGATTATAAGTATTGCCCATGTAGATGATCGATTATTGGTGTATATGACATCAAGCATTCATTCGATCATCTAATTACTCCATGGGCCTTTTTGATTTTTATATTACTATGCCTCTAGCTGGCTAGAATATATTTATTATTCTAGCTTTTACTTGCTTTTGCTAATGCTTGAAGATCTCCATTTAATTGAGCAAATATATAAACTGGTGCACACCCTGGATAATATGTAACCGATTTAGCTACTTTAGCGGCTTCTCTTACGTTGTCCGAAGTCGGGAAATATTCCCAGCAATCTCCGCAAACAAATAAGTTCTTTCCAGCTGCAAATTCAGGATCAAATTCAGGTACACCACCTGCAACAACAACAACTTCCCCTGCTCCTTTTAAGAAATCAGCCATAACAATACCGCTATTAGCAAAGGAATCTAATGCCCCACGAACGTTCGCAAAACACCCTGGACAAGTTTGTTGCATAACACAGGTTAATCCATCATACATACCAATTGGGTCATTGTTTGGACGTTTGAAATGTTTGCGAACCGACTCAATAGATTCTCCAACTACATCTATGTTGTTTATATTCATTTCCCCTAACCCTTCTGTACCTGCACAACGAATTGCTGGAATTTCCATTGGATCAAATCCCATTATAGAACAAGTAACTGAATCCCCAGCCACTGTATCTTCTGCTGCAAGAATTAAGTTCATCTCAATTGGTGTGCCCGCATGAGGGCCTTGACCTTCCATACCGATAATTGCATCATAAATAGTTAAATCAGCTTTTCTTATTTTATATAGATCAGCCATTTTTTGGCCTAGCTCAACACGATGTGCTCCTTGTTGCTGTGCATCTGGATGATGATTAGGAATAATACCGTTCCAGTTTTTCAAGCCTAATGTAACTGTTCCTGCTATATGTACTTTCATTTTTGGTAAGTTAATGACTACATCGGCATCTAAAAATGGTTTAAAAACAGCCGCTTTTTTAAACACTTTTGCTCCTGGAATATCCATTACGACAACATCTGTTTCATCAAAATAAATGACTTTGTCTGCACCACCTTTTCTAGCTGCTTCTTCCATACCTGAATCTCTAAATGCAGGTTTAGCTCTACCAACATGCATACCTAAAGATGGATTGTCACCCACCCAAACTTCTGAAGCTTGCGATTTTTCTTTGAAGTAAGAAACAACGGCTTCAACAACACGAGGATCTACAACTGCATGGCTTTCTGCTGGTGCTTGAAAAGCTAAGTTAGGTTTAATTAATACTGTCTGACCTTTTTTAATAATTGTGTCCGGTGAGCCAATAGCAAGTTCGACTGCTTTCGCTACTGCTTCTTTGATTTTAGCTACATCTGCGTCATGACGAATAAATTTGCCTGCGATGAACGATGCGTTTCCTTCTAGTTGATTACATTTTACTACCGATACTTTGGTTTTACTCATAATTAACCTCCTAAATCAACTGTTAAATTTAATTCCATAGTCTTAATAAGCAAGTCGTGTGCCAGCACAATCATTGTTGTATTTTAGGCTATGCCTTTTAAAAATTAACAAAAAAACACACTTTCGTGTGTCATAATGATGCATTATGTGTGTCAAAGTGAAACAAATGAAACAAAGCTAGATCTTAAAACTGTCCTCTAGTCCAAACTTTTTAAGTTTACGGTATAGTGTACTACGTGATATGCCTAGCGCTTCTGCTGCTTTTTTTCTTTCTTTATATGTACTAAGTGCATCCATCAAATTTTCTTTTTCTATTTCATGGATGTTTATTATTTTAGGTTCATTTTTTTTATTTATATTCATATCCAAGTTATTTTTTAATTTTTTATGTAAGTAGTCCGTAAGATAATATTCATCAATTTGTCCATTTTCTGCAAAGTTTACTGCACGTTCAATATAATTTTCTAACTGTCTTACGTTTCCAGGCCAACTATATCTTTGCAGCTCTTCGATCGTCCCATCGGATATTTTTCTTAGTGACTTTTCAAACCGAGTTGCTATCGTATTTACAAAATATTCTATTAAAACGGGTATATCTGTTTTTCTTTCTCTTAATGGAGGAATCTCAATTTGAAACACATTAAGACGATAAAATAAGTCTTGTCTAAATGCGCCCTTTGCAACTTCTTCTTCTAGATTTTTATTCGTTGCTGCAATTACCCTAACATCAATTGGAATGGTTCTAATACCACCAATTCTTTGAACACATCGCTCTTGCAGTACTCTTAGCAAAGTTACTTGTGTCTTCAACGGCATCTCACCTATTTCATCTAAGAAAACAGTTCCACCGTTTGCCAATTCAAATTTTCCAGGTCTGCCATGTTTGCTCGCTCCAGTAAAGGCCCCATCTTCATAGCCAAATAGTTCACTTTCAATAAGCGTTTCTGGTATAGCAGAGCAATTGATCGCTACAAAAGGTTGTCCATACTGACAGTAATTGTGAATCGCTTGTGCAAACAACTCCTTACCCGTACCACTTTCACCAAAAATAAGAACTGTTGATTTGCCTTTAGCTGCAACTTGTGCTAAGTGTATGGCTCTTAAAAAGAGTGCATTATGCCCAATAATATCATCAAATGTAAACCGAGCTTCTGCTCCTGTAAATTTATTTACTACCTTATGGATACGTTTGATCCCTTTTAGGGTTGCGACTGCTCCAGCTAGATGTCCCTCTTCTAAAGAGACCATTTTTATACTTGCTAAACAATGAATTGTTCCTCTTTCAGTATCTATAACCGTTTCAACGTCTGTTATAGGTTTTCTATTGTCCATTTCTGTAATTAAAAATGGGTGTCCATCCATAATGTCTTTTATGTTTTTTCCTCTAGCATCTGCAATGGTTGTTAATAATATTTTTGCACCTTCCGAATTAATCTCCATAATTTTACCGTAACGATCAACAGACACGACACCTTCAGAAATTGATTCGATAATTGTACGCAAATATTGGTTAGCAAGTCGTATTTTTCTATTATCTTCTTCAATATGAAGCTGTTTTGTAATTGCTTTACTGGCTGCAACCACCATGCCTAACGTATGAGGATAAGCTTTTTCTCGAGGACCTGACATATTTAAAATACCCAGTAGATTTCCTTGGTGATCAAATATCGGAGATGCTGAACAGGTTAAGATATGATCACTTTCATAAAAATGTTCTTCTCCTATGATTTGTATCGGTTTTATAAAACGAATTGCTAGGGCTATTGCACTTGTGCCTGCTTTTTCCTCGCTCCATATGCCTCCAAGTACAAGGTTTTTAGCAAGGACCGCATCTCTTAATGCCTTATTACACATTAATTCTAAAATTACACCTTCTTTATCTGTGAGTAATGTAAGATATCCTGTTCCTTCTACGAGTTCATCTAATTCTTGCATAATAGGACGACTTACTTTAAGCAATCTTTTACTTAATTCCAGTCTTTTCTTTAACTCTTTTTCTGGTAAAACCGGTACTTTAGTGAGTGTTTTAGGATCCAAACAATTTTTTGCACATCTTACCCAAGACTGAGAAATAATGCTTCTAACGCTTCCATCAATATCACCCGTACGTGTAAAATGTTCCCAAGCTTGTTTAATTGCAATAAAATTGCGTTCTACGCTCACTAAAGACACCTCCCAAAATGTTATTATATTAATTATACATTTGACAAATCATTTTTACAAGTTAATATCTTTAATGTTAAAACTTTCAACTCTATATGTTCGGATTTTAATAAAAGTCTAATAAATAAGCATTGACAATACTTTATTTGTTGGTTAAACTTAAATTGTATTTGAGTCATGAAGACTTAATAATTATAAATACGCTTATTAAACCAATCACAACAGCCACGAAGGTTGAAGACATTGCACAAGCAAAGTCCTTCATTTCGTGGTTTTTATTTGTTTTGTTGTGATGCCTTTCAATTAGGGAGATTTATTATGCATATGGCAGATGCTTTAATTACACCTATTGTAGGTGGTACAATGTGGATTTCTACTGCTGGAATCGCAACTTACTCCATTAAAAAGCTCAGGTTAAACCTTGATGAGAAGAAAGTTCCACTAATGGGCGTTATGGGTGCTTTTGTTTTTGCTGCACAAATGATCAACTTTACCATACCCGGAACCGGATCTAGTGGCCATATTGGTGGTGGACTTCTTTTGGCAATAATACTTGGTCCCTATGCAGGCTTTCTGACAATGGCTTCTATCCTAACGATTCAAGCTTTGTTTTTTGCAGATGGTGGCCTGCTATCGTTAGGGTGTAACATTATAAATCTTGGCTTTTACACTTGTTTTATCACTTATCCTTATATTTACAAACGTATTCTCAATAAAGGATATACCCGATTGCGACTTTTCACTGCTGCAATGATAGCCTCTATTATTGGATTGCAACTAGGTTCCTTTAGTGTTGTAATAGAAACACTTCTGTCGGGAAAAACAGAACTACCCTTTAGCAGCTTCTTGTTATTAATGCAACCTATACACCTTGCTATTGGTATTATTGAAGGTCTTGTCGTTGCTTCAGTTGTTGACTTTATTTGGAACACAAAATCAGAAATTATTGAAAATACTGCTATAAACAAACCTATTGGTGTGATAGGCTTTAAAAAAATTCTAATTATCCTCATAATAATAACCGCCTTAACGGGAGGTATTTTGTCTAGATTTGCATCTTCAAATCCTGACGGTCTTGAATGGTCTATGTTTAAAGTTTCTGGTCAAGAAGAACTTGAAGCCAATGGTCCTTTATATGAAACACTATCAACCCTTCAAACCAAAACAGCATTTCTTCCTGATTATGCTTTTAAAAATACGGAGGTTGATAAAAGCACAAGCTTTGCTGGACTTGTAGGAGGGTTCTTAACACTTCTTCTTGTTTTGTCTATGGGTTTTATTTTAAAACGATTTAAGAAAAGAAAGAAAGTTAATTGTTAATCTATGCGGAGATGATTACATATGGTCAATATAGCAGAAGCTCTAGATAATATAAGATTACTTGATGCGTTAGGCGAAGAGAAAAGCACTGTCCATGCACTTCATCCTTTGGCAAAACTATTCGTTACGCTTGTTTTCCTTATTATCGTTATTTCCTTTTCAAAGCATGAAATTAGTGCCCTTTTACCTATGGTACTATTTCCTACAATAATTATAACCCTTGCAGATTTACCTGTTCTACCACTAATGAAAAGAGTACTAATTGTTTTGCCCTTAGTTATTGGTATTGGTATATTTAATCCTTTGCTAGATCATAGGCCAATGGTTTCACTTGGCGCGATAACCCTATCCTATGGATGGATATCTTTTATATCAATTATGATTAAATGTTTACTTACTGTTATTACCTCATTAATTTTGATTGCGACAACAGGAATGACCAATATCGCATTAGCCTTAAGAAAACTAAAAGTTCCAAAAATATTTGTCCTTCAACTTCTTCTAACATACCGGTACATTACTGTACTTATGGAGGAAGTTATCCTTACCACAACCGCCTACGCCCTTAGATCATCAGGGATTAAGGGCATTCATTTTAAACATTGGGGTTCTCTACTAGGTCAATTACTTATAAGAACTATTGATAGAGCACAAAGAGTATATACTTCAATGTGTTGTAGAGGTTTTGATGGAAACTATAATACTGGCACCATGCCTACGTTAGTAGCTAAAGATTATATTTTCATGTTGTTTTGGACGCTGTTTTTTATTATAACGAGGTCTTTTAACTTACCCATGTTACTTGGAACTATTCTGACAGGAGTGTACCCATGAGCCATTATCAAATTGAAGCTAATAACATTACATTTATATATCCTGATGGCCATCAAGCCTTAAAAGATATTTCTTTCACTTTATCACAAAGAGAGTCAATCGGTATAATTGGGGCAAATGGAGCTGGTAAGTCCACATTATTATTGCTACTTCTTGGCATACTATTTCCTAATGAAGGGACTATTTCTGTTGGTGGTCTACCAGTAACTAAAAAGACCCTTCCACATATTCGAGAAAAAATAGGATTGGCTTTTCAAAATCCCGATGATCAGCTGTTTATGACAACTGTTTATGACGATGTGGCCTTCGGTCCTCGAAATTATAAGCTAAACGAGGATGAAGTAGAGAAAAGAGTTGTACAAGCACTTGAAATCGTAGGTATTTTACATTTAAAAACCCGCGCACCCTATAAGCTTTCTGGTGGTGAGAAACGTGCTGCAGCTATTGCTTCTGTTTTATCTATGCATCCTGATATACTCATACTAGATGAACCGACCAATGCGCTAGACCCAAAGTCAAGACGTCGTTTAATCAACCTTTTAAGTACTTTTAATCACCCTAAAATAATTGCTACCCATGATCTTGATATGTTATTTAATTTATGCGAGCGAACAATAATTTTAAAAGATGGTCAAATCATGGCGGACGGATTGACAACTGATCTACTTGCTGATGAAACATTAATGACCTTATGTAATCTTGAAGTTCCTTTGAGCATACAAAATTGTTCAACTTGCACATATAAGCATATGCTTTAAGCTTATCCATGTTGAAATGTGGACTTGTTTTAAGATAAATGCTATAATTTTTTCAATACGATTACGCATAAATTAGGGGGGATTTTTTGAAAGTAGCAGTCATTGATGGTCAAGGTGGCGGTATTGGTAAGGCAATTGTAGAAAAGCTCACAAAGGAGCGAAGCGAATTGATTGAAATCATCGCTTTAGGAACGAATTCCACTGCAACAACTGGTATGATCAAGGCCGGTGCACTTTATGGCGCTACTGGTGAAAATGCCATCAAGGTAATGTCTAATAAGGTTGATGTCATAGTAGGTAGCATCGCAATAATCATAACAGATTCATTAATGGGTGAAGTCACTGCTGATATTGCTACTGCAGTCTCTACAAGTTCGGCGGTTAAATTATTGCTACCACTAAACAGATGTAATGTACTCATTGCAGGAACAGCAACGAGTAATTTAAATGATTTAATTGATAGCGCAGTATATGAAATACTGAAATTAGCAAACACCAAGAAGGGTTAACTTTCTTGGTGTTGCTTTTATTCGAGGAGGTTTATGATGAAATTACTGTACTTTAATTGTTTTGCTGGAATAAGCGGGGATATGACATTGGGTGCGTTAGTGGATTTAGGTGTCGATCCTGAATTTCTCATTAGAGAATTAAAAAAATTACCTATAGCAAATGAATTCGATTTAAAAATTTATAAAGCGCAAAAAATGGGTATAACAGGTACTAAGGTAGATGTGATTATCCATGAAAATGAGCACGCTGTTAAGCACCATGATCATATGCATAACGAACCCTCCCAATTTGAACACGTACATAATTGTAGTCATGAGCATAGAAATCTATCTATGATCCAATCTATCATTAATGAGAGCACTTTATCCATTGACGTTAAAGCACTTAGTATGAAAATATTTATGGAAGTTGCTCGAGCAGAAGCAAAAGTTCATAACAAACCACTTGATGAAGTTCATTTTCATGAAGTTGGTGCTGTTGATTCCATTGTGGATATAGTAGGAACGGCTATTTGTATTCATGCCCTTGATGTGAATAAAATAATGAGCTCTACCGTAGAATTAGGTGGTGGATTTGTAAAATGTGCCCATGGACTTATCCCTGTACCTGCTCCTGCGACTGCTGAAATACTAAAAGATGTTCCCGTACACCTTGGTCGTGTTAACAGTGAAACTACTACCCCTACTGGTGCAGCAATACTCAAGGCCATTGTTGAAGCTTATGACGATAAAATGGCCTTTTCAATTGTTAAGATTGGATGTGGGTTAGGAACGAAAGACTTTACTATTCCAAATTTATTAAGAGTTTTTCTTGCAGAAACCCAAGATCAAGAAGACGATAGACAAATAATAGTAGAAACAAACATAGATGATATGAATCCGGAATTTTATAATTATATTGAAAACCTTCTCTTTGAAGTTGGCGCTAGAGATGTTTACAAAACCAATATTATTATGAAAAAAGGTAGACCGGCTGTTATGCTGAGTATTTTAGTGGAACAAAGTAAGCTTAACGCTGTAAAAACCATTATTTTTCGAGAAACGACATCTCTTGGTTTAAGAACCTATCCTATTGAAAAGACAGAATTAATAAGGAAGTTTGAAAAAGTAATGACGCCTTATGGTTATATTACTGTGAAGAAGGGCTTCTTCAATGATTGCCTAGTAAGTTCTAAATTTGAATATGAAGAGTGTGCGTTGATCGCAAAAAAATTCAATATACCCATTAAAAAATTATACTCCGAATTAAATGTTTTACTTGAGCAGGAGGTATAAGATGAACCAAAAATACCTAGACCTATTAAGTTACTTAAAGGGAAAAGGGAAAATTGTTATTGCATTTTCTGGTGGCGTTGATAGTACCTTTTTACTTAAAGCTGCAAAAGAAGCTCTTGGAAATAACGTAAAGGCTGTAACCGTACAATCTCCGTATATTCCTGCTTGGGAAGTCCAAGAAGCAAAAGCGTTTGTTCATCAATTTGCTATTGAACATGAGATCATTCAATTAGACTGTATCGATGCATCTATTCGTAATAATCCTAAAGACCGCTGTTATTTATGTAAAAAAATAATTTTTAAACAAATTCTTTCTCTAGCTCAAGCTCAAGGTTATTCATATGTATGCGATGGCACTAATTTTGATGACACAAAGGATTATCGCCCAGGTATGCTTGCTCTGAAAGAACTTAACGTCCTTAGCCCACTTCTTGATTGTAACTACACGAAAGCAGATATTAGAGCTATGTCAAATCAATTGGGCTTACCTACTTGGAATAAACCTGCTTATGCATGTCTAATGACAAGATTGCCTTATGATACATCCGTTTATCTGGAAGACTTACAGAGAATTGAAGCTGCTGAACTGTTTATGATGAGTCTAGGTTTTAAGGCTGTCCGTGTACGTCATCATGGTAATCTTGCAAGAATTGAAGTTGGTCCCGAAAGCAGAACTGCTTTATTTGACACCACATTACTTGACAAAATTGGTAACCAGCTTCAAGTGTACGGATATACATATGTTACGGTTGATGTTCTTGGGTATTTTATGGGTTCTTTTAATAAGACGATAGAAAAGGAGATGTGACTTATGAATCTTGCCGAAGTTGAGCAATTATTAGAAGGTTATAAGAATAATGAAATAACACTAGACATGGCTAAAAAAAAGTTTGCGGAGCTTCCCTTTACAGATATTGGGTTTGCTATGATTGATAACCATAGAGAATTACGTGTCGGCTATCCGGAGGTTATTTATTGTGCTGGTAAAACCATCAATCAAATAAGATCAATTATGGAAGTAATGATTACTAGAAATAATAATGTCCTTGCTACTAGAGCAACTAAAGAGATATATGAGGCAGTAAAATCTCTGCATCCAGATATGGCCTATAATGAACTCGGAAGAGTCATAACTATTCGGGTGAAGCCAATAACACAAGCTGAAGGAATCATTTCAATCGTTGCAGCTGGAACATCTGATATCCCTGTTGTAGAAGAAGCGAGAGAAACTGCACTTATTTTAGGCAATAAGGTTCAGGTATTTACGGATGTTGGTGTAGCAGGTATTCATAGACTCTTTGCACGTCTTGAAGAAATTAAAAAATCAAAAGTTGTTATTGTTATAGCTGGTATGGAAGGGGCCCTCGCTAGTGTTATGGGCGGCCTTCTTAGCCAACCTATAATTGCTGTTCCCACCAGTGTAGGCTATGGTGCTAATTTCAATGGGCTTTCTGCTTTGCTTTCTATGTTAAACAGCTGTGCAAGTGGTGTAAGTGTTGTAAATATTGATAATGGTTTTGGTGCAGCTTATAATGCAAGTCAAATTAATCATCTATAACTATTGACATTTATCTTAATGCTTCTATGGGTATTTCCAATTATATTTAGACAAAAATTTAACGCCTATAAGGTAAAAGTCCTTTAGGCGTTTTTTTATCTAAGTAGTCAATGATACAGCTTCATTTGCTTCACTTAAGTGACGCAATATGTTAATAAAATTTTCTAAATTTATCATATCTCTTTCCAATTAGTTCATTTGTTTCAATTGCTTGTAATTCAGTTAAATGCTCTATTAAAAGTTCTTTAAGACCCTTTGCGATTGGATTAAAGCTTACATGCGCACCATCTAATGGTTCCTTAATGATTCGATCGACAACACCTAGTTCCAATAAATCCTCTGCGGTCAGTTTCATTTCATCTGCAATTTCTTTCGCTTTACTACTATCCTTGTATAAAATACTAGCATAGCCTTCTGGTGAAAGAATAGAGTATATAGCGTTCTCTAACATCCATACTTCATCTGCAACTGCAAGGGCTAACGCGCCACCACTTCCACCTTCTCCAATAATTATGGAAATAATGGGTACTTTAAGTTTTGACATTTCTAACAGGTTTCTTGCAATGGCTTCTCCCTGTCCTCTTTCTTCAGCACCAATACCAGGATATGCACCCGGTGTGTCAACAAAGCATATAATAGGTCGATTAAACTTCTCCGCCTGTTTCATAAGCCTAAGTGCTTTTCTATATCCTTCGGGATTAGGCATAGCAAAATTCCTCATTACCTTATCCGTTGTATTTTTTCCTTTTTCTTGGGCTATTACGGTTACATTGATAGAACCGATTCTTCCTATTCCACCTATAATTGCATGATCGTCTTCATAAAGTCTATCTCCATGAAACTCAATGAAATCTTCAACAATTTTCTCAATATAATCTATACTTGTTGGACGATCTATCCTTCTAGCTTTTTGAACCTTTTCCCATGCCAACATTTTATAACCACCTTTTTTCTAAATCCAATTACTTATTACTGTTTACTAGATTATACCATGAAGCTTAATAATTTTACATAGCGTTTCCTTCATATCATTTCTTTTAACAATTTTATCAACAAAACCATGCGCTAATAGAAATTCAGCTCTTTGAAACCCCTCTGGAAGATCTTGTTTAATCGTTTGCTTAATTACTCTAGGTCCTGCAAAACCAATTAAACTTCCTGGTTCTGCCAAAATTATATCTCCGAGCATTGCAAAGCTTGCTGTTACGCCACCGGTTGTAGGATCTGTTAATACTGTAATATAAAGACCACCACTTTCGCTGTGCCTACCTATTGCAGCCGCGGTTTTTGCCATTTGCATAAGAGATATTATACCCTCCTGCATTCTAGCCCCACCTGATGCAGTAAAAATAATTAAAGGAAGCTTTTCTAATGTTGCTTCCTCAATAAGACGCGTAATCTTCTCTCCTACTGCAGCGCCCATACTTCCCATAAGAAATCGACTGTCCATAACACCTAATGCAACCTTATGTCCGTTTATTTCTCCAATTCCAGTAACAACGCCCTCTATAAGTCCAGTACTTTCTTGAAGTCCTTCAAGCTTTTTCTCATAATTTGGAAAGTTTAATACATTTTTTGTAATAACCTCCAGATTATTTTCAACAAAGGTACCTTCATCAATAATTATTCCAACTCTTCCAAAGGCATCTAATCTAAAGTTTTTCTCGCACTTTATACAGGTCTTATTATTACTATGAAAGTCGTCCTTATAAATAATTTCCCCACATAAATCACATTTTACCCATATATCATTTGGAATGTTTGGCTGAATTACTTGTTTTGTAGGAATCTTAACATATTGAGTCTTACGAAATACATTCGCCATGATTATTCAACACCTTTTGCTAGGTTTTCTATAAAACCTGTGTTATATATACCTTTAATAAAATCTTCGTTCTGAAGAATTTCATATTGAAATTCTATATTTGTATCAATACCTTCAATGATAAATTCTCCAATTGCGCTATTCATTTTTGCAATTGCTTCTTCTCGATCTTTACCATAAACTATTAGTTTGGCTAACATAGAATCATAGTTTGGAGGTACATCGTAACCATAATAAATAGCACTATCAATTCTAACCCCATTACCACCTGGTAAATGTAAATTAGTAATCTTTCCTGGTGATGGTCTAAATCCTTTAGATGGATTTTCAGCATTGATACGACATTCAATTGAATGCCCTTTAATGATTACATCCTTTTGCCTAATATTAAGCGGTTTTCCTGCAGCAATTTCTATTTGCTTTTTAATCAAATCAATACCCGTAATCATTTCTGTTATTGGATGTTCTACTTGAATACGAGTATTCATTTCCATGAAATAAAACTCTCCATTTTCAGCTAATAAGAACTCTACAGTTCCTGCATTATAATAATGAATCGCTTTTGCAGCCTTAACAGCCACCTCGCCCATTTTCTTTCTAAGTGTATCATCAATCGTAGCTGAAGGGGCTTCCTCCATTACTTTTTGGTGTCTTCTTTGGATGGAACAATCTCTTTCACCTAAATGAATTATGTTGCCTTGTTTGTCTCCTAAAATTTGAAACTCTATATGTTTAGGATTGACAACATACTTTTCCATATACATTGAATCATCATTAAAAGATGCTTTTGCTTCCTTTTGAGCCATTAAGAAGTTGCTAGAAAGGTCTTCTTCCCTGTTTGCAACTCTCATGCCCTTTCCTCCACCACCAGATGACGCCTTAATAATTACGGGGTAACCTATACGTTTTGCTAATTTTTTAGCTTCTTTAATATCCTTTAATACCCCATCCGAACCTGGTATAATTGGAATTCCAGCTTTTTTCATCGTTTCTCTTGCTTTTGATTTATTTCCCATATTTTCTATCATTTCTGAACTTGGTCCAATAAATGTAATACAACTCTCTTCACAAATTTTTGCAAATTTTGGGTTTTCAGATAGAAACCCAAAGCCAGGATGTATCGCATCTGCCTTTGTAGCTAATGTAGCGCTAATTATTCTTTTAATATCTAAATAACTTTCACTTGCCTTTGCAGGACCAATACATATGGCTTCATCAGCTAGCTGAGTATGTAAAGACTCTCGATCGGCTTCTGAGTAAACTGCCACTGTCTGAATGCCAAGCTCTCTACATGCTCGAATAATTCTTACAGCAATTTCCCCTCTATTTGCAATTAATATTTTATTTAACATACAAATCTCCTTATTCACCAACTACAAAAGTTAATTCACATTCAGTTACAACTTTTCCATCTACTGTTGCAGTTGCTTTCCCAACACCAATAGGCCCTCTTCTTTTAATAATTTCTACTTCAAGTCTTAGAACATCTCCTGGTATAACTTTATCTCTAAATCTAGCGTTTTTTATGCCGCCAAAATAGGCAATTTTGCCCTTTAACTCTTCCAGTGATAAAATAGCTACTGCACCTGTTTGAGCTAGTGCTTCAATTATAAGCACGCCTGGCATAACGGGTTCCTGTGGAAAATGCCCTTCAAAAAAATACTCGTTAAAGGTAACATTTTTATAGGCAATCGCTTTTTCGCCAGGAACTATTTCTTCCACCTTATCTATTAATAAAAATGGTGCTCTATGTGGAATTATTTTTTTAATATCGTTAATCGTTAACATACTCTTCTACCTACCTTTCTATTATGTCGTTACCTTAATCTTAAACAATGGTTGATTATATTCAACAACTTCTTCATTGCAAATAAGGATTTCTACGACTTCACCTTCAACATCTGCGTCAATTTCATTCATTAGCTTCATTGCTTCAATAATACAAAGGGTATCGCCCTTTTTAACCTTATGGCCTTTTTTAACAAATGGAGGATTTTCTGGGCTTGATGAAGAATAGAAAGTCCCAACGATCGGTGATTTAACAATATGACAGGTTGAGTCATTGTCTATCACTGCCGTTTCTATAATATTTTCAGTCTTTGTACTTACTGATGCCTCAACGCCATGAGCGATAGCATTTTTAGAAGTAGTAACCGATACTGCTTCTTTGCTAAGAATTATTTGACTACCTTCATGTTTTATTTCTATATAACTATATTCTGAGTCTTTAAGTGCTTGTATTAATTCTTTTATTTCTCCAGTCTCCATACCTTCTCCTTTAACTACTTATATTTTTTAAATACTAATGTTGCGTTGTGGCCACCAAAGCCTAATGAATTTGTTAAGGCGTAGTTTACTTCAACTTCTCTTCCAACATTTGGAACATAGTCAAGGTCACATTCGGAGTCTGGTGTTTCATACCCTATTGTAGGATGTACATAATTATCAACAATTGATTTTACACAAGCAATTGCTTCTATACCTCCTGCTGCACCAAGCAGATGCCCCGTCATTGATTTCGTTGAACTTATTGGTATTTTATATGCATGTTCTCCAAAAACAGCTTTAATTGCAAGTGTTTCAAACTTATCATTGTATTCTGTACTTGTACCATGAGCATTAATATACGAAATGTCTTCCTTGGAAACATCCCCATCTTTAATTGCTAATTCCATACATCTTGCAGCGCCTTCTCCATCAGGTGACGGAGATGTAATATGAAACGCATCGCACGTCGCTCCATAACCACTAACTTCAGCTAAAATAGTTGCCCCTCTATTTAATGCGTGCTCTAATTCCTCGAGTACTAAAATTCCTGATCCTTCTCCTAAAACAAACCCATTTCTGTTTTTGTCAAATGGCCTTGACGCTTTTAATGGATCTTCTGTTGTCGAAAGTGCTGTTAAGGATGTGAATCCAGCAATTCCTAATGGACAAATACTACTTTCAGTTCCACCAGCTACCATAACATCTGCTGTTCCATATTGAATAGCCCTAAATGCATCTCCAATTGAATTTGTTCCACTAGCACATGCTGTCACTACACATGTACACATACCTTTTAATCCAAATCTAATTGCAACATTTCCAGCAGCAATATTAGAAATAATTTTTGGGATAAGCATCGGAGATATTTTACTTGGTCCTTTTTCTATCAGTTTCTGTTCTTCAATTTCAATCGTTCCTAAGCTTCCAATTCCTGATCCAATAATAACACCAATTCTAGTTAAATCTTCTGATTCTAGATCTAATCCCGACATTTCTATTGCTTCTTTGGATGCTGCAACTGCAAAATGAGAAAATCTATCCATACGCTTTGCAATTTTTCTATCCATATATTGTTTTTCATCAAAATTTTTCACTTCACCAGATACCTTCGAATCAAACTCTGTTGTATCAAATGCGGTAGTTAAACCTATTCCACATACTCCTTGTCGTAAATTACTCCAAAACTCATCTACTGTATTACCCGCTGGAGATATTACCCCAAGTCCCGTTACTACTACTCTTTTACGCATTTTATTCCTCCTTAAGCGTGCTCCTTAATTTACATTGTCATGCCGCCATCGACTTGTATAATTTGACCCGTAATATAATTAGCTTTATCTGATGCTAAAAATGCAACTATGTTTGCAATATCTTCTGGTTTTCCCATTCTTTGAAGAGGAATTCCACTTATCATTTCTTCTTTAATTTTTTCTGGAATTTTATCTGTCATATCTGTTTCAATAAACCCTGGTGCAATTGCATTAACTTGAATATTTCTTGGCGCAAATTCACGTGCCAATGACTTCGTCAATCCAATAACGCCTGCCTTTGATGCTGAGTAGTTACATTGTCCAACGTTGCCCATAATTCCCACAACAGACGACATATTAATAATTTTTCCAAATCGTTGCTTCAACATTTTTTTAGAAGCACCTTTTATACAATTAAATGTCCCCTTTAAGTTAACTCGAATTACATCATCAAAATCATCTTCAGTCATTCTTAATACCAATTGATCTCTAGTTATACCTGCATTATTTACTAATACATCTAACCTCCCAAAAGTATTGAAAACTTCTGCCATCATTTCTTCTGCTATTTTAAAATCGCTCACATCACCATATTGTAAATGACATTGACCACCTTTATTTTCAATTTCTAATTTAACCTCTTGTGCTTTATCTTCATTAAATAAATAATTTACAATTACAAGATATCCTTCTGTAGCCAGTGTAAGCGCAATTTCTTTTCCAATACCGGTATTAGCTCCTGTTACAAGGGCTACTTTTTTTTCAACCATAGTTCTATATGCCTCCAATTCATTTTCCTTTTTAATAGTTCAATGAAAATTCTTCAACCTTTTCTTTCTTAATTAAGTGTTTAAGTAACTCTCTTGATTTTTGAAGACTACTAATATCTTCAATGTTTAATACTTTTTTACTTCTATCTATTTTTTTTACAAGTCCGGATAAGGTTTTACCTGGCCCTATTTCAACAAAAGTATCTACGCCTTGAGCAATTAAGGAATTTATACAGTCTTCCCATTTCACAGATGACATGACTTGCTCAATTAGTAAATCTTTAACCCCTTCGCATGTATACATTATTTCCCCTGATACATTCGTAGCATAAGGTGTATTAAAAGGTTTAATATCAATATCATTAAGCACATCTTCAAGTTTATTTGCAGCTTCTTTCATCAATTGAGAGTGAAAAGCACCACTTACTTTTAATGGGATTACTCTAATTCCTTTTTCAATAAGTTTTGCGGAGACTTCTGAAACAGCTTGAACTTCACCAGCAATAACAATTTGAGCCGGGCTATTATAATTCGCTACACTTACAATTCCCTTTGCTTTTTTACATTCTTCTTCAATTGTCGCTTTGTCAGCGCCAATAACTGCAGCCATCGTACCTTGCGTTTTTCTAGCTGCTTCTTCCATAAACTGTCCTCTTTTTCTTACAAGATAAACAGCATCTTCAAAATCTATACACCCATTTGCTACAAGCGCACTATATTCCCCTAAGCTTAGGCCGGCTACATAATCTGGTTTAATACCAAACGCTTCTACCGCCTTTAATATTGCAATAGATGTGGCTAATAGCGCTGGTTGTGTATATTCTGTATTATGAATTTTCTCTTGTTCAGAAAAGCAAATTTCTTCTAAATCAAAATCAAGTATATTGTTTGCGTAGTCAAATACTTCCTTGCTTTCTTTATTACTATTAACGATTTCTTTACCCATACCTACATATTGTGCACCCTGACCTGGAAAAATAAATGCTATTTTATTCATATCATCCCTACCTTTTTATAATTATAATTTCTATATGATGCTTAGCTATCTCCTTAAAACTTAAATACTATTTTGATAGTCAAAGTATTGATTTAGTAATGTACTTATTTATTGTTTTTATCCCTATTTTTCTATGTTTTGATCTGATAATTGGATACTACTTGATACGTTAAGTGATTGTTCTTAAGTATTTGTGTCATTTTTGATGAAGAATTAACCAAATGCAAGTCATGCTTGCATTTGGTTAAATGCTTATTAGTTTGCTTCAATATAATCAATAGCGCTTTTAACTGTTTTGATATTGGCTAAATCTTCGTTTGGAATTTTTACGCCAAAAGTGTCTTCAATAGCCATAACTAACTCAAATAAGTCTAATGAATCTGCACCTAAATCATCTGCAAAACTTGCTTCCATTGTTACTGCTTCTGCCTCAACACCTAGTTCTTCTACTATAAGCTCTTTTAATTTTTCAAAATTCATTTTTAAATCCTCCTGGAATAATAATTATATGTTTAGGGCTCTTAACCATTGGTCAAGAAATCCTTAAATGTTAGTTAAAATTGAATAATACTTGCTCCATACGTTAAACCCGCACCAAATCCTGCTAAAATTACTTTCTTATTTTTTAATTTTCCAGCTTTTACCATTTCATCTAGTGCAATTCCTATACTGGCAGAAGAGGTGTTTCCATAGAATTCCATATTTGTATAAAACTTATCTAGTGGCTCGCTTAATTTTTTTGCAACTTTACTAATTATACGCGTATTCGCCTGATGCAAAATATAATAATCAATATCGCTCTTTTCTAATTTTGCCTTTTCTAATACTTCTTCTATGCACTGTGGTACTTTCGTACAAGCAAACTCAAATACTTCTCTTCCCTCCATTTCAATAAAATCCTGCTCAATATTAACATTCTTAAAAGGCGTTTTAATTCTTTTTATACCTGCAGTTAAACAAGCATAATCTTCGCCTACTGACCTACAAATTGTTTCTATTATTCCTTGTTCTTCACTTGCTTCTACTACTACTGCGCCTGCACCATCTCCAAACAATACACATGTATTTCTATCTTCCCAATTAATGATGTTAGATAGCTTTTCACTTCCAATAATGAGTGCATTGTTAAAAGTTCCATTCATAATAAACTGATTTGCTGTATGAATTGCAAAAACAAATCCCGAACATGCAGCTGATAAATCAAATGCAAGTGCGTTTTTTGCGCCTATTGCTTTTTGCACTAAGCATGAAATGGCAGGTGTTGCATACTCAGCTGTCATCGTAGCTACAATTATGAGATCTATATTTTCAGGGTCTAGCTCTGATGCCTTAAGCGCATCCTTTGCTGCTAATATTGCAAGATCATAACATGTTTCATCATCTGCAATTCGTCTTTCTTTAATTCCTGTTCTAGAATATATCCAATCATCCGTTGTGTCTATAATTTGCTCTAAATCAATATTGGTAAGGATTCTCTTAGGTAAGTATTTTCCTGTACCAATAATCTTTCCATATTTCATAAGCAACTCCTTTTTTAATTATTACAAATATCGTCAAATTGTTTGATAGTCAAAGTATTTGCTTTGATATTCAAAGTATATCATTATTTTTTATTTTGTCAAGGTTTTTTAACCAAATTTTAATCTCATTATAGCCTTTTACAAAGCCTTCCATGCTATACTTTTTTTCATGGAGTTGGAAAATCGTAATACCGATAATAGATAAGTTTTCCCTATCTAATGAATTTTATATTTCAATATTACTGGTGAATATATGTAATAATTATGTTATTTGTTGAGGAGGTAATTCATTTGAACATTCAATTCAAAAAAGGTGTAATTGAATTATGTGTTTTTTCTATCCTTTCGAAAAAGGACCATACGGCTTATGAGCTTGTTAAGATAATTTCTTCTAGTGTAAAGGTACCTGTAGGAAATTTATATCCTTTATTAAGGCATTTAACATATGAAGGGTTATTGGAAACAACGATGAAAGAAATTAATGGTGATTCAAAAAAAACCTATCGTCTCACAAAAAAAGGATTCGAAGCTAAGGAAATTTATTTATTAGAATGGCAGGACATCATATATCGAGTCAGCAATCTTATCGAGGAGGATTAATATGTTAAAAGACGATTATTTAGAAAGTTTAGACCGTTTGCTTACTTCTTTGCCCTACAATGAAAGAAGAGAAATTATGTACGATTATGAAGAACATTTTAAAGAAGAAATGAAACAAGGGATTTTAGAAGAAGAGATCATTTCATCTTTAGGTGATCCAGAAAATATAGCAAGACAATTTGTGAGCGCTATTGTTCCTATTCCTATTTCAGTTTCTCCTAGTCAAAATCCAGATACGTCCCCTGCACAAAAGCCTAAACGCACTGCAGTAAAGAAATATGGAAATAGCATTGGAGAAATTGTTGCTCTTTCTATAGTAGCATTAATAATTAATAGCATTTTCATTGGCTTTTATATAGGTTATTGGGGTGTTCTGATTGGGTTTACAGTTTCAGGAGTTGGCCTATTATTTGGGGGTTTTGTACTATTAATATCCTCGTTAATTGCTACCCCAGTTGCATTTTTAAGTGCACCTTTAGTATTATATCAGTATCCTATATTGCTATTTGCTATTTCTATTATTATAATTTGTATTGGTGGCTTAATACTCATATCTATGTACTTTTTAATTAGATTCACTTGTATATTTACACATAAATATGTTAAGTGGCTAATTAAACTTATAAGGGGGTTTTAACATGAAAGGATTTCATAAATTCTTAGGCGTTGCCTCTATAATTTTTTTAGCTGTGTTAGTAGTTGCAACATCCTTTACAGGTTACTATATTTCTAAAAATAAAGATATCCTTAGTAACTTTGGTAACTTTAAGGTGGATGGGAAAAATTTCGACTATAATTGGTCTATTTTCAACAATAATCGGAGTAGCCAATTTGAAACTTTGACAGTTTCTCAAACTGATAACTTCACGTTACCCGATTCTATTGTAATCAATTCATCCTTAGAAGATGTAATATTTATTGAAGAAGATCGCTCAGATATTATGGTTGAATACTATAATGAGTACCCGAACTCACCGCTATACTCTATTGATTATAAAATTGAGCAACTTGAAAATACCCTCTATATAAACTCATACTATTCTGTTACAAATATCTTTATAGATCGAGCGTATGCTAGTTATATAAATGTTCATATTCCAAAAGACTACCAATGTAATATCTTAGATTTAACACTATCTATGGGAGAAATTACAAACCACAGTATTTTTGATAATATCAATAATTTATACCTTTCTGCTAGCTTAGGAAATGTAGAATTAGATATAACTACGCCAAAGGAATCTATTTCAGTTAATTCTGAAATGGGTGCTATAACTTTAAATGTATCAGCGCCTGTTCAATCTTTTGATTCTAAATCTAATTTTGGAGAGATCAAGCTAAACTTTACAGAAACAATAGGCACGTTAGTCTGTGAACTTGACATGGGAAGTTTAGAGATCACTAGTGATAAGAATATTGAACACGCACGCTTTTCAACAAAGATGGGCTCCACTCAAGGTACTTTTTATAGTAACATCGCAACATTAAGCGCTAATGCTGATTTGGGAAACATTGACTTATCTTTTTATGATAATGATAGCACTGCGACATATATTGATTCAAATTTGGGCCATATTGATGTTGATTCAAGCTTTAAGGTTGTAAAAGAGAGTGAAGGTCCAGATTTCCGTATTTATTCTAATATGGGAAACGTAACGCTCTCTTCAAAATGACACATTTCTTCTCAAGAAAAAAGCCCTACCTACAAGTAACATGTAGATAGGGCTATTCTTATAACAGGTTCTATTTAAATTTAAAGGGGGATTCAAACTATACTTTCATACTAACGTTTTAATATGTATTTTATATGAATATCTCCTTACATTTATATTACATATTACGAAGCATGTAAATAAATTATAATATAGTCCTTATTACCCAGTACCCATATTCTCCAGATTTTGGATTTTTACCATTGCAAGGATAAAATTCATCAAATCCACACACATTTGCTATTAAGCTTTCTTTAAAATAATATATATCTGGAATTCCAAGCTTCAAAGTACCCTCATCTTTATTTCTGCCCAAAATTAAATGCTTGTATTTCCTATAGCATGTCATTAAAAACGCGTTATTCATTAGAATCCATGATTCTAATGGCAAAAAAACAAGGTCTGTTATTTCAATTTTTACCCATTCTGTTTTAGGGTCTTGTTTATCGAATGGTGTTATTTTATCGTTTTGTTGAAAAATATCTTCAATTTTCTTTACTTCTTCTTTTAATTCAAGTTGCTTTTTTATATAATCAATAGTATTCAATGCACCCTCAGGTTTCTTACTACTTTGATTCTTATTACTTTGTGCATTATTATGATTTATTGTACTTTGCTTATAATAATCATTACTTTCACCAGATTTTTCTTTTTTAAATGAGTCTGTTGTATTCGTATCTAATTTTTTATTCTTTATACTTGAGTCATTATTCTTATTTGTTTTTCCTTTATTCGGATAGGTTGTTTTTTGATCATTTTCGATTTCTTCTGTTGTATCCACATCTTGAATATTTCTAGTGCCTTGCATACTTGCCTTATAGCTCTCTTGATCAGCTTGATTACTTAGTACGTCATGGCTATTTGCTTCGTTTTGGTTATTTTCTATGCCATGACTATTTTGCTCATTTTGGTTGCCTGCTATACCATGGCTATTTTGTTCGTTTTGATTACCTGCTACGCTATGTCTGTATTGCTCGTTTTGGTTGCCTGCTAGGCCATGGCTATTTTGTTCATTTTGGTTGCTTGCTACGCTATGTCTGTATTGCTCGTTTAGGTTGTCTGCTAGGCCATGGCTATTTTGTTCGTTTTGGTTGCTTGCTACGCTATGTCTGCATTGCTCGTTTTGGTTGTCTGCTGGGCCACTGTTTTGTATACCTTGCTTTCTTCCTATGTATATGTCTTTTGGAATGCCTTGATTTTGTTCTTCATTAAGTACTTCTTCCTTATTATTCTCTTTATTATCTAAATTCTCATTTCTTTGCGCTTTATCTTTATTATAGTAAATACTTTCTTTTTTCTCCTCATTATGTATTTCCGTCTTTATTTTTTCTGTATTAAGGTTATTATAGTTAAACACTTCATCTTGATAACCAACTAAAATGGGTTCCTGATTACATCTAATAACGACTCCTTTTATTTCGTTCATCCACGGTTCATCTACTTGAATCACTTGATTAACTTTTCCATTTTTACCAACTATAATAGCTTGAATTTCTTTTGCATAATACCTTTGATCTTTTTTATAAACTAAACAAAAATAATAGTTCTCTTCATCTCTTGACTGAATGCCTTCAATTGATATCGTAACTTTGTATTTACCATTTCTTTTTTCCAATTTATAGTAAGCAACATGTGGACAATATTCCTTATTAATAGCTTCGATATGAACTATTTTTCTAAAATACTTTTCCATTTAAAAACCCCCTTTTTATATTTATATTAGTAAAAAAGGGGTTTTATTAATTGTTTTACGTTAGTTGATAATACAATTCGTTAATTCAATGAATTGTTCAAGCGTTAGTGCCTCTCCACGCACCCTTGGATCTAATCCCATTTCATGAAGCGCTTGAAGTAACTGTTCTTTGGAAACCTCGAGATTCTCATGATTACTCACACTATTGACTAGTGTTTTTCTTCTTTGACTAAATGCAGCTTTTATGAGTCTAAATAAAAACTTTGGGTCTGTGACATCAAACGCTTGCTCATCAAAACGCTTTAAACTTATTACCGAAGAACCCACTTTAGGTGCGGGAATAAAGCAATTTGGACCAACTTGAGTAACAATCTTTGGCTTAGAGTAGTATTGTACTGCTAGAGATAACGCGCCATAATCTTTTTTTCCTGGCTTTGCTTGCATTCTATCTGCAACTTCTTTTTGTACCATAACAGTAATTATATCAACTGGAATATTATTTTCAAAAAGTCCCATTATTATAGGTGTTGTAATATAATATGGTAAATTCGCAATAACTTTTACTTTATTGCCTTCATTGTGTTGCGCTATAAGTTTATGCAAATCAACTTTTAATATATCTTCATTTATAATAGTAATATTATCGTATCCTATTAGTGTTTCTTCTAATATAGGGATAAGCTTTTTGTCTATTTCTATAGCTATGACTTTTTTTGCATTTTCAGCTAAAACTTGTGTTAAGCTACCAATGCCTGGACCAATCTCAATAACCACATCATCTTCTGTTAACTCTGCTCCTTGAACAATCTTCTCAAGTATATTTAAATCTATAAGAAAGTTTTGACCAAAACGTTTTTGAATAACAAAATTATATTTATTGATTATTTCCATAGTTCTTTTTGGGCTAGCGATTTTTTCTTGCATTTAATTCTCCACTTGTAATTATTATGGTAATAGCGTCAAAAGTATATCGTTATTCTTCATTGCACAACATATAGTTCAATGGGGGCTTTAACCATCGATATATATTGTGTACAAATTAGAATAAACTAACTTTTACGCTACAACCATTATTATATTCATATTTTCGGTAATGATAATTATAGCATAGAAGTAATATTATGTAACTACTTTTATGTTTTCATAAAGATTCAATAATATAAATTTCCCGTGTCCGCCGTTAGGTAAAAATTTTTTTATGCGTGGTTATTATAGCGTGTAAATCTTTTGAATGAATTATTTCATTATGAAAGGGAACTTTTTATTTACATAATGTATAATGTGTAGTTTATTTGTTAAAAATAAAAACGCACAATGTATTTTTAATAAATAGCTATTGAATTATTGGCATTCGTGTTATATAATGTCAATATTACATTAAGTAGTATTTATTACTATGTTTGGCGGAGGTGTTTCTATGAAGTATATAAAAGATCCTATGAGTGCGTTCACTCATTTAATTGGCGTAATCCTATCAATAATTGCTGTTTATAGTCTTGTAAAGAAATCATATATAATTGGTTCTACTCTTCATGTTGCCGCATTTGCTATTTTTGGAACTAGTTTAATATTACTATATCTGGCTAGCACCTTATACCATATTATTGATCGGCCAAAAGCATTGAGTAACATTCTTCACAGAATTGATCATATGATGATTTTTGTCTTAATAGCTGGAACCTATACTCCTATTTGTTTAATACCATTAAGAGGTACTATTGGGCTTACGCTATTAAGTATCATTTGGTCAGTTGCCATTGCCGGAATCTTATTCAAAATTTTCTGGATGAATGCACCTCGATGGATTAATACTGGTATATATATTGGGATGGGATGGATGATAGTTATAGCAATTTTCCCACTTATTCAAACGTTATCATCAGTAGCAATCCTTTGGTTATTTGCAGGTGGTATTTCTTATACTCTTGGTGCTGTTATTTATGGTACTAAGTGGCCAAGGATTAGCTCAAAATGGTTTGGTTTTCACGAAATTTTTCATGTATTTGTATTAATTGGTAGCTTTTGTCACTTTATTATGATGTACCAATATGTAATACTATACTAAAATATTCAACTGAACCTCTACTAATTTTAATAGGAAGTTACCTAACCAACGGCTGTGGGACTTCTTTAGGTTAGAATTGAAAACTTTAAATAAGTTTAGTCCGCTACCCTGAGGTGGCGGACTTTATTAATAAACCAATATTACAAAACCTCCGCATTCAGTTAAAAGGTACCAATGTTGTAAGCCAAATGTTTTAAGATATACATTTACTTTCATAACTTTTTCTGATAAAATATACTTATTCGCATATTTAAATAATACAATTGTAGAGGTGAGCAAATGGATATTAATAAGTATACCGAAATGGCTGAGCTCCTAAAGGTACTGGGTCATCCAACAAGGTTGTGTATTGTTAATGGATTACTTAATGAAGATGGATGTAATGTTTCATTTATGCAAAATTGTTTAAACATACCTCAATCAACTGTCTCCCAACATATTTCAAAACTGAAATCTGCTAGGATAATTTCTGGAGAGCGCAACGGATTAGAGATTAATTATCGTGTTATTAATCAAGATGCTATCCGTGTTATCAATGCACTGATGGATAAGGACAAATAAATGAATGGTACCATAATTACCGCATTCTTAATCTACTTAGCAAACTAAAATAAAAAGCCCACTTTGATGGGCTTTTTGATTTGGCTGTTTTTACTTGATTTTTTCTATCCCGTTCATGTATGGTCTTAATACCTCTGGAATAATAACGCTACCGTCTTCTAACTGAAAATTCTCTAATATTGCAGCTGTTGCTCTTCCAACTGCAACCCCACTCCCATTTAATGTGTGAATAAAATTTGCTTTATCTTTAACACTTTCTTTATACTTAATATTTGCTCTTCGAGCTTGGAAAGACTCAAAGTTACTACAGCTTGATATTTCTACATATCGATTGTAACTTGGCATCCATACTTCTATGTCATACTTCATTGCTGCAGTAAATCCTAAATCTCCCATACATATTTTAACAACCCTATATGATATTCCTAGTAATTGAAGTACTTCCTCTGCATCTCTTGTTAATGCTTCTAACTCTTCATAAGAATCTTCTGGTTTTACAAACTTCACCAATTCCACCTTGTTAAATTGATGCTGTCTTATTAATCCTCTAGTGTCTCTTCCTGCAGATCCAGCTTCTGCTCTAAAGCAAGCCGTATAAGCACAATGTTTAATTGGTAATTGATCAGCTAGTAATATCTGATCCCTATACATATTCGTTACCGGTACTTCCGCAGTCGGCACTAAAAAGTATTCTGTTCCTTCAACTTTAAAGGCATCCTCTTCAAATTTTGGAAGCTGCCCTGTACCAATCATACTTCTTCTATGCACCATAAAAGGAGGAAACACCTCTGTATAATCATGTTGATCTACATGTAGGTCTAGCATGAAGTTCGTCAAAGCTCTTTCAAGTCTAGCGCCAAGACCTTTATATATTGTAAATCTTGCACCTGTTACTTTGGCTGCTGCTTCAAAATCTAATATATCAAGATCTGTACCTATATCCCAATGAGCTTTTGGTTCAAAGTCAAAGTATTTTGGTTCACCCCATTTTCTTATTTCAACATTATCCTCTTCGGTATCTCCAAGCGGTACAGAACTATGTGGTATATTTGGAATTGTAAGCAAGAAATTATTTATCTCTGTTTCAAGTTCTTTTATTTCTTGATCTAAACTCTTAATCTCAGTAGATAAGTCCTTCATTTCTTCTAAAATCCCACTGGCATCTTTGCCTTCTTTTTTTAGAATAGGTACTTGTTTTGAAGCAATATTTTGTTTGTTTTTAAGTTGCTCTACTTTCTGTAATAGTTCTCTTCTTCTTAAATCAGTCTCTCTAAATCTGTCAAGATTAAAATCTTCTTTTCTATTACCTAATGCTTTTTTTACCTCGTCAAAGTTTTCTCTTAAAAGTTTAATATCAATCATCTTTTTCTCCTATTCGTTAATTAAATAAGTTGTTGCCAATCTGCCACACTGGTGTGGAATACAAATAACCTCCTTATAAAAACAAAAAAACCTTTACATCACCACAAATAAATATTATGGGACGAAAAAGTTCCGCGTTGCCACCCAAATTGCCTAAACAGCCTCTCTGATGTATTATAAAGGATACAACCCTTCCGACTTATCGTCAGCAACTCCTGAAGTAGAGGGATTAAATTACACATCGGTTCTCACCAGCCACCGACTCTCTTAAGTGCTCTAATAATCTTAGCTTCGATCAACGTCATTTTATATGTATTAATTATAATCTATCAGAATTTGTTTTTCAATATAAACTTTAATAGAATTTTTTATTCTTTGTATCCCTGGTTTAAAAAAATAAGGAACTTCATTCTTTTTATTTATAAAATAATAAATACTCTTTTCTCCACTAAGAACATATATTAGTAATCAGTATAGTACTAATATATATAGCTATATAAATATATGGAGGTAATTAGATATGAAGACTATTTATATTTATATTTATATTTTTATTGTTATGGGTTTATTTTCACTTACGCTTACTGGCTGTTCCTCTACGGTGACACTAGAAGAAGGGCAATCCTACACTATTATTGAGGATGATGGCAAAGTCTCTATATCAGTTTATCTTTCCGAAAAAGAATTAGAAGAATTTTATGGTGTTAATATCGATGATGATAAAAACAAAATTAAGGAAGATATCTCATATTTGTTTGATCAATTTTTCGAAACCAATGTCAAGATTACAACATTTGAAAAAAGAAAAGACGGCATTGAATTTACCCTATTGGTAGACGATGGGACATCTTTTGGCTATAACCTTCATAGAACTTTTGAAAATTTTGCCGAAGAAAATGATTATCAAGATATTGAAGAATTAACTGATTCCAAAAGTTTTATTAACTACAAAAATGGGAAACAATTAAATAGCACCAAATTATTAAAGTACAAAGATGACATAGTTCTTTATATTTACGCTGATGAGAAGGGCTCATATTTCCAAACCCCTAGCAAGATATTACTAATAGACGAATCCCTTATTTATAAAAAAATATCTAATAAAACAATTTTTATTGAAGAAGGTTCTTCAGGTATTGTTGTATTCAAAAAAGATTAACTATGTTCGTTACATTAAGATTAGATAATATGGAAGCTAATTTACATATTATCTAATCTTTATATTTCATACGTATCCACTATAAATACAGTGGTTTCTTTTGCCAAGTCAATTTCCTTCATGTTTTCATAAGGTTCTCCATCAGGATTCTTTATTAATCTAATAATTGGCCTGGTTGGTAAAGATTTGTTTTGTTTAATCACAATACAATAATCACCTTTATTTGTAACCACCCCTGAACCTGAAGGATAAACTGCAATATAATTTGTAAATGTGTTAACAATTTCTTCATCAAACAATACACCTTTCATTGCTGTTAAATACTCAACAACTTCATATATCTTATAGGCATCTCTATTTGATCTTCTGTTTGTCATCGTGTCAAACACGTCACATATAGCAACAATTTTTGAAGAGTCATGTATTTTGTCTCCTGTCCATCCAAATGGATAACCACTTCCATCTAACCTTTCATGATGTGTCAAGATTACAACTTTAGAAATTGCACTTAACCATATTTCGTCTTTTACGGCTTCATACCCATGTATAACATGCTGCTTGAAAACTTCTTTTTCTTGTGCTGTTAAACTGTCTTCTTTATTTAATATTTCATCTGGTATAAGTACCTTTCCTAAGTCATGGAGTAAAGCGCCAATCGCTAAATCTCTAGCTTTTTCTGGTGAATATCCTCTTTTTACGGCAGTTAAAACAGAGAGGCTACATACATTTACACTATGCGAATATGTATATTCATCTTCTCTTCTAATATCTGATATGTTCACTAGAACTTCTTTATTAGAAAGAATGTCTTCTATTACATTTTGAGCTACTTGAGCTATTGAGTCTAATTCTACCTTGCCTGAAGTTGAGAACTTTTCCAAGACATTTTTTACTTCCTTTTTACATAAGTCTCTCGTTCGTTCATCAATAAAATCTTCAATTTCGATACCTTCTGATATCGCATCTTCAATATAGATATAATCTATTCCAAGTTCCTTTAGTTTTCCAACATAGGATCTCTTCACCCTTATACCTTGAGATAGCAAAATCATATCATTGGCAGTGTATATTGGTTTAGCTAATATTTCTGTTCCTTTTAAATTGTCTACGAATACTCTTCTCATATATATCACCTATACCATTTTGTATGATAGCATTATAGCGCTATAAAACTTTTATTGTTTGATAAAGTTTATCTCTTACTGAATAATCATTGATAGAACGGTTATACTATTATTGTACCACATTTTTTACTGAATTGGTACAATAACATCTAATACCCCCCTCAACCTGCGTGTTCATTACGCAGGTTTTTATTTCCCAGGAAATAATATGTAATTAATTGTCATAATCTTAAATATTAAGCAAATATAGTAAAACTAATAACATTTGTTACCTTTTCAAATAAACTTATAAATAACTTCCGATACGCCATTCTCGTTATTTGTATTTTCAGTGACGTAGTTTGCTATATTCCTAACGGACTCTCTTCCATTTTTCATACATACCCCTAGTCCAGCATATTCTATCATATATATATCGTTTTCACTATCACCAATCGCAATAACTTCCTTTCTTGTTAGTGCTAGTAAATTCGCCAAATATTCAAGTGCAATACCTTTGTTCCCTTCATTACATAAAACTTCCAAGTAGTTTTTCTTTGAAAAAAAGACAAATACTTCAGAACTATAAAGTGTTTCAATTTCCTCTTTAATTTTATCTAGTTTAGTTGTATCATCACAATTATACAGAACTTTCAGTGTGGTTTCTTCATTCTTCAAATCATCTATAACGTTTGCCTTCGTTCCTGAAAGAATCTCATATTCTTTAATTTTATCTGTATATTTTTCAACATAAAGGTCGTCGTTATTATATATTTGAATATCAACATCTTCTTTTCTTCCTATATCTACTAACTTATGAAGCAATTCTTTTTTAATGATCTTTTTAAATATAATTTCTCCCTGGGAGGATGTAATGATTGAT
This sequence comes from Firmicutes bacterium HGW-Firmicutes-7, assembly GCA_002841375.1. Taxonomy (GTDB): domain Bacteria; phylum Bacillota; class Clostridia; order Lachnospirales; family Vallitaleaceae; genus HGW-1. The sequence continues at coordinate 35,174 of PGZO01000010.1, read as the reverse complement.
CCATTAAATACTATAATAAAATCTTCACTTCCATAATCTTCAATTATATCAATATATTTTTTAACTGAATTACTCGCTCTACCTGTACAAATTACAATCTTTACGCCCTTATTTGCTGCGTACTTTAAAGCTTCGAGATTCTTTGTGCTGATTTCTAACTCATCATTTAAAAGCGTATCATCTAAATCTATAGCAATTAATTTATATGACAATTTTATACCTCCTAAGCAGTTATATGAATTTTCATTTATAAATTACGTTGTCTAACGTAGCTCTTTCCTCTTTTGATAATTCTTTTTCAGTTTTGCCATTAATCACATCTTTAATATATAAATAGTGGCCTTCATTACTATATATACCATTTAATATAACACCTGAATTTGTAGAATCAAGTAATACATATACAAAACTCAATTTACCGGATAGACCGGAAAACGCGTCATACTTACAAATAGATGACTTTGAATAAGTTGTTGTCATAGCTTTCTGGATTTTTTCTATATTATTATTTATGTTTTTATGGGATTCTATTATCATATCCCTTTCTTCTTTGTGCAACAACAACATTTCTTCAACATTTTTAACTGTCTCGCCTTTAAATATTAATTTGAACCTTTTTTTCAACTGTGATGTCTTAGCCATTTGAACTATCAACATTATTAACATTATAGCAATAACCGCATATGTTCCAATTATTAGTTCTAAAGCATAATTATCAATTAAATATGTAACCATTTCCATTATTAATCTCCTCTAGTAATAATGATGTAATATGTGCCCACTATACAGTATTCTCAAAAAATATTATTTCAAGCTTGTATGTGTTTACATATGTGTCTCATTTTGCCTAATTTATAAATTTAGCGATTTTTATATATGATACCTAATTAGTTAACGAGTCTTTATTATTGTTAGCAATTCAGATATTCTTTCTAATTCTTCAATTGAGTAATATTCAATTTCAATATTACCTTTATGCTCATTTTTTCTATTTATCGTTACCTTAGTGCCTAAAATTTCTTGAATGGTTCTTTCCATTTCACGAAATGCAGGTTGGCTAATATTTTCTTCCTTATTTTGCTTTTTTATAGTGGGTTTCATAATACTTTTAATTAACTTTTCAGTTTCTCTAACACTTAATTTTTCATCAAAAATTTTATAAGCTAACTCATATTGTGTTTGTTGATCACCTATAACTAATAGTGTTCTAGCGTGACCACTTGTGATCATTTCATCCACAATCATTTGTTGAACTCGTCCATCTAAATTAAGTAATCTCATAATATTTGCAATGGCGGATCTGCTTTTGGATACTCTTTCTGCTATATCATCTTGCGTAAGCATGAACTCAGTCAATAGTCTTTGATATGCTATTGCTTCTTCGATTGGATTTAGATTTTCTCTTTGAATGTTCTCAATTAATGACACAGCAAGTATTTCTTCTTGAGTAAAATCTTTTATTACTACAGGTATTTCTTTTAGTCCAGCAATCTTAGATGCTCTCCATCTTCTTTCACCTGCAATAATTTCATAGTAGCTCTCTTTTTGTATTACAATTAGTGGTTGAATAATACCGTATTGTTTTATGGATTCTGCTAATTCATGCAAAGAATCTTCGTTAAAAGTTTTTCTTGGTTGATTTCTGTTTGGTTCTACATCTGATGTCTTAAGATATACGACCCCATTGCTATTTTGTTCTAAAATCTTTTCCTCTAAATCATCCTCAATAAGAGCGGATAAACCTTTTCCCAAACCCTTTCTTTTTGCTGTCATTCTTTTTCTCCTCTCTTTCAATCACTTCATCTGCTAATAATCTGTAGCTCTCTGCACCCTTTGATGAAGAATCATATAGATTTATTGGAAGTCCATGACTCGGTGCTTCGCCAAGCCTAACATTTCTCGGAATAATTGATTTATATATATTTGTCTTTTTCAACATTTTTTTTACTTCGTCTACTACTTGAATTGATAGATTAGTTCTAGCGTCATACATTGTAAACACAACTCCCTCAATTTCTAAGTGAGGATTCAATCTTTTTTGAATAAGATTAATTGTATGCATCAACTGAGACAGTCCTTCGAGAGCAAAAAATTCGCATTGGATTGGTACAAGGATTGTATCTGCCGCAGTTAATGCATTCACTGTTAATATGCTCAAAGATGGCGGGCAATCTATTATAATAAAATCATACGAGTTTCTGATTTTTTCAAGTTCTGTTTTAAGAGTAAAGCTACTACTTTCAGTGCCAATAAGCTCTATCTCAGCACCTGCTAAATCAACATCTGCCGGTATTACAGATAGGTTTTCAATTACATTTGTCAGGAGACATTCCTTTACTGTTATTTCTCCAAGAAGCAATTCATACATTGTTTTCTTCTGTTCTCTTAATTTTTTTTTATCAATGCCTAAGCCTCTTGTCGTATTCCCTTGCGGATCAATGTCGACAGTTAAAACCTTTTTACCTTTTTCTGCTAGACATGATGACAGGTTTACAGTAGTTGTTGTCTTTCCAACTCCACCTTTTTGATTCGCGACAGCAATAATTCTACCCATTATTTGCTCCTTTCTCCCAATATTACGTCTTCTATCTTTTATCATTATAGCACACATTATTTCAATTAACCACTTGTTTGCTTTACTTTCTTCTTTTTTTGCAGTCTATATTACTCTAATGTTTCACGTGAAACCATTAAACATTTAATATATATTACCAATACCACTTCTTGTTGTTATCAAATTTCTATAGCCAGTACTTTTAAGTTGGATTTTATGAGCGCCCTTTCACAATCATCAACGGTATCAGTCATAAACTGGACACCATCTTGTCTTTAAGAGGTCAATAAAGTCAGCGGATAATCGCCCTGCAAAATTATTACAAACTCGTACCCCAAATAGTAACGAGGCATACTAAAAGCCAAGTGACAAGCTTTGCTTATTCATCAATGGGTGCTTGTAATACACATTGATGAGCAGTTACCCCTACTTAAAAAAGCAAAGGCTTTCTACGTTAGATTAAACAGCAATAAGTCTTATGTTTCGTGTTTAACATTCTAATAACATTGAGTTCCTGTAAATAATGTTTCACGTGAAACATTAAAGTTCATTATATGCAGCTATAACTTCTAACGATCTCTCTTTTTATTTCATCATCAGTTCAACAACAATGAAGATGAGTTTTCATAATTACAACACTTATGAATATCATGTTTTCTATTACAAAACGCTGCCCAGAACATTACTATATTCTTCAACAATATCATTTATGCGCTTAACATATTTCAGCTTTTTGTCACGAACTCATGATTATAAAGCTGGTTATAACAATCAACAAATTAGCCGTAGTGCTCATATGGTTGTTTATAAATTCCTTTCATATTGATATTTTTCTTTATTGTATACTTCACCGTAGGCTTTTCTTATAGTCTGTATACTTGGTTGTATATTGTGTCTTATAATTACTTTTTTTCTTACATCCTATGTCTTACATTTGATAATATTAATTATATGTTTTGTCATATGTTGGTCGTATAATTTCTTGTTTGGTTATTAGCTTTATAGCATATTGACTTGTATGTTTACTTGTTTAAGTATTTGCTATATCATATATTTCGTCGTATGCTTGCCAGTTTATATGCTTTATATATTTAGTCATATGAATACACCCATCCAAGTGGACGGCATGCCCTTGATCACATATATCTGTTGAGCTAGTTGCAAATAAGTTTTCTGTATATCTTCTAGCTCTACGAACTACTTTCTCATACATACACTCATATATTTACTCAAAATAAGTATACCCACCGATAATTAAATTCTATAATAGCACTTGTTTACACATTATAAATCAAACATCATATAGTCTTATTAAATTTATTAGTGATTAGATTAATCCTGTAGAAGTTTATTGCTTTTTTAATAACAACTTTATATACGGACTCCATCTTTATGTTGATCAATATGTACAAAGAATGTTTCACGTGAAACATTCTTTGTACATATAATAAGCGTCAACGGAATGAAGATTGCAAAAGATTTAATGCAAAAAACTCATCATTTCATATGTTATTATAGTACTGTGGAAATCAAAATTATAAAAATCAGTATCCGCTAAGTTTTTAACACCACTAATAGTTCCAAAGCTACTATAACTCAAAACAAAACCACAGTAATAGCTTAAACTCCCTCTGTTTTCAAAATGATGGACGTTATTCCTTCTTAAAAATACATTAACTTCCTTCATTAGTTTAAAATAAAAAAATCCTATAGCACCGACTTTTTTATTTTGTCTGAGCAATAGGATATCTTAAACTTTAACATTAACATTAATAATTAATAATTTTATTTATCGAATACATCAACAACTTTGTTTTTTATTGCAAATACTGCTGCCTGCGTGCGATCTGATACTTCTATCTTTTTAAATATATTAGATATATGATTCTTCACTGTCTTCTCACTTATGCATAACATATGAGCAATTTCTTTATTGAGCAATCCTTCTGTAATGAGTTTTAGTACCTCTAACTCTCTTTTAGTAAGTTTATCACATGTACTCGTCTTTTCTGATTGATCATTCATCTTTTGAAAAAGCTTTGCTGCCATATTGGGTTGTATATAAGAGTCTCCTTTATATATCTCTCTAATAGCCTTTATTAAAACATCTGCCTCTGAATCTTTTAATACATATCCTTTAACACCAATTTCAACAGCTTTAAAAAGATATTCAACTTCATTGTGCAAAGTAAGCATTAAAATATTTGCATCAATCTTTTCCGACTTTAAGTACTTAATAACCTCAAGTCCATTCATAATAGGCATATTAATGTCCAACAAAACAACATCTGGAGAATATTTAACAATCTTCTGTATCGCCTCTTTTCCGTCTCCTGCTTGGGCAACTACAACTATATCTTCTTCTAATTCTATTAATTGCTTTAATCCTTCTCGAACCATTAAATGATCATCTGCTATAAGTATTCTAATTTTATTCATCATTTTGAACCTCTTTCTTTAAAATGATAGGTATCTTGACGGTAATTGTTGTACCCTTATTCTTTGTAGAAAATATTTGAAATTCTCCTAATAATAAATTGGTGCGTTCCCTCATCATAGAAATTCCAAATCCTCTATTATCTTCAAGATTAAGCTTTACGCCATTTACATCAAATCCTATGCCATTGTCAGTAATGTGTAGATTTAAAATGTCACCTTCTACTTTTATTTCAAATTCAACTTTTGTTGCTTGAGAATACTTCTTAATGTTGTTAAGTGCTTCTTGTGAAATTCTATACACTGCAAGTATCATTATAGGATCAAGATTGAGTTCTAGATTTTTGGCATGGGTCATATTTAGTTCAAATTTAACATCACCCCGCATCTCATCAATTAATCTTTCTAGGGTAGGTATTAATCCTAAATCATCAATAGACATTGGTCTCAAATTGTGTATAAGCCTTCTGGTCTCTTCAATTGTTGCTCTTATTAAAAACTTTAATGAATTGAGTTCTAATTTTGTTCGATCAATGTCTTTATCTAATAGCTTAATACATAATTCTGCTTTTAATAATAGATTTGATAAATTCTGAGTAGGCCCATCATGCATATCCCTTGCAATTCTTTTACGTTCAAATTCTTGCGCTTCTAATACCTTTACACCCCAAATTTCTTTATCTTGTAAGCCATCCATTTGCTCATTTGCTTGCTTAAGATCACCTACCAATACACCGTATGCCATATTAAAATCATTTGATAATTTATCAGCTTTATCATATATCTTCTGTACACTTTTAAGATGAAGTTCTAGCTCATTCCTCCGCTTGACAAGGTGTATGCCTCTTTCATTTTCAACAGCTAATTCTAAACGAATTTGATTAGTTGAATTATACACATCTTTCATGTCACTTTCCGAATATTTACCATGGTTCTTATTAACGTACAGAAGCCTTGCTTTGCTCTTTTTTAGTTTAATTTCTAATTCTTCCACTTTATCAATTACATAATTTGCTTCAATTTTTAGCTTCATAAATTCCTCTTCTAATTCAAGGTATTCATGCTTAGCAAAATGACTGATTTCAATAATCTCATCTTGGCTCTCACTAATTGTCTTTAAAGTTTTATCGATAATATCATCAAGCTTTTTAATCTGATTTTTATACATTATGCACCTTTTTATAATAAATAATATGCTTTATTATACCACTAATTTACAGAAAAAAACAAGCCTATATAATATGAGACCCACCAATGTATACACCCATATAAACAAATATAAAAGAAATCGTATTTACTATTGATATTTATTGAATAATGCTACATAATATAACTATGAACATTAAAAGGAGCACACGGAATGAAATACATTTTAAAGAAAATTACTAAAAACATTTTTTATATAAGCATCGTATTCATCTTAATGCTATTCATCAATAAAGTTGTTTTTGCAGTATCAACTCTTAATAAAAAGCTTTATGACTACAACAGTTACTATTATCAGTGGAAATTTGGAAAAATCCATTATACAGCAATGGGCTCAGGAAAACCGATCTTGTGTGTTCATTCAATGAGAAGTGGTTCTTCTTCTTATGAGTTTAGCAAAATAACTAAACATTTGGCCAAAACTCATACCGTATATGCAATTGATTTAATTGGATTCGGATTATCGGAGAAACCGAAAATAACCTATACTGCTTATATGTATGTTCAATTACTTCACGATTTTATTAAAGATGTAATTCAAGAAGATACTGATATTATTACAAATGGGCATAGTAATTCTTTTGTTACAATGCTTTGTGTTCAAAATGCAAATTATATTAATAAATTAATATTCATTAATCCTGGTGACCTAACAAAGTTATCACGAAATCCAATTAAAAAATATTCAATGCTTAAGTATCTTTTAGAGACACCTATAATTGGTACAATGATATATCTTGTTATAAATTCTAAAACTCAAATTAAGAGACAGTTTAAAAATAATTATTTTTATAACTACAACCGTATTGGCGAAAAATTCATTAGTTCATTCTATGAAAATTCACATATTGGAGAAGCAAGCAATAAATTTGTTTTTGCATCCAATTTGTGCCGATATAATAATGTAAATATAACTTCAGCTTTAGAGCAAATTAACAATAGTATTTTCATTATACAAGGTAATGATCGAATGGATTCTTGTGAGGACATTATTGCTGATTACAAAAAAGCTAATGCCTCTATAGAAAGCTCCATTATATATAAAACCAAGGAATTTCCTCATATTGAAAAACCAAAGGCAGTTTTAGAAGTGTTGTCGTTATACTTGAATTAAAATAATTTGTACACAAATAGTTACTTTATGTAAATTGAAAGTTGTTTTGAAAGATTAAATTTAGACAGGCTATCACTCGGAATAGATTTTTCTATTGAGAGATAGTCTGTTTTTTAATACTACAGATGTACTTAATTCAAATGGATAAACTTGTTTATTATGGTTCATTAAGTATATCTTAGGAGGTCCGTATTTTTATTGGTATTTGGTCTTTGGCAAACTGTGCATGGACGCACAATGGGGGGATGAATGAATCCCCTTATCAGATTACCAAATGTGCTATCCAAGTAAAAATACTGGCCCTTCTCCAATTACACCATATTACATTTAATTTTTATTCACTATTTTATTACAAAAAAATTATCTCCCAACAGAAATCATATTTCAATTGTGAGATAATCCTTTTAATGCTTGCATTTTTTTACTGCGTCTTTTGTAATACACAATTTTTTTACCGAATTATTTTCATCAACTATAGAAAATCCTATTCTAGTAAAAAAACCAATACCATCATTAGGTACCAAAGCAACAACTTCTTTTGCCCCAATATTAAAGGCCTTATCTATTAACATCTTAACAACAAGATCCCCATAATATAATCGCCGTTTATTAATTTTCACGCATATCTTATCAATAACATAATTGTTCAATTCTATATTTAATAACCTTCCTGTTGCAACGGGTTGTTTCTCTTCATAAACTATTACATGCAGCGCTGTCTGATCCAAGGAATCATTTTCAAAAAAATTAACACCATCTGCTAACATTAGTTCAATGTCTTCCCTAACAACATTAATATCTTTAACTTTTTCTAGACCTTTTACAATTATCGCTTCAATCATATCTTCACCTTATTTATTTTGTGGTTGGTATTACAATGGATATATTATAAGCGTTATCATTTTCCTCAAGCTTATATTCAACATCTATACCACTTTCTTTCATCATTTCAACAGATTGTTTAATAGTATTAGTAAATATCCTAATGTCTTTAATATATCTCTTCATAAATGCATTCTGTTTGGAATTGATTTTTTCATCATTGATCACTTTATGTAATGTACTATCAATTAAATCCTCAGTTTTTTTCACATTTAAAGATTGAATAATTACCTTATCTAATATCCCTAACTGTAGATCAGCGGTTGGCAACTTTAATAGTGCTCTTGCATGTCTCTCTGAAAGATGATGTTCCAAGAGTATTTTTACGACTTTATCTGATAGCTTAAGTAACCGCAATTTATTTGCAACTGTAGATTGACTTTTACCAACCTGTTTTGCAATATCTTCTTGTGTCAGGTTGTAATCTTCCATTAAATTATAATATCCTTCTGCTTCTTCAAAATAATTAAGATTTTCTCTTTGTAAATTCTCAATTAATGCAAGAACTGCACTATCCTTATCATTAACGTCTATTACAATAGCTGGAATCTTATCAAGTTTTGCTAGCTTAGCAGCCCTTAGTCTTCTTTCACCCGCAACCAACTCATAAGTATTTTCTTTAATTACGCGTACATTAACAGGTTGTATTAATCCAAATTCTCTAATAGAATTGGCTAATTCTTCCAACATAACTTGATCAAAGACCTTTCTTGGTTGATAAGGATTAGGTCTTATATTTGAAATTGATATCATTATAACTTTATATTCACCATATTTGCTCATAAAAAACCCCCTCTAATAGACTGATTATATCATATTGCTAGTTAGTCTACAAGAGAGAGCTATAAATTTCTATTTCCCAGGAAATATTTTGTCGTTTATAAAGGATTTTTGGCAGGTGATCCTGCTTTTCTTGGATATTGCTTAGGTGTAGCACTAATTTTTTTAATACAAACGTATGTTCTCATTATGTCCGAGTTGGGTATTTGAAATTGATCAACCTTATCTACCTGACCTCCTAATAATTGTATGGCATGTTTAGCATCTTCTAGTTCAAATTCATAATCTGATGCTTTATATGCTATAAAGTGTCCATACTCCTTTACATACGGTATACAATATTCCGATAGTGTAGAAAGCTTACTAACAGCTCTAGAAACAACTAAGTCATAACTTTCTCTATGATCTAAATCTTTTGCATAATCTTCCGCACGACCATGAAGGCATTTAACATTTGTTAATTTTAGCTTTTGGCAAACTTCCTCCAAAAAAACCACTTTTTTATTGACTGAATCTAATAACACCAAATCGATATGTGGATAAATAATTTTCAATGGTATTCCTGGAAAGCCAGCACCTGTACCAATATCAAGTAACCTTTGAATATTATTTAAATTAATAGATTTAACCAACAATAAACTATCTAAAAAGTGTTTAACAATAACTTCTTTTTCATCAGTTATTGAAGTTAAATTAATTTTTTCATTCCAATCAAGAAGAAGCTTATAGTAAGTTTTAAATTGTTCAATTATTTCATCAGAGGGTATAATATCTAATTGTTTCATACCACCTAGAAAATAGTCAATATTTTTCATTTTATCACCTTCATATTATTTATTTTATACTGATTTCTTTCTATTAAACTGTTCCATATACACTAAAAGAACAGAAACATCTGCTGGTGAAACACCTGATATTCTTGATGCTTGTCCGATTGAAAGTGGTTTAATCTGAATAAGCTTTTGTTTTGCTTCAATCCTCAAGCTCTTAATTTCTTCATATAAAAGATCACTAGGAATCATTCTTCTCTCTAACTTTTTAAATTGTTCAACTTGTTTAATTTGTTTTGATATATATCCTTCATATTTAAGATGAATATTAACTTGTTCAATTACATCCAAAGGTAAGAATTTTCTAGCTTCATCTATTTCTTTTAAATCTTCATAATATAATTCAGGTCTTCTTAACAAGTCAGCTATTGAAGCCCCACTTCTTAAAAGCGTACTTTGAAGTCTTGTAAGCAACTTTTGAACTCTGTCAGTCGTGCCAACTATTGTGTTATTAAGTCTATTAATTTCATCTTCTATCATCTTTTTTTTGTTTAAAAAGCTTTGATATCTGCCCTCATCTATTAAACCAACCTTATACCCTTTTTCAGTAAGTCTTAAATCAGCGTTGTCCTGTCTTAAAAGTAATCTATATTCTGCCCTAGAGGTCATCATCCTATAAGGTTCTCTCGTACCTTTTGTAACTAAGTCATCTATTAAAACACCGATATACCCTTCTGAACGATCAATAATAATTTCTTCTTTATTAAGCGCCTTAAGACCTGCGTTTATTCCCGCTATAAGGCCTTGAGCAGCTGCTTCCTCGTATCCAGAACTACCGTTAAATTGTCCTGCACTATATAATCCACTAATATTTTTAAATTCTAACGTTGGTTTTAATTGAAGAGGATTAATGCAATCATATTCAATTGCATATCCAGTTCTCATAATGTTACAATTTTCTAACCCAGGTAAAGTTCTTAGCATATCTCTTTGAACATCTTCAGGTAAAGAGCTAGACATCCCTTGTACATACATTTCATTCGTATCTTCACCCTCTGGTTCTAGAAAAACTTGATGTCTATCCTTATCATGAAATCTAACCACCTTATCTTCAATAGATGGACAATATCTAGGTCCTGTGCCTTCAATAACACCACCATATAGAGGTGATCTATCTAAATTATTTTTAATTACTTGATGTGTTTCATGATTTGTATAGGTTAGCCAACATGATATCTGGTCTCTTGAAATTTCTTCTTCCGTATGCGTAAAAGAAAAAGGAACTATTTTATCATCACCTTTTTGCTCTTCCATTTTAGAAAAATCTAATGATTTTTTATCAATTCTAGCAGGTGTCCCTGTTTTAAATCTTAGCAACTCAATTCCTGATTTAATTAATGAAGAGGACAAGTTATTCGCAGCCTGTAAACCATTTGGCCCACTGTATACTTCTACATCTCCATATATACACTTCGCTTTTAAATAAGTACCTGTAGCAATGATAACAGCCTTAGCTCTATATATTGCCCCAGATAGTATTTTCACACCTACAACTTGATTGTCTTCTATAAGAATATCTGTAACCTCTGACTGCCTAATTTGCAAATTAGCTGTATTTTCAAGTACATTTTTCATAGTTTTTGAGTACTTGAATTTATCGGCTTGAGCCCTTAAGGAATGAACAGCAGGACCTTTACCAGTATTTAACATTTTTGATTGAATATAGGTTTTATCAATATTAATACCCATTTGTCCACCTAAAGCATCGATTTCCCTTACCAAATGTCCTTTAGAAGTACCACCTATACTCGGATTACAAGGCATCATAGCAATGCTATCTAAATTTACTGCAAATACTACAGTTTTAAGCCCCAATCTAGCAGGAGCTAAAGCTGCCTCACAACCTGCGTGCCCTGCACCTATCACTATAACATCAAAATTACCTTCTTCAAACGGCATAGTAGTGCCTCCTTTTTATTATTTACCAAGACAAAATTGGCTAAATATTTGATGAATCAAATCTTCTTTTACTGAATCACCAGTTATTTCTCCAATTGCTTCATATATATTGGTTAGATCAATAGCTAATAGATCAACTGGCATATTTGAAGCCAATGCCTCTAATACTTGATCTGTACTTTTTATAGCCTTATTTAAAGCATTTTTATGTCTTACGCTCGTAATATAAACATTTTCATTCATATTTATGTTACCTACCATAAACATGTCCTTAATACGTTCTTCTAGCTGATTCATCCCATCTAAGTTCTTAACTGACATATATATGATTTCTTTATCATTAATATATTCTTCAAGTTGTTTAATATTTATTTTTTTCTCTAAATCTGATTTATTTAAAATAACTATTGTTTTCTTTTCTTTAATCAATTCAAGTATATTAAAATCTTCTTCTGAAAGATGCTCTGATGCATCAAGCATTAATAATACTAAATCAGCCTCTACAATTTTTTCTAGAGATTTTTCCACGCCAATTTTCTCTACAATATCTTCAGTTTCTCTTATACCTGCTGTATCTATAAGCCTAAGTGGAATACCATGTATTTGCATATACTCTTCTAAAACATCTCTTGTCGTTCCAGGTATATTTGTAACAATAGCTCTTTGTTCTCTTAGCAATGTATTTAATAAAGATGATTTTCCAACATTGGGTTTGCCAATAATAACTGTTTTAATACCTTCCTTAATTAATCTTCCATCATCATACGTATCTAATAAAGATTCAATTAATTTTTTTATATTATTAACTTGCTTATAAATACTATCATCATTTAATTCTTGTAGATCATATTCTGGATAGTCTATTGACGCTTCAATATGGGCAATAAGCTGTAATAAATGACTTTTAATAGTATTAAGCTTATTTGATACAGCACCTTTTAATTGATTGACTGATGCATCAAGCGCCATTTCAGTTTTTGCATTAATTACATCAATTACAGCTTCTGCTTGAGAAAGATCAATTCTACCATTAAGAAATGCTCTTTTAGTAAATTCACCTGGCTCAGCTAGCCTTGCACCTTGATCTAACACCAATCTTAGAATTTTTTGTACTACTACTATACCACCATGTGCATTTATTTCGACTACATTTTCTGTTGTAAAACTATTTGGTGCTTTCATTACAGACACCAATACTTCATCAACTGCTTGATTATTTTTACTATCAATTATATATCCATAATTTAATGTATGAGATAAAACATTCTTCAGTTTTTTACCTTTCTTTTTTGAAAGAAAAATATTATCCACAAGATTGATTGCTTCTTCTCCACTTATCCTAATTATACCTATACCTGCTGGAGATATCGGTGTAGCAACAGCTGCTATGGTATCATACATCATAAAATAACTCCTTCACTATAGTGGCTTTGCCACTTACGGTTTCCAGGAGAGTCATACCTTGTATTTAGATAACTTTCCTGTTTTTTGAAAATGATACCCCAAGCTATAAAGCCTGGGGTAGATAATTACATATTCTATTTTTTTACAGCAGGTGTGATGACGACCTTTCTATAAGGATCTTCACCTTCGCTGTGCGTTTCAACAAACTTATTATCCTGCAGCGTATAATGAATAATTCTTCGCTCATAAGGATTCATTGGCTCTAAAGAAAACTTTTTACCAGTTTTTTTAACCTTACTTGCTAAATTTGCAGCAAGTGTCTCCAATGTTTCTTTTCTTCTTAATCGATAATTCTCAGTATCAAGCTTAATTCTAATATACACATCGGCTTCTTTATTCACAACTAAGCTTACTAAATATTGTAAAGAATCTAGCGTTTGTCCTCTTTTACCAATAAGCACACCCATATTAGGGCCTGTTAAATCTATATTCATACAATTGTTTTCATCTAAATTAATGTCAATTTTTACTTCTAAGTTCATCTTATCAAATACATTTTTTAAGAAATTACTTGCTATTTCGGAAAGGTTCATTTTTTTTGATACCTTAACAATAGCTTGCTTATTACTAAATATACTCAGTATTCCATTAACGCCTTTTTCAATAATTTCAATATTGGCTTGATCACTCGTAATACCTAGTTCAACTAAAGCTTCGGTAATTGCATCTTCTACAGTTCTTGCTCTCTTTTCTATTACATTCATAAATGCTACCCTCCTACTAAATTTTCTCTTCTAAATGTTTATTAACAACCACTTGTTGTACCACTTGAAATACATTGCTTATTAACCAATATAAACCTAAACCTGCTGGCATTTGAAACACAAATATTAAAGTTATAAATGGCATCATAATCATCATTGTTTTTTGCGTTTGATCTTGTTGCTTTTGACTAGTAGGTGATGAAGAAGTTTTAGTAACTAATAGTTGTGCAAGGAAGCATAGTATTGGAATTAGTAATCCTACAGTAAATATACCATTAATTCCGTTCGAAAAATTTACAGGAGTATCAGCTAAATTAATAGTTAAGAAATAATTCATTTGAGATATCTTATCATATAATGGTGTTAATTTATCTGAAATTTCAATGAATGACTCTGTGAGTTCTTCCCATCCTGATGATGTCAGGCCATTCAAAAGATCAATTATTTTATTCTGATTTGTAACATCAAATCCTTTTACTTTTATCTTTTGTGCTTCATGTAATGTTTCTAAGGTCTTTTCATATCCTGGTAGTGAGATAATATTTGTTACAACACTAGCATAAACATCTCGAACATGCCCTATATATGCAGGTATATTTCTCAATACTGCAAATAACGCAAATAAAATTGGCATTTGAATCACAACTGGTAAGCATCCACCTAATGGATTAACATTATGTTCTTGATATAATTTTGATGATTCTTCTTGAAACTTCTTTTGAGAATCTGGGTCTTTTTTGTTTTTATATTTCTCTTGTAATTTCTTGATCTCTGGTTGAACTTTTTGCATATCCTTCATTGATTTTTGTTGCTTAATAGCAAGAGGAATCATCAACAACCTAATAATTATTGTAAAAACAATAATACTTATACCGATAGAAACCACACCGAAAGTGTTAAAGAAAAAGTCATAAATTCCATTCATTATTATACCAAATAATTTTGCTATGGTTCCAATAACCGGAACTGATGACTGCGTTAAAATAAATATAGATGAAAAATTCATTGTATTTCCTCCAATTAATTATGGAACCGGGTCATAACCACCCTTTGAGAACGGATGACACCTTAATATCCTTTTTATACTTAAATATATTCCTTTAAAAAAACCATACTTATTCAATGCATCTAAAGCATATTGAGAACATGTTGGTACAAAAATACAGGATGGTCTTTTTAAAGGAGAGATAAACTTTCTATAAAAACTAATTAACAATATAAAACTTTTCTTTAACAAATTCATTTAATCACTTCTCTTATTGTGTAATATTATGACACTATTATTTTATGTAGCTTAAATAAGTGTAGTAATGACCCTTCTACTTCTTGGTATGACTTATTTA
The DNA here is from genome assembly GCA_002841375.1 of Firmicutes bacterium HGW-Firmicutes-7. Lineage (GTDB taxonomy): Bacteria > Bacillota > Clostridia > Lachnospirales > Vallitaleaceae > HGW-1. The sequence goes on along the minus strand of PGZO01000010.1, from coordinate 19,962 downwards.
CAATATTATTTCTTGCAACAATAACAATATCATATCCAATATTTACAGTCTTATTATTTAATCTATAGCTTTCTTTGATTAAACGTCCTACTCGATGTCTTACTACACTATTTCCTACCTTTTTACTAATAGAAAGTCCTATTCTATTAATATCTAATTCGTTTTTACATACATACATCACTAAATTCTTATTTCCAAATGAATTCTTGCTACTATACACTTTATCAAATTCAAATCTGTTTTTTAGAGAAATATAAGACTCCATATTTTACCCATTACTTTCACTAGTTTTTTTATAGAAGGTAAAAATTGGGTAGTAATTAAATAGTATAAAAGGCCACAAAATGCGGCCTTATGCTGTCAATTTTTTTCTACCTTTAGCTCTTCTACTTGCTAAAATGGCTCTACCGCTTTTACTACTCATTCTTTTTCTAAAGCCATGTTCTCTACTTCTTTGTCTTTTTTTTGGTTGAAACGTTCTTTTCACTACCAGCACCTCCTTTAAAATTCAGAAGTTATATCAAATTAAATGAATTAATGATATAATAATTGCTTTCATTTCAAGGGTCCATGAGTTACAATCTCATTCATCTCTTGAAAAAGCACTATTTCAATTATATTAAAAATATGCACTTTAGTCAAGAAAAAAATTATAAAAATATTTATTTTATTTATCCACATATTTATTTATATAAAATCATTGTTTCTGTGGATAAGTTGTTAAAAACTATTATTCCCATATTATTAGGTTTTGGTGTTTATTTTTATTCATTTTGCTTTATAAAAAGAGAAATAGCTAATAATTTTTATTCACACATTGTTTATTATATAATTAACAAGCTGTGAATAAATAAATTTTATTAAACTTATCCACATTATTCACATTATTCAATTAATAATTTATTAACAATAATCCGTTCAGACATCTTAATATAGCATTGAAATAATCTTTTTTTTAGAGTAATATAAATATACGTCTTATATCCTTAAACATACATAATAGATATATTCTTTTTTTTCCTTGAATTTATTATATTTATTCAAGTATTATAGGAAGGTTCTGTTCATTAAACTTTGACTGATTTTCCTATAATAAAAAAGATATATAAATTTATATAGAGTGAAAACGTTATTAAGAATGAATACTTGTCTTTGTTATATTCTTTATATACTACCTTAGTGTGAATATTACTAGATTATAATAAATTCTTTTCAAGTATGCTCTTTGATTTTATAAGATGTTCTATTTATAATAAGATATTTTTGGAGGTACATTATGTCCGTAATTGAGCAGTGGAATGAAATACAATCCTTATTGAAAAATGAATCCGATATTTCTAATATGTCTTATAAAACATTTTTAGAGACACTAGAACCTATTAAAGTATCTAATAATCTAGTAATAATAAAAGCAGATAATGATCTTGAAAGAAATTATATTGAAAAAAAATACTCCAAAATCATTATGATTGCTATTAATGAAGTTACAGGTAAATCATATGATATTAAATTTATCATTCCAAAAGAAATTGGTTCAATTAATGAAATGATAGAATATGAGAATAAAACTGCTGTAAGCAGATCTTCTATGATTGGAACGACTTCAAAACATAATAACTTGAATTCTAGATATACTTTTGATACTTTTGTAGTTGGTAATAATAATAAATTAGCACATGCTGCTTCTTTAGCTGTTGCTGATTCTCCAGCAGAAGCTTATAATCCATTATTTATATATGGTGGTGTAGGACTTGGTAAAACACATTTAATGCATTCAATCGCTCATAATATTCTTAATGAGTCACCTCATTCCAAAGTTCTTTATGTTTCTTCTGAAAAATTTACAAATGAACTTATTAATTCTATTAAAACAGGTAATAATGAGGATTTTAGAAAAAAGTATCGAGATATTGATGTTCTTCTAGTAGATGATATTCAATTTATTGCCGGAAAAGAACGAACACAAGAAGAATTTTTCCATACCTTTAATACACTTTATGAAGCAAAAAAACAATTAATTATTTCTTCTGATCGTCCACCAAAGGAAATTGAAACACTAGAAGAAAGATTAAGATCTAGATTTGAATGGGGCTTAATTGCTGATATTCAAGCTCCAGATTTTGAAACTCGTATGGCTATACTTCGGAAAAAAGCAGAACTAGAAAATTTAGATATTCCAAATGATGTAAATCAATATGTAGCAAATAATATTACTTCTAATATAAGAGAGCTCGAAGGCGCCGTAAATAAAATTGTTGCTTACTCTACTTTAGTTCATAAACAAATTACGAAAGAACTGGCGGAGGACGCTTTAAAAGATCTTATTTCTTTAAAAGAAAATCCTGCAATTACTATTGAATATATTGTAGAAGTTGTTTCTCAGCACTATAACTTGAATCCAGAAGATATTACATCAAAGAAAAGACCGAGAGAAATTTCATATCCAAGACAAATAGTCATGTATCTTAGTAGAACGTTAACAGATATGTCATTACCACAAATTGGAAATAAGCTTGGCAAACGTGACCATACAACAATAATACATGGTTACGAAAAAATTAATACCGAATTGAAAACAGATCCAATATTAGTTAATACGATATCTATACTAACTAAAAAGGTAACTGGCAAATAAAATGGTGGTTATATAGTAATCCAGAAACGTTGATAGGCGATAATTTACTATGATTGTCACCTATAAAGTAAGGATTACTATATTTACCAAGAATATATAGTAATCCAGAAACGTTGATGTACTATATATTCTTGGTAAAAAGTAATACTAAATACTTTATAGGCGATAATCATAGGTGTTAATAACTATTTTTTTTCTGTGAATAAATGTATGATAAGGTGTATACAAATTGTGGAATAAAAAATGGTCATTATTAGGCTGTGAATGAAGTCTAATAAGTTTTTAAACAATAAACAACCTTATACTGTCCTGTAACCCCTTATAAAATAGGGCTTCAGACTACTTTTCAACAAATTAACAGCGCTTATTACTAGATTTACTATAAAAATATTTAATTATTTATATATAAACCCTTGAAAGGAGATATACACAATGCAAATAAAATGTAACAAGATGGATTTATTAAATGGTGTTAATACCGTATTGAAAGCTGTATCATCAAGAACCACTTTACCTATACTACAATGTATATTACTACAAGCTACAAATGATGAATTAAAATTAATAAGTAATGATTTAGAATTAGGTATTGAAAGCAAAGTAAGTGCAACGATTAAAGAAAAAGGTAGCATTGCCTTAGAAGCAAGAATATTTTCGGAGATTGTAAAAAAACTTCCAGATAACGAGGTCACTATAACAGTAGATGAAAATCATTTAACTACAATCGTTTGCGAAAAATCAAAATTTAATATTTCAGGACAACCAGGTAATGAATTTATTCAACTACCACAAATTGAAAAAAATAATTCATTTACACTTAAACAAGGTGTTTTTAAAGAAATGATTAGACAAACAATCTTTTCAATTGCTATTGAAGAAATAAGACCTATATTTACAGGTGAATTGCTAGAAGTTAAAAACAGCAAATTTAATATTGTTTCAGTAGATGGTTATAGAGTATCTATAAGAGAAATAGAATTGAATCATGATATAGAAGATTTTAAAGTAATTGTACCAGGTAAAACACTTAATGAAATTAATAAAATATTATCTAACTTTGAAGATGATTATATAACTATTTACTATACGGATAAACATATATTATTCGAGCTAGAGGATAGCATCGTAGTTTCAAGATTACTAGAAGGAGATTTTCCAAAATACGATCAGATTTTTTCAAAAGATTACGATATTGTTGCAACAGTTGATCGTAAAAGCACAATTTTGAGTTTAGAAAGAGCCGCTTTAATAACAAGAGAAAACAAGAAAAATCCAATTAAAATAGAAATTAAAAATCAAAGTATGATTATTACCTCTAATACTGAAATTGGTAATGTTTATGAGGAAATAGATATTAAAAAAGAGGGCAATGAAATTGAAATAGCTTTTAACCCTAAATATTTAATAGATGCACTAAAGGTTATTGATGATGAATTGGTTAATCTTCAATTTACAAATGCTTTAAATCCATGTATTATTAGAAAAATAGATGGTGACGATTATAAATATTTAATTTTACCTATAAGATTAAATAATTAACGAGTTTATAAAGGAGTAATATTATGAAAACAATTAAGATTGATACTGAATTTATTAAACTTGGACAATTATTAAAACTTGCCGGTATAGCTGATTCAGGCGTACATGCAAAAATTTTAATATTAAATGGTGAAGTTAAATTAAATGGGTGTGTTGAAATGCAAAGAGGAAAAAAAATAGTTAAAGGGGATATTGTTGAAGTGCTCAATCATCCCTTAAAAGTAGAATAAATGGAGTGAATAAAATGTACATCCAATCCTTGACATTGAAAAATTTTAGAAATTATGAAGATACTAAAATTTTATTTAATAACCATATTAATATAATATATGGAAAAAATGCTCAAGGAAAAACAAATATTCTTGAAGCGTTATATTTATGTTCAACCTCAAAATCACAAAGAACTGCTAATATGAGAGAATTAATTATGTTTAATCAAGAAGAAGCTCATGTAGCTGTTGAAATTTTTAAGGATAATCAAATACAAATTATTGATGTGCATCTTAAAAAAAATAATAAAAAATCAATTGCAATAAATAAAGTATCAATAAGAAAATTAAATGAGTTATTTGGCGTAATGAAAATAATTATGTTTTCTCCTGAAGATTTAGGACTTATTAAAAATGGGCCAAAGGAGAGAAGAAGATTTATTGACTTAGAATTATGTCAAATGAATCCGTTATATTATCATTATTTGAAAAGTTATTATTTAGTTTTAAAGCAAAGAAATAATCTATTAAAAGAGATCAAAAAAAATAGTAGTGCCATAGATCAACTCGATGCATGGGATATTCAATTAATAGAATATGGAAAATACATTATGAAATATAGAAAAATTTTTATTGATGAACTAAACCCATATTTTAATAGTAATCATTATGAAATTTCAGGACAAAGCGAAAAAAGCAATATTTTGTATGAAAGAAATGTTGAAATAGATTTGTTTGAAAAAAAATTAAAAAAAAATATTAAATATGATATTGCAATAGGATCAACATCTGTTGGACCTCATAAGGATGATTTGCGATTTGAAATAAATGGAGTAGATATTAGAAAATATGGATCTCAAGGTCAGCAAAGAACCGCAGCACTTTCATTAAAATTATCAGAAATAGAATTAATTAAAAATTTAGGAGAAGATAAACCAATTCTATTATTAGATGATGTTTTGTCTGAGTTAGATGAATCAAGACAAAATTATTTAATTCAAAATATTAAAGATATACAAACAATTATTACTTGTACAGGTATAGAAGATTTTATTAATAGTAAAATTAAAATTGAAAATATGATTAAAATTGAAAAAGGTACTTGGATACAACAATAAATAGGTTTTTAACTTATATAAGGTCATGAAATATAAATTAAAAAATTAGAGAACTTACTCATGTATATAAAAGTATTTTATATAATAAATTTTCTTAAAATTTGCATTAAAACATCTAATAATATATAATAGGAATATTGGAAGGAAATTGGTTCCATATTTTTTTGTGTACTAGTAAGTTGTATTACATAAGAAACCTCGAAAAGTGGTCGATATTTGGATAGCATATTAAGTCATAAAAACCTATTTTCTTGTTGATTATGAAATTGTTCAAGCAATTATTTATTAAATATAAATAAGTATTTAATCAAGCTTTGATACTATAAACAAAGAATGAATTAATAAATTGCTCTATTAGTTAGAGGAGGTATAAAATGAGTAAAGATACAGATTATGATCAAAGTCAGATACAGGTATTAGAAGGATTAGAGGCTGTAAGAAGAAGACCAGGTATGTATATTGGTAGTACTTCTGCAAGAGGATTACATCATTTAGTTTATGAGATTGTTGATAATGCTGTAGATGAAGCATTAGCGGGATTTTGTGATACTATTGAAGTTATTATTCATGAAGATAATTCTATATCTGTATTAGATAATGGTAGAGGAATACCAGTTGGTATGCATGAAAAAGGCGTTCCAGCTATTCAATTAGTTTTTACTACACTTCATGCAGGTGGTAAATTTGGTGGTGGTGGATATAAGGTTTCTGGTGGACTACATGGTGTTGGGGCCTCTGTTGTTAATGCATTGTCAGAATGGCTAAAAGTAGAAATATATACAGAAGGTAAAATTCATTCTCAAGAATACGCTTATGGTGATGTTGTGAGTGAATTAAAGGTAATTGGAAAAACAAAAAATAGAGGAAGCTATATACATTTCAAGCCAGATGCAACTATTTTTGAAGAACTCGAATATGATTTTGATGTTTTAAAACAAAGATTGCAAGAAATGGCGTTTTTGATGAGAAGTTTAAAAATAACATTAGAAGATAAAAGAGAGAATGAAGTTCAAAAAGTAGAATTTAAATATGATGGTGGTATTAAAGAATTTGTAGCTTATAGAAATAGAAATAAGACGCCTCTTTATGATAAAATTATGTACTGTGAAGGGGAAAGAGATGGTGTTATTGTAGAGGTATCTTTACAACACAACGATACGTATGTAGAAAATGTATTTAGTTTTGTTAATAACATAACGACGCCTGAAGGTGGTACACATCTTAGTGGTTTTAAAAATGCACTTACAAAAACACTTAATGATTATGCGAGAAAAAATAAATATTTAAAAGAACAAGATAAAAATCTTTCAGGTGAAGATGCAAGAGAAGGATTAACAGCCGTTATTAGTATTAAATTAGCAGATCCTCAATTTGAAGGACAAACTAAACAAAAACTAGGGAATAGCGAGGCAAGAGGTGCTGTTGATTCTATATTAACAGAAGGATTGACTTTCTTTCTTGAACAAAACCCAGGTGTTGCAAAAATAGTATTAGAAAAATCTATTATGGCTAATAGGGCAAGAGAAGCTGCAAGAAAAGCAAGAGACTTAACAAGAAGAAAAAGTGCTCTTGAAGGGACAAGCTTACCAGGAAAATTAGCTGATTGTTCAGATAAAGATCCTAAAAACTGTGAGATTTATTTGGTTGAAGGTGATTCTGCAGGTGGTTCAGCAAAGTCCGCTCGTTCCAGACAAACACAAGCGATTTTACCACTTAGAGGAAAGATATTAAATGTAGAAAAGGCAAGACTAGATAAAATTCTTGGAAATAATGAGATTATTTCCATGATTACTGCTTTTGGTACAGGTATTTCAGACGATTTTAATATTGAAAAATTGAGATATTATAAGATTATTGTTATGACTGATGCAGACGTTGATGGTGCACATATCCGTACGTTATTATTAACTTTCTTCTATCGTTTTATGCCTCAATTAATTGAAAATGGCATAATTTATATTGCTCAGCCACCACTATATAAGGTGACAAAAAATAAAAAGTCTGAATATGTATACAATGAAAGAGCACTTGAAAAATTATTTGTAAAATTAGGAAAAGACAATGTTGTTCTACAAAGATATAAAGGTCTTGGTGAAATGGATGCTGAGCAATTATGGGAAACAACAATGAATCCTGAAAAAAGAATTTTATTACAAGTTGAAATAGAAGATGCAGCAGCAGCAGATGAGATTTTCACAACACTCATGGGAGATAAAGTAGAACCAAGAAGAGAGTTTATTGAAGCGCATGCGAAACATGTTAAGAATTTAGATATCTAGATAGCTATTGGATTAAACCATACCAAATGGGAGGATATTGTTAAATGAATGATAATGAAGATTATGACAAGATTATTGGCGTAGATTTACAGGAAGAAATGAAAAAATCTTATATAGATTATGCCATGAGTGTTATCGCATCTCGTGCATTACCTGATGTAAGAGATGGATTGAAGCCTGTACAAAGAAGAATTCTTTATGCAATGAGTGAGTTAAATTTATCTCCAGATAAACCGTTTCGTAAATCTGCACGTATCGTTGGGGATACAATGGGTAAATATCATCCTCATGGAGATAGTTCTATTTATGAAGCAATGGTAAGAATGGCACAACATTTCTCTACAAGGTATATGTTAGTAGACGGACATGGTAATTTTGGTTCAGTTGATGGAGATAGTGCTGCAGCAATGCGTTATACAGAAGCTAGACTTAGTAAGTTAGCAATGGAAATGTTGGCTGATATTCAAAAGGATACTGTAGATTTTATCCCGAACTTTGATGAATCCTTGAAGCAACCATCCGTTCTTCCTTCAAAATATCCAAATTTATTAGTTAACGGTGCATCTGGTATAGCCGTTGGAATGGCTACAAACATACCGCCTCATAACCTTAAAGAGATCATAGATGCAGTTGTAAAAATAATTGATAATCATATAATTGAAAATAAAGAAACGGATATTGAAGATTTAATTAAAATTGTAAAAGGTCCTGATTTTCCAACAGCGGCTAAAATATTAGGTAAAGCAGGTATTTTAGAAGCATATAGAACTGGAAAAGGAAAAGTTAAAGTAAGGGCAAGCATTGAGGTAGAAACCACAATTAACAACAAACAGAAAATAATCGTTACAGAATTACCATTTCAAGTAAATAAAGCAAGATTAATAGAAAAAATAGCTGATCTTGTTAAGGATAAAAAGATTAACGGTATTTCTGATTTAAGAGACGAATCTGATAGAACCGGTATGAGAATTGTAATTGAATTAAAAAGAGATGCAAATGCAAATATTGTGATCAATCAATTATATAAACATACCCAATTACAAGATACTTTTGGTATTAATATGCTTGCATTAGTTAAAAATGAACCAAAGGTTCTTAATTTGAAGCAAATGCTTGAATATTACTTAGAGCATCAAAAGGATGTTGTAACTAGAAGAACTAAATTTGAACTACAAAAAGCTGAAGAAAGAGCTCATATATTAGAAGGCTTGATAAAAGCTTTAGATGCAATAGATCAAATTATAAAAATTATTAGAGCTTCAAAAAATACTGCTGATGCAAAAGTTAATTTAATTGAAGCGTTTGCTTTTTCAGAAATTCAAGCACAAGCAATCGTTGATATGCGTTTAAGAGCTTTAACAGGATTAGAAAGAGAGAAGCTCGAAGATGAATATAGAGAGTTAATTGAGAAAATAAAAGAATTGAAAGCTATTTTAGCTGATGAAAACATTCTATATAATGTTATTAAAGAAGAAATTTTAATAATTAGAGAAAAATTTGGTGATAAGAGAAGAACTCAATTAACATTTGATGATAGTGAAATATCTATTGAAGACTTAATTGAAGAAGAAGAAACCACAATTACTATGACGTATCTTGGGTATATTAAAAGAATTCCAATGGATACTTACAAAAGTCAAAATAGAGGTGGAAAAGGCATTAAAGGTATGCAAACAAGGGAAGAAGATTTTGTTAAAAACATTTTTATAACTTCTACCCATCACTACATTTTATTCTTTACCAATAAAGGCAAGGTATATAGAATGAAGGCATACCAAATACCAGAATCTGGAAGGACAGCAAGGGGAACAGCTATTGTGAACTTATTACAATTAGATCCTGGTGAACAAATTACAGCAGTAATCCCATTAAAAGAATATGAGGAAGGCAAGTTCTTAATTATGGCAACTAAAAAAGGTGTCATTAAGAAATCTAGTATTATGGACTATGTAAATATTAGAGTTAGCGGTTTGCAAGCTATTGTCTTAAAAGAAGAAGATGACTTAATTGAAGTTAAATTGACGGATGGTAATCAACAAATTATTTTAGGTACTAAACATGGACAATGTATCGTATTTGATGAAGAAGATGTAAGATCAACTGGCAGGACCTCCATGGGGGTTAGGGGTATGAATTTAAGTGATGATGATGAATTAATAGGTATGCAACTTTTATCACAAGGTTCTGATATTTTGGTTGTATCTAAACATGGTCTAGGAAAGAGAACTAAAATTAAGAAATTTACCCTTCAAAGAAGAGGCGGTAAAGGTGTGAAATTCTACAAGATTACAGAAAGAACAGGTAATGTAGTAGGAATGAAAGCTGTAAATAACGATGATGATGTTATGTTGGTAACGAATCAAGGTATTATTATTAGAATTCGTGCGAAAGAAATTTCCCAATCTGGACGTGTTACTTCCGGCGTTAAATTAATGAATATTAATGAAGATATTAGTATAGCAAGCATAGCAAAGATAAAGGATGTTTTTGAAATAATTAAAGAAGAAGAATAACATGTTATTTAACCTAACGAAGTAATTTACCCCCACTTCTTTAAGTGGGGGTAAATTACTTCCAAAATCAGTGGATGTGGGGGCACCCACTGATGGGCAAGCAAAGATTGCGTTAGGTTACGAGCTCGTAGCGAATGCGGAGGGCGAGTACCCTTTGACTTTAAAATCCTTTTAATAAAGTGGTTGTACTATGTATAGCCACTTTGTTTTATAAAAAATATAAATGAACGCTAAAGTATTAAATATTATGAAGATTTATACCTTACGAAGGATAGGCTTAATTAAAAAACTGTGTATAAGTATTTTGACATTTTAAATAAAGGAGGATAAGATGAGAAAAATTGATATTCATGAGATTATTGATGTAGTTAAGGAGCTTTGTATTGATGCAAATTATAATATAGGTGGAGATATTTTTTGTGCTTTTGAAGAATATTCTAAAAAAGAAAATTCAGTAATTGGTAAAGAAGTGTTAGAACAATTAATAGATAATTCGAAAATTGCAAAGAAAAAGCAAATGCCTATTTGTCAAGATACAGGAATGGCAGTTGTATTTTTGGAAATAGGCCAAGAAGTTTTTATAGAAGGTGGAGATTTAAATGAAGCAATTAACGAAGGAGTTAGGAGGGGATATGAGGAAGGATACTTAAGGAAATCAGTTGTTAGAGATCCTTTTTATAGAGAAAATACAAATGATAATACACCTGCTATTATTCATTATGACATTGTGAAGGGAAATCTTATTAAAATTACCGTTGCTCCTAAGGGTTTTGGGAGTGAAAATATGAGTAGAATTTATATGCTTAAGCCTTCAGATGGAATTGAGGGTGCAAAGAGTGCTATTATAGAAACAATAGAAGCTTCGGGAGCAAACGCTTGTCCGCCTATGGTTGTTGGTGTTGGTATAGGTGGCACTTTTGAAAAGGCAGCTATTCTAGCAAAAAAAGCATTATTAAGACCAGTAGGTGAAACTTCAATGATAGAATATGTTAAAGAAATGGAAGAGGAATTACTTAAGAAAGCAAATGGGTTAGGAATTGGACCTCAAGGATTAGGCGGAAATACTACTGTTTTAGGAATTAATGTTGAGGTATTTCCAACGCATATAGCAGGTTTACCGGTTGCAATTAATATTAGTTGTCATGTTACAAGACATAGTTCCAAAGTAATTTAACCTAGTAGAGCGCGTATCATTTTATTGGAGGTTCTTATGGATATTAAATTGACTACACCATTAACGAAAGAAAAGGTTGAAAACCTGAAGAGTGGAGATAAAGTGCTTATTACAGGTGTAATTTATACACTTAGAGATGCAGGGCACAAAAAAATGATTGAACAAATAAATAATGGAGAAACGCTACCAATAGATATGAAAGATAATATTATTTATTATGTAGGGCCATCTCCAGCAAGGCCAGGTCAAATTATTGGTTCTGCAGGACCAACAACAAGTTATAGAATGGATGATTATACACCAACACTTCTTGATTTGGGTTTAAAAGGAATGATTGGAAAAGGAGAAAGAAATGAATCAGTAATATTGAGTATGAAGAAAAATACTTCGGTTTATTTTGCAGCAGTTGGTGGAGCAGCAGCATTAATTTCGAATACAATTAAAAGCTGTGAAATTATTGCTTATGAAGAACTTGGAACAGAAAGTTTAAAAAAGTTAGAGGTAGAGAATTTTCCAGTAATAGTTGTTATTGATTGTCGTGGGAATAATTTATATAAAACGGAAAGAGAAAAATATAGAACATAGCTTTTGTGGATAATTGCCCAAAATTAGAAAATTTTATAGCTTTGAAGTGACAAAATATATAAGGTATGTTAAAATGAAGTATATTAATAGGAAAGTAGTTTATAAATAACTAACAGGAGGATTTGTGAAATGTACAAAAAGATTTTTGCTTTATTATTAGTTTTAACAATGGTTTTATCATTAGGATTAACTGGATGTGGTAAGGACGCTGAGGTGGAAACACCAGATGCTACAGAAACACCAGAAACACCAGAAACACCAGAAACACCTGAGGTAGAAACTATAAGTGTTGGTTTAGTAACTGACATAGGTGGTATTGATGACAAGTCATTTAACCAAGGAACTTGGGAAGGTATTAAAAAATTTGCAGAAGAAACAGGTGCAGAAACACAATATTTGCAATCAGAATCAGATACAGATTATATACCTAACTTATCAACTTTTTCTGATGAAGGTTTTGGTCTGATCGTTGCACCAGGATTTTTATTTGAAGATTCATTAACAGAAGTATCTGCTAACTTCCCAGATCAAAAATATTTAATTATTGATATGGTAATTAGTGCTCCAAATGTAGCAAGTGCAGTATTTGCTGAAGATCAAGGATCATACTTAGTTGGTGTTGCAGCAGCATTGAAAGCGAAAGAAGCAAATCAAAGTACAGTTGGATTTATCGGTGGTATGGATTTTGATCTTATTCAAAAATTTGAAGCTGGATTTGAAGCTGGTGTAAAAGCAGTAGATCCAAATATGACAATATTAGTAGAATATGCAGGTTCATTTGCAGATGCTCAAAAAGGTCAAACTTTAGCAGCTAAAATGTATGATGAAGGCGCGTATGTAATTTATCACGCAGCTGGTGCTACAGGAAATGGTTTAATTAAGGAAGCTAAAGACCGTGCAATAAACAAACAAGATGTTTGGGCAATTGGTGTAGATAAAGACCAATATGAAGACGGTATTTATGATGGAACTAATTCAGTTATACTTACATCAATGATGAAACGTGTAGATGTAGCTGCATATGATGTTGCACAAATGACTGCTAAGGGTAAATTCCCTGGTGGAGAAATTTTAGCATTTACACTTGATAATGGTGGAGTTGGTATACCAGCTGAAAATCCAAACTTATCAGAGGAAATATTAGCTAAAATTACTGAGTTTGAAGGTAAAGTTAAAGCTGGAGAGATTGAAGTTCCTTCAATTCCTAGCCGTTTAGAAGAATAATATAAATTCAATTGATTAAGAAGATAGCAGAGAATTTTATGTTCTTTGTCTATAAAAAGCCAAGACAATTGTCTTGGTTTTTTTCTAAATAAGTAAATAAGAGGAGGCTTTTTTTTGAAATCAACCATTCAAGATATTATCCAAGTGGCAGAAAGCAAATCATTAACTTATCAACAAAAGTTATTTAATATGGCAAATGTTGCAGAAAGATTAATAGATCCGAGAGAGCTATTAGGATATTCAGATGAAGAAATGCAATATTTGGATAATAGTATGATCTGTGATTTAAATGAAGGATATGCCCTCTATAGACCTCGGTATATAGTGCCGGATTATAAGGTATTTATAGAAAATGGATGTAGGTTTTTGAATATTGATCCACCTCAGAGCTTGGATGAATTATTAGATGGATTATTAATCCTATACCGACATGTCCCATCAATAACTTCGTTTCCTGTATATATTGGAGATTTAGATAAGCTGATAAACCCATTTATTCAAGGGGAAAATAAAGCGTATATTAAAATTAAAAGATTTCTAAATCATATTGATAAAACAATTGTTGATTCTTTTTGTCATGCTAATATAGGGCCAGAAAAAACATTGGCAGGGGAACTTATACTCAAAGCAATCATTGAATTAGAAAATCCAACCCCTAATATTACATTTAAGTATAATAAGAACGTTGTAGAGCAAGAATTTCTATTAAAATCAATTGATGCTTGTTTAAGGGTAGCAAAGCCTTCCTTTAGTAACGATGTTCTATACAATAATGATGTAGGTGAGCATGCCATTGTAAGTTGTTACAATGCTTTGCCTTTAGGAGGAGGTGCGTATACACTTCCTAGGTTGCGACTCGGAACAATTGCTAGGGCCACAAGTTCTATTCATGAATTATTAAGTGATCTGCTACCTCATGTATCAAGAGCAATGTTATCTATGATGGATAAAAGAGTATCTTATATCGTTGAGAAATCTAATTTTTTTGAGACTTCTTTTTTAGCAGAGGAAGGATTTATTAAGAAAGAGAATTTTACAGCAATGTTTGGAATAGTTGGATTAGCAGATGCAGTAAACCATCTTTTAAAGCTTGAGGGAATTCATGAAAATTTTGGCACTTCAAAACGTGGAGATGAAATAGGGCATCAGATATTAATAAAACTTGAATCAATTGTAAAAAATTATCAAGGCGTGTATGTAGAAAGAACAAACAATCATTATTTACTTCATGGGCAAGTTGGAGCGAGCCTGCACGATGAGGATAATTATAATACACCTGCACATAGAATCCCTGTTGGAGACGAACCCATATTGCCGACTCATTTAATTCAAGCAGGACAATTTCATAAGTATTTTCCATCTGGCACAGGAGATTTATTTGCCTTTGACCAGACCTATTTAAATCATTTAGATGCGGTAGCGGATATCATTAAAGGCGCATTTGATATTCAATTTCGTTATATATCGACTTATCTTCAAAATAGTGATTTAATTAGAGTGACAGGATATCTTGTGAAAAGAAGTGAAGTTGCGAAGGTTGAATCTGAAGATGTAGTACTTAGAGATACTGATATTTTTGCACATGGAACGAATAAAAACGCTCATTTATTTAACAGAAAGACGAGAAAAGATGGAGAATAAACTGATTATTAATCAAATAATTCCCTTTTCAAATGTAGATGGAAGTGGCAATAGGTGTGCAATATTCTTACAAGGCTGTAATATTTCCTGTATTTACTGCCATAATCCAGAAACTATAAACTACTGTAATGATTGTGGTAACTGTGTAAATGCGTGTAAGTATGACGCAATTCATCTTGTAAAGAGTAGAATTCAGTATGACAAAAAACTATGCACTTCTTGCAACGCGTGTATAAGTATATGTCCTTATAATTCTTCACCTAAGGCTATATTATATAATGTAGCTGAGTTAACAGAATTAATTAAACAATATAAGCCGTTTATTCGTGGCATTACAATATCAGGTGGGGAACCAACGTTACAAAAACATTTGATTATTGATTTATTTAATCGTATAAAACCATTAGGTTTAACTTGTACTATTGATACAAATGGATTTTTTGATATAAATGAAATGGAAGACCTTATTAACATTACGGATAAATTTCTATTTGATGTAAAAACAGTAGATGATTCTTTTAAGCTATGTGGTGTAGCTAATCTTTCTTCTTTAGCTACGCTAGAATATTTGCTAAAAAAGAATAAGATAGAAGAGGTTAGAACGGTTGTCCTTAATTCCTACATGGATGGGAAAAAAACAGTTGAAAAAGTAGCTCAGCTTTTATTAAATCACCTAGAAGTAACGTATAAAATTATTAAGGTGCACACGTTAGGATTAAGCAAGCAGCGACAAAACAAGATCAATGATTTTATACCGTCTGATGAAGAAATCCTTGAACTCGTTCAGATTGCAAAAGACTTGGGGCTTAAGAAAGTTGAATATGTTTTATAATACATTAGACAAGGAGAACTTATATGGAATATGTTATTGAAATGCTAGGCATTACAAAAGAGTTTCCTGGTATTAAAGCAAATGATAATGTAACCCTACAGGTTGAAAAGGGAGAAATTCATGCCTTGTTAGGAGAAAACGGAGCAGGTAAATCTACACTTATGAGTGTTTTATTTGGTCTTTACCAGCCTGAAGCAGGAATTATAAAAGTAAGAGGACAAGAAGTAGCAATCTCTAATCCAAATATAGCGAATAAGCATGGAATTGGAATGGTACATCAACATTTTAAATTGGTAGAAAATTTCACAGTAACTGAAAATATTATTCTTGGCATAGAACCAATGAAATCTTTTTCAAGGGTAGATACTCAAAAAGCGGCTAAAAAAGTTTTAGAAATTAGTGAAAAATATGGATTAAGTGTTGATCCTAATGCAAAGATTGAGGATATCTCAGTTGGTATGCAACAAAGAGTTGAAATATTAAAAATGCTTTATAGAAATGCTGAAATATTGATATTCGATGAACCTACTGCAGTTTTAACACCTCAAGAAATCCATGAGTTAATGGGTATTATGAAGGAATTAACAAATGAAGGAAAGTCTATTGTACTAATTACACATAAGTTAAAAGAAATTAAATTGGTTGCTAATCATTGTACAGTGTTAAGAAGAGGCAAGTATATTGGCACAGTTAATGTTCATGAAACAACAGAAAATCAAATGGCAGAAATGATGGTAGGTCGTGAAGTAAGCTTTAAAGTAGATAAAAACGAAGCAAATATTGGCGATGTAGTATTATCTATTCAGAATCTTAGCGTTAAGAATTCTAGGGGATTGCATGCTGTTAAGAATTTAAATTTAGATTTTAGGGCAGGCGAAATTACATGTGTTGCAGGGATAGAGGGAAATGGGCAAACAGAACTTGTTGAAGCAATCGTGGGTCTTAGGAAAATTGAAAGTGGTAAAATATTTTTTAAGGGTACAGAAATACAAAACTTAAATATTAGAGAGAGAACTTTATGTGGTATTGGTCATATACCTGAAGATCGACATAAGTATGGTTTGGTGCTTGATTTTACTTTGGAAGAAAATTTTATTTTACAAACGTATTTTAAAGAGCCATATTCAAAAAAAGGAACTTTACAAGTAGAAGAGGTTCGTAAATATTCAGAGCAATTAATTAATGAATTTGATGTAAGAAGTGGAAAAGGAAGTGTTACTGAAGCAAGAAGTATGTCTGGCGGTAACCAACAAAAAGCGATCATTGCAAGAGAATTAGAACGTTCACCAATACTTTTAATTGCAGCGCAACCAACTAGGGGATTAGATGTTGGTGCAATTGAATATATTCATAAACGCTTAGTAGATGAGCGTAACAAAGGTAAAGCGGTTCTTTTAATGTCTTTTGAAATGGAAGAAGTTTTAAATTTAGCAGATTCAATTGCCGTAATGTATGAAGGTGAAGTAGTTGGAAAGGTTCATGCAAATCAAACAAATGAAAATGAGCTTGGACTTATGATGTCTGGTTCAACTAGGAAAGAAGGTGAACTGAATGAATAAGTTTAAAGCGTTCATTAGTAATGATAAAAATCAAAAATTTCTAATCCCTTTCATAGCAGTATTGTCGGGGTTTCTTGTTGGCGTTTTTATTTTGTTAATAACACGTGAAAATCCTATAGATATATTTAGAGCAATTTTAAGGGCAGTATTTGGCATAGATTTAAATAAAATTGGGACAGGTAAGGCGGTTTTTAATCCTAGATATGTCGGAGAATATTTTGTATATGCAATGCCGATTATTTTAACAGGATTATCAATTGCCTTTGCATTCAGAACAGGATTATTTAATATAGGTTCAGAAGGACAAGTTATGGTTGGTTCCTTTGCATCTGTCCTTGCAGGAATTTACCTTGACTTCCCAGTTTTTATTCACTTACCTTTGGTAATTATCTCAGGAGCGTTGGCAGGTGCTATTTGGGGATTTGTGCCGGGACTTCTAAAAGCCAAATTTAATGTGCATGAAGTTGTTGTAGGTATAATGATGAATTATTCAGCTTTACATATCACTAATTATTTTCTTAGAAATTTAAAGGGAAGTGATAATGTAAAAACAGCGATGCTCCCAGTAACGGCAACGCTAAATAGTGAGTTTCTTTCAAGTATTACTAATAAATCAAGGCTACATTGGGGCTTTATTATTGTCATTATTTCCGTATTTATTTTTTGGTTTATTATTGAAAAAACAACTTTTGGTTATGAGTTGCGTTCTGTAGGGTTTAATAAAAATGCATCAAAATATGCAGGCATGAAAGTAGATAGAAATACAGTTTTATCTATGATGATATCAGGTGCATTTTCTGGTTTGGCTGGAACAATTATTGCAATCGGTACATTTGGATATGGAAGAGTTTTACCAGGATTTGAAAACTATGGATTTGATGGAATCGCAGTTGCCCTTTTAGGGGGAAATACCGGGTTAGGTAGTGTATTTGGAGGGTTATTATTAGGATCCTTAAAAGCCGCCCAACCTATTATGCAGACTATGAATATTCCAAGGGATATAGCTATAATAATTGTATCTTTTATAATTTTATTTATAGCAATGCAAAATGGCATCAAAATGATTCTAAAAAAATTAGGGGGGGCAAAATAATGAATACGTTACTTTCTATGTTAACCTTAACCTTGATTTTTTCTACACCTATTATAATCGTTGCATTAGGCGGGTTGTTTTCAGAACGTTCAGGTGTTGTTAATATAGCACTCGAAGGATTGATGATGATTGGTGGATTTTCAGCCGCAACAAGCATTGTATTTCTTGAAAAATCTACAAATTTAGCACCATGGATCGCAATTATTATAGGTATGATAATTGGGGGAATTGTTTCCCTTTTACATGCGTATATCAGTATTAACTTGCAGGGTAACCAAGTTATTTCGGGTACTGCAATTAATATTTTTTCAATAGGAATTACAATTTATTTATCACAAATAATTTTTAAACAACAAAGAACTCAAACTTTTCAAAAAGGATTTATTAAAACGACTTACAGAGGATTAAGTGAGATTCCAATAATTGGAGACATATTTTTTTCGAATATTTATCCCACGGTGTTTATTGCGCTATTACTTGTTGTAATAAGTTGGTATGTTATGTACAAGACACGTTTTGGTCTTAGACTACGAGCAACAGGTGAACATCCACATGCTGCTGATAGTATGGGAATAAATGTATATAAGATAAGATATATTGGTGTTATAATCTCAGGTTGTTTAGCTGGTCTTGGTGGTGGGATCATGGTTCTAACCCAAGATACTCAATATACAGTAATGAGTATCCATGGAACAGGATTTATTGCGTTAGCAGCATTAATTTTTGGAAAATGGAAACCATTTGGTGTTCTTGGCGGAAGCTTATTCTTTGGGTTTTCACAGATACTTGGTATTTACTCAAATAAAATTAGCTTTTTAGCAAAGTTTCCATATGAATTTTTCTATGCACTTCCTTATATACTAACAATTATTGCACTTGTTGTATTTAGTGGGAAGGCAGTTGGGCCAAAAGCTGCAGGGGAACCCTATGATAAAGGTAAGCGGTAGTATTAATAGGTGACGTAAGGTAAATAATTAGAAGGCATAAGTTAATAACTTGTGTCTTTTTTTATTTTCTGGGGATAATATATAGAAGAAGATGTTTATTTGAGTAGAATAGCGTATAGATAGAACTAGGACAGTCAGAATTTTAAGAGGAGGGTATTTGAATATAAATAAGGCAGAAAAATCGGAAATAGAAGCAAGGATGAAAGATATTTGAAAATTGGTAAAACTTAAATCTAAAAGGGGTTGACAAGCAACTAAACCTTTAGTATAATATCACTTGCGCCTATTCTATAGGATGCACAGTTTTATACCATTTTTAACTTGTTTTCAACCATGGAGAAGTACTCAAGTGGCTGAAGAGGTGCCCCTGCTAAGGGTATAGGTCGTTTACGCGGCGCGAGGGTTCAAATCCCTCCTTCTCCGTTAAAAAACAATATTAAAAAGGTGTTGACAAAGCAAAACATACATGATAAGATAGCTTCTGTTGCGTCAAACATAAGTTGTTTACAGCAACAAACAGAACCTTGAAAACTGAACAGTAAACAAACCAATAAACAAGTAATAATGATAATAGTCAGCACAAAATGAACAAGATTAAACATGAGAGTTTGATC
>PGZO01000009.1 GCA_002841375.1 Firmicutes bacterium HGW-Firmicutes-7 | reverse complement strand
TAATCTTGTTCATTTTGTGCTGACTATTATCATTATTACTTGTTTATTGGTTTGTTTACTGTTCAGTTTTCAAGGTTCTGTTATTGCTCTTTTGCTTTTTGCCGACTCGTGTTGCTCGTTGGCAGGAAAGCTAGTATATCATCTCGTCGGTCTTATGTCAACCATCAATTACTTGTAATATTTGACAAAATGAAAACCGCTTAAGAATGTTGTTAAAATGCTGCTTACTGCCACTTGTTTTGCTCTGTTTCAGCAGCGAAAGTAATTATATCACCCCATCAAATCAATGTCAACCTGTTTTGACCTTTTTTTTATTTTTTTTGTTTTAACGTCAATAATCGCTAAAAAATTTACACTGCACATTACCTATTACAAGTGAAAAAGAAGCACCTGCATATATGATTCTTCTTAATCCTTCATATCCTTTCACCCACATTAACTCACTTTATTTCTAATAAAAGAAACCTACTTATTTAGGCAATTTTTTTTTCCTCATCTAGATTAATTTCTTCATCTGTAACGATAGCATCAAGTTTTGTTTCAAATCTTCCCATTATTATTTTTGCAACGAATGAAATACTTAATGTTAACGTAATAAGTATAACTGACTTAATTGGCTGATTTAAAAACTCAGAGACATTGTATCCAATGAAGCTTAAAGACAAAATCATAATAAGCTTTCCAAAAATAATAGAGTAAATAAATGTTTTGCATTTTACTCCAGCAAGTGCAGATAAACCACATACTAAAAACGAAGGTGTAAAAGGAAACGATAGCAAAATAAATATAGGCATAAATCCATGTTGCTGTATCCAAACAAAGATGTTGTTTATTTTTCTATTTGATTGAATCTTCTTTTTGAATTTGCTTGTACCATATTTTCTAATAATTAAAAACAACAGAATAGAAGCTAATACATTTCCAATCCAAGAATATAAATACCCTTGCCAGAAGCCATAAACCATTACATTTATAGCTACGAATACTGATAACGGTAATACTGGAATAAACGCTTCTGTCATAACGAGAAGTATTCCTGCAATTGGACCGAGTGTAATAATTTTTTCTAACAAATCCATCAAGGCTTTATTTTCCAACATCACTACGAAGCTGTTAATATGCATCACTTCCCTTCCACTTAGCTGTCTAATATATAACCTTCTACTTGAATTATTATGCCTCTTCTTAATTCAAATTATACGAAGAGTAAAACAGCTACACTATCATTTTGGTTTAACAAGTACTCTCACACCTATTATAATTATTATTACTGGCAAAATAAAATCATCTAGCTTAATTCGATTAAATATTTCTAGGTCTAATAAGTTTAGCTGAAAGTATATACCGACCAGTATGAATATTCCACCGAGAAAAGTAGATGAATTTTTATCTACAAGTGTAAATACGCCAAGGATAATCAAAATTAATGGCCAGTAATTATAAGAAACTTGAACCGCATCAATAATATCTAGTACATCTAGCATAAAAACAACACCAATAGTAATAATGAAAAATCCTAATGTAATTCTTGGTTTTAAGTTCATTTTATACGTCCTCCTACTCTTGTTGTTTTAATACCTCTACACATAAAATATAGACTTCATCTAATATAGATATTACTACTTCCTTATTTAATTTGCAATTACAATTCATACTATATTGAGTCGTATTTAAAATATTAAATATCTTTAATAGCTTATATCTCTTTTCTCTCCTTGATCGATATTGTAACTCTCTCACCTTTTTGCGGATTGTTGAACATAATTCGTCATCATTTAATACCTTACAGTACCCATCGTACAATACATCAATAATATCTCGTAATACAGTTGCTATATCTTGTGAGTTGCTACAGTAAGACTTGTTAATTTTATTCATGCACACCTCTCCACAAATAAGACTAAGCCCTAAAACATTTCTAGAGCTTATTAAACTTATTATACTATATGCCAATAATTGAAAATCCGAAACTATATCCACTGTTTAATTGATTCTTCTATTTTAATCAGTATTTCTTCATACTTTTTCTTCAATTCTTTTGTTGCTGCAATATCATTTGTTAAATCATCTAATATGTCAATCATTCTAATTGTATTTGTTGGTTGATATAATTTTGAGCTTGAATGAACCTCAATTTTAATTATACTTATATCTTTGCCTTTCATCAGGTCCTTAATAAAACTAAAAGGTGTTAAGAAATCCTTTGAAATTGTTATATCAATCTTTTTGTATCCCATATGGGGTGTGATATTCGTTTCAATATTGAGACTTTCCTTATTGGTAATAATTAATGTCTTTTCAACCGTATTATTTACATATGTTTTGATGTGCTCCTCAATACCACCCTCATAATTCAAATCTTCGTACAAACCCCTTTCCAATCTAAGATCGTACAGGGTATCTTCCAGAAAGCTTTGTACCTCGTCTTCTGCTCCATTTGCGATGCTTTGCAAACACACCTTTTCATGGGAATAAATTGCAATATAAATTATCGCTATTAATACAAAAGATATGACAGGAAAAATCAAACTTGCCTCAACTGTAAAACTGCCTTTTACCTCCATACTCCCTCCTATAACCACAAAACAAAAATAGTCATTGCAAATATAAAAGGCATAAAGGGAATCGTTGTTTTGCGCTTTGCTTTTTTAAAAGCAAATAACACAATACCAATACAGCCACATAACACAAGTGCAAAAATTAAAACTGTCATGGACATTTTCCATCCTGCAATCAGACTAATTAGTACAAAGACAAAAACATCTCCAATACCAATACCGCCCCGAGTAATCTTAGATAATAAAAGCAATAAAATACCAGTTATTATTGAACCTACTACACCTTCAAGTAGACTTATATTTGGATTGTAAATTAACATATAGCTTCCCATCACACCTCCAAAAGCAAGCCACTTTAAGGGTATGCTTTGATCAATTAAATCATGTATCATAACGATAAATAATATATAAATAAGAAACACATAACCTATGCTTAGACTATTCAACCCATATTTACTACAAAACACGATCATTGAGACTATAATTACACACATCATAACGGATAACGCTATAAGTCCCCATAATATTTGTATTTTTATTTTTTTCACTAGATAATAATATGTAATAACAAATAAACCAAACATGAAAAAACTAAGTACCGCCATATTTAAAAAATAAATCATTTAATTTCCCCTTCCCTACATTTGCTACAATGAGTATATCCATTTTCAAGTGCTTCTTCTAAAGTTAGTGCCATCACATCTCTTTTTATCGTCCAACAATCGATTGTAGTGTGGAATATATCACTTACATCCGTTGAATATACACGAGTATAATCACTTAAATTGGATCCTCTCTTTGCACATATTTCACAAATAGTTTCACTGTCTTTTACTTTTTCATAACTTATTTCTTTTACCTTAATATCAATATAATTACAACTTCTATCTGTATGATATTTGGTTCCTTTCTTTGTAACGTAAACGATAGAACCATTCTCTTCTTCCTCTGCCTTTTGCACCTTCTCAAGCTTACTATTAAAATTACCATTTCCTATATATGCTCTCGATTTTACTGCTTGTGTTACTGTTATTGGCTTTAATATTTCTTTTAAAAAGGGCATTTCAATTTGATATTTCACCACAATAAATATATCATCATCCTTAAGAAAAAATTGTGAATTTGAAAAGTCCAATCCCTTTTTCCCGTTAATAATCCCCCAATTAATATAATCCTTTTCTGTTATATATTGATCTATTAAATTACTGGTTACCTTCGAGCCAATAGCATTGTTTACAAGCTCCATTCCTGGGACTACCCCCATGGATACGATGATTTGTTTAGAATCTTCAACAAGAACTTGAATACACTCAACGCCTTCAGTTATCGCATTATATACACCTGTAAGGCTTTCCTCAATTTGATTCTTCAGTGAAGAAATATCTCGAGAAAGGTTGTTGAGCTTTTCCCCCCAGCTACCTGCTTCTCCTCGAAAAGATGAAGGAACCAAATTTTCTGTATTTTGTTCTCTCACTTTAAACTGAGTTAAGCCATCAAGTTCTTCAAGCACGCCTTCTACTAAACCATTGGCCGATTCTAAGTTACGCTTGCCTTGATGATAAGTTTCTTGTTGCAAATCAATAATACCTGAAACATCTATTATATATGCACCTAATGCTATTTGATTTGCTGATTCTGTAATTGCATACTGAACTTGTTCATGAATATAAATCATTTTAACAAAATATATAATTGAGAAAATAACCATTAAAAATATTGGCAAAACCAATGCTGCCTCAATTGATAACGAACCTTTACATGATTTCATAATACCTCCCTAGTAGGAAACCTTAACTTTTTTATTAAAATTGAAATAGTCTCCTAGCTCTTTTGCCCTTGATGGCATAAAGGGTAAATTGAAAAAGATATAGTTCACTTCAAAATCAGCTTCAACTTCAAAAGCTGAAATATAATTTGATAAAAAAATTTCTTCTCCTCTCTCTTTTGAAATATTAAGTTGAATTAGGTCTAATATTCTAAGTAGCTTTGTTTCTTCATCTACCAATCCACCTAGTAACATTAACCTTAAATAATCTACATAACTTAGGCTCGGCAAGTAACTTTTTTCTTCAACTGGCGTGATCTCCTTCGCTGACTCCTTCACAACATTGGTAATTCCACTTAAAATATCTGTTTGCCAAGTATCGGAATTTTTAATAATTGGAATACGTTCTCCAGCCAGCAACTTTTGAACATCATAAACAGATTCAGTCATTGCCCATATTAAAGTTAAAATAACAGTCACCACTATGCTCCCAATGCCTAAGCTCCACCAACCAGCAATTGCATTTGCTGTATTTGTAATTGCATTCATCTTATCCATATCTGATAAAAGTGAAATAGTATTTAATGCTACTCTAAGCGCAAATATCACGGCACATGCTGCTATTAAATTTGCATAATCTAATACTTGTCCAAACAGCACATACTCAACCTCATAGTTTAAATAGTGTTTTGACTTTGTATAATTGTTTAAAGTTACACGCTCGCTCACTAAGCCGTTTTCATCCTTTTGATGATCTGTTGCACATCTAAACATACCAACGACATACTCATTTATGTAAATTGCATTTCTTAGATCCACAAACCGTTCTATTAAATCCCCGCCCATTTTTTTAAGGATATCCAAGAAATGATTACTGGCTGAAATATCTATTTTTACAAGTTTTTCTTCTTGTTCTATAGGAAGCATTCCTTTGCTTGATGAGGGTAAGCTTTTTTCGGAAATATCCAGTTCCAAATTAGGTAAATTTATTTGTGGAAATAAACCTTTTGCCATTTCTACAAAATGAGAAAAATCAAAACCCTTCTTAACTTCGGTACTAATTGAACTATAGTCAAAAAACATCTCTCTATTATAATGGTCTAATTTTTGTTCTATATCTTCAAGATTTTGAAAAACCTGCAATTTTGGATTGCCTACAAGTGGTTTGTAAATACTCGATATGAAATCCTTCTCAAAGAGCGCAAGTAAATCTTTTGTATCATCATTGGGTTGAACATTTTGCTTCCACCATAATCCAAACATTAATTCTCTATTACTTGTAAGGTTGTATACATTTTCTTCAATTTGAGATAAAACATCAATATTCTTATTAATTATTTCTTCCATAGCGAGAATATCATTAACTACGGTAACTTCTTTTTCCTCATTTATTCCTAGCAGCTTTTCGTAACCTTTCAACTCCTCTTTAATACTTTTACATGTATCAGCAATATATATTCCTTCTTTGTTCTCTAATACACCCTTAAAAGCATCTATTTTTTGGGCCACAACAGGTGTTTGCTTTTTAATAATTTCAATTTCAACTAAAGCCTCTTCTAAAAGCCCTATATTTCCATATTTTTCTGAAGGAATATATTCGTCTAATAATAGCTTAATTTTAGGGAGCAAAATATCGTAGATCTCCTTATCCAAAGCGTAAAATTCTTTTACAATAGCTCGCATTTTTTCCTCTTCTTCTTCAATTTGTTGTTCAATAAGACTTATTGATAACTGTAAATCGAAAACACGTAATCCATAATTTTCGCTATCCATAGAAAGTCTTGCTAACTTAGCTTCAAGCTTGGTTTTCTGCTTTCTTAGTATCTCTATATCTCTAAGCGACGTAAATGCATCCTTTATAGTAGCTTCACAACCTAGCAAGTTTTCTTTATATACGAATAGCGTTTCATCTACCTTCCAAATATTTTTGTTTAACAAATCCCTATAACTTTCAAGTGGCATTTCTTTTTCCGAATATATGGGGGAAGCATATGAATCAGCTGTAACAATCTTTTTGATATAGTTTGGACTCAGCACTGGATTACCGTTATGATCAGAAATAATAGCCCCTTTATCCATATCAATCATAATTCCATCTATTAGCATTTCTAACTTAATGAAACTATTTTGAAGTGCTTGAACCTCTGAAACTACTTCATTTTTTTGCGTAATAATCTCTGTTGTCTTAGATGCCTTGCTCATAATCCCCATCTTTTCAAGAAAAGGCTCTAGCGCAATAAAAGGTGCTCTATATTTCATAAATTCTAAAATCTGCAGCTTAATATAATCCGTATTAATTAGCGAATAATCGCCAGATATCCCCTTAACTGAAATATCATACTTAAACAAATTAAAGCTTTCCTTTTTTTGTTTGATGGGATTTCTTTCTTTGATTGAACTTGTTTCTTTGATTGAATTTGGATTTAATGAAGGTTGAATGTAATGAATAAGATCATTTTGAATTGTTTCTTTAGATGAGAAATCTCTTGCGAAAATACCGTACTGGCTTTGTAACTGTGAATCATAAGAAGCTAGAATTGAATGACTTGCATTTAGAAGTGCACGTTCTGCCTGACTTTGTGCAATATGTATTCTTGTAACGTCAATGATCGTACATGAAAACACGATTAGTATTAAAAGAACACCACACAGAAAGATAGATACGGCCCCCTCTGGCCTATATCTCATGTTTTGAACTCCCCCTTATATTTAGTTTTCCCCTGAAGTTAATTATAAAATAATGGTATGTTTTTGTCCAGTTTTTTTATTTTTTAGATTTGCTAATTATGAATAGTACCCTATATTTTCATACATACTAAATATATTCTTAATTTAATTAGGAGGTTAATGAATGCAATTATCTACATTAGATCGATTAAAGAAAGCATTGCTAGATACCCAAGAACAAGTAAGAGATTTCAAAAACTATGCGAATGATATTCAAGATGAAGAAATAAGTGAGTTCTTTCAGACATGTGCAGAAAATGAGGGAGAACAAGCAGCAAAATTACAAAAGCTCATTGAAGAAAATCAAGCATAAAAATCGAACCCATATAACCTTTCATTAATATACTCTAGGTTATATGGGTTCATTTCTTTATTTGGTGTACCTAAGATAGTCGCCAATCAACAACATTACTATTATAATATTTATTAAAACTAAAAGAAATGCCGTTATGATTACTTTCTTCACTCTGCGAAATCTTTTTCCATTCTGGTATTTGTGAGATATTTGGCAAATATTTATCTGCTTCATATACTGCATTTATGCGGGTAACATATCCATTCTCACAATATGGCAATAACTGATTGTAAACGGCCTCGCCACCTGCTACAAATATGTCGTCATTGCTGTAATTCTTAAGAAGATCAAATAACGCTTGTAATCCATGGGCAACGATAACTCCTTCAATATTATAACTTGGATTGTTGGATAATACGATGGTTGTTCTACCTGGCAATGCCTTTCCACCTGGTAAAGCTTCAAACGTTGTTCGGCCCATAATTATTACTTTACCAAGTGTCATCTTTTTAAAATACTTTAAATCTTCAGGTATATGTGTTAATAACTGATCCTTGCATCCAATGCCATAATTTTTATCAACAACAACAATAAAATTCAAGCTCTATCACCACTTTCTAAACACTTTTAGTTCTATCATACTGCAACAGGAATTTTTTTAATCTGTTCTCCTGCTTTATAATCTTCTAACTTAAAATCATCTACCGTAAAATCATAAAAATTATTTATTTCCTTATTTATTATAAGTGTTGGTGTCTTATATGTTTCTCTTTTTATTAGTTCCTTCACTATAGGTATGTGTCTATCATATATGTGCGCATCTGCAATAACATGTACGAGTTCTCCAACCTCCAGGTCAGAAACTTGAGCAAACATATGTAGCAAAATGGCATATTGTACGACATTCCAGTTGTTTGCTACTAGAATATCATTAGATCTTTGGTTTAATACGCCGTTTAGCTTATTACCTACTACATTAAAAGTCATACTATACGCACATGGATACAAATTCATTTCATGTAAATCATCATGATTGTATATATTGGTCATAATCCGTCTACTATAAGGATTGTTTTTTAAATCGAATAATACTCTATCGACTTGATCAAAAAGTCCTTCACTGTATTTGTGTTTAACACCTAATTGGTAACCATATGCCTTGCCGATAGAACCTTCTTCATCAGCCCAGCTGTCCCAAATATGACTATTTAAATCCTGAATATTGTTTGATTTTTTTTGCCAAATCCATAGGATTTCATCTACTGCTGCTTTCAGATTCGTTGGTCTAAGGGTAAGGATTGGAAATTCAAGACTTAAATCATAGCGATTAATAACAGCAAATTGCTTCATCGTATGTGCCATTGTTCCATCTGACCACTTTGGCCTAACATTCTGCCCTTCTGAGCTATACCCACTATTAATAATGCCTTCACACATATTTACAAAAATTCCATCTGCTATGCTCATATTAATGAATCCTCTATTTCATCTGCGTACTTTCTAATATTAGATAGACCTGAATATTTATTGATCGTATCATTGATTACGACAATAAGTGTTGGTGCAGTTTTAATGTTGTATTTTTCTGTTAATACTTCTTCTTCTTCTGCATCAATAACTTCAATCATAAAATCCTTATTAAGATATTCTTTCGCAACATGACAGTTAGGGCATGTCTTCGTTGTAAATAAAAGCTTCTTAGTACCTTCATTTGATTCAGTGTAGGTTGCAGAATTTTCAGCAGCTATAGCAACTTCTTCAATCGCCTTACGCTCATAACGTTCTATATCAGGTTCATATGCTCTTCTTTCTTTAAACTCTTGCGCTTTTCCATCATTCCAATGTCGAACTGGTCTATAATATCCAGTAATTCTTGAGTAAACTTCTGTTACAGACTTACAATGAGGACATGTATATTGTTCACCACTTAAGTAACCGTGCTCCTTACATATTGAATAGGTTGGAGAAATTGTATAATAGGGAAGCCTGTAGTTTTCCGAAATAACCTTTACTAACTTGGCAGCAGCTCTCCAATCTGATACTTTTTCTCCTAAAAAAGCATGGAATACGGTTCCTGATGTATAACGAGTTTGGAATTCATCTTGAATATCTAATGCTTCAAAAATATCGGTTGTATAATCTACTGGTAAGTTTGAGCTATTTGTATAATAAGGTGTTGTCCCATTTTTACCTGCAGTAATAATATTCGGCCAATGCTTCTTATCGTGCTTTGCTAAACGATAGCTAGTTGACTCAGCAGGTGTTGCTTCTAAATTATATAAATCACCATATTCTACTTGATAATCTGCTAATCTATCTCTCATATGGTCAATTACCGCAAGACCAAAAGCTTGCGCTTCCTTGTTAATTAAATCTTTTCCAATCCAACAAGCATTTAATGCAGCTTCATTCATACCAACTAATCCAATCGTTGAAAAATGATTGTCAAAGGTTCCTAAGTATCTTCTAGTATAAGGATATAGACCTTCTTGTAATAGCTTATCAATTACTTGTCTCTTGATTTTTAATGATCTTGCGCTAATGTCCATCATACGATCAAGACGCACATAAAATTCTGCTTCATTTTTAGATAAATAGGCAATTCTAGGAAGGTTTATCGTTACAACGCCAACCGAACCTGTACTTTCACCTGATCCAAAAAATCCACCTTGTTTTTTACGCAACTCTCTTAGGTCTAATCGTAGCCTACAGCACATACTTCTAATATCGCTCGGCTCCATATCACTATTAACATAGTTTGAAAAGTATGGCGTGCCATATTTGGCTGTCATTTCAAATAACAAGCGATTATTTTCGGTTTCAGCCCAATCAAACTCTTTAGTAATTGAATAGGTTGGAATTGGGTATTGAAAGCCCCTTCCATTCGCATCTCCTTCAATCATAATTTCAATATAAGCTTTATTTATCAAATCCATTTCCACTTGACAATCCTTGTATTTAAAATCAAGCTCTTTACCACCTACCATTGCAGGAAGCTCTGCCAAATCATGTGGAACCTTCCAGTCTAAAGTTATATTTGAAAAAGGAGATTGTGTTCCCCATCTACTTGGTGTATTAACCCCAAATACGAAAGATTGAATACATTGCTTAACCTCTTTATAACATAGATTGTCGATTTTAACAAAGGGTGCTAAATATGTATCGAAAGATGAAAAAGCCTGAGCTCCAGCCCATTCGTTTTGCATTATTCCTAAAAAATTAACCATCTGATTACATAAGGTAGATAAGTGTCCAGCTGGCGCTGAAGTGATCTTACCGGGAATTCCCCCTAATCCATCTTGTATAAGTTGCTTCAAGGACCAACCTGCGCAATATCCTGTCAACATAGATAAATCATGAATATGCAGATCTCCATTTCTATGTGAATTGCCGATTTCATCATCATATACTTCTGATAGCCAATAGTTGGCTGTTACCGCCCCGGAATTATGAAGGATAAGCCCCCCAACAGAATAAGTAACTGTTGAGTTTTCTTTTACTCTCCAGTCTTCGGCATTAACATAGTTATCCACGATTTCTTTGTAGTCAAGTATGGTTGACTTCATATTGCGAATTTTTTCTCTTTGGCGTCTGTAAAGAATATAAGCTTTGGCAACATCTGTATACCCGGTTTGTTCTAGTACCCGCTCCACGCTGTCTTGAATATCTTCAACCGTAATTAGATTGTTTACAATCTTTGACTGAAAATCGGCAGTAACACGTAATATTAGGATATCCATAATATCATCCGTATATATTTTTTCTGTTGCAACAAATGATTTTATAACTGCGTTCTTAATCTTTTGCAAATCAAAGCTTGTATTTTCCCCATCTCTTTTCACTACATTGAACATAATTTGTTCTCCTTCCAATACCTTCCATATGTGAATTCTCTTGAGAATAATATATCACATCTGCACGTCCTAAGTCAACCAAAAAACACCATATACTGTGGCCCTTTTACAAAATAACCACAATATATAGTGTTTTTCAAATTAGTCTTTTTGTCCTATATATTTTTCATTTATTGTCTGAAATCTTATATTTACTAAGAAGAAAGGAATCAACGTATGCTTCAATATAAGTCCCATCATTCTCATAAGTCTCTTTCAATATTTGACCATATACACGAATTGCTTGAAGTGTACTTCCTTGGTCGTAAGGTATTATTGTCTTAATTAAAACTTTATCCTCTTGTAATTTGTCCTCTAATATTTTCAACATTTGATCAAACCCTATGCTACTAATTGCTGACATATTAACAGTTTTAAAAGCCTTCAAATCTTTAAGAGAGGTATCTGCACCTTCCTTATCAATTTTATTAAATACTGTTAATACTAGCTTATCACCTGCCCCGAGCTTTTCTAAAGTTTCATATACCACTTCAATATGGCGTTCAGCTTGCGGACTAGAGCTATCAACTACATGAAGCAAAATATCAGCAAATGTGGCTTCTTCAAGTGTAGACTTAAATGCTTGTATCAAATGATGAGGCAGCTTCCTGACAAATCCAACTGTGTCTGTCAACATAACCTCCTTACCATCTGGCAAGCTAAGATTTCTTGTTGTTGGGTCTAAGGTAGCAAAAAGCTTGTCCTCTTGAAGTACCCCAGCATCAGTTAATTGGTTTAATATTGTTGACTTCCCAGCATTCGTGTATCCTACAATCGCAATCATAGGCTTTCCAAGTTTCTTTCTACCTTCTCGCAACATATCTCGATGCCTTTTCATTTCCTCTAATTCATCTTTTAATATGCTAATTCGATCTCTAATATATCTTCGATCCATTTCCAATTTTTTCTCACCAGGACCTCTTGTTCCAATGCCCCCACCTAACTTAGATAGGCTTGCGCCTAAACCTGAGAGCCTTGATAAGGTAAACCTTAGCTGTGCCAACTCAACTTGTAACTTGCCTTCTTTTGTATGGGCATGCTTTGCAAAAATATCTAAAATCAATATGGTTCTATCTATTACTTTTGTATCTAATTCGCTTTCAAGGTTTCGAAGCTGCGCAGGTGATAGTTCATCATCACAAATAATACCTGTTGCATTTTTTTCTTCAAGCTCTTGCTTAATTTCATCAATCTTACCTTTTCCAATATAAGTACCTGGATGAAACTTGTCTCTATTTTGAATTACGACGCCAACGGTAATTGCACCAGCTGTTTTAACTAGGTCTTCTAATTCTTCTATGGATGCCCGTGTTTCTGCTTCTTGCCTTTGCATAGATATTGCAACTAAAATAACGCGCTCTTCAATTTTTCGCAATACTTCTTCTGTCATAATAACCTCCTATCTCACTCCTAACTATATTATCGGTTTGGAATAAAAATAATATCCTTTATTGAAATGTTTCTTGTATATATTTGATTTTGTCCTTTGGCATTTGATTGTCAGGCTCAAGTTCAATTGCCTTATTAAACATATTAATTGCTTCATGATATTTTCCCATTTCTTCGTAGGTCAATCCCTTTAGAATGTATGGCTCAGCAAAATCTTTCGTAAGTGTAATTACACGATCAAAGGTTGATAAAGCTTTCTCATAAGCTTTGATTTCTTTATAGGTTATTCCAAGCTCCATGTAAATATTGGTGTCATCTCCTGCTACGTCTAAGTACTTACTAAAGCTTACGATGGCATCTTCATTTTGTCCAATTTTTCTAAATGCCTTTCCTAAGCCTTTGTACCCTTCATTTAAACCATAATCCTTCGCGAAAGTGAAGTCAAAAATTGCATCCGTAAATTTTTCATTTTTAAAATATTCATTACCACGTTGAAAATACGCTTCTGCATATCCTGGCCAAATAGATATTGCTGCTGAATACACCTTGATCGCCTCTTCTGAATTATCTAGTGCACTTAAAATTTGTCCTTGGATAATATAAAACTGGGGAACATTACTTTCAATTCGTAATGCTGTAGATATATCTGCCATTGCAATGTCTAATTTTCCTTGTATAAAGTAAACACTCGCACGATTACTGAATGCATATGCAAAGTTTGGATCTGCTTCTAGCGCACTATTAAAACAGTTTAATGCGTCATCACATCGTTCCAAATCGATAAGCACCATTCCTTTTGCATTATATACTCCAGGATCATCATTACCTAAATTTATAGCTTTATCATACCATTCTAGTGCATCATTTTTATTTCCCAAGACACTTTTCAACGTTCCCATATTTAAATAGGTTAACATTAGACCATCTTTAGATTCAAATCTTTTTTTTAAATCCAGTGCTTTGTTTAAATCCTCTAAGGCTGAATTATTATAACCTTGGATTAAGTTAACATACCCTCTACTACTATAAGCCTCTGGACTTTTTGAATCAAGTTCAATTGCTTTATCTAAATCTTTTATTGCAAGTTCATTCTCACCAATTTCATGATAGGACATCCCTCGGTTTGTATAGAAATCAGAATAATCCGGATAGCTATCAATGGCTTTTGTATAGCTTTGAATTGCTCCATTAAAATCTTTCAATAAATATAATTGATAAGCTTCCTCGTTCAATGTCTCTTTCTCTGAAGGCTTACAGCTTGTAAAGGCAAGCGCACATGCCAGAATTAAAATTGCCACTCTTACCTTCTTCATCATTTTTCCTCCATTTCATTTCTATCCATTATAAATCATTTTAAAAATTTATACAACAAATCCTGTTACAAAATCAACCAGAACTTTCCCTTTAAATAAAAAAATGGAAGCCAATGGCTTCCTTAAAATCTATCCTCTTAATGATTCAAAAGTTCCGAGTAAGTTCAGCTCTCCATACCCCCATTCTCTATTTGGATAGCTAAGGCTTTCTTTTCTTGTAGCGCCTCTAATTAAGTAATTTAGCACTTTTTCCGTATACATATTCGTATCATTTCTAAGTACGATACCCCATTCTAGCAACAGTGCTCCCGCTCCTGCCGCCATAGCAGCACCTACACTTGTTCCAGTCATCGTCCCAAAACGATTATTCGGTAACGGACCTATAACATTTACGCCAGGTGCAACCAAATCCGGTTTTAATTCAACATCTCTAGTTAAGCCTCTTCCAGAAGGAAGATACAAACTACCACTTTGATGATTATAAGCGCCTACAGTCAAAGTTCCAATAGAGTTTGCTGGAAAGGTGACGGTTATATATGGATCTGGTACTAGAAAAACGGTTTGCTCTTTTATAAAGCCTTCTCTAGGCAACCAAACATCTACTCTACCATCTACTATCAAATCTCCAAATATTGTAATTGTCCATATGCCTTCTGTAGGTCTTTCCATTCTTACTATGATCCTTTGATCTCCAGTTCTTTCTTCAAATAACTGGTACTCTATATAAATCGTCGTCTCCTCAAGAACCAATCTTATATCTTGAACTTGCCCAATTCTCGCTGGAATTCTATCAATGTATTCTCCTGTTGGAGAGGTTATAGCAATGGACATTTTATCTGGGGCATGATTCCAAATATTTAAAACAAATCCCTCTTCATTATTTGCAACATTGATTTCAACATTCTTACTGGCTTCATTCTCTTGAAAAAAATTATAATAATGATGACCTGTGTTTGCTTCATTACCAGCCGCTACCGTAACGACATTTCCCCTTCTTTGTGCTACGTTAAGCAAAAAGTTCTCGGTCATAGAACTGCCATCATGGGAGCCAGCATTACTTCCAAGCCCAACTATAATGGAAATAGGCCTTCCTAATTCTACGCTTTTTTCCGCAAGATATTTAACGCCAAGAATTAAATCTGAACTTTGATAAACATCTATCTCCTCATTATTTACAAGATAATAATCTTTTAAGCATTGCTTGGCTTGCTTTAACTTTACAACTAATAAATCAGCATCAGGCGCTGCACCTATAAAATCAGCTTGTTGATTTTCTCTTCCTGCTGCAATCCCTGCAAGAAAAGTACCGTGCCCAGAAGTATCTGTTGATGGAACAACTTCAAGAGGATCACTAGCATTTAAGGCTTGGTTAATCTCTTCACTTGTATATTCAGTCCCATATCCAAAGTTCGCAGGTGGATTTCCTTGTATCGTCTGATCCCATAAATATAATATCTTCGTAGTGTTGTCTTCATAGGTAAAGACTTCATGTGTATAGTCAATACCCGAATCCACAATACCAATTAAAGTATCTTGCCCTCGAAGTGGTACATAGGGTTGATTGTGGAAAGTTAAAATACCAGATTTACTTAATGCAGCTTTGCCATATGGGCCAATTAATGCTGGAAATAAGCTTCTGAATCCATACCCCTCTCTCTTTATTTGTTCTTCACAATTCTCAACTCTAATATGTAGTACTGCGAATTGATCGTCCAGTACCTGAATACAATCAGGATTGTAGCGATTAATAACTTCGTCTAACGTATCGGAATATTCAATTATTAAGTCAATATAATCATCCGATATTATCGCCTCATTACAATTTGTTCCAATGGTACTAATCGTTGAAGATTTTATTTGATAATGATTGTTTTCATTCGTATCAAATGAATTAGTACTTTTCACATCTTCACTAGGTGTATTTAAATTTGATATACCTGCATTTACTGTATTTATATTAATTAGATTTTTATTTATTGATAAGTCATTTAATGT
The DNA here is from genome assembly GCA_002841375.1 of Firmicutes bacterium HGW-Firmicutes-7. GTDB lineage: Bacteria > Bacillota > Clostridia > Lachnospirales > Vallitaleaceae > HGW-1. The sequence goes on along the minus strand of PGZO01000009.1, from coordinate 108,982 downwards.
AGAAGTACTTATAGGATTTTCAAAAACATTCGCTAGACACAAGGACCCATATCCCCACTCGGGGTTCGGATAACTTCTACGACCTTCCTCTCTACTTGCACTTTTTTGCAAATATGCCTTTACTTTTTCACCATATAAAAACGGATCATTGCCTTGAACAATTCCCCATTGCATAAGAAGCGCTGATGCACCAGTTACAAATGGTGTTGCCATACTCGTGCCACTTTGGACATCATACCCTCCCCCTGGAATAGCTGACATAATATTAATTGCAGGTGCAACTAGATTAGGTTTAATAAGGTTAATCTCCCTTGTGTATCCTCTTCCAGAAAAACTTGCAATACTATTCGTCTCTTGGTTATACCCACCTACAGTAATGACTTTCGTTGCTGTTGAGGGTACCGTTAGCGTTATGTTTGCTTGTGGTTGCAAAAACCGGGTGTATATGTTTAGTTTTGAAGAAGTTGGCAACCATAAGTTATAGGTACCCCGAACTATTTTCTCTCCTTGAACATTTATTTTCCATGTCCCTTCATTAATGAATTCCTCAATTGGTATCAGTTCAAAATAAATTTCTTGATCATTGTTATAAGGAGAGGGTTCACCAAAAAAAACTGCAACCTTCGTTTGCATTAATGTAAACTGCTGTGTCCCTAATGTAGGCTTAATAAATCCAGATTTTTGACCATTAGGTGCCTCAATCTCAATTAGGAAATCATCACTATATGACTTCCATAGCTGTATATACACGTCCCTCTCTAAATTTGATACTGCAATTTCTACTACTTGTGTTTCATTTTCACTTATCGTATTTTCATAATGATGTGCTGCTGCACCTTCATTTCCAGAACCTACGACAATGACATTTTTCCATACATTACTCATCTCATCAATATAAGTTTCTACTAATGAACTACCATCATGGGAGCCATAATTATTTCCATAGCTAATATTTATTGCAACAGGTCTATTAAGTTCTTGGGCAGTATTAACAACATATGCAATACCTTTCATTAACTCAGTTGTTTTTGCAAAAGGTTCATTCGCTGTTTGGCTTAACTGAACAATAATAAATTCACTCTCATAAGCAACACCCCGATATCGCCCATTGCTTCCACGACCGTTTCCTCCAGCAATTCCTGCAACATGCGTACCATGTCCAATTACATCAATACTAGGTACGATTAAAAGTGCTTCTTCTTCTGTAGGTTGTCTCAATGCCTCATTTATTTGCTCCCTTGTATATTCTACATTTGGAAGATCAAGATTTGTTGGATCATTAATTTGCAAAATACTAACAATCCTAGTTGTTCCGTCTTCATTAATAAAATCTGGATGCCTATAGTCAATACCCGAGTCAATAATGCCTAGCAATACCCCTTGCCCCGATAGATTTGGATATCCTATTTGTACTGGCGTAATACACGCAGCTCTTTTACTTTCCTCTAATTCTAACTCTAATCTTTTAGCGTTTTCAATAAACTCAATTTGACTATAGTTTGCTATCTTACTAATATTTTGTTCAGGAACAACCAATATTGCGTATTGACTAGTAAGCTTATCTACAGAAATCACATCATCCTGTAAAACGGTTAGGTCTCCATTGTATTTAACAATAAGCTCCCAGGTGTTTGTTAATTCATTGTAACCAGTCGTTAAAAAAGCAGATTTTTCTCTTTCTTCTTCTGGCAAGCTTAGTGATAAATTTAATTGATTTCCAATTTTTTGATTGGCCATATATCCTCAATTTTTCTTTGCTTTTTATATTTTTATGCTATACAAGGCGGAAAAATAAATAAAAATTTATTCATAGATTGTATATTTTTTCAATTATTGCCAATAATAAATCTATATTACTATTACTAACTATCCTCCCAATAAGTAATATATCCAAAAAAGTCTATGGTTCCCCGTCCATAGACTTTTTCAAATTCTCTTAGCTTATTATTATGTTGACATTAGCAAATGATATCTATAGTATTAGGTTAATAGACAAACTAATACGAGGTGATTAACATATGACAAAAGCGAAAATCAAACAATTTTCCGCACTACTTTTAATACTGTTCATTATTTTTATTTTTGCACTTTCTATTTACTTTGCTTTAACGGGAAACCTTGTAGCTTCACTTTCTTCCCTAGCCTTTAATACTTTTTTTTCAGTAGTTCTTTTCTTTTTATTAAAATTTCATAGATATGTAAAATCAGATATAGATCTAGACAACGCTGATTCAAATGATAAAAGCGAGGAATAATCCTCGCTTAATTATTTTCTTTTAGAAATTCCAACCAATTCTTAAGCTTTTTTTCATATCCTTGATCCGATAGAACATAATACTGACTATCTTTTAGTTCATCAGGTAAATATTGTTGTTTAACGTAATGATTTTTATAATTATGCGCATACTTATAACCTATCCCATTTCCTAATTCCTTCGCAGCGCCATAATGTGCATCTTTTAAATAGGCTGGAACACTTCCGATTTGGATATTTTTCACATCTTGAGTAGCTTGGTCAATTGAAATGATGGCCGCATTACTCTTTGGTGCACATGCAACATAGGCTACCGCCTGTGCTAAAATAATTCTTCCTTCCGGTAACCCAATAAAATCCACCGCTAAAGCAGCTGATACCGCAAGTTGTAACGCTCTAGGATCAGCATTCCCTACGTCTTCAGACGCACAAATCACAATTCTTCTTGCAATAAACTTTGGATCTTCCCCAGCGTATATCATCCTGGCAAGGTAATAAATAGCTGCATCAGGATCAGAGCCTCTCATACTTTTTATAAAAGCTGAAATAACATCATAATGATTGTCTCCGTCCTTATCGTACTTAATTGCTCTTTTTTGTATGCATTCTTCTGCAACAGATACAGTGATTACAATTTCTCCTTTTTCATCAGCTTGGGTAGTAAGCACACCTAACTCTATTGCATTAAGCGCTGCCCTAGCATCTCCATCTGCAATATCTGATAAAAAATCAAGCGCTTCATCTGTTAGTTTGGCATTGTATTTTTTTAAACCTCTATCTTCATTTAAAGCTCTGGTTATTAAAATTTTAATAGCTTCTTTATCTAATGGATTAAGTTGAAATATTCTAGAACGAGATACAAGCGCTCTATTCACTTCAAAATAAGGATTTTCTGTTGTTGCTCCTATTAATATTATCGTACCATCTTCTACATGCGGGAGAAGCGCATCTTGTTGTGCCTTGTTAAATCGATGAATTTCATCAATAAATAAAATGGTTCGCTTCATTGACATACCTAGCGTATCTTTTGCTTTCTCAACAACTGCTTGAATGTCCTTTTTTCCAGCTATGGTCGCATTTAGTTGAACAAAAGAAGACTTTGTTGTGTTTGCAATTACTCGAGCTAGTGTCGTTTTACCTGTTCCTGGCGGTCCATAAAAAATTATTGATCCTAATTGATCGGCTTTTATGGCTCTATATAAAAGCTTGTCCTTTCCAACGATATGTTCCTGCCCTACAACCTCTTCTATAGCTTCTGGGCGCATCCTAGCAGCCAGTGGCGCTTCTTTTTCTAATGTTCTTTCTCGAACTATATCAAACATATCCATAACGTATCCTCGCTTCACTTATTTCTTGCTCAATTTTTTTCATTATACCATAAAAACAAATATTTGTAGTTTGCTTTTTATTATAAAAAACTTTATAATGATGATAGCTTTTTATAAATATATATTTCTTCAAATAGGTTTCCCTTGTTTGAAAATATTCGAAAAATCTATGTGTTCCAATTAGGTTTTAACTTAATTAATAAATTTGAAAAAGGTGATTTAATGATTGATCTTTCTCTAAATGATATAAGGAAAACAACAAATGACCTGTCTTTCAAACGCGGTGTTCAGTATTATCACAATGGTCAAGTAAAAACACTAGAGCCAAATGCAGGCAAAATAATATCTACCGTATTAGGCAGTCAATTGTACAATGTAATGGTTGGATTTGATAGCTATTCCGGTAAGCTTTCGTACATGGAATGTAATTGTCCTACCCATACAAGCTACTCCGGTGCATGCAAGCATATTGTAGCTACCTTACTAGAAATCCTCTACTCCAAAGAAAAAATTAACTTATCTATTGATAAGCTTTCTCACTTAAATATTATAAATGCATTTTCTAATGCACTATCAGATAATGTTTCGATCCATGCTACGAAACAGCTTGTTCATCTTGACATTATTATTGAACCAATGAAGGAAAGCATTACGTCAACTAGCCTCAGAATTGGAATTGACAAGTTCTATATTGTGAAGGATATTACGAAATTGCTATCCGCTATTAATGATCGTACATCTTTTAATTTTGGTAAAAGCTTTACTTTTGACCCTAAAATACATTATTTCAACTCGACTTCAACGAGCATACTTGACTTAATAAAGGAATACTTAGACACCTATACATTTATCAAGTCAAGTCCTTATGAAAATAAAAATATTCAGCTTTTTAATAACTTTTTATTTCCTGATATTACAATGAAAAGGCTGTTTAGTATTTTAAAAAATCAATCTTTTTCACTAAAATATCGTGGCATAACTTCAACCACTGAAATTTCTTCTCATCTTCCAATAATGGATTTTAATGTGACTCAAGATGAAGATAGCATTACGGTTAAATTAGCTCAAGCTTATGATTATTTCCCGATCACAAAAGATCTTGAATACATTTTCTTTGAGGATGAAATATTTCACCTGAATAATAAAGAAAGAAGATTTTTTTCAGTTATCACCCAACAATTTAATAATAATCAAAGGTCGATCAGCCTTGATGTAACATACAAACAAAAGCTAGTAACCTCAATTTTACCAGTTTTAAAAAAGCTTGGTTCTGTAAACATGGATGATGCCATGTCTTCTAATTTATTATATGAAGATTGCGTACCCCATATTTACTTAGATAAATATAAAAATACTATTAAAGGAACCTTATCGTTTTTTTATGGAGACTACAAATTAGGAATATTCCCGCCAAGCGAACCAGTACTTCCTGAAAATACCATTATTGTTCATAACGTTGAAAAAGAAGGGGAAGTGCTTTCTCTTCTCTCAGATGCCGCTTTCTCTGTTGATGTATCTGATGCATTTTTTATTATTAAAGATGAAGATAAATTATATAAATTTATTTATTCTTATTTACCTAAACTTCAGGAAATTGCAAGAATATATTATGCTGCAGATTTTAAAAATTTGCAGATTAAAATACCTAGCACCATTAATGCAGGTGTAAGATTAAATGAAAAATCAAATATGTTAGAGTTTTCCTTTAACATTGATGGTATAGATCGAAAAGAGTTGCCTCAAATTCTTAAGTCACTTCAAGAAAAGAAAAAATACTATCGATTAAAGGATGGTAGTTTCTTGCAGTTAGAAGATTCTTCAGAAATGTCTGACATGGCTGATATCATGAAACAATTAAATCTAAAAAACAAAGATTTAGCTAAGGAAATCATTGAGATCCCTAAATATAGAGCCATTTATGTAGATACCTTAATGAACGCTTCATTATTACAGAATTATGAAAAAAATACAGCTTTTGAAAAGCTTGTTCAAGATATTAAAGTTCCTTCACCTTCATTATTTGAGCTACCCCCCTCATTAAAAGCTACCCTTAGAAATTATCAAAAGCAAGGCTTTCAATGGCTAAAAGTGTTAAGTTACTATGGCTTCGGAGGAATACTTGCAGATGATATGGGACTTGGAAAAACATTGCAAGCAATAACGTTATTAAAATCAATTGATGCTACAAAGCAATCTTTGGTTATCGCGCCCACCTCCTTAGTCTATAATTGGGAAGACGAAATCAATAAATTTGCACCTGATTTAAAAGTTAGCGTCATTTCTGGAGATAAAAAATTCAGAGCACAGGCCTTTGAAAATATTAATGATAGCCAAGTTATAATAACCTCCTATGGTTTGTTAAAAAGAGATCTTGAAACCTACATGAACTACAACTTTGAATTTTGTTTTATTGATGAAGCTCAGCATATCAAAAATCCTAATTCATTAAATGCAAAATCTGTTAAGTTAATTAGCGCTACTACTCGTATTGCCCTTACTGGGACACCAATCGAAAATTCATTAACAGAACTTTGGTCAATTTTCGATTTTATTATGCCAGGGTATTTATATTCTCATTCAAAGTTTATCAATAATTATGAAAAGCCAATTATTAAAAACGAGGATAATACAGCATTAATTAAGTTAACAACTCAAATTAAGCCCTTCATACTTAGAAGATTAAAATCTGATGTATTGAAAGAGTTGCCACCAAAAATTGAAACAAAAATGACTACAGAACTATTAGATAAACAAAAAAAATTATACATGGCGTATCTTGAAAAGGTTAAGGGAGAAGTAAAACAGGAAATTTCATCTAATGGTTATCAAAAAAGCACAATAAAAATACTATCCGCATTAACAAGATTACGTCAAATCTGTTGTCATCCTGCTTTATTTGCAGACAACTACACAGGTGGTAGTGCCAAGCTTGAACTTTTAGAAGAACTTGTAGTTGATGCAATCGAGAGTGGTCATAGAATACTAATTTTCTCCCAATTTACAAGTATGCTTAAGTTGATCCAACCAATTCTTGATAAAAATATGGTAACGTACTTTTATTTAGATGGCGCTACAAACTCAAAGCATAGACGAGATATGGTTAACCATTTTAATGATGGGCAAAAAGATATTTTTCTAATTTCTTTAAAGGCTGGTGGCACAGGCCTCAATCTTACTGGCGCAGATATGGTCATCCATTATGATCCTTGGTGGAACCCTGCGACTGAAGATCAAGCTACTGATAGAGCCTATAGAATAGGCCAGGATAAGCCCGTCCAAGTTATTCGATTAATTACAGGTGGTACCATTGAAGAAAAGATTTATAAATTACAACAAAAGAAAAAATCATTGATTGATTCGGTTATTCATCCTGGTGAAACGCTTATAAGTAAGCTTAGCGAAGGTGAAATTATGGAAATATTAGAGATGAATGAAGAATAGAAAGTCCCCCCACTAAAAAAAGTGGGGGGACTTTCTTCGTTTGATTAAAACGAATTTATTAACTCATTACAGTCAAACTATTTGACTTAATTACATAGTTTCTTTTAATTTTTCTAAAACTTCTAAATGTTTTTCTTCTTCAATAATGATTGTATGAATCGTTTCTTTTGTATCTTTAAGTGCATATTTATCTAAGTATTTATAATACTCAATAGATTTTTTTTCTGTAAGAATTGCTTCTTCTACAGCTTCTTCTACCGTATTGATTTCAATTACTTCTCGATTAAGTGCAGCACTTGTCGCATATTCTTTAAAATAAGCAGTTACTTCCTCTTCGAATAAATAATCTAAACCTGGTTTTTCCTTCGCATCATAATATAAGGATTGAAAGTATTTACAATGTTTCACTTCATCTAACGCTAATCTTAAAAAGGTTTCTTTAACATTTCCTTTTGCTTTTTCAGCATATTTTTCATAAAAAGCTTGACCTTCTTCTTCTAAGTGTATAGCTAATTGTAATACTTCGTATAAAGTAGCATTTTCCATAATTGTACCTCCTTGTTTTTGTCCATTTAGTCACTATCCATTATATACCATTTAAGGATTTCCATCAATTCAATAATTTTCAAAAATCGGTATACTTTTATTTTTGACATATTAAATCATATTCTTCTAATTCAAAGATTGCGCGCTTATTTCCACAAAGCTTACAACTTTTCTTCTTATGCAATTCTATCATAGTAAATTCTGTCTCATTTGCATCATAAAGTAGTAATTTCCCTTTGAGCGATGAATCAATACCAAGCAATATCTTTATCACTTCTACTCCTTGAAGCATACCAATTAGCCCCGCAACTGGACCCAATACACCTCTTTCTGCACAACCTCTTGTTTGAGTATTTTCAAATACATCCGAAAAAATACATCGATAACAGGGTGTTTCCTCTGTATCAATTACGGTTACTTGTCCATAGTAGGTTAAAACCCCAGCTTCAATAAGAGGCTTTTTGGCAAAATAACAGGCATCGTTTAATAAATAACGTGTTGGAATGTTATCTAATCCATCAACAACAATGTCATAATCCTTTAAAAGTTCCATAGCATTATCACGTGTGAATGCCGTGGGATATATTTCTACGTTAACTTTAGGATTTATTGCCTTCAAGACCTTTCTAGCAGATTCAACCTTACTCATGCCAATTTTTGTTGTAGTATGAAGGATTTGTCGATTCAAATTACTGATTTCTATATGATCATAATCAATGATACCAATGGTACCTATACCGAGTTTTGCCAAAATATATGCTACTGGCGATCCAAGACCACCTGCCCCAATAATTAATACTTTTGCACATGCCAGTGTTTCTTGATTTCTGACCAACATATCCTCGCGCTTATAGTTGCTTAAATATGTCATCTTTTTAAGACCTTCATTAATAGACAAGTTATTAATAAATATGAAATCTAATAAATTATAGTAAAAGCCTTCTTGTAGTATGCTGCCTATGTGTAATTTTGCTTTCACTAGCTCTATTACAATAAGCGTTTCCATATATGCGTATGACAGCTTTAATCCATATTCAATAAAGTGCTTTAAGTTACATGTATCATTCTCAGTAATAATTCTATCCGAATCTTCTTCATACACATCTATCAACTGTTGTACATTATCAATAATATTGATATACCCGTTCCAAGCACTTACAACCGCAGTAATAGTTGTAATGACTTGATGCTGGGCAAGTATTTTCTTAATATCATTTATATAATTCAAGTCTCCAATAATGATATTAAAATCTATTGGATTTTTGTAAACTTTACATAAATCCGTATCCTCTATTAATTCGATGCGTACATCTGGATTTAAATCTTTAACATGTTCAATTGTTATTGCAAATCCCAACCTGTTTTTCAAACAAATTATTAAATGTCCAATACCCGTTGCGGCTAAATAGTTTAATAAAACATCACTTTCATTAATGGATGGGGCAAACAGTACAACTTTTGTTTCTAATAGTTTCCTCTGGCCTAATCCGCTAATTTCTGGCATTATAATGTGACGTAGGTATCTTTGAATCTGATTTTCATCCTGAACACCTTTACTATTTTCGCGTTTCTCAATTCCTTCTTTTACATCAGTCTTAGAAATTATTTTTTCTTTGTTTTTCTTAACACAATAGTCTTCTATTGCTGCATAGAGGGCATCTGCTGCTATATTAGAACATTTAAGTTTTTGAGAAGGAAGTCCTCCCAATGCATATGCTACATCGTCATTCGTAACTTGCAAAGCCGCTTTAATCGTTTTCCCAATTACGAGCTCTGTTAACATACTACTTGCAGCAATAGCGGCACCACATCCAAAGGTTTTAAACATGACATTAATAAGAATATCATCCCATACCTTGATATAAATTGTTATCTTATCTCCGTCTGCTGGATTCCCAGTATGTCCAATTCCATCTGCATTTTCTATAGTGCCCATATTTCTTGGATTAGAAAAATGATCAAGGACGATATTATTATACATATTCAACCTCCCGATTCAAGTAATATATGCCTAGCATAACTTATATTATATCAAACAACTATACCTATTACAAATTGAAATAGTTATTTAAGTCGTATTTCAGACGCCTTTTATGCATAAAAGTCAATACTTATGTTGAGAACCTAGTAAATAGAAAAACGGCATATAAAATTCCTATATACCGTCCTTATAGATATTATTGTTTGATTAAATCATTTAAAGCATCTAGATTAAATACTGGCCTTTGACACATAAAATTCTCACATACATAGGCTGTTGGTTTACCATCTATTGCAACTTGATTGTTTGCAAAGCTATTTATCTCACCGAGATTGCTTTGTTCATCGTTCAAAAGAATGACTGTAAATGGTAAGTAGCTTTGATTAATTTTCCTTAACATTTCTTTTATAACTTGATCTTCACTACGCCCCGCAAGTACAATTTCCTTCGTTGGGTTTGCACCGAATATATAAGCACACAACATCATTGAATATGCAAAGGGCGCTTCATTCAACTTACTTCCAAAGTGTTCAAATAGTCTTTTGGCTGTACGCTCATAAGCTTCGTTTCCTGTAAGCTTACTTAGCTTGAGGAGTGTATAAGCAACCACTGAATTGCCTGAGGGCAAAGCGCCATCATAAATCTCTTTTGGTCTGGCAATGAGTTGTTCAGAATCGCTTCCATATAAGAAAAATCCTCCGACCTGTTCGTCTTGAAAATAACGAATCACATCATCTGTAAGTCTAATAGCGCTTTTGAGATATTCTGTTTTAAATACCCCTTCATAAAGTTCAATATATGCCCATATCAAAAAAGCATAATCCTCTAAAAAAGCCAGATTCACCGCGTCTCCATCTCTATATCTTGAAAGCAGTCTACTGTCCGACCTAAATAAATTATTTTCAATAAATTGCACGGCCCTTTCTGCCCCATCTAAATAATCTAAGTTTCCAAATGCCCTGCCCGCCATTGCTATACCCGCAATCATTAACCCATTCCAGGAAGTTAGGATCTTATCATCTTTATGGGGATGAACTCTCTCCTCACGTACCATAAAAAGCTTTTCAGATAACTTCTTAAGCTTTTCTTTTAATACAGGGTCACTATTTATTTCTTCAAGATCTGTATGAATAAAATTGGGAATACTTTTCTCCTCAAAATTACCTTTTTTAGTGATGTCGTAGTACTTACAATACAATGCACCTTCTTCATCACCAAGAAGCTCATACACTTCTTCCTTAGTCCATACATAAAACTTACCTTCTACGCCTTCAGAATCCGCATCTTCAGCACAAAAAAATCCACCCTCCTGAGACGTCATTTCTCTCATAACGTAGGCAATGATTTTTTCAGCAATTTCTTTATAAATTGGCTTTTTAGTCACTTGATACGTTTCAACATAAGCCATAAGCAACAAAGCATTGTCATAAAGCATTTTCTCAAAGTGTGGAACGAGCCATCTTCGATCGGTTGAATACCTAGAAAATCCAAAGCCAACATGATCAAAGATGCCACCCTTGTAAATTTGAATCAAGGTTTTTTCTACCATCTTTAAGGCATCTTGAGAATGATTCATGTGATAATATCTTAATAAAAAAAGAAGGTTATGTGGCGTTGGGAATTTGGGCTCATTGCCAAAACCTCCATACTTGGCGTCAAAGCTACTTTTAAAGTAGTTATAAGTACGTTCAAAGATTTGATCGTCAACAACTTGAGCCTCCTCGGATTCAGTCATTTGATTAATCATATCTGTCAATTTCTCCGCTGAATCTTCTATCTCTTCACGCTCCCCTTGCCATTTTTGATGTATGGCTTCTAGGATATTCATAAACCCTGTCACACCATATTTTGATTCTTTAGGAAAATAGGTTCCTACATAAAATGGTTTTTTATCTGCTGTAATAAAAACGGATAATGGCCAGCCACCAGAGCCGGTTGTTGCCTGACAAAAGCTCATATAAATCTGGTCTATATCAGGCCTTTCTTCGCGGTCTACTTTAATGCTGATATATTTATCGTTGAGAACTTTTGCTACTTCTTCATCTTCGAAAGATTCCCGTTCCATTACATGACACCAATGGCAGCAAGTCGTTCTGTAACCAACCTCAGGAATACCCAATAGATAAGAAAATCGGTTTATTCTCTTCTTTTGCTTTTTGGAAAGCTTTTTCTTCCCAAGGATACCAGTTAACTGGGTTATTAGCATGTTGAAGTAGATAAGGAGATTTTTCATTTATTAATCTATTAGGTATTCTTTCTGTGTTAGTCATATAATCACTTCCTTTCTATTTATTGATGATTTTAGTATAACCAAATAAAAAAAGAATACCACTTGTTTAGTATTCCTCAAGTCAAATTATTGCCAAATTGTTTCTGCTTCTAGAATATATATACTATAAATCTTAAGCTTGGTTGACAAAATTCCAACTTTACTTGGTAGATAACAATTATTATTTCAAGTATACTGTATCTACAGGTCCGCTATTATCTGCCCCTAATCAGCTACTATTTTGTTTTGCAATAATATCTTGGCGTACAAATTTGGGATACTATTCTTCTATGCGGTTAATATGGAAAGAGCTTAAATTACTAGGTCATTCAAACAAATAATTTTGCTACCTTTACTTTCATAATAACTTAGCATTTCGTCAATTTTATTTTTATCATAACTGGTAACGCAATCGGATAGGACATTAACGCCATAATTTGCTTTGCGTAAGTTGTAACAGGTTGATTTAACACAAGCAACAGCATCTGCTCCTGCTATGTAGAAATCACTTATTTCATTTTTACTAATAAAGTCTGTAAATTCTTCACAACTTAATGCGTTTCCTTTGCATTTTGTAAAAACATTTTTTGATACTATTTTCAAGTCAGAAGCTAATTCAGACCCATATGTATTGGGTTTAAAAGTCCTCGTGCCGGCTGATAAATTTTCATGCCTTATATAAATAACATGAATATTATTATTGACTGCCCAATCAATAGCTTTATTGATATTGCCAATAACATCCTTGTAATTCTTTGTTATGTCATTTTGAATATCGATTATTACTAAGGCTTTTTTCTGCATAGTGTTTCCTCCTAATAGGTAGATTGATTTGTTTACTTTTTTATTATACCTTGTAATTGTTGACAACAGTATGGCAACAATCTATAATGATAACAAGAAATTTTGGAAGGCGGCTATCAGATGAAAGTTGACAGGCTTGTTAGCATTATTATGATACTCCTTGATAAAAAGCGTATAGGCGCACAGGAGTTAGCAGATATGTTTGAAGTTTCACCCCGCACAATCTACCGCGACATAGACACTATCAACATGGCGGGTATTCCTGTTCGCGGGGCATCGGGAGTGGGCGGCGGCTTTGAAATCATGCAGAAATACAAGATTGATAGAAAGGTTTTTTCGACTGCCGACCTTTCCGCTATCTTGATGGGGCTTTCCAGTCTTACCAACATGATACGAGGTGATGAACTAGTAAACGCCCTTGCGAAAGTCAAGAGTTTTATCCCCGCCGACAGAGCGAAAGACATTGAATTAAAAGCAAATCAAATATATGTAGATTTAAGTCCGTGGATGGGCAACAGGAACATACAACCATATCTAGAAATTATCAAAACAGCTTTACAGGAAAGCAAGCTACTTTCATTTGAATATGCAGACCGCTACGGAAATAAAACCGCACGAACAGCCGAGCCGTATCAGCTTGTATTGAAAAGTAGTCATTGGTATTGGCAAGGGTATTGCCATAAAAGAAATGATTTTCGCTTATTTAAACTATCCCGCACATCAAACCTACAAATACAAGAGGAATTTTTTACGCCACGAGATTATCAAAAACCGCAGTTAGATTTTACTGATATTTTAGCAACTATGCAAACAAAAATTAAAATTCGTATTCATAAATCTGTCATGGACAGGGTACTTGATTATTGCACTTATGAACACTTTTCGGCAGACGGTGATGAGCATTGCATTGTTAGTTTTCCTTTCATAGAGAACGAATACTACTACAATATTCTTTTCAGTTTTGGGGATAAATGCGAGTGTCTAGAGCCGTTACATATCCGCACAGAAATGAAGCGTAGAATACATGATATATCTACCATATACGAAAGTTAATACATGGAGTAAGACGAAAAAGACAAACGAGTTGCCTTGCCCTTTTTATTCCGTTCCAACTATCAAGCCTATCAATGGACGGGTAGTATTACTTTATTACCCTATTTTAAACTTTATGCCGTCCTGCGTACCACCACGGGGAGAACTGCTTAAAGCACAAATAGAACATCTCAAAATATACTATTGAGATAAAAACCCAACCATCAAACATTGACAGTTGGTCGATAAATATGTATTTAATATTTCCCTTCATACTTAGCAAATAATTTATTACCTTTAATTTAGTAATTTATAATGCTTCCAAATCCAATGTCGTTAAAAAGGTTCATCAAGTGAAGTTGTATCTATGATGTGAATGTTCTATATAAATACGCCAGTGCCATAGCCTATTGTCAGTATCACAATAAGTTCTTCTTTCCCATCTTTATTTAGGTCCGAAAGTATAAGCTTTGGGATAAATGTTTTATTCGTTATATTTTCCCAACGAAAATATCTTTCAATATTTGCAATTTGCATAATAAACTCTGTATAAAGTCCATTGTCCTTGTTTATAGCATATAATCTTATGTCTTCTTCAGGACGCTTCAGATCATGGCCATGATGCTCTTAAAAAAAGGGATTTAGTCTATAAAACAGCTAAGCTCATGCACCCTGAGCGTTGGTCAAAAGAAACCAGAGATTGGTCCATTATAGATAAAGTTTGGCTAAATCCTGAAAAAGCGGACAAGTCAATAAATTCGGAAAACATCATAATAATTTATACTATTTGTGACAACTAGCTTGACAAATTCCGTTTATAGTGATATATTTTTGTCATAATATGGAATCTATCTATCCGACAACTATCTCAGCACATAGGGATATCCTCTATTGGATACTTTACAAAGAGAAGATAACGTATTCAAAACATAGAACATTAGAAAAAGTCATATATACATAATATTTAGACTAATGTAATTGAAAATTAATATTTAGTAAGACAGTATTCGACATAATATTCATTTATGCTAGTGTATTATATAATATTGATCAATAAATATAATAAAATTACAAGGATAATTATCTTATGAAAAAACCAAAGGTATTACGTTATATGGGAGGGGCTATTACATGCAAATCAATTCAAACTATGGTTCAGTGAACAATTATAATGAGATGAAGAATTTGTTTAAGAAAAATTCAAATATCTCAGATGAAGATTTTGATACTTTCTATGAAAATTATCAAAGTGAACCATTTAAAAAGGAACAGACTAGGGATTTCTTTTCAAAAAACAATATTAATGCCGTAAGAAATTTTATCTATGAAGTTACGCCGCAGGAATTACTGAAGGATCATAGATATAATGAAAATTTTAACTTTACATCAAGGAATACCTTAGACAATGTTGAAAATTCTATATCTTTTCGTCCAGGAGATACTTTTGATTTAGGTGATGGGTACTATTTGGAAATTACAAATAATGCAGTTTTATCAAAATATAGAAATGGAGCATATGACCCAAATAGAATGAAAGAAGTATCAGATATTGCAGGGGCATTAAATACACTTATTCGTTTTGCTAATGGACAAACAGGATCAATGTATTTTGATGAAGTTCAGCAGAGTAGGATTACACCTTTGCTTTCTAAACTAGGTATTGATTTATCAAAGCCATTTACTGTAAATAATTCGGATTTTAGTAGAGACAATGGAAGCATCAAAAAAAATGGTAGTGCTTATGGACAGCCGACTTTTACAAATCAATTAACCAAAAACCTTATAGAGCGTGCAATAGATAAATATGTCAACAACTTTGCTTATGATTGAGTGTGACCGATGGGGAGATTTATGTGCTTATCTGACTGAACAGGCTTTTGAATAGGTAAGAATATCATAAAGTCACTTTTGGAGTACTTTCGGGCCGGTTTATTTTACTATAAACATCATGGTTCGGAGGTCTTTTTTGCTAAGAGCTTTTCTAGACTACACTTTCTAGTAAATGTAGTCTAGAAAAGCTCTTATAAATATCGATATAATATTAGATTAGGATAGCTTAATCAGGGTAGCCAGGCTCTTTAAGTAACTCAATGTAAAGTTTAGTGAACTTCTTAACTGCTACTCTTATTTGTTTTCGACCTGTCTCATTTAATACATTTGATAGCTATTTCTTGGAGGATTATTTAGGGTTCATTCCCACAAAGGATAGTTGTTTCATCCAATAAATAACTGTAACAAGTTGCTGTAAAAAGTGGAATGAACCCTATTTCCATGGGTACCAGTTGACGGGGTTGTGAGCGTGTTGAAGGAGATAAGGGGGATTTTTCATGAATGAGATGGTTGGTATATTGTTTTTGTAGATCTATTTCCTTTTCTTGTATATGCATATTGTACCTCCATAAAATAAAAATGGTTAATCCTATTATAACCAAACCCATAAGATTAACCAAATTATTTGTATGTGACTTCTTCCATTCACTAGCGTATTAATTATCCAGCAAAAGCTATTACTACATAAACTTTTACTAGATTGATAAAAAAAACATTCCCATCTTAAGTAGCTTTGCATTTCTTTCTTCGATTGGTCAAATAATCGTTGTCAAAATATTATTCTTTCATTAAATCGCATACTATTAATCAGGTTTCCCTTTAGCATGAAAAACAACCCATCTCTAAGTTGTCTTATCAAATATGGATTATTCTGCCATTATGAACTTGTCTCTCCCTAATATGTGATCAACAATCCACCCCAATACAAAGAAAAGTAACCCCTCGATGATTTGGTCTTGGCTCTGATCAATATCCACTAGATTAAACCCATCTATCTTTCTGTTAAATGCTTCATGTTCTAATTTTTGAGCCTCAAGATCTGCGCACTGGATTTTAAACATAAAATCTTCTTCCCACTGGAAATGATAGCGCGCATATTGACGCAAATCATCTATAACCTGAACAATTCTTGAATATTTATCTGTACAGGTATCATTCTTAAGCAAGTCATAAGCACTATTTGCAATTTCAAAGATGTGTTTGTGTTGATCATCAATGTTCTTTACACCGATGGCATATTCTGCTTTCCATTTTAGAATCATAGCGATGTCCTCCGTTTATTTTTTTAGATTTGGTGCAGACCTCAGTAGTATCATATCAATCCCATGTTTTGCATAATGCCTGACAACTTGTCTATGTCAATTGGCTTAGCTAACTATGCATTTTCTTCAGCACTTTTTGCCCATCAAACTTCGGCATCATAACATCAATATACAATAAATCATAAGGCTTGTTGGTGTTTTTCAGTTGTCTTACACGTGTCTTTTTGTGTTTATTTTATACTGAATCTAGAGACTACTTCCCTAAAGCATTCAAAAAGTGATCTAGAGACAAACAAAAATTATTTTTATAAGCCTTTACCAGGGTTGTTAAAATGAATTAAAGAATCGATAAGTAGCAGTGAATATATGATGGAAAGGCTTCCCCGTTAGCAAATAAACAAATGGCTTGTAAACCAAAATCTGGCTTACAAGCCTCACTTAAAAAATCATCTTAGTCCTCTTCCTCTTGGGCAATCAAGCACTCTCTAGCTTCCTTAAAAAGTCCTATCCATGATTACATTGGTACCCATCACCATCATAAAACTCTCGTATTTCGAAAACTATAAGCCTTCAGCAGATGTATCAATACCTATCGTATTTGTTATTGGATCCCATGTTATAGCGATACCAAGTGCTTCTCCGATATCACGAAGCTTGAAGTAATTGTTGCCGTTAATCATATATGCGGTAAGCTGTATCTTCTCACCATCAAGGTAAACTTCGGAGGTAGATAATGTTGCCTGCTTGGCTGTTAGATTTGCAGATACTACCAGTTCTCCTCCTACAGCGGTATATGCTTTACCCGATGTTAGGCCTATGGCATTATTCTCGCTGTCATAACCCACTTCAAAATTCTTTGCGGTTCCGTTTACTGCCATAGCAATGTCACGAAGCTTGAAATAATTGTTATTGTTAATATTATATGCCTCAAAAGAAGCCTGTTTGCCATCAACTAAAACCTTTGAAGCTGACGCAGTAGCTGTTGCTGTTTCCACGGGCTTTGCAGCAGGCTCCGAAGCTGTCGTGTCAGGTTCTAAATTCGGTTCATCAGACTCCGAAATTGTCTCATCTTGCTCTGAAGCTGGCTCATCAGACTCCGATGTCGGAGCTGTTGTGTCACCTTTAACCATATAAATAATTTTGGAGATTTTATCACCATCACCAAAACTAAATACGTAATAAAGGTCACAATCAAAGCCACCATAACGCTTGAAAAGTTTTACCATTGCTGTTTTATTTGCTTCGATTTCACTTACAGTTTGTTCTGAACCGCCGATTGTCCAGGACAGTGCACCTCCATAGGTTCCATCAACAAGATAATAACCTACTGCAGCGGGCATTTTTTCCTTAGGTGTGAAATTTATTTCAGCACCATCATTAATAAGAACAATTTTATAACTTTGTTCAACAAGAATATCTCTAAACGCTTGGTTATCATCATATTCTTCAAGTTCAATTTTATCGGATTGAGTGCCTACTTCACCTGACAATGTATAAATATACTTGTCTGCAGGAACCTCTGAAGCCATTGAAGGAATTGAAGTGAATACCAACATGATGACTGAGAGCATCAGAGCTAAAGAAACATTTTTAGTAATTTTCATAATGCAAACCTCCAAAAGGATAATATTTTGTATTGGCTTCCAAAAACTTCCCCTTATAATAAGGTACCTGCACTTCTTAGCCAATGACAATTACTTTATACGGCTTAAAAATAGGCAGATTATTGATATCATTATATGTGGAAAAATGCATTTTTTTGACCAATAAATATAATTATATATATATCTCATAAATATTTCAACAATTATTTGTATATATATCACTTTAATAAATTTTATGTCGTAAAATGCTTGTGTACATTATATAATAATTTACATCGTTTCTATAATAAAGCTTTTAACAATGGTAATGGTATCCATTACTGTTGCCATTTCATTAAGCATCATTGCTTCAGAGGTCAATTCCTTAAAAAATATAGAGTTTAACACAAACAGGTGTTGGAACATGATAATCGAATACTTTTGTGAGCTCACCTGTATTCTCGTCGATCTTAAAAACAACAATATTATCTGTGTCTTGATTACAAACTAATACAAATGTGCCTGTGGGATCAATTCCAAAATTTCTAGGTGTTTTCCCTCCGCATTGTGAGGTCCCTACATATTTTAACAGACCGCTTTCTTGGTCAATTTCATAAATAACAATGCTATTATGTCCGCGATTCGAGCCATATAAAAATCTGCCATTAGGCGTAATATGTACGTCAGCGCATGTATTCTCTCCACTAAAATCCTCCACAACGGAAGGAACTATTTGAAGCTCCTTTAAAACACCTTTTTCAGCGTTGTATGATAGTGCAGATATTGTGCTATTAAGCTCATTAATTAGATAGCAGTATTTATAAGAATTATGAAATACGCAATGACGTGGACCTGCTCCTAAAGTAGCCTCAAAGTAAGGTGTATCATTAGGTATTAGTGTTCCATTTACAAAATCTGGTTTATAAATCATTACTTTATCAATTCCTAGATCAGGAACAAATGCAAACCGGTTATTTGCATCAAAAATAAGGGAATGTGCATGAGGCGAGGTCTGTCGAGTTTTATTTATACTTGATCCAATATGCTGAACGAAATCTGAAGCATCTCCTAGTGAACCATCCTTTTCAATTGGAAAAGCAGATACACTACCACTCATAAAATTTGTGACAAAAACATGAGTATTTTCGTTATTGACGACTACATGACATGGATCTGTGCCTCTAGTTGCCTTGGTGTTTATATAAATGGGTTCTCTGGTTTCGGAATTGATCTTATATGCACTTATACTTCCGCTTACCTCACCATTATATTCTTTTAGTTCGTTCACTGAATACAGAAATTTTTTAGTCTGATCTAATGTGAGATAAGATGGATTTATTGCTTCGGTAACTGTACCTTCTTGAGTCAACTCTCCAGTATATGTATTCAAAGATAGTCGATAAATACCCTTACCTTTTCCTTCAAAAATTTGTCCAGTACCGAATTTGATTGGGTGTGTGTATGTTCCAACATAGACGTAAATACTTTTAGTCTTAATTGTATTATCCATGGTTATTCCTTTCAAGTCTATTTAAAGTTTATTCTTAGAGTCCTCTAGGAAAGATAGTCAATAAATCATATCCCGTCCCAGTTACAGCTATATTTTCTTCCATACGCATTCCACCCCAATGAGGGATATATACATGTGGCTCAAGAGAAATAACCATTCCTTCCTCCAACACTTCATCACTAAGCACATGAATTGAGGGAGGTTCATGAAATTGTAGTCCAATACCATGTCCTGGCTGGTGCACAAAGTTATCTTTTCCGCTATATCCATACTTTGCAGCAATATCCTTCGCCGTCTGACAAAGCGCTCTTACAGGCATCCCTGGTCTTACCAAACTAAGCATAGCTTCAAGTTCTTCATTTACAATACCCCAAAGCTCCTGTGCCTTTTGAGAGGGAACTCCTACCGACATGGTTCTCGTCATATCACAGAAATATCCATCCACATAAGCATCCAACTCAATCAAAGAAATGTCTCCCTCTTGCATAACTCTGTCACTTGTTACAAAATAAGGATTTCGATACATCGAAGACTTTTCTCCTGAAAGAGCAAAAGCATACCCTCTGGCTCTTCGTGCTCCTTTATAACCAATACCTTTGGAATATATGGCCGCTTCGACTGCTGCCGAAACTTCACAATCCTTAATACCTGGTTTTATGATTTCTCTTGCAGCAGCATACCCCAAGCAAGTTACTTCGCTTGTACGCCTCATTAATTCAATTTCTATACCAGATTTTATAGTACGGGCTTCTCTCAACAAATTGAAAGCATCAACAAATTCAGAATTTGGGAATACCTCATGAAGCATTTTTGTTCCTGTTTCAGATGGTATCCTTGCCTCGCATGAAATATTTTGAGTTGCTATAAATTCAAAGCTACCTTCGTAGCCTATTGTGCCCCTAGGATTATAACCCTTTTGGTTCCATAGCTCTTTGAGCATACGTCTAAAATTACGATTGGGATTAGGCATTTCTAACATACCAAAATACACATATGGGCGGATATCATCTATCCATGCCTCCTCAGCAAAATCATCCTCACCTTCAATATAGAAAACTGTAGGTTCACCTTCAAAAGGAACGACTGCCATGGATGCACCAAATACCGGCCAATATCCCGTGGTATACATAACATTTTCAGGTAACCTGACAATAAGATAATCAACCTTGTATTCTTTCATTTTATCTTTTATTCTTTTGATACGAAATTCATCCCGTATACTTTTCATATTAATCCTCCAATTTGTATATACTTATGTTTATTTTCTTCTCATTACGTCAAATATTACTGCGACAACTAACAATAATCCTTTAGCAGCAGTCTGCCAGTATGATTGTATACTCAATAAGGCCATACCGTTATTCAATAAACCAATAATCAATACTCCCAGTAGTGTTCTCCATACTGATCCTTCTCCACCTTCACTGCTATTTCCACCGAGATAAACTGCTGTTATAACGTCAAGATTATAACCATCTCCTGCAGATGGCATAGCCGTAGATGCCAAACCTGTCATAACAAGACCCGCCAATGCTGCAAAACCACCTGTTATTACATAAAGACTTAAAGTAATTTTTTTAACACTTATACCTGCCAATCGACTGGCAGAACTGTTTCCACCAATTGCAAACACATATCGTCCATAAATTGTGTATTTGCTAATAGCCCAAATTACAACAAAGCATATCATCATTATAATACCTGGTATAGGTATCAAATTTAATACCTTGCCAGCGCCAAGAAACGAAACTTGCGAATTCGAAGTATATACAGCCTGACCATTTGTTATTATAAAAGCAATCCCACGTATGACATTCATCATACCAAGTGTCGCTATAAATGGTACCACTCGAAATTTTGTTATAAGAATCCCGTTAATGAAACCTATGAGCAGACCTACCACCAAAGCAGCAGCCATAGCAATCCACCATGGTAATCCAAACACCTCAATAAACAATGCAGTTACGCACCCTGCAAGTGCAATGGTTGAGCCTACTGATAAATCAATACCTTTCGTAATCATAATGAGCGTCATACCCGTTGCAATGATTCCAACAATTGAAACAGATGACATTATGTTCATAAAATTTTTAATGGATAAAAAATATGGAGAAGAAAACGCAAAATAAATCGCCATAGCAAGTCCAAATAATATAAGACATGAATCTAGGACTATTTGCTGAAATTTTCTGATTTTTTGCTTTTTAACTTCAACAATATCTAGTGATTGTGCACCCAGCATATAAAAACCTCCTGTTATATAGGTATGTGTGAAAATATTATGAAGTAATTCCTAATGCATAGCTCATAAGTTTCTCTTGATTTGCTTCTTCTCTGTGTAATTCACCTACAATTTTCTTTTCATGCATTACATAAATACGATCCGCTATACTTAAAGCTTCTGGCATTTCCAATGAAACAATAACAATGGCTACTCCCTGCCTACTTAACTTTTCGAGCGTACGGTAAATTTCAGCTCGTGCAGCTACATCCACACCACGAGTGGGCATATTAAGTAATAGAACCTTAGCATCATTGGCTAGCCAACGGCCTATTACACATTTTTGCTGATTTCCTCCACTCAACGAACCAATTTTTTGATCAATTCCAGCGCAATTTACGCCAAGTTCATCAAAATACTTTTTTGCCAAACTTTTTTCTCTATCTCTTTTTATGATTCCAAACCTACTAGACAATTTATAAATAAGGGATGAAAGACAAATATTTTCTTTAACAGTTAGCAACGGGATAATCCCATCATTTTTCCTGTCATCCGATACAAAACCGATGCCATATTTACATGCATCTTTAACAGAATTGATATGTGCAATTTCACCCTTAATGTATACCTTTCCGTTGTCCTTCCTGATATCGCCAAAAATCGACCTGCATACCTCATTCTGCCCAGCTCCAAACAAACCAAAAATAACAACAATTTCTCCTTTATTCACATGAAAACTGACATCATTTACATAGCCCTCTACACAAAGGTGCTCTACGGAAAATATTTTTTCTCCCTTTTCAATTTCTTGATGCATAAAAATTGAATTCTTTTCTTTTCCAACCATTAGCTTAATAAGCTTTTCATCCGTAACATCACTTGTATTTAGTGTATCTACAGTTTCACCGTCTCTCATTATAGTTACTTGATCAGTTAACTCATATATTTCTGAAAATCGATGTGTTATATATATAATAGAAACACCATTCTCTTTTAATTTTCTAAGCAAACTAAATAACTTTGATGTCTCCTGATCGTTAAGAGCAGCCGTAGGCTCATCCATAATTAGAACCTTTGGCTTTACACTGAGCGCTTTTGCAATCTCAACAATTTGCTGCTCAGCTATAGTAAGAAGCCCGACCTTCGTCTTCACTGATATACTTTCTCCTAAACTATCCAATACTTCTTGTGCCTGCTGGTTAAGTTTTTCCCAGTCAATCATTCCATTTGATTTAACAGGATAATTGCCTAAAAAAATGTTCTCTGCTACAGTCAGCGGTTTTACTACGTTAATTTCCTGATGTATCACACGTATACCTAAATCAATTGCATCTTTAGGAGCATTTAATATAATAGGTTTGCCATCAAGGGTTATTGACCCGCTATCTCGGGAATAATCACCAGATAATATTTTTATTAACGTTGATTTTCCGGCGCCGTTTTCACCCATCAACCCGTGTATTTCTCCATATTTCAAGGAAAAGTTAACGTTTTTCAGCACATGGGACTCTCCAAAGGTTTTGTTGATACCCTCTGCTAATAAGACATGTTTGCTGTCCATAATGAACATCCTCCTATTTGAGTTATAAAGCAGTTACTAAATAAGAAAGTGACTTTGGTTTATTAGCTTCCAAAACCACTTTCCAATGTTATATCAAATTTAGCTCAATTTAGTTTAATTTTCTGGATAATATGTACTAAGATTATCTTTTGTAATTATATCTAAAGGAGGCATAGTCTTAATAGGAGGCTTCGTACCGTCGTTAAGATGCTTAAGCACAAGCGGTAGCAAATCCCAACCAAAA
This sequence comes from Firmicutes bacterium HGW-Firmicutes-7, assembly GCA_002841375.1. GTDB lineage: Bacteria > Bacillota > Clostridia > Lachnospirales > Vallitaleaceae > HGW-1. Next base: position 85,116 of record PGZO01000009.1, on the reverse strand, counting down.
CGTTCAGAGAATTGAGCAACGGATCCAATAATTGGAGAGTTAGGATCTTTTAATTCTGTAAACACGACAGGGTTTGCACCAAAAGATGTGATAATTACATCATCTTCACGCCCAGCTGCTTTAACTGCTGCAAGCATCCCCATTGTATTTTGATCGATATGGCACCACATCATTACTTTACCTATCGGATTTGCAGTAAGGAAGTCCGCAGTCTTCTGACGTGTTACTTCTGGGCTACCATCTGTGCTAATTTCAAATACTTTAACATCTGGCATCTCAGCTTTAACTGCCTCAATAGCACTATTAGCACGCGTAATGAAATTCACACCCGCTTCAGGATGACCCGCTATAAAGAGTATAGGTTTTTCATTAGCCCATCTCTCATTAGCCTCTTTAACTAAAAGTTCACCGCATATTGAACCAATTCTTTGATTATCAACATGATACTCTGGGTCTATTCCATCTCTCGCTTTAGTCTGAATGGAGATCATAGAAATACCACTATCTTCCAACTTTTTCGCAATCGCAGCATTTATGGACTCATCCTGGTTGAAGTTCAAATAGTAGTCAACCTGAGCTTGTATAGCAGTATCTGCATTCGTCATCGCTTGATTAGGATCCTGTTTGTTATCAAACACCATTAATTCAACACCATAGAATTTAGCTGCATCTACAAGTGAATCACGCACAATAATAGAAATCGAATTTTCGTCATTCCAATTGGCATATCCTATTTTGTAGACTTTATTAGCATTGACATCTTGGTCCACATCAATGATTGCTGGATACTTAATATCTAGTTCTCCATGTGCAATAACCTCTGGGGTTTCTACATTCTGTTCAGGAGTGTTCGTTTCGTCACTTTCTTCAGGTGTACCCTTGTCCTCCTTGCTAGTACATGCTACTAAAGCAAATACCAACATCAAAGCGAGTAAAAGACTAATAATTTTTTTCATAATTCCCTCCATTAATAATTTATTAATTAAAAGTTACCCTTTAATTTAGAATTTAAAATGTCCTTTATTCTTCTTCATTAGGAAGAATGACAACCTTTACTGCGTTATCTATTCTGTTTACAAACGTGTCCAAAGCTTCTGAAAACTGATCAAGCTTAAACCTATGTGTAATCAAATCTTTAACATTTAGTTGGCCTGAAGACATTAAACCTAAAACCTTTTGGCTTACATTTGGGTTTGCCCTAGATCCATAGATCGTTATTTCATTATGTGTGATATATTTGAAAGGTAGTTCTTCCATAACACCGTCCTTAGCAACACCTAGTAAAACAACTCTCCCACCTTTTCTGACCATTCTTACACTTTGATTGAATGTCCCCTTTGCTCCTGAGCATTCAAAAGCTTCGTCAGCACCAAGTCCGTTGGTTATCCTTCTAACAGCTTCGACAGGGTCTTCTTTTGTAATATCAATGCAAATATCAGCACCTAATTTTTCAGCAGCAGCCAACCTCGCTCCGCGTCCTACCATAATCACTCTTGATGCCCCCATTGTTTTTGCAAGACGCATAGTGCAAAGTCCAATTGGCCCAGGGCCAATAATCACAACCGTCCCATTTACTGTAATGCCCGATAAGTCGATCCCATGCAAAGCAACACCTGAAGTATCACACATTGCCGCTTCTGCAAAGGTTACATTATCTGGTATGCGCGAAACACTTCTTATTGAATACTTTTGATACTGCCCATAAGCGCCATTAACAATAAAGCCATAATGCTCATGCCCCGTACTTGTGTCCCCATAATTTAAGCAAATAGTATACCTGCCTTTTTTACAGTTCTCACAATAACCACAGCCTTTATGCGCCTCACCTGCAACACGGTCACCTACATGGAAATCCTGGATATCCTCTCCTAACGCAACAATTTCACCGGCCCACTCATGTCCTGCAACAAAAGGATACGCAGGTGGCCATATTCCACATAGGTCCCCTCTTATAATTTCCGGATCACTTCCACAAATCGCAACTGCACGAATTTTACATAGTATTTCATGTTTCCCTGGCATTTTCACTTCAACATTATCTTTAATTTCATATTCATTGGGACCTGTTAAAACACAAGCTTTAGCTGTTTTTGGTATATTATACATTATAAGTTCCTCCCGTAAGCCTAATTAACAATTATGATTATCAGTATTTTTCAAAACAGGTATCATACTTTTTTCAATGCATGAACAATAAAATCATTTCTCTTTTTGATGAGTGCATCCATATCTTTTTCAGACCAATCATAAAATCCTCGTCCACTCTTATGTCCAAGATTTCCTTCTTCTAACAACTTAAGCATCAAGGGTGAAGCATGTGTTCTATTGGTAATTTCAGGAAGTACTGAGTTTTGTACCGAACAGCAGATATCCATTCCTACCGCATCCACATGCTCAAGTGGTCCCCAAACTGGAAATCTAAGTGCCATTCCCATTTTTATCGCAGTATCTACATCCTCTGGTGATGCAAGTCCAATTTCAACTATATTAACAGCTTCTCGTATGACTGCCTGAAGAATGCGATTAGCTAGCTGTCCTGGCAAGTCCTTATTTACAATTACCGGAGTCTTACCCCAAGTAGTGAGCATTTCTTTTATTCTAACTGCAAGTTCTGGAGAAGATTTATCTCCTATCACTATTTCAACAAGTGGAATCAAATTTGCAGGTAGCCAAAAATGAGCCGTTAATGTACGTTCTGGATACTTTGTCTTTGCACTAATATCTGTTATTCTTAAACCTGATGTATTACTAAGTATGGGAACTGACTCAGGCAGTAGACTATCCAACTTTTGAAAAACATCCTGCTTAACTTCAAGATTCTCATAAACTGCTTCTATAACCAAATTTGCTCTTTCAGATGCCTGTTCAAGATTATTGGTTACTGATATAAGTTTCTTAGCTTCTTCGATTGCTTCAATTGTTTGTAATCCTTGCTCTACAAGGATATTCAAATTATCTAAAACCCGAGAATGAGCCTTCTCAAGGACACTTTCATTTATGTCATACATGATAACTTGATTGTGCGCTAGCGCTGCACAGCAACCAATAGCACAACCCATCATTCCGCTACCGAAAACTAAAACTGAGTCTCTCATAAGAACACCTCCTTCAAATGTATACGTATACATTTTATGTTAAAAAAATATTTCTGCACCCATGAAAAGGTTTGGAATTACTTTTATAGTCATTATGTATACGAATTTGTCATTGTTGATTAAGTTTATCATGAATATACCCTAATGTCAATACTATTACTCTGTGTATTTATGAGTTTCTTTACAATGTGGCCCTATAACCGAATCTTTTTGGTTATTTTTCAGCCTTGTTGTTCCAAAAATGTATACGCATACTTTTAAGCATTATACACCATAAATTCTAATCAGTTTCGTTAATTTAAATAGTCGAAAAGCGAAAAAGTCTTATCATTTTCGTAAATTATAATTAAAATTTTTTGGTAGCAAAAATCAAGTGCTTGATCTTTCAACTATTTTACATTCAAAGAGTATTAATCCTTCACTCACCTGCTTACCGTTTAATTTATCCTTAAGATATTTAAAAGTTGTTTCAAGCATTTGGTGTATTTGCTGCTCAAAAGTAGTCAGTAAATAAGGGGACCATGAAGCTACATCTATGTTATCAAAGCCAATAACAGCTATATCTTCAGGAATTCTTAAGCCATACTCATATTTAACAGCATCCATGGCTCCTAAAGCCAATATATCACCTGCGCAAAATACCGCATTTACGCTCTTATCTGCTTCTAAAATAGATTTCATTGCTTTTCTACCATCTTCATAAGTATAAGGAACCATATTAACAATACAGTTTTCATATCCCTTCTCATTCAAACAGTCGTTAAATCCCCTCAGACGGTCTTTACTTGTACCTAAAAAAGTATTTGAACCAATAAATGCGAAGGAATCACAACCCTTTTCAAATAGATAATTTGCTGCCATCCATCCCGCCTGAACATTGTCTGAGCATACTGTCATGATGCTTTTGTTAACAGTATATTTATTGAAAACAACTACTGGAACTTGTATTTTCAAACATTCTGCTGCCATTTGTGAGGAAATAGACGTAGAAAGAATAATTATAGCATCTACACGATACTGTAACACTTGAGATAAAATTTCATCTAGATTCTTTTCTTCTTCAGAAACAAAGAACAATGGTTCTCTTCCCATTTCCTGTATACGGTCAGCTACCTTGTTTATAATGGCATTATAATGAGGGTTTACAACATTAATAGCAACAAGTGCAATAAGATTTGAACGGTTTAATGTCAACCCACGGGCTATTGCATTCGGCCTGTATCCAAGTTCTTCAGCGGCCTCCAACACCCGCTGGCGAGTCTTTTCTTTAATATTCGTTTGACCACTGAATACCCTTGAAACAGTAGCCTGTGAAACATTTGCATAAGCGGCAACTTCTTTAGAATTTACCATTTTACCATTATTCATATTTCGTAACTGAGTCACATTAACCGCTTCCTTTCTTGTATTTTTTAGAAAGAGCATACCCAAATGTATACGCTATCATTATAATAACACATCCTTTTCGATTTAGGAAGATTTAGTTTATGGACATAAACAAATAATTGCTTATAATAGAATGTGCACTGAATAAGCAAAGCACTTCTCTTTGTCCGTCTTATAAAACATGCCACTATCGGGATCTACTTTACTTACTGTTGAAGTCCAGTTGTGCCCATTTTAAAAAAGGAACTATTGCACAACGCGAGTTGTGTACAGTCCCCTTTTTTGCTTTACAGTTAATTTTTTATTCCTACGAAAAATGCAATTATTTTCCTATCTTCCTCTTATCAAGGCTATCCCATATACCAAGCATATACATGATACCTAGGGCTCTATCATATAACCCATAACCTGGTCTGCAATTTTTTTCTTCCCCCCATAAATGTCTGCCGTGGTCAGGACGAACATATCCTTTAAAATCATTGTCATGGTAAGCTTTTAAAACCTCATACACATCCACATTACCCTCTTGGCCACGGTGTGATACTTCAATAAAATCACCATTTTCGAAAACCTTCACATTACGAATGTGTGCAAAATGTATACGATCATGAAACTCACGAATAATCGCTGGCATATCGTTCATTAAATTAGGTCCTAAGGAACCACTACATAAGGTTAGCCCATTGTATGGACTATCTACTAATTCAAGAAACTTTTTAATATGATCTCTACTACGAATAATACGTGGCAATCCAAAAATTGACCATGGTGGATCATCTGGATGAATAGCCATTTTTACATCATAGGCTTCACATACCGGAATTATGCGTTCTAAGAAGTATTTCAGGTTATCACTGAGTTTTTCTTCTGTGATACCTTCATAGCTTTTAAATAAATCATCTAGCTTAGCCATACGTTCCGGCTCCCAGCCAGGCATGGTAAAGTCCCCGGCTCCATCCAATATTCTTTGTACCATTGCTTTAGGATCATCTGTTATGACATTTTTTTCATAGAATAGTGCATTAGAGCCATCAGGTAATTCTTTGTATAACTCTGTTCTTGTCCAGTCAAATATAGGCATAAAATTGTAGCAAATAACTTTAACGCCCACTCTTGACAATTTTTTAATGGTATCGATATAAATATCAATGTATTTATCTCTACTGGGTAAGCCTATTTTTATATCATCGTGAACATTAACACTTTCTACAACTGCTGGGCTAAATCCTTTACTGGTAATCTGATTGACAACTTCCTTAATTCTTTCCTCTTCCCATACTTCTCCAGCCACCTTATCATGCAAGGACCATACGATGCCTGAAACACCTGGTATTTGACGGATATGATCAAGTGTAATCGAGTCATTTCCTTCTCCATACCATCTCCATGTCATTTCCATGTAATTCCTCCTTCTATTAAATAAGTAGTATAACATTCCTGTGTACTCTTTCATCCTCTTGATAACCAGAATCAGTAACATCAACTAATTGTATCTCGAATTTTCCTAGTATCATTAATATACATGCCTTAGTCTTTTGAGGAATATTAAATTCCATCTTGCAATTACCTTCATGTTTTAATTTTATACTTTGGATATGTTTAAACATATAAATCCCAAAATTTACCTGCTTGCTATTACTTGTTTTGATTTAAAACCATTTCTTTTCTTATTTGATCGCCTGTTAAATTACTCATAGTTTTTCCAAATATAATAAAGTCCTTTCTTGTTAAGGCAATCATATATCATATATTGCATACAATGTATGATATATGATTGCCTTAACAATGTCAACTTCTTCTTGTTATAGTTAAGATATTAATCAAAACTTTATAAGTCCTTACAGGTTGAATATCCTATTTAATAAGTCTCTAAAAAAAGTATATGATAATTATATAAATACACCTCGTGATACCGTACATGTATAAGCAGAAAACTTAATATACTTATCAAATCCTTACTGGCCCTAATCCCGTTATCACCTAAAGAAAACTTTAACGATTCTTTAGGTGGAATTAGACGCCTTATTCTCATTGAATGTTATAATTATATACAGAACTCTTTGTTTTGCATGACAATATGCTTGCGTGATCACACAAGCATATTCCTTTAGTGTTGCAAAAAAAGAGAATAATAGACATTCTAGGAGGACTTATGATTAACAAGTTGAAGAACATTAAAAACATTATGGCAGTACTCACGGTTTTTTCAATATTAATGTCTACGGTTTCTGTAACAACCTTTGCAGCATCCGATATTACAGGACATTGGGCAGAATCGGAAATTGAAAAATGGCTAGAGAAAGGATTGGTAACAGGTTATCCTGACGATACTTTTGGTGCAGATCATAATATTACAAGGGTTGAGTTCTTTACGATCGTCAATCGTGTTTTTGGTTTTAGTGAGGAAAGCAGTATTGAATTTACAGATGTGCCTACTCATAAATGGTATTATGGTGAAATAGCAAAGTCGATTGCAGCAGGTTATGTGAGTGGTTACCCCGATAAAACCTTAAAACCTGAAGCGTATATAACGCGTCAAGAAGCTGCGACAATCATCGCTACAGTATTTGAGCTGAGTAATGAAGTCTCAAATCTGGCTACTGAGTTTAGCGATGCTAAGGATATAAGTGATTGGGCCCTTGCTTCAGCGAGGGTCATGAAAGATAAAGGATATATTAACGGTTATCCAGACGGCTCTTTTAAACCCTTAAATCACATTAAGCGTTCAGAAGCCATTAAAATACTAGACAATGCCTCTGGAGAAGTTTTCAATAAAGTAGGCACTTATACGACGGATCAAGTAGGCAACTTGATTGTTAATACTTCTGATATCATTCTTAAGGATATGAAGGTGAAAGGTGATTTATATCTTACTGAAGGTATTGGTCAAGGTGACATAACTTTAGATGGTGTATCCGTTGAAGGTACAGTGTTTATTGCTGGTGGTGGAGAAGAAAGTATTAAGGTTAACAACACATCCTTAGAAAATACAGTGATTAATAAGCGTATTGGAAGGGTTAGAGTTGTTACAACGGGCTCAACAAGAATCAATCATACAACATTACTATCTGCTGCCATTCTTGAGAACAATGCAAATGGCGTTAGCTTTAGCAATGTTGCTATTAGAACATTATTGACAGGTCAAGTTTCTATTTTAGGCGATTTTAATCATGTGAATATACATAACAATAACACCCATTTAGTATTGGAAAGAGGTTCAATTACAGGTTTAAATATCCTAAGTGAAAGCCGAGGATCAAATATTGAATTAAGAAAAGGAACTAAAGTCATTGACTTGTTACTTAATGGGGTTGCTAATGTTAATGGAGAAGGGATCATCCAAAAGGTAAAGGTCAATATGAATGGTTCAAACATTCAACAAATGCCAAAAGAAATCAGCGTCAGTAACAAGATGGATATTACCATTGATGGCACAGTGTGGTCACCTAAAAAACCAAGCAGGCACTCAGGTTCAAGGAAACCGTCTATTCCTGAAGGCTATATAGGGGTAGCAACGGCCGAGGATTTATACAATGTTCGCAATGATCTAGCGGGCAAGTATTATCAGATCGCCGATATTGATTTAAGTGCATATAGCGAGGGTGTTGGCTGGGAGCCCATAATCGGTGAAGTGCGTTTTTTTGATGAATTTGCTATTTCCGACATAGATGCGGATGCATTTATAGGAATATATGATGGTAATACATATAAGATTACCAATCTAACCATTAATAACCCTGATTCAGTTCTAGGTGGTTTATTTGGATACAATCAGGGTATTGTGAAAAACGTGACTTTAGAGGCTGATATTCAAACAGAGAATAATATTGTAGGTGGTCTTGTAGCAATGAATCAAGGTGAAATTATAAACTGTAAGGCTACAATCAATATTGTAGGTGTATCCGTTGTAGGTGGTTTAGTTGGCGTTAATATGTTTGGTAGTATAACCGGAAGCAGTACTGCTGGGAGCGTGCTTTCAATGCCAGGAGAAGGAGAAGCTATTGGTGGATTTGTGGGGCTTAATGCTGGCACGATCACAGATTGCTACTCAGAAGTAGATGTGGAAGGAATAGATGCAGATCTTAGTATTGGTGCAAAGAGTGTAGGGAGTCTAGTCGGTTTAAATTATATGGACATTATGAATTCTTATGCAACAGGAAGTGCCAAAGGCAAAGAACGTGTTGGTAGTTTAGTTGGAGAAAATACCGGAGATTTTGATGCTGTCATTACGGACTGCTACGCAACAGGGGATGCTGTTGGTATAAAGTATGTAGGAGGTTTAACAGGTTATAATAATGGTAGTGACATAATCAATTCTTATGCAACAGGTAATGCAAGTGGCACAGAAGAAATAGGAGGTTTAGTAGGTTTTACTCATGGGACAGTAATCAATAGCTATGCAACAGGTAATGCAAGTGGTACACAAGCAGTAGGCGGTTTAGCTGGTTATGGAGCGTATCATATAAGAGATAGTTACGCAACAGGAACTGTTGAAGGCAATGAGGCTGTAGGTGGATTGATTGGTAGATATGGTTCAGATTACAATGATTATGCAAAATTAATCAATAACTATGCAATGAATTCAAGTATTATCAGAACCTCTGGTACCCAACTCACCTTTGGCAGGATTTATGGCGCAGGACTTATTTATATAGGTGAACGCAGTAATAATTATGCTAATATTAATATGCTTGAACCTTTTGAGGGTGCGTTTGATCAACGGTCCGTTGATATTAAGGATGGTCAGGACTCGGATATGGAGGCAGTTAAAGCCATAAATGATGCTGCAAATGGTGTAGGTCTAAGCAATTCAGGGTTAGGATTAGAGGTTTTTGGTAATGCAGGATTAGTAGGTGTAACTGAATTCAATCTTTCTAATATAAAAGCGCTATTAGATGCAGAGGCTCAAGCTTCGGCACACGATGTAAAATGGTTACCAGGCCATATGCAAGACATGATTGATGAGGCTGAAAAATAAAAGCATTAATTAAAAGGGGTTTCACTTTTGTGATTACCCCCTTTCTTATTAACCCATATTAATGTAGTACGTTCATCTATATTCAACTTCCTGTGAATATTTAAATAAGAATGTCTATATGCGATGTTCTAAACTAATATAATTCTCTTCTTGTATTCTGTCTTTTTGAGTAAATGCAAGTACTTTGTCGGTGTGATATTGGATAGTTCATTAAAATCTTTAATCATATGTGATTGGTCATAGTAGCCGAGTTCTGTTGCAAGCTCAATAAGATTGAGACCATTGTCTTCTTTGTCAATTTCATTCATATTATATAGTAAATGCTGAAACCTTATGAGTTTGCAAAACACCTTTGGGGCTAACCCAAACTCATCGTTGAACATTTTACCGACATATCTTTCTGAATATCCAGAAGCCATGGCAAGATCGCTAACTTTTATTTGACCTTTACTTTCAATTACTTTTTTTACAAGGAATTCCCTCATGCCCTCAAATGTATTTTCAGTTTGATACATTTCAATATTGCGCAAATATTTGTCCATAAAAAATTGCATTTGATATTTAAAATCATGACTCGAGGTAATGCATTCAAATAATTCTTGATCATCTAGTAGTTCACTTAAAGAGACTTCCTGTTCTATTAAATCAGACATCTTTGCATTTTTAAATTTGAGCATATGTCCTGGAAGAAACCTTACACCAAAATAGTATTTATTCTTTTCAAAGTTGACCAATTTGGGTTTAAGTACAGTACCACACACTGAAGCATATGGCGCTTCATTATCGCAGCAAAAAAGAATATCCACACAGCCATCAGGAACAGCACTAATAGTGGTATCCAATTTACCCTCATTATAGAAACTATAAAAATGAGAAATGCCATACCGCATCACTTCAGCCTTGTAATAACGTGTAGACGCTAAAACAAAATAGGGCTGTTTTGGCGAAAAGCTTCCGTTTTTTGCATCAAAGTCCATCAAATCACCTCTACTAAGTACCTATATTTTCAATATCTCCTTATATGCAAGAACCTATCATAGCATCTAACTCAATTTCCACTAATTGTGTCGGGCGATTGAGCATCTGAATACCTATCATAGTCAATATTGGTTTTACGTCGTAAAGTAATTCAGAAAAAGCTTTAGCTATTTCAGGGGCATAGGCCATATTTGTTGTAAATACTTTTACTCGAATAACCTCTTCCTTTTTTGAACCGGCATCCTGTAAAAGTAACATCAACTTTTCTAAAATATAACGTGCCTGTTCATATGGGTTGTCAATACCATAAACTGTACCATCTGGTTGTATCGAAGTTGTTCCTGCTAGATAAACAAATGGACCTACTTTAACCATTCTTGAAAAACCAGTTATCGCTTCAATCTTTGATCCATATGTATAATTAACTCTTGATAATTCCATAGTGATTCACCTCAACCTATATTTTTGCTTTAAACCGATCGTACCTAAAACCACTCACATCTAGTGTTGTCTCTTCTCCTGCTGCCATTTCTGATATTAGTAACCCAACGGTTGGCGCTATTCCAAATCCATGACCAGAAAATCCACAAGCTAGAATAAGCCCCGGCACTTCTTCAACATGGCTTATAACTGGAATATGATCTACGCAATCATCAATGGCACCTGCCCAGGTTCTAACAATTTTCGCATCTGCAAGTTGTGGAAAATACTTCATGATTCCACGACAGATACAAGGTGCTGTCATACTTGTTGTTGCTGTTATATCATCTCCACGGTGATACGCTTCATGACCTGAAGAACCTCCAAAAACAAAGGAACCGTGAGTGCTTTGATGACCATAAAAATCCGCTGCTGCTGTTCCCAACATTTGATAGAACATTTTGGGTTGTTCCTCTGTTACAAGTACTTCCATAACAAGTTCAATCATAGGAATATCAATACCTATTGAAGCCGCAATCTTTCTACTTGCAAACCCTGCTGCTAAAATAATCGTATCACCTACATAACTGTTGTTCGCTGTTACGACTTCCCTAGCCTTACCGCGGACTTTCTTAATGGCTATTACTCCTTCACCTGTAATGAAACGAACCCCTAATTGTCTAGCTTTTTTATAATATGCTAGGGTGGTCATCAAAGGGTTTGCATGTCCATCTGTAGGGCACCAACTAGCACCAATTACTTCATCCGATAAATGTGGACAAATTTCCCTTGCCTGATCCCCCGTAACCATATCCAACTCTAAACCTCCAGCCTTTCCCTTTTCCACGATGTCAGCAAGCACTGCCAAGTGCTCTTTTGTTTTACCAAGTCTCAGATTCCCCTCTTGGTAATACTCTACATCAACACCTAGCTCTTCTGAAAGCGTCGGCCATAGATGTTGCGCGCCATAGATCGCTAAAGGGAGTTCCTTAGGGTGGCGCCCAGATTGTCGTACCCCACCGCCATTTCTAGAGGAACCGCCATTTCCTATATCTGAAGCTTTCTCAATAACAATAACCGAAAGACCTTTTTTTGCCAAATAATAGGCTGTTGCATTTCCTATTACGCCACTGCCAATGATGACTACATCCGCTTGATCTGCCATATTATTCTCCTCCCTTAACTTCATTGCCTAAGACGCTCATCTCGATAGGTCTCATAGGAGCTCTTGACATTGCTGGTTCTAACTCTAAGTGCGATATTTTTAATTCTCTCGCTAAAATACCTTGAATAATCTTGCTGCAACTCTGACCTTGGCATGGCCCCATACCCGTTCGCAAAAATCTTCTTAGCTCTGTTAAAGTATGCATGCCATCATAGATTGCCTGACGTATCTCACCCTTGGTGATTTCTTCACAGCGACAGATGATCAGCTGATCATCTGGTTGAGGACAATAAGTCCCAATATCTATAGAGCGATCCCTTATTTTACTCACACTAACACCTCCTGAAGCTGCTTAAAAAATCTCACTTTCAACCCTAACTCTGTAGGTACTTTAATCGTTAAAAGGTGGGTATGATCGTAAGCCTTAGCAGTCTTAACTTTTACTACTTCCGCCTGTCCAACTTCGCTGCCACTACGATTAAGCGCAAGGCCAATATCACCTTTCTTAGGCAATGGCAAAAATTCATAAGGAATTGTTATATAGGTGTAACCCTCCTCTTGGCTTTCGTCCACTAAGAAAATAGATTGCCCAGAACACGCAGCAACACACATACCACAGCCAGTACAGGTTGCCTCTTTATCTACCACCGGTAGGGAAGTGATTTTTTCACCAATTAGGATACATTTTTTTGAGCAAGCATCTTGGCATGGATTACAGGGAATATTTTGCGAGCATTCAATAACAGGATGTATACCTTTCTTGCTTTTCACACCAGGATAGCTTTCCACTTCCTCTTCTGTTAAGTAACCCCTTTTCAAAAGGTTCATAGAAATATCATAGCCTTCTTCGGTTTTATCTAAGATTTTACCTCTATTTTCAGGGGCAAACATACCTTGTCGAAGGCTCCTGAGGGATGCTTCAAGCACTTTTGCTTTTGTTACGAGACTTTCTTCATCTATATATCCAAGACTATAGGCTGCTGCAATACCCGATATTTTTCCTTCGATCATGGCCGAGCTAGCTTCTTCTATTCCCGAAACATCTCCAGCTACAAAAATACCTGAAATAGAGGTTTCACCATATTGATTACATACAGGTACTAACCCGCCCTTTTTAGGATCTTGTTCCATGGTGCAACCTGCCATTTTCAGCAACTGGGACATAGGAGATAAACCGACTGCCAAGCAAATGGTATCTGCTTCAAAATACTTCTGTGTCCCCTCAATGATCTGCCAATTGCCGTCCACCTCACCGACAGTTACGCCTGTTACACGAGTATCCCCTTCAGCTTTTATGATGGTATGGGATAAATAAAAAGGTACCCCGCACCTGGTTACCTTCGAAGCATGAACACCGTAACCACCAATTCTTGGCGCTGCATCGATGACCGCTACCACCTCACAACCTGCTTGAAGCAATTGATAACTCACCACCAAGCCCACGTTACCACTACCTAGCATCAATACTTTATTGCCAGGCTTAACACTATGAAGATTCATCATCGTTTGGGCAGCACCTGCACCAATGACTCCTGGAAGTGTCCAACCTTCAAAGGTAACCATATTCTCTGTTGCACCCGTTGCAACAATAATGGCATCTCCTTTATAGTGTATTAATTGATCCTCTATGTTAACCGTCACCTCTTTATCCGGGAAAATACCAATAACAGTGGCATTTAATACTACCTCAACACCCACTTCACTTGCTGTCTTTAAAAGTTCGTCACCTATTTTGAAACCTCTCATTTTTGCTTTATGTTCTTTGGACCCAAAAAATTTATGAATCTGCTTAAATAATTGACCGCCAGGCTTAGCATTTTCGTCAAAAACAACAACCTTTAAGCCATTTTTTGCAGCTTCAATGGATGCTGTAAGACCTGCTGGACCTGCACCAACGACAATCACATCATATCTTTTCATAACTGCACCTGCCCTTTCAAAAGTCAATGATACTCGCACTCCGCATTCGTTAGGTTAAACCCTAAACCGTCTTTGCCACGACCCCGTATTGGGTCTGAACTTTCATACCTTCAGTCAAAGGTGTTACACAGGTTCTAATATTCGGTTTACCATCTACCACCATGACACAGTCTGAACATCTTCCTATGGCGCAGAAGATCCCCCTAGGACTATCCTGCTTCGCCGTATGTCTGTGAACCATAATCCCTGCTGCTTTAAGTGCTGCAGAGATGGGTTCACCTTCATAACCTTCAACGATTTTTCCATCAAACTCAAATTTGATCAATTTTCCCTTAATGCTTTCACCCAATATTGGGTGCTCTATTATACGCATGTTCTGACCACCTTTTGTTTTATTCTATTCAAAGGATACTCGCCCGACCCATCCCGCTACGAGCTCGTAACCCCAAATAGTAGCGAAGCTACTATAAGCAAAACGCAAGCTTTGCTTGCCCATCAGTGGGGGCTTTAACCCCCACTGATTTTGGAAGTAAGTTACCCCCACCTAAGAGGTGGGGGACTTCCTTCGTTAGGTTAAAATCAATACTCTAGGCCAAATTTGGCGTCTCCCAAAGATTCAGTTTTGTCCCAATGCCTTTTTCAAGAGCATTACGGTACACAATGGTTCCCCATGCCACATCTTCTATAGGCATGCCGCCTACAGAGTAAATCACAATTTCATCTTCATTTCGTCTTACAGGCACTTTTCCTATGATGACATCCCCCAGATCATCTACTTGATCTTTAGTCATCTTGCCTTTTGCAATAAGATCCATACAGTTTACAGCCGGGATTGGAATAATCTCATAGGCAGGATATGGCATTTCCTCTGCCCAGGCTTCATAAAGTTGAACATTATCAGCCACATTCCGTGCACGATTAATAACGAAATCTTCATCAAATCTTGCTGAGGCCGGACAACAAATCACTGCCCCGGGTTTAATCCACCCTTCTTTGACATAGGGATAAATACTAATGTCACCCGTTGGCGTAGAAGTTGCAAGAATAACCACATCAGAACCTCTTACAGCAGATTCAATATCCTCAACGATTTGAATATCCTTTACTGAAGGGAATTCTTCATGGATGAAATCGACAAATCCATCAAGAGACTTCTGACTTCTGCCTTTTATTTTTACAGTTTTGATATTAGGACGTACTGCCATGGTTGCAGCAAAGGCCGTTTTGCTCATTACACCAGGACCTACGATCCCCACTTCTTTAGCGTCTTCTCTAGCAAAATATTTGACACCCACACCAGGAACTGCACCTGTTCTGTAAGCACTCAGTATATTAGCTGACATGTAGGCCAGTGGTTGACCCGTACTTTTATCATTCAGTGTTAGCATAAGAATCGAGCGCGGCAAACCTTTAACTCTATTTTCAGTATTTGATCCATACCACTTCATACCAATCATATCAAAATCACCCCCAAGATATGCCGGCATAGCCATAAACCTTCTGTCTGGACCATCTAATGGCATATTGGGAAAAGCAGATTCCGTAGGAAAGGTCATCATGACGCCATGAGAATTTCCACTAGCACCACCCATGCGATAGTCACCACTTTTAAGCAATTTGAACATCTCCTCCATGGCGTTAACACACCCTGGCATATCCATAACACCCGCTTCAATCATATTTTCTTCACTCAAATATATAAAATCAATTTTTGTATCAACCATTTTTTAACTCCTTCTTTATATCTTTTATTTTCTATGTAGATTTAAACTTCTTCTTCGACAGTTGCAGTTGCACTAACCTTATGGCGGTTTTTCTCTTTCAACATTTCTTCCTCATAAAGCATCGCGGCAATCAAATGCTCTTCATTATCTAGCGCATCATCTTGTAGAACAACTTTTTCAATAGATATTGTTTCAAATAATCCCTTCTTCATAACAAACTTAACCCAAAGGAAACTATAGACAATAAGTGCTAAGCCAAAAATTCCTGCCATTGTATAGATTTGTTTTTTTAATTCAGGAACATCAATAATATTTATCATCATATAAATCATTCCAAGTATACCGATTATTTGTGGTACGCCAAACAGCTTAACCGCAAAGCTTCTTTCTACTTCAGGTCTTTTGATTCTAAGAATTAAAACATTAACATGTGCAATGATATAAGATAGCATCCAGAACATACTCCCCGCAAGAATGAATTTAGTCAAATCTTGTGCTGTACTGATTCCGGTGCTCATAGTGATCGTAATTGAAGCGACTATTAAAGATAAACTAACATATGGCACACCATATTTGTTAGTCTTAGAGAATACCTTTGGTAACATGCCTCCTTTTGAAAGGCCATGAAGCATTCTGGATACGCCAGCAAAAACTGTATTGAGCGTACTGATGACTGCACCTATACTTATGATAGACATCCAGTAGCTTCCAGATGAGCCAAGTAACCGAGAAGCAAATTCCATATGCGGTTGGTTCGAGGTTTGAAGCACTTCATAAGGCACATAATTGGATACTGCAAATACCATAATCGCTTGTATTATAAACAGTATAATTAAACCAATAATCATGCCTATCGGGATATCTCTTTTTGCATTTTTCAAATCTTTTGTTAAGGGTGTAACAAATTCAATACCAATAAATAACCAGAAGGCCATTGCTGACATAGAGATGACCGATAATCCTAAGGGATTAAACTCTGAAGATGTTTGCTTAACGACTTCACCACTTCCAAATGAAAATGCCCCCATAACTGCTAAAATCAACAACGATCCAAGCATAAACCCTGTAACTATAATTTGGGTTCTAGCAAAGGATTTTATACCAAGTAAGTTAATCACAAACAAACCTGCAATAATAACAAAACTGATCACCATTGGACTTACATTTGGTAAAAACACTGCATTAGCAATAATACCAATAACCGCCGCTTCTGAACTTCCTGCAAAGGCATTACATATAAAATAACCTCCAAGAACTGCAATAATTGAAATAAATGGTCCAACCGCAGCTAATGTATATTGACCAAGCCCACCTGTAATAGGCATCATTGAATTTAACTCTGCAAATGAAAATGCTACCAATATATTTAAGAAACATGCAATAGCCATTGCGATAATAAAACCTTTGCCTGCAAAACCAACACCTTGTGATAACATAATCAAGCAACTTGTTGCAACAATTAATCCGACACCAGTAGCAATAACACTTGGCATTCCTAATTTTTTCGTAATCATTTTGTTTCCTCCATTTTTAATTTGGTAGTGATCTTTCTTGAGAAATAATTGTTTTTGTATATAAAAATGTGCACTTTTTTATATACAAAAACAGCGCTGTATCCTTATGGATATAGCGCCGTTGCTATTAATAATCATCTATTAATAATAAGAGTATATAGACATTTGTGACTAAAGTATTGTAAAAATCGGAACTCATATGATTTAGGTATATATTAATGCTTATATGATAACATGCTTTGGGGTGAATGTGAATACTGATTTTAGTAATAACTTGTACAGGGTTATACGCATGTTGTTAAAAATAAGGACTATCAATTAATTCTGCTCTTATTAATAGATTTCTGATTGCTGATAAAGATTCTGCATGCGTTAATGTACCCTTCGGATCTAATATATCATTTCCTTTACCGTTAAAGATGTTACAATTCACAACTTTTTGTACATAAGAAGTCGCCCAGTTTGCTACTAATTCTTGATCACTAAAAGTAGATAGTTTATTTTCATTTGTTTCAATAATCCTTACTATATCCATCGCTCTTGCATACATTGTCATAGCTTCTTCTCTCGTAATCGTTGCTTCTGGTCTAAACGTACCATCCATATAGCCATTCACAATACCACGATCACTTGCTATTAGTACACTCATAAGGTTTTTATTTTCTTTAAGATCTGTAAACTTATTCTCTATGTCTAATCCTTCTCTATATAGACCTAATGCTCTAACAATATAATCTGCAAACTCTGCTCTTGTAACTGATTTATTAGCTTCAAAGTTCTCATAACCAACAAGAACAAGTCTTGATGCCATATCATTAACAGCTTCTTCTGACCAATGACCTTTTACAGAATTTACTGATACCTGATTTGAAATCACTGAATATGTTGAGTTTGTAAGTGAGTTAATTCTTGCATACCACTTGCCATCTTTCTCAAATACTTCTGTAGGAACATGATTATAGGTTCCATCTTCGTTAAATACTACGCCTGTTGTAACTTTACTCGGATCAACATCTGAAGGTATTTCCATGATACGCTCAACATAGTTGTCAAATTTGCTTAGTTTAACTTCTTCTACTTTACCACTGGTACTTGTTGTTCTTGCAGTTATTTCAAAGCTTACTGGCTCAAATACGATTGTATGTCCCATTTCTTTTGCTTTGCTCATCATTTCAGTAGCTTCTTTAGAATCTATCTTCGTTATACTTATTTCAATCTCAATAGATTTCAAGTTATCTGAATCAATACCCATAGACGTTGCTACTTTATTTATCGCGAACTCTTTTGCGTCTAAATTATATTCTATTGAATCCTCTTTAACGGATAGTTTGAAGTTATTATCCTCCAGCTTTTTAATAAGTTCACCTGTTAATAACACTTTAACCGAGTCACCCTTATTAACTATAGGTATCGTAACTTCATTTGATCCAATACTGTTATTTTTCATTTCACTATCTATTCGTTTATTCATTTGTTCAGAATCGACTACTAACTTCACTTCTGTTTTGCCATCTACCCTTTTAATCGTCTCTGTACCAGTTTTTTGAACGATACCGTTAATGACTACTTGTACGTCATTTTGACCTGATTTCTTATTTGATCTTGATGATGTGGGCACAATTGGTGGGGGCATGTCCTTTTTAAATATGGGGAATCCCTTATTAGCCCTAGGTGAAATCGCCCATTCTTCGGCTCCTGCTTCATTTGCTGTTAAAGCATTTGCATTAAGAATGTCTACGAAAGCCCCTGGTTGACCTATCGCTTTTTTCATGTCCATTTCTGTTACTACACTATTATTACTATCCTGACCCCCAGCCCCCTCGTTAATGTATCCTACAGCTATATCTGTAATATTTCCATTGTTGTAAGTGTACATGAGTATTGAATCTATACCCACTACTCCCGCAAATCCTCCTGTGTATCCATTTACCAATTCGTTCTCTTCTCCACCTGTAAGATGCCCTGCAGCATATGAATTTATTATGACTGAGCCTGTTTCTCCTGCAAACCCTCCTACAAATGATGAAATGTTGCCTATAACGTCCCCAGTAGCATAACTGTTCACTATCCCCATGTGACGCTCACTAAAACCAACGAATCCGCCTATACTCCCAGAATTTTCAGCCGAAACATTACCTGTCGCTGAACAGTTTGTAATGTTAGCACTGTTATACCCAATAAAACCACCTATATATTTACTATAGGAAGTCACATTTATATCACCCTCCGATGAGCAATTGCTTATAATTGACTCCATTGCTCCACCAATGAATCCACCATATCCATCGAACATCCAATCCTTTCTAGTTGTGTTTCCTTCTTTATTGTATGCTATAATGCTAACATTACTTTTTGAGTTAAATATATTTGTAGCCCCTACAATTCCCGCTAATCCCCCTACTCCTATATATTCGCCCGAGTCATTCCATATTGTTATTTTACCACTAACTGTACAATTCTCAATAATGGATGAACCCTCTTCATACAGACCATCAATTGCCAATAGCCCACCTACGGCTGAAATAAAATTTCTATCCTCAGCACTAACTCCACCATTTAAATTCATGTTTATTGTCAAATCTATGTTTTTAATAATAGCACCATCAACCTCCCCAAATAATCCAACACATCCATATTCAGTACTTGGCTCAGCTATTGTACCTATTGTTAAGTTTGTTACTTTTTTACCATTACCATCAAATATACCTTTAAATGTTCCACCTTTACTTCCTATAGGCATCCACTGTATCCCACTTAAATTAATATCATTTGTAACTAAAAAATGTTTGTTTTCATAATTATTATTTTCCTTGATTAGTTTGCTCATCCATAATAAATTATGGGCTGATTCTATTAGATACGGACTTTCCTCTGTACCCTCTCCAATAAGTTTTTTGTAATACTTGGCATATAATGTAATATCTCTTTCGACATAATCTGATTCATCAAATTCTGACCTCTCATCAAAGTCAGGGTCTTCGAACCATCCATCGAATATGTACCCGTCCTCTACTATTACTTCCGGCAGATAACTCCATGTAAACATTTCAATAGGTGGCATTTGACTACCCACATCCTTAATAAGATTTACTTGATGCAGTTCGGCTTTTTCCCACCTTTCACCAAAACCATAATTATCATACTTATATTTTCCTGCTTTAGCTTCCCCACCATTATCATAAAACGCCTTAAATGTAGCCGTAGCCGAATTTTCTGTCGATTCAGCTATTATAACATTCCCACCAATGTATACATAAAAATATTTATCGTCGGTATTAAATGCGTCTATTCCAATACTTGTCACACTGTTTGGTAGGAATATACTGGTGACATCTTTATCTAGAAATGCATAGTCTCCAATTTTTGTAACTAAAACACCATCTATTTTTTCTGGTACTACTATATCTTTCGGACCGTTTGCATCATAACTCAGTATCGTTCCTGTTTCAGGCTCAAACCCGAAGTAACTTTCCTCACTTCTATAATCTGTCTTTTCACTAGCGAGATTGTATAGTAGCTTATTTCCATACGTATCTATTACTAGTATATTAAAGAAGTACTCTGTATCAGGCATTAGATTCGTTACTTCTATATTAAAGGTGTTAGTTTCTTCGTTATAAAAATCGTTTATTTGCCAAAAATTATGATCACAAAAATTTTCTACCGTATCTATATATCCTGAATTTGTTGAGTATATAAATCTATATGTTAACCCCGTTTCTGGGTACGCTCCTTTAACATTTAATACAACCTTGTTGGCTGTACTATCTGATATTAATATTTCTGGATTTGAGATGACCATTTCAATTGGTCTTACTAATTTAACAGCACCGTATGTAGATTGATTACCATCTGCGTCTTCTACAAATACTGCCAACCAATAATCGCCAGTAGTACTGCCAGTAAACACTTCTGTATTGCTTACCGTGTGTTCCTCACCAATCATATACTCTGTTATTGAATACTCTATTACTTCATTATCTAGATCAAGTTCTATCTGTATATTTAGATCATCTAAACTCATACTTCCTGCGTATATTTTAGAGCCATATTTTAGTTCATCTTGTAATGTATTATTATCTGTTGCCTTATTTATTTCGAAGCTGTACGCTTCATATGTTACGTCTACAATACTAAACCCTAATGGGCTTATTACCGGCGACTCCTCTACATCAATAACGACTATGGGATCTTCACCTGCTAATACTGTTGTAGGTATAGCACCTACTGTTAGTATTGTTGCTAAAACTAACGCTAAGGCCTTTCTTAATCTCTTCATAGTTAATCTCCTTTTGTTTTTGTTAATATGTAATTATTGCAAGTCAATAGCTACAGGTATTTTTGACGACCAACCCTATTTTCCGTGTCATGTATTAAACCTTTTCATCTACTAGTATTCCAGTAACCTCCCACATTTTAGCAATCATATCAAGTACTTTTTCTGGTTGGATTTCTCTAATTACTTCTTGAGTTTGAGTATTGACAATTTTTACATTTATTCGATTTGTTTTTTCGTGAACAGTAAAGTGCAATTCCGTATGTGGCTTAAGAATGGCTCTACTCAATCTTTCAATGCTATCGATTATATCTTTTTCATCATTCTGAACACTCTTAACTTTCTTTTTTCCTTCTTGGTCATCCCGATTATCTACACTTTGCGCTTTGTTCCTAATTTTGATAGGGCTAATAACTTCTTTTATAAGTTCATTGTTACCTTCTTTTCTTCCACCTTGGGGCTGCTGTAATGCTTGTGTCGTCTGATGATTTGTGTTTGTTATAATCGCTGTTAATTCCATCTTTTCACCTCAATTCTTTAGCGTACCATGGGTCCAGGGTTTGAAAGCATCTAATTAATTCTCATGTCAATAATACCTGTCCCCATTGACTTCCATTGACTTTTGATTTATGTCTTCATTCTCTTATTAAACATCGCTAATGCGACATAATTATGTTACAATATATATAATAAAATATATTTCGATAAAGATTGTCTACAAATAATATAACATTAAATCAACAACAGGATGTTTAAGTCAAGCTAAAGAATGGTTAAAATTTTCTTTAGATGATAAGATGTCTAGGAAGGACCACAATGTCAAGAAAATTAATTATGACTATAATTATACTCTCCTTATGTTTTATTGTACTTCAATCAGCATTTCCATCTAATACTTCTAAACCAGTAGCTCAGCCCCACGCAGTCAATGGACTACTAGATTTATCTGATTGGAATTTTAAGCAAAATGGACTTGTTGCATTGGATGGCGAATGGGAATTTTATTGGCAAGAGTTTCTTACTCCTAAAGATTTTGCACGAACAGATTTCTCAGAAAAAAATGAACACATCATACTCCCTAGAGCTTGGAATAAATATATACTTAACGATCATATCCTCTCAGGTGATGGCTATGCAACCTATCGGCTTACAGTTAAACATACAAGTACTGATATATTAAGCATTAAGATTCCTAGAATTTTTACTGCTTATACGCTTTGGGCTAATGAGGAATTGATTGCGTCAAGTGGTAAAGTAGGTATTGATTATACTTCAATGATTCCTCAATATTTACCCCAGGTCGAGTACATAAGCCCTGAATCGGATACAATTGAATTTGTTATTCAAGTATCTAACTTTCGTCACCGTAGTGGTGGCATCTTAGAAAGCATTCAAATAGGATCCACCTCTCAAATTAGCGAGGTGCGCACTAAAAATCTTACCCTTGAACTATTTTTATTTGGTGGTTTATTTATTATTGGATTTTATCATATTTCACTGTTTTTATTTAGAACTAAAGATAGGTCTACCTTGTACTTTGGCATCTATTCATTATTAATCAGTGCTAGAACTATATTAGTTGGTGAAATATATTTTATACAACTTTTTCCTGATTTTAGTTGGGAGATCGCTCATAAATTGCAAACGCTAGCTTATTATCTAGGTGTTCCTTTGGTCTTTCAGTTTTTAAAAGAAACTTTTCCACAGGATACCTCTAAAAAAATCATTACCATAATAAAAACCATTGCCATAGGCTTTGGTTTGTTGGTTTTATTCACACCTGTAAAAATATTTAGTCAATTTAATCCACTATATCAGGTGTTCTCAATTTTAACTTTTTCATATGCGCTATATATAGTTATCATTTCATGCATTAAAAAAAGAGAAGGGTCCTATTTAATCGGTCTTGGTGTTACAATTTTAATTCTATTTACAGTTAATGATATGATCTTCCTAAGTGTTTTGTTAGCAGATTCTAGCAATCACTTTATGAGAAGTTATGTAACTAGAGGCAATCTCTCTTCCTGGGGTTTGTTGATATTTATATTTACCCAATCTTTAGTATTAGCTAAAAAATCCTCGAAAAGCTTTACTAATGTTGAACTATTGTCCGAGCAACTTCAACAAATCAATTCGACATTAGAAGAACAAGTTCACGATCGAACCCTTGCTTTGGAAAAATCAAAAGAAGAGTTATCCGAAGCCTATTTAACGCTTTCAAAATCAAAATCATCTCTTCAAGGTTTAATGCAAAATCTATCTCACGACTTACGATCACCTTTAACTACAATAAAGGGTTATACAAATGCTATATTAGATGGGGTTGTCACCCAACCGGATAAGCAGCAAAAATACCTCACAAGAATTAATGATAAAGTTGATCATTTAAACCATATGGTACATGAATTATTTGATTTATCACAATTACAATCACGACAATTAGCGTTACAATACGAACTTTTTCCATTGAAACAAATAATTAGAAATCTTGCAGATAAATGCTACTATGATACGTTGAATGAAAAGGTGATTTTTAATATTGAGTACCCTCCTTGTTGGCAGGATGAGACCTCTGACTTAGATTCATTATATGTACGTATTGATTATCAACGTATAGAACGCGTATTGACTAATTTATTTAATAATGCAATTAAATACACACCCGAAGAAGGACATCTTGATCTTAAGTTTTATATAGACTTTGATTATAAAAACTTAATTATTGTCGTTTCAGATACCGGAATTGGGATTGCAAAAGAAGATCTTCCACATATCTTTGAACGTTTCTATACACTTCCAAAAGCACATGGAACAAATACGAAAGGTACAGGATTAGGATTAGCCATTGTTAAGGAAATATTGGAATACCATAACGGGAAAATATGGGTACTAAGTGAACAAGATAAAGGAAGCCAATTTTTTGTTTCATTACCTATTTGTAATATAAACTCTATTGATCATAAGGAGGAACAATAATGGCAGGAGAAACAATATTAGTTGTAGATGATGATTCAGATATTAGAGAAATTATTTCTTTGTATTTAGAACGAGAAGGTTATAATGTTATCTTGGCTTCAGATGGAAAGCAAGCATTAGAACATGCTCTTTCTACTCCATTAGATTTGATTGTTTTAGATATGGTTCTTCCATACTTAGATGGTATAGAAGTATGTCAAGAAATAAGGAAAACAAGTTCCACTCCTATTATATTTCTCAGTAGTAAGTCTACCGCAGAAGATAAGTCAATAGGTCTTATTGCAGGTGGTGACGACTACATGGGAAAGCCATTTGAATCGATTGAATTGGTTGCGAGGGTAAAAGCTCATCTACGTAGAAACCGCCTGTTAGATACCTTAAGTTATTCAAATTCTAAGAATAGCATAATCACTTATCCAGGAATAACAATTAATCTCGATACTTATTCTATCGTAGCGAATGGTCAACCGATTATTCATACAAATAAAGAATTTCAGCTTCTTTCATTCCTTATGCAAAATCCAAATACTGTATACACGAATGAGCAGTTATATTATGCCATCTGGGGTACCGAGAGCTATGGAGATATCCGAACAGTGATGGTTCATATAAGTAACATTAGGAAAAAAATAGAACTTGATCCCCAGAATCCTTCACTAATTCAAACTATTAAGGGTGTCGGATATAAGTTTTGCTCATAGCAAAAAAATGAACAGGAACGTATGGATAGGAAGATGGACTTATTTTCTGACGTTGCTTTCGCAAAGGCTTCGTCTGATCAAGGATACCATCATTGGTATCCTTGGTTTCTATGTATTTCTACTTAATTGATATGTTCATTATGGTGCAATCTTCTCAAGGGTGAATACCATGTGATAGTACTGCTTTTCTCCTTCTATGGGAAAAAGATGCTGATCACCAAATAACTCGTAACCCCTATATTCAACCTTATTGGTTACCCTAATACCCCCTTCAACAAATGAATAGTCTCTAAATCCATTGTTAATCTTATCCACTATACCACTTCTATACAAACGAATGCCATTCATTTCTTTTTGCGCTGCAAGAAATGACATAACGGCAATATATTTCTGATTAATACAATCACTAATCCATTCATTTGTATCAGTTTCAATCTCTATTTTTACTTCCTTAATTATACCCTCAGAGATTATAAGTTCATGTTCTGGAAGTGGAATAGAGCTCAATTCTATTATAACGATTCCATCCGAATCATTTTCCACCCATTTCCCCTGTTTATTTAATGATTTACCATAATCAATCTTTGAATACGACATGATATCATTGCAATTTTCATAGTATTGCTCTGCTGTGATATTGCCACGGTGAATCGGCATCTGTGCCTGTAGAATAACCAAAATGCCTATTGCAGATATGGCAATCGTTAATCCAACATAAGCAATTGCACGAAATAGCTTTATGTCCTTTATCAAATAAGTAAAATCCTCTTCCCAAGACATAGCTTCTTGATCACAAGCACCATAGCATTTAATCTCTCGAATAATGTTATAGATAGGTATATTGTATCCCATACCTATACTAAATACGCCGAAGGTACGTTGATATGCCTGACGGTAAGTAAGTTTTTTACCGTTTATATTTCTAATAACCAGACCAAATACCCATTTGCCAAGAGTGGTACCCCAGGTGGAAAGTAGAAGAGGTTCAATCACGAGCATCAGTCCAATGGAAATATATGCGTTAATCAATGATATGATGAACCCTGCACCTTGGTTCCAGCGAAGTACCAAATAAGAAAAAGCAATCCAAATCAACCCATAAAAAGCTAGATCTAATGTTCTTGCAAAATAACGCCTCCATGGATGTGGAACTATGGCTATTTTATCGTTTTGGATGGAAAAGTATGTCGTATCTTTATTTGTTAATGTATGAAGTTCTTTTAAATATTTTTGCGCATCTATATCTCCATACTTAGCATCATCATTCTTTATATATTGGCAAATCTTTTGTGCTAGCATATAATCTGAAATATCAGAATTGAGTTCCTCTATTTTGTCTTGAATCGCATCAGAAAGCGCTTGTTCTCCTTGCTGGACTTGCTTGATTGTAGCGACAGAAA
Organism: Firmicutes bacterium HGW-Firmicutes-7; assembly: GCA_002841375.1. Lineage (GTDB taxonomy): Bacteria > Bacillota > Clostridia > Lachnospirales > Vallitaleaceae > HGW-1. Next base: position 58,583 of record PGZO01000009.1, on the reverse strand, counting down.
GATGTAGCTGTCGAAACAATTTAATTTTTCTTAAAGTATCTAAATCTTTTTCTGTGTAATCTCGATATCCATTGTTATCTCTTTGAGGTTCTAACAATCCCTCTTTTTCATAAAATCGAATGTTAGATCTACTCATATATAACACTTCTTCGATTTCTTTTATGGTCATAATATCATCTCCCCTTTTATTATCTATATTAAAGTATAAACAAGGTTTACAGTCAATACTTTTATAATTATTTTTCCTACTATTTGTTCCTTAGAAATTATTTTATTAGCTATTCATAGTACTTATATCATTTCGATATTCACTCATCGCATTTTTCAAGAAAAATACTACTAAAATAAAACCACTAAATATCATCAAATATTCAAATTGAATTAAATCCAATAAAATTCCAAACAGAGTAAAAGAAATTGGTAATGTGGCATCTCCAACAAGTGATGATATAGCCGACATTCTACCAAGCATGTTCTCTGGTGTACTACTTTGAATAAATGTTTGCCAGTAAATAGATGCATTTACTATCGCAAAGCCAACAATAAATATTATTATTACATATAGTATTAAGTCGTTTATTAACTGTAGAGAAACTACGCCAATACAAATAAAACATAGTCCAACCGTAATTAAAAAACCAAATAATCTATTTATTTTCAAAGATACTGTTTTCTTACTACTTGTTATCATTGCGCCAATAATAAATCCTAGCCCTAATGCCATTTCCATATACCCTAACGCTTGAATACCATTACCATCTATAGATTTTGCAATAAAAGGCATGGTAATAACAATTGCACCAATAAAAAAATGTGCAAAACCTATAATTAACATTATTCTAATCATATTTGGATTTTGTTTTAAATACTTAAAACCTTCCTTAATATCTTCAAGAATAGATGTATTCGTCAAATTCACAGATTGCTCTTTTGCCCTAACTTTTATAAAACATTCAAATAAAGCAGATAATAAAAAAGAGAGACCATTTAATGCAAATACCCAGGTAAATCCATGTAAAATTGCTACTCCCGCTCCAATAACTGGGCCAATTACAGTTGCAATACCATCTACCATCTGTATAAATGAATTGGCTTTTGTTAATGATTCTTTATCCACTAATCGTGGAATAATGGTTATAACGGCTGGGTTAAAAAATGACGAGGCGATTGAAACTAGCATAGCCGATAAGAATGCGTGCCATATATTGAGATTTCCAGTAAAATAAAGCCACGCCATACAGAATATAATTATGCCTCTAATTGCATCCATAATAATTAAAAGCTTTTTTGGGCTTAAGCGATCAATATAGGCACCTGCAAAAATACCTGCTAATATACCCGGAAAAATAGAAAAAGCAAGATAAAGTCCCATGTTTATTGGCGATCCACTTTCTTCAAGAATCCACCACGCCATTGAGATGGCATAAAACTTATCGCCTAATTCAGATACAAATTTGCCTGTCCAGAGTAGTAAAAAACTCTTATTTTTATTCATATACTTCACCATCTTCCTTTCAATATAAAGAAGATAATAAACTATGAAGTTATAGTCAGGTCAAGTTATTCCAGTAGAATTTTTCATTAACCTTCTAGCATATTCTCTTATCTCGATAATCTCTTCATTCTCAATTCCCAATGCCTCTAAAAAAATTTGGTGACCTTCGGGAGACATCTTTTCTACTTTTGCATGAAGCATATCCATATCACCTTCATTTAGTCCTGCTAAAGTTAATATTTGTACTAGTGTATCTTTTTCAACAATTTGCAGTCTTTTCAACAAATCCTCATTCTTCAGTATATTTATAATCAAATGGTACTGATTTCTAATTCTACTTATTTGAATATTTAATTCGTCAAGTCTTTCCTCAAGGGTCTTTTTTATTATACCTTCGGATGCTGCCAATAGGCCCTTGATGTCTTCTAGGGGTATGCCTATCTGACGATATTTGCATATTTCCTCCAATTTCTTTACATCCTCATCTGAATACTTTCTATAATTATTGGTCCCTCTAGAGGAAGGCTTTAAAAGCCCAATAGTATCATAATATAATATCGTACTTCTAGAGAGATTAAATCGTTTACATAAGTGACTGATAGCGTAATCCATCGTAATATGTTCTCCTTTTTGCATCCTCACCAAGTCTGAGGCATATCAACATCCTCGTAAGTCCAAATACATTTTTACATCCTCGAGATATCCTATATATATATAAGCAGAAAACGAAATATCCTTATCAGCTTTTATCGCTCTAAAATTGCCATATTTCTCTCTGAGGTAACCTGCATCATAGGTAAAGTATATGATACTTTTTTTAGTACCACAAGGAAATTTTGAAGTATCTATCATTTTCATGAGGTATATATAAGCAGGTGGTAATATAGCTCCTTTGATACCACAAATTAACCCCATGATATTACCTTTGGGCATAAACGAGCATATTTTGTTGACTTTACGGTTTATAACGCTATAATAGAGTTAATGTAAATTTTCATTACGCTATTTTTGAATCTACTTACTAAACCGTCAGCCAATTTTTATAACTAATCTTATCAACTCAAAGGATTTTAGAAAGGAGATTTTAACATGAAGCGATTTTACCTCCGCTTATTACGACTAATATGGGGAAATATACTATTCTCAGTTGGAATAGTCGTTACAATGAACGCTCAAATAGGATATGCTCCATGGGATGTTTTCCATGTAGGAATAGCTGAAACAATAGGGATAAGTATTGGAACAGCTTCTATTATAACAGGAATACTTCTTGGTGTTATTACCGTATTACTTGGTGAAAAACTAGGGTTTGGTACGCTTTTAAATATGGTACTTATTGGTGTATTTATGGATATCCTTCTCAACTTTCGTATAATACCCTTAGCTACCAACTTTATCTATGGGATTATAATGATAATTCTAGGCTTATTTATAATTGCTTTAGCTTCATTCTTTTATATTGGATCTGCCTTTGGAGCCGGACCAAGAGACAGTTTAATGGTTGCACTTACTAGAAAAACAGGGTTTCCAGTTGGCGTTTGCCGGGCTACAATAGAACTTCTAGCGATATTTTTCGGTTGGAGACTTGGTGGGATGGTTGGTATAGGAACAATTATTTCAGCGCTAGTAATAGGCTTTTGTGTTCAGATAACTTTTAAGCTATTGAAGTTTGATCCAACCAAGGTTGAACATGAAACCTTAGATATTACTTATAAAACGCTTATAATAAATAAAAAAAGTTGTTAAAACAAAATTATAACCTTAAAGTCAAAAACGGTTAAGCCCATTAATTATTTTAATTGGTTTAACCGTTTAATACTTGCCTTCGCCTACATTTTTGTCAATAGCATTTCTCCAACTCTGTTATTCTCGTTTGTTTGAACGACACTTTTAAGGTGGGTGCAAGATTTAGTAATTTCTTGCATTCTATCATATATAGTGTTAATATATGCATCTTGCTCTTCCATTGTTGTTAGAATATCCTCTAACGTGATAGAGTCCACAGTTTCTACCAAAGCAGAACTTTTTTCCTTTACTAATTGAAGCTCAACCTCACAATTTGATATTTGCAAATTTAATCTCTTGGTATTTTGATCTATTAGCAGCATCGTATTCACCAATGCATCTAATGAATTACTTGCTTTCTGCGCCTCTTTGCTTATAGTCATTATAAGCTCTGTACCCCACTTTGTCATAAAAAACATTATCAATATTATAACATTTACAATCATTAGTGTTATTACAAGGTTATCATCAAAAATCCGTAATAATAACAGTTTAATAACCAATATACTATTCATAAATATGCTTACCATTATAAATAATTTAATGTTCAGATAAAGGCCTGCAAGACTAATTGGTATAAGCACTAGGTACACTGTGTTTGTATTGTTTATAAAACTCAAAACAGCAATACCTATAACAAATGAGATCACATATCCACTGCCAAGCTCGAATGCTTTCTTATAAATTGATATGCCCACAAGTGTAATTAAAACAATATATATCATAGAAACCGCATATAAAATAGGCATCTTAAAAAACACTCCACATAATGCAGTTACATTTGCTAATAGAAATAATAGTTTTATTACAATCTTATTCACTTTATTGATATGATTCTTCATCAATACTTACTCCATTTTTTAATATTTTCAAAATCTAATATTCGCTAATTATTATGAATAAGTTGCGCCAATACAACTTATTCATTTCAATATCTAAACTATTTTAATACTTAAACTGTGATATACTTTTTTGCATTTCCTCAGCTAGTTTTGCTAAGCTTTCACTTGCATTAGCAATCTCCTCCATTGAGGCTGTTTGTTCTTCAATAGAGGCGGCAGCTTCTTGTGTACCTGCTGCATTTTCTTCTGAAATTGCTGATAAGCTTTCAATGATTCCTACAATCTCATTTTTCTTCTGTCCCATTTCTTTACTTGATTGATTTAAATCAGTTATAGACCTCTTTACTGTTTCAATAGCACTTGCGATACCTTCAAATTTTGTGTTGGTCATTTCTACGCTTTCTGCTTGTGATGCTAAACTACCGCTTACCTCTTCCATTGTATCCACTGCTTGTTCACTTTTATTAGTCAGTTCTTTGATAATCTTGCCAATCTCTTCTGTAAATCCATTGGATTGTTCAGCGAGCTTTCGTATTTCATCTGCTACAACTGCAAAGCCCATGCCTGCCTCCCCAGCCCTTGCAGCTTCTATTGCTGCATTTAAAGCTAAGAGATTTGTTTGATTTGCAATGCTCTTTATCATTTGGCTCGCATCTTCTATCTTTCTAGCGCTTTCATTCGTATCAACAATAATGTCTCTTACTTCAACTGCTGTTTGATTTGTTATTTGTGTTTTTTCAATTAAAATCTTTAAGATATCAAATCCTTCACTTTTCAATTGTTCAACTTCATCAGCAGAAGCATTTAACTCAGCAAGTAGTATTTGATCTTTCTCAATTATTGAACCCAATAATTCAACATGCACAGCGCCTTGTTCTGTATCTTTCGCTTGGTCATTTGCGCCTTTTGCAATTTCTTGTATGGTACTTGCTACCTCATCCGCTGCCGTAACTGACTGTTGACTTGTAGATGTTAATTCTTCAGACGAAGCCGCTACTTGCTCAGAAGTGGCTCCGATATTTTTGATCAATTCTTTTAAGTTTTCTTGTAGAGAAATAACGGCTTTAGCCATAACCCCTATTTCATCTGTTCTTTTTGTATAACCCAGCGCTTTGTTATTATCCTCTAATATTAAATCGTATTGAGCAATTTGATCTACAATCCCAACAACATGTTTAATCGGTTTTGAAATAGACCTTCCTAAAACAATTGCAACCGCAATACCTATGACAACAAAAACAAATGAAATGATTATAAGTAGTTGAGATAGTTCACTAACACCCTTTAATATATGTTCTTTTGGCGCAGTCAATCCTAGCATCCAATTAGTATTTGGAATAGGTTGCATTGCAACAATTCGTTCTTCTGAGTTCAACTTATATTCAATGATTCCTGCATTCCCCATGCCCAGTTTCTCAAGTGCGATTCCTGCACTTTTAAACACACCATCACTTTCAATATCTTTGAGGACACTAATTTGGTTTATAACAAATTCTCTATTTGGGTGTGCATAAAAAGCACCATCCATACCTAATATATATGCATAGCCCTTTTCTCCATACTTGATATTATCGGATATCTCATTTAGTGCTGCCCCATCTCTTCTAGCAACAAGTGCACCTACAATAGTACCGTCTACCTTTATTGGTGCAGCAACCATAATCACTGGGCTGTTTGTCACCTTACTGATCAATACATTTGAAAAACAAGCCTCACCTTTTAAAGCCTTTTGAACATATTCTCGATCGCCCAGTTCTGCTTCTTCACCGCTAATGACATACTTAGTTTTACCCTGTAAATCTACTATGCCTATATCTAGATAACCCAATGCCTCTACTTCTGTAGCTAGCGTATCAATTTGTTGATTAATATCCATTTCACTTATGCGAATAGCAACCTGTACAAGTACATTGGTACGAATTTGCAATCGTGAATCGACTACATTCGCTCCTTGCGTTGCAGCTTCCTTCAATCCGTTTTCTGCTTCCTCAAGTGCCGTATTAGAACTTAGTAAAATTGCCGCAGTACCTAATCCTCCAGCAACAACAAATACAAGTATTCCAACAAACAGTGCAATTCTCTTAGCTAAATTAAATTTCATATCTTTTCTCCATTTTTTCGCTTCTATTTTACTTTACTCCTTCAATTTCTGAGTAATATGTGCCCAAATCAGTTATTCATTAAGTAACTCAACAAAAATAAGCTGCGGCACTAAATTGTGCTACAGCTAATAAATCCAATATCTATGGTCTTTATTTCGGTAGCTTGACGATCATAGTGTGTTAACACCTTAGATTCATAGCTTTGCGTCCTTACCTTTAAGTAAGTTTGCCATTTTCGTTTTTTAAACAACTTTTTTATTTTATCATAATATCAATGTCTTATCAACATTTTTCTTATTTTATGCTCGATTTCTTTTTAAGTCCTCTATCATCTAAATACATTATCAATTAGTTGTCTTATTGTATCAATAATAGTAACTTTATAGGAGCGGAGCCAAGAGCATAATCTCTTCATTATTATTATAAATGGTATTAAATTGAGAAATAGAAATGGGATTTCTTCCTAGTCCAACTTCCATCGTGAAGCCTGGTCTTCTAAATTCTTGAATAAACCAGTCCTTATAGCCTGCATAGGATGCTTCTTCGGGATTTTCAGAGTATGCATAACCACTGGCGCGAGAGAATTCACGGACATAGTCCATTGACTCAGGAGGGGCCAAATTTTCAAATTGGTAGAAGATTACTCTACCCTGTGTATGATATGCAATTACGAGACTAAAGTCCATGTTTCGGGTGAACGCTGCAAGTGCTGAGGTTTCTGGCTCAGACAGAGGTTCTGGACCTCCATAATCTCTTGGCGCAGGTTCAGTTATTCCAGCTGCAATTTCTAGCTCTTTTTCCTCTTCCCACAGTGCAGGATAGTTGCTGTTCAAATCCACACCTCTAATATTTGCTTTCCATACGCTGGGTAATGGAAGATTTGTTCTGTTTAATTGTGCTGCCTCCGTATAGGCAGCCTCGGTATAATTAGGCCAGTACAACACCAGATTTACACCATCCGGATTAAGCATAGGTACAATATAAATACTGCTACTATCAAATATTTCTTGAATATCATAACCTCTTATACTGTTGCCAGTGGCATATGCAGCGGCAAAATTTTCAATAAATTTCATTAATAGTGGCGTTGTAATCCATTCATTTGCATGATGGGACCCATTGTAAGAGATTCTATTTTCCCCTCTTCCCAACCTAATATAGTATAAGTTTTTTCCCATTACGCTTTGCCCAATGGAACCGACTTCAAGAAAAGGATACCTAGCTTTCAATCCCAATATATCCCTTTGCATTATTTCATAAGTATAATCTATATCTGTAAATACGACTTCAATTCCGTATGGTACCGTTATCACCTGACCGATTGTTAAGTTATTTGGATTAATTCCCGGGTTTGCAACTAGTATTGAATTAACCGATGTATAATATCCCCACGCTATAGTATTTAGTGTATCTCCTGGTCTAATGGTATATTCATCATAACCCCTAAGTAACTTGTCAAAAACGTTCCATGTGGCAGGTCCCACTATACCATCAGGCACAAGCTCGTTGTTACGCTGAAATTCAACAACTTCCTGTGCAGTTACTGGTCCGAATTTTCCATCCACTGGTCCAGGATTATAACCTATTCTAGCTAGCAGCGTTTGAATGAGTTTTACATCCGGACCGCTTGAACCACGTCTCAATATTTGCATTTGCACCACCCAATTCTTTTTTCTATTACATTCTATTAGTTTGCACCAAAGATGTTTCCATTTTTGCATGATCATGATCTATCGGAAATAGATCCTCTCTCTAATTGACATATGGTGAATCATGCTCTACTTTTCCTTGACTTTAACAATGTTAAAGTGTACAATTAACATTGTTAAAGGAGGCTGAAATAATGGGAATAGAAGTTGTACCAGAATGGATGACGAATCTTGATGATGAAGACATCTCTTTTATTAAAAAGTTTATTATGTCCTCTGGTTCATTAAAAGAAATTGCTAATCAATATAGTGTCACATATCCAACCGTTAGATTGCGATTAGACAGATTAATCCAAAAAATTCAAATTAGCGAAAATACTACGAGCGAGCCTTACGTCGCCTTGATTAAGCGACTTGCAGTAAATGAAAAAGTCGATTTTAATACTGCAAAGCTTTTAATTTCTGAATACAAAAAAATAAAAGGAGATAAATAAAATGCTACCAATAAGAAATATCACATTCTTTTTAGTTTTTATTGTAGGGGGGATTATACTCCAAATATTTTTATCCAAGAGAGAAAGCAAATGGCCAGGACTTGTATTGCCGATCATTTCGTTTATCTTTTCTTTGATCTTTATTTTGAATATTGCCGGACTTGAAAGTATTATACAAGTGATTGCACTTAGTATTATCACATTACTTTTAACCAATATACCAACAGTAATCTTACTTGCCATCTATTTTAGTTGTCGCGAAAAAATAAGGCGTACAAGCGAAATTAACAAGATGAATATTCAAGATTTATAATAGCTATAAGCTTCAATATATAAACAACTATACCGTAACGCTTAGCACTATCCTCAATAGAAAATTTCGCTCTACCTGTACATAACTTAAGATACTTATTTCTATCTTCTATCAAAGTCAACGCTTTCTTGATGTTGTTTATAAACTTCTAATATACTCGGTTTACTGTCTAGTAACGCCTGCACGACGTTCGGATCGAAGCTTTTTCCACTTTCATCGATAATTATTTGAATGGCGTCTTCCACTGCAATAGCATTTTTATATACTCTTTTTGAAGTTAGTGCGTCAAATACATCCGCGACCATGACAATTCTTGCAGAAAGAGGGATGTCCTCACCTGCAATACCATAAGGATAACCCTGACCATTATACTTTTCATGATGACTTAACGCGATTTCGATTCCTATATCAAAAAAGTTCTTTCCATTTCTTAAAAGATTATTACTTGCCTTTTTTAACACTTCACTTCCAATAATTGTATGCTTTTTCATTACCTCAAATTCTTCAGGCGTGAGCTTTGCAGGCTTCAAAAGTATTCCATCAGCAATGCCTACCTTGCCAATATCATGAAGAGGACTAAATCGCATAATATCGTCGACAAAAGAATTATTAATTACCTTACTATATGCTTCAGTTTTTTGAAGTTCCAAAGCAATGATTCTTGAGTAATTTTGCATTCTATCTAGATGTAGCGCTGTATCGCTATCCTTTGCTTCAACGAGCCTCGCAAATCCAGTGATTGAAGTTAAGATCAAATCATCAACAAGTAGATTCTTCTCAATTGTTATTGCCATATTATTTGAAATCATATTCGTAAAATATACATGTTCGTCATTGAATATGTTTATGGTTTTACTTGAAAAAATCAGTATGCCGAAGCAAAGATCATTGGTAATAAGAGGACATGCGATGCTTGCTCTTATATCTTCTTCTAAAATAAGTTTTGTTGATTGTGAACTCGGATTTTCTTTCATATATTCCACGTAGTTATTAATGACTCTATGTTGTTTGGTGGATATGATTTCTTTAAGCGTAGTATCTCGTAAGCTTATTGAAAATCCCTTTTTCAATATGGGTTTATAATCACTCTGTACGTCTTGAGAGTAGACATTTCCTTCATTATCTAAGAGTGCTATGCATATTCTATCATACGGTATGTAATCTTTAAATGTTGTATATAAGTGTTCCATTGTTTCCTCAACTGATACTCTTTTATTTAACAACTCATATAAACCAACAAGTTTATATAGAAAACCATCCATAATAAAACCTCCTTTATAACCAAAGTCCAAACTTTAATGTTAAGATGATAATATTATATCAGATAACTATATTTAGTACAAACTGAACCCACTTCTTTAATCTATATTATGTTTAATCCTAATAAAAGCAAAGTGACTACTCTAAATAAACTACTCATAATTTAGCAACTTCTTAAGGGCTGGTACTCTAAGTAACACCATTGCAATAGAAGTACCAACAAATGAGCTTAACATAAACGGAATGACAAAGAAAAAAATTCCCGCTTCTTTACCCATAAGATGTATAAAAATTGGTGCAGACACCAAGGATCCCAAAATACCCGTCCCTATGAGCTCACCTATCGCAGCAATCGTTTGACTTTTATATTTAACATATAATAGCCCTGCCAATAATGCACCAATCATGCTCCCTGGAAAAGCTAATAAAGAGCCCATTCCAAAAATATTTCTAAGCAACGAAATAACAAACGCATTAGCTACTGCGTATAACGGTCCAAGCAAGACTGCTGAAATAACGTTAATCAGATGCTGAAGTGGAAAGCATTTTGCAGTACCTATTGGAATGTAAAGGGGACTTAGTGCTACACCTAAGGCAATTAATACACCTGAAAGTGCTATTTTCTTCGTTTGATACATGTTTTTTCCTCCAATTATAATATACATTATGTAGTAAATTGAACCCTGCTACTTCTACATCTGTCCGATAACCACTCATCCTTTTTGGAGGATAAGCCGAGAAAGTAGAGCTTTCCTACTGGATAAAAAAAAACAATCCAAGGATTGCCTATAAATTCTATCATACACTTTCCTACGCTGGCATTATCCAGATCAGGTATAAGAGTCAAAGAATATCGTTCTTTATCTCAGCCAGCAACACTGGCTCCTCTAGCAATATTCAATTGAAAATTATCATAACATAAAATTGGATAGACTTCAATAGTATTAATGAGATGCTTGTTATTAATGATATGTTAGTCAAAATATGATGTATATTTTCCTTACATATACAAAAGCTATTATAAACAATCATTTAATACAATTAAGGAGAGATAAAAATGTTTAAACATGAAAAAAAACTTCTTCAAGATGTTAGAGTAGATGCCCCAAATCCTAATTATGCAACAATGCTTCAAGAACAACTCGGTGGCCCACATGGCGAATTAAAAGCTGCGTTACAGTATATTTCCCAGAGTTTTCGAATTAAAGACCCTGAAATTAAGGATTTATTTCTTGACATTGCTGCCGAGGAATTAAGCCACATGGAAATGGTTACTACCGCAATAAATATGTTGAATGGTCATGACCTAGATGCAGAAAACGCAACAATTGGTAGCATCCAAGCACATGTATCCAGTGGACTTACACCTATGTTAAGTAACGCCTCGGGTTACTTATGGACTGCTGCATATATTAATGAAACCGGTGACCTTCCAGCAGATATATTATCAAATATTGCAGCAGAACAAAGAGCCAAAGTTGTTTATGAATACTTGCATAGACAAATAAATGATAAAGGCGTAAGAGAGATGATTGATTTTTTATTAAATCGTGAAGAAGCACATAACACAATGTTTAGAGAAGCATTTAATAAAATTCAAGATACAGGTTCTTTGAAAGATTGGGGTATTACAAAGGATTCAAAACTTTACTTTAACCTTTCAACACCTGGTGGCCAGTTTTTTAATGCTAATAACCCTCAACCTACAACCTTTAACAGTCCTAACACTAACACCGATAAAGAAAAAATTAAAGTGTAATAACTAAAACAAACATGAAATTCATAAATAAACATAACGCAAAAAACACCATACCTTAAAAAAGTTTATGGTGTTTTTAATCTAACGTAGGAAGGCCTTCGCTTCCTAAGGAACCTGCTTTAGGACTCTAGCTTTTTAGTAATGTCAGGGACAAATGTCTGTTCATCAATAGGTGGCCGAATATAGGCTTCATCATCCTGTCGGTCAGGTAATGAAATTTTTTCTGGCGTTAAATCTTGATAAGGTACAAGACTCAACAAATGGGAAATACAATTTAATCTTGCATGGGTTTTAATATCTGCATTTACAACATACCAAGGTGCTTGTTTGATATCAGTATAATCAAACATCGTATCCTTTGCTTTTGAATAATCTACCCAGTATTTCCTTGATTCTAAATCCATTGGGCTAATCTTCCATCTTTTTGTTGGATCATTAATCCGATCTTGAAATCTTTTTTCTTGCTCTTCATCACCCACGGAAAACCAATACTTAATCAAGATAATCCCTGATCTAACCAACATTCTTTCATAATCTGGACAACTTCTTAAAAATTCATTGTATTCAATATCACTACAATAACCCATAACCTTCTCAACACCAGCTCTATTGTACCAACTCCTATCAAATAGTACTATTTCACCTGCTGCAGGCAAATGTGCTACATACCTTTGAAAATACCATTGGCTCTTTTCTTTTTCTGTTGGCACGCCTAATGCAACGACTCGACAAACACGTGGATTCAAATTTTCTGTAATCCTTTTAATCACACCGCCTTTACCAGCTGCATCTCTTCCTTCAAACACAACAACAATTCGTAACCCCTTTGCTTTAACCCATTCCTGTAACTTAACCAGTTCAATCTGAAGTTCTTCTAACTTTTTCTCATAAACTTTCTTACTAATTTTCTTTTTCTCGCTCATAATTCACCCCACTAATAGTTTATTCTTCTAAATGTTGACTTCTTTTATGACATCCTTTTCTTTTACAAGGAAATTCTTCACCAAACTCGCTACATAATTTATAATCTCCACCTTGAATCTTTAAAGATTTTCCATTTATTAAACTGTCAGCAATTTTTTTACGAGCATCATCATAAATTCTTTGTATTGTAGACCTAGCAACGCCCATTGCTTTGGCACATTCTTCTTGATTATGTCCTTCATAATCCATCATTCTAATAACTTCATATTCTTCAACTGTCATACATACATCTTCTTGTTGAAGCTCATTATTATTTAATGGTCCAAATAATGTGACCTCTGGTAAACAGCACACTCTCTTAAACTTTCTCGGTCTTGCCATATTTAACTACCTCCTTGGCACCAACTGTTGCTCTATTTGAATATATATAATGCTTATTTATCTTTAAAGTCATTATACCATGTTTTTGGCAACTATCAACATTAACTGCATGCTCAAGTAATAATATGAGACGTGAACCTTTTTATTTTAGCTAAATAATATTTTAATTGACTTTGCAAAAACATCTCTGACGGCATCTCCTGCCCTACAGTTCATTTCAACTATACTCATTCCATTATTGATTGCTTTTATAGCCTCGGAATCAAAGGGTACTCTTCCACAAAAAAGCAAGGAATTATCCATACAAAAGCGCTCTATTTTTTCTGTGTTTTCTACATTCGTATCATATTTATTAATGCAAACAGCTACCCTTGTTTGAAATTTTTCTGCAGTATGAATAATACGTTCCATATCACTAATTCCCGATATAGATGGTTCTGCAACAACAAGCACCATATCCACACCGCTTAGCGATGCTATTACAGGGCACCCAATGCCCGGTGATCCGTCAATAATTATAAGCGGCGTATTAATATCTACTGATTTCAGTTGCGCCTTCACCTTTGATACTAGCATTCCTGACGTGCCACTTCCCATTTTAAGCTGTGCAGTGGAAAAGACTGAATCGTCGACATAGAGCATTAGATCTCCTGCAATGACAGGTTTTAGCGTTACAGCTCCTACTGGGCATATGGCTTCACAAACACCGCAACCTTCGCAGCTATAGAAATCCACTTTAACCTCATCCTCTCCGTTAATTGCATAAAATCGGCAATTTTCTGTACACAAGCCACACTTAATACATAAATCTTGGTTAACCTCTGCTTTAGGTAACCCATAATAATCACTTTGTTTGGCTTGAACTGACTGCTTCATGACCAGATGTAAATTAGGTGCATCCACATCACAGTCTGCAAATGCTTTAGCCGCTGATAGTTTAACAAAAGCGCTAGCTATAGTAGTTTTACCCGTACCGCCCTTACCACTAAGAATTAATAGCTGTTTCATGCTCAACCTCCTTCATCACAAGTTGAAGCAATGATGAAAACACTTCATAATACTTCTTATTTTCTCTTGCTGAAATCAAAGCGTTAGAATTCAATGTACCAAGTTCAAGATCAAATGGAATCTTCCCTAAGATTATAAGTTCTTTTTCGATACAGAATTTTTCTGCGGGATTTTCACTCTCTAAGCACTTGTTTAGCACCACGCCATATGGTTTTTTAAATAATGTTACTAATTCAAGAACCATATTAAGATTATGCACACCAAATAAAGTTGGCTCAGCCACCAGTACACAATAATCTGCATCCTTTATACTTTCCATAACAATACAGGCACTTCCAGGAGGACAATCGATGAAGACAATTTCTTTTTCCCCTTCAAGATCCTTCAAAAGTTTCTTAATGATTGGAACACCCGAAGCTTCACCTGTATTTAATATCCCTGTAATTACAGTAACACTCTCAGAAACACCTTTTTGTACTTTACCAATTATTTTTTCTTCTTCTGACAAGGCTCTATTAGGACATAACAGTACACATCCCCCACAGGAATGGCAAACTTCATCAAAGACAATCAATTTATTGTTAATATACGCTAACGCATTAAATTTACAAAAGTCAACACACACACGACAGCCACTGCAAAGTTTTTCGTCTGCGATAGGAATCTTAATAGATATCTCTTCTGACATCATATTTTGAGGTTTAAAAAACAAATGACCATTCGGTTCTTCAACATCACAATCAATATATATAGCTTTTTTTGCTGTGGCAGCCATATTTACAGATAGTAATGTTTTGCCTGTACCACCTTTGCCACTTAGCACAGCGATCTTCAAGCTATTCTCCTCCATGATTATGAAACCCTGCATGTATATCCTCCAGCAAAGATAACTTGCCATCAATATAAGCCTGAATATTATCTTGGATAGATTCACTTATTGTCTTATATATTTTTATATTTCCAGCTTTTATAACCCCTGCGGCATTCTCCCCACATCGGGGTGTAAGTAAAACATTTACATTGTTGTCTACAACCGTCTGCGCTGCCTTAATGCCAGCACCACCTTGGCTTCCTGCCGCTCGATTATCTAGAAATATCTTTTCCTTTGTTTCTGTATCATAAATCAAAAAATATTGTGTACGTCCAAAAGATTGGCAAATATGTGTTTCCACAGATTTATCATCTACAGGTATTGCAATTTTCATTAGATATCCTCCTTATTTTTACACGTTTTTTTTACCTAACAATATTTGTTCTAGTGCAAACTCCAAGTCCTCTTCCACTTAATGCTCGACGTCCCAATGGACCTGTTCCATCTCTACCTGGCATATTTATTACCTCCTTGTTTGTTATTGACATATACCCATTACATTACCTATTATACTCTATTTTGGTCATATGTCAATAACCCTATTGAATAAACAAGAAAATCGGCTACGCCGAGTTAAAATCCTCGTTACACATCTGCCGCTTTTCCAATTGCTTATGCAGAACTTTCCTAGTAAACAAAAAAACGGCTAAAGTGAAATCACTTTAGCCAGCTCTGTTGTAAGATCTATGTATTCTCACATAATCCTATAAGTTAACTGCACTAATAATTTTCTTAACTATTGGTGCAAATAAAGTATTCATAACTTCCGAATCACTCGCCTCTCGTTCAGATGAAAGCTTAGCTACTTCCTTCGTCATTGGAAGTTCTCCTAAAAGCTCCAGCTGCAAACCATAAAGCAATTCATCACTATTTCCCTCACCAAACAACTCAATGTGTTTTCCACAATCTGGACAAGTTATATAACTCATGTTCTCAATTACGCCAAGTACTGGTATAGAAAGTGTTTTCGTCATATTCACTGCTTTGGCTACAATCATTGAAACCATATCTTGGGGCAACGTTACCATAACTACACCATTGAGTGGTATTGACTGCATAACAGTTAAAGCAACATCCGACGTGCCTGGTGGCATATCAATAATAAGAAAATCTAAATCTCCCCAAAAAACATCAGTATAAAACTGTTTAACAACATTCGATACTGCTGGCCCTCTCCAAATAACTGGACTTTTTTCCTCTTCAATTAAAAAATTCAAAGACATTGCACGAATCCCATCAACAGATTCAACTGGCAAGATATACTCTTCTGTATTTATTGCTCTTTCATTTTGCAGTCCCAATAATCTAGGAATGCTAGGTCCAGTGATATCTGCATCCAATATACCTACTTGATACCCCATATTCTTTAATTGCTTTGAAATGGATACTGCAACTGTTGATTTACCAACACCACCTTTTCCACTCATAATGCCTATTACTCTTTTAATTTTACTAAATGGGTTACTCACAACCTGGCACTTTTCTTTATCCCTTGTGCAGTTATCATTAGATGAACAACTTGTACATTCTGACATTTCAAATACTCCTTAATTATAATAATTTATGGCATATGCTCTTTATAATAATATACCTAAGTTGAGTTACTGTCAAATACCCAAATGAAATTTTTGTCTTGGGTTTCAAGTTATAGTGTCAAAAGTAAGTTGTTCTAATTCCTATACAGCATATAGTAGATGGTTAAAGCATCCATATGCTATATGCTGTATAGGAAAGAACAACTAAGTACTTTTGACACTGTATATTATTACAACAAATTGGTAATTCTAAAAAAAACAAAGTTATAGGAGGCATCTATGTCTGATAAAGAAATAAAAAAATCCTTTGAAAAAAGTGCTGAGCGTATGAGTGGTAGCAAGGCTACTTTTGGTTCTAAACTTACGGCTGAAGATTCAAATGACCCAAATTCCCATCAAGATCTTCATAATCGCAATCCTATTGATTATGAACATATAGAAAAAATGCCTGATATGAAAGAAGTGCATAAATGGCAAAGAAAACATATAAAAAAACATGATCAGTCAAAGCGAGGCTATCCGCTTAATGTAATTATTGATCCTGCTATGCGGGAAATGTATCAAGTCGTTCACGAATCAGGCTTGACGAATGTTTTTGACCGTTTTAGTGAGCAGCAACCTTTACAATGTCAATTTTGCATCGAAGGTCTATCCTGTCAATTATGTGCTAACGGCCCTTGTCGTATAAATGAAAAAGCACCACGTGGAACCTGTGGTGTTGATGCTCATACTATGGTAGCAAGAAACTTCATGTATCGGCACGTTACAATTGGAACTGCCGCTAATATCTTTCATTGTCATCAAGCTGCTAGAACGCTAAAAGCTGCAGGTGAGCACCCTGAAAGTGGTTTGAAAATACGTGATGCTGAAAAACTAAAGAAATATGCAGATATGGCAGGGCTTGATGCCAATCAACCTATTGAAGCCCTTGCCATTCAGTTTGCGGATTGGGTAATCAATGATATTCACGCACCATACCATATTCCTTCAAAAGCGGTTGAAGCCTTTGCTCCAACTCAGCGTAAAGAACTATGGAATAAGCTTGGTCTTTTTCCAGGAGGTGGCTATAGTGAAATTGCTTATGCTCAAACAAGATGTATGACCAATTTCTCCTCTGATCCCGTAGATTTTCTTCTCAATAGTGTACGCTTAGGTGTTGCTAATGAATACCAAGGATTATTATTACTTGACCTAATTCAAGAAATCCTTATGGGTACACAGGAAATTGCTAATAAACAACAAAATATGGGTTTATTGAAAAACAACATGGTCAATATCATTACAAATGGGCACATGCCACTATTAGCTCATGTAGCCATAGACTTAGCCTCAACAGACGAATGGCAGCAAAAAGCACAAGCTCTAGGTGCAGATGGTATTCAAATATTAGGTCATGTATGTGAAGGACAGCAATTGATTAATTATGAGGGTATGCATCACCAGAAAGCATATGCAGGGCAAGAAGGTGAATGGTTGTCACAGGAGTATGTATTAGCCACAGGTGTTATAGATTTATTTATGTTTGATTATAACTGTACTGTACCAACGATGCCCTTATACGCTAAACGCTTTGGCACCAAACTTTTAAGCACGCACCCCATCATTAAGTTACAAGGCACTGAAACTTTAGATTTTATCCCTGAAAAAATGAAAGAACAAGCAGAAAAAGCATTAAATATGGCCTTAGATGCTTTTAAACAAAGAAAAAGCGAAAATAGGAAAACCTATATTCCTCCTCATATTTCAAATTGTACCATTGGATTTAGCACCGAATCCATCAAAAAAGCATTAGATGGTACCTTTGATCCACTTATTGAACAAATTGCAAATGGCAATATTCGTGGCATTGCAACGATTGTTGGTTGTACTACTGCTCGCTATGGGCAAGGCGGCAGTAATGTTTTTAAAATAACACAAGGTTTAATCAAAAACAATATTCTCGTACTATCTGGCGGTTGTACTTCTTCAGTGATGGAATATACCGGACTTACTCAACCAGAAGCCGCAGAAGAATGTGGTGATGGTTTAAAAGCTGTATGCAAACAACTAGGAATACCACCAGTCCTTTCATATGGCGCTTGCGTAGATATTGGTAAAATGACCCATACCGCTAAAGAACTCGCTGATGCCCTCAAAGTAGATACCAATATGTTACCAATTGTAATTGGTGCCCCTGAATATTTAGAACAAAAAGCAGTTGCTGATGCTTGTACCGCAATCGCTTTAGGTTGGCTTGTGCACATTGCACCGGTACCCTCCATAACTGGTAGTGATGTAGTAGTAAAGACACTTACTGAGACAACCGAATCCTTAGGACTTGGAAAAGTGGTTGTAGAAATGGATGCAGAAAAAACAATCCAAATTTATGTGGATCATATTGAGAAAAAACGAAAAGAATTAGGTCTTAAATAAGCATAGCATTAACATAAAATAGCCATAACTTTGTATGTTCTCTATTTTGAGAATATACAATGACATGGCTATTTCATACATGTAAATAAATTAATATTAATAAGGATAAACATATTGATCATCTGGGATTATGATTCCTTCAACCTCACTCACTATAATTTGTGCCATTTCGATTTCTTCTTCATCAGAACTCCCCTTATACATAATCTGATCCACAATGCCGGATATTTTTATCCATTCATTCGCTACTAAGGGATAGTCATCTGAATATTTACATAGTACACCGATAAGCTGTACATCTGCCGCACAGCAGTTCATCATATACCTCGAAATTACAAATTGTCCTTCATTAAAATCTTCCTGTAAAAATATAAATCCTGATATTTCTACTTTCGTACCTAATACATTTTCAAAGTCGTTAGATATTCCCTCGATTACATCTAAAAAATCCTTCCCCTCTTGAGTGTTATACCCCACTTCTACCTGAATAGGTTGAACTAATTCTTCTGATTTTTCCGTTTCATCTGGAACCTCAAGTTGTTGACTAACACTCGGAATATTAATCCCTTTATTAACAGCTGTTTTAGCATTTAACTGATTTGGATTTACTATAACCGTTAATATAACAGGCAACATGAAAATCAAAAAACTTAAATCTAGCTTATTTGAGCTGTTTTTAATGTTATTGAGCTGTATTATTTGACGAGATATCAAAATAATAAATACAATTATAGTAAAAGCAATGTATTTAATCATTTTAGGGTGAATAAATAATAGAATCCTATTACTTACAATCAAGTGAATCATAAATACACAATACACAATTAGAACAAAGAACCACATCCATGCATTAATATTGACTTTTTTCATACTTTACTCCTATCCTATAATAATATTTACCATTAAGGCCAATAAGAAGCATACTATGGTAATCACTGTTACCAATTTGAGTAGAAATTTTGCTTTAAACGTTGCACTTAACATAATCATATTTTTAATATCTAACATTGGCCCAAATATTAAAAAAGCAACAATTGAACCTTGTGTAAACTGTCCGACAAAAGTTCTTGCTATAAAAGCATCTGCCTCTGAACATATCGATAATACAAACGCCAATAACATAAGTACAATAATAGAATTTATTGGTCCTTTTCCTATTGCCATAAGCGTAGTTCTAGGTAATAATGTTTGCATTAAAGCTGACAAAAATGCACCAATAATTAAAAAACGACCTACTTCAAAAAATTCATGGCTAGTATGATCAATGATACTACTAAGTATTTTTCGCTTTGTTTGATTTACGCCAATTCTAATATGTACAGTATCTTGCGTACATTCATGATGATGCTCTTCTTGATCAAGATGTTCTTCATGATTATGATTGGTACAACAACTAGGTTCAAAATTTGTTGCACTAATCTTAAGGACATTCCTATGGTTCAATCTTCCAACAATCAATCCTATAATAATTGCACCAAATGCACCTAAAATACCTCTATATAACACCATACTTGGTTGGCCTGTGAATGCATAATATGTCGATAACAAAACAATAGGGTTAAGTATTGGAACCGAAAGCATAAACGTAATAGCCACATCCAATGGTACACCTTTCTTTACAAGTCTTCTCATGATTGGAATAATTGCGCATTCACAAACAGGAAAGATAATGCCCATAAACGAAGCTCCTATTATGGCAACGTATTTATTTTTCGGTAATAAGCTTTGAATCGTTTTTTCTGAAACAAATAGTTGAATAAATGAAGAAACTATAGCTCCAATAAGAACAAATGGTATGGCTTCAAGAATGATACTTGTAAAAATAATTGTAAATCCATCTAGTTTTTGTGTCAAATTAGTCATTATTTCATTTTTAATCCCTTCTCGTTTCTACATACTCTCTACTGATCTTGGCATTCTTTACAATACCCATAGATTTCAAACTTATGACCGGTAATATCAAAATCAATTTTATCTTTTAGTTTTTTTTCAAACTCACTAAAAGGACACTCATTAATGAAAATAATTTGATGACAACGCGTACAAATCACATGATGCTTATGTTCCTTCGTATTGAATTCAAATCGTGCTTTCCCGTCATCAATACTATTGGACTTAAGTACTAGTCCTTTTGCTTCAAAAACTTCAACAGTCCTATACACGGTAGATAAACAACTATTTTCGGAGTTACTCTTTAAAATCAAAAAAATTTCTTCCGCAGTTAAAGGCCTGTCGGATTTTTTGAATACCTCAAGAATACGCTCCCTATGGCGCGTATTCTTGAGGCCTTTATCCATTAAAATTTCTTTACATGAATTTTTCATATTAATCACCTACAACTTGTATTATTACATTATTTCAAAGCTTGTTTTAAAGCCTCAAGATTATCTCTCATTACAGAGAAATATTCTTTTCCGGCTAGAATATCCTCTTCTATTAATCCCTCTATAGGACTTAGAACAGCTGTTTCTGCGCCAATTTCTTTTGCTATGGTTTCTGCTACTTTAGGACTCACCAATTCTTCAAAGAATATTACTTTAATGTCATTTTCTTGTGCAAATTTTATAATCTCCACCATCCTAGCGGGTGAAGGTTCTGCATCAGCATTAAGCCCTTCTATTGGAACTTGATTTAATCCAAAGGCATCACATAAATAACCATAGGCCTGATGTGCTACTATAATATCTTTATTCTCAAGCTTTGATAATGTTGAAGTAAACTCTTCAAAAAGTTCATCTAATTTTGATGCATAATTGATATAGTTATTTTCATAAAATTCTTTATTTGAAGGATCGGCTTCTATAAACGCCTCCTTGATGGCTGCCATTTGTTGTTTTGCCAACATAGGATTTAACCACACATGGGGATCATATTTCAAATCTTCATGGTCTTCTTCCTCTTCATCTTCATCGTCTTCTTCCTCTTCATGTACATCCCCACCCTCAAGAAGTTTTAATCCTCTAGTTGTCTCAACTGCAATTAATTGTTCATTATCAATTGACTCTAATACTTTTTCAACCCAATGCTCCATTCCAACTCCATTATATATGAATACATCTGCCTTTTCAAGTTTAACAATATCGTTAGGCGTTGGCTCCCAATCATGGGGTTCAGTTCCAGAAGGAACAAGATTAATTAAGTTAATTTTATCTCCCCCAATTTTATTCGCAAAATCATACATCGCATAGAAACTAGTATATACGGTAATTTTATCGTTCTGAACAATTCCTTCCTTTGTAGCTTTCCCACCACACCCAGTAACCAAGACGAGCACTAATACCAAAATAAACAATAAACCTCTTTTTGCTATATTTTTCATAATAAAATACCTCCTTTTTTAATGCAAATCATTCTCATTTGCATTATATAATATGTCAATACGTAATGCAAGTATTTTTTTCACTATTTTACTCTGTATCCATTTAGGATGTTATCAAGGGATACGCTCCCTTCGTAATATTTTAGATATTATGCTACCAACTTTAACTATTTATCCATTTTATTTTCATATCTTGCTATAACATTTGCATTTGATGTCAAAACTATAGAAGAAACACGTTAGAGATATGAACGCCTTCCTACGTAGGCTTCAATAACATTTCTTGAAGCACTTACCTGTTAATGTTATAATAGAATGAAATTTACTACAGTAAAATGAAATCAAATCATAAAGAGACCCTAAATTTAACGAAAGGCGAGTGATTTATTATGGAAAGAACTTTAGTTATTATTAAGCCTGAAGCAGTAATAAAAAAACTAGCTGGAAAAATCATTTCAATGTATGAAGATAATCGTTTAGATATAATTCATGCCCATAGATGTTTACCCACTAGAGAAGTTTTAGGAAATCATTATCAGGCCCATCAAGGAAGGGAGTTTTATGATAATTTATTAGATTTTATGTCTTCTTCGGAAGTAATCGTACTCGTATTAGAAGGTGAAAATGTGGTGAGCATTGTTAGAGAAATAAACGGTTCAACCAATCCATTGAAAGCAAGACCAGGAACTATAAGATATATGTTTGGAGAAACCGTTCAAAGAAATGCAGTTCATGGTTCAGAATCTGTTGAGGCTGCTAGGGTGGAAATTGAAATATGGAAAGATTTAATAAGATTTGATTCTTAACACAAGATTACCTTTTAACTTAAAGCCTATGTGTTAACCTCTAATCATGTAGGCTTTATATGATTTGATTTATATATAAATGTGCTTTTTATTAGGACTTTCTAATGATTGCTAACCAGCAAATGAAGTGCTATACTAAAAATATTACATTATTAGATATTAATGTTAAATAATTTCTTTAAATAAATTATCTACTTAATAATTTTTAGAAATAATACATTATAGGATAGGTGAGCATATTATGAGTACTAATTTGTCAGGTAATTATTCTGTTTCTAAGGGCGACACAATCTTTCTTGAAGGACAAAAGGTGGAGTCACTTAACGTTTTATTAAAAGGTAAGGTAGATATATTCCTATCTCCTCATGACGATGATAATAGAAATACAAACAACGTATTAAAAGATAGCTTTAGAATATATTCAGTAGATCAGAATATTTTTATTGGTACGATTGATTTATTTCTGAGAGGAAAGTATTCATTAAGTTACCGAGCCGCTGAAAACTCTAGCCTGTTTTCATACCCTGTAACAGGATTGGATCAATTTACCGAACTCCTTCACGCTCAAAAAGAATATGCTTCTTTTTCTATTACTTCTATATCCTCTATGATGGGCCAAACCTATGATGCTCTTTTAAAATTTGAGAAATGGATGGAAACGCTTAGTGTATTAGCAGATAATCTATCAATGCTTTTTTGGATATTAAAGGACAAGTATAATTTAACACATATGCCTTCCTCTTTATATTTAAGCGAAGCACAAGAAAAGTATCAACTATTCAAAAGTTCAGACCTATTACCATTGCAGTTTACACCACAATTTTTAGAACAAGAGATATTAGGATTAACAGATGTGGACTATATCTACCTCGATGAAACTACGAAGAGCAAACTCGAATACTATAAGCATATCATTGCACTTCCGCTTCAATTAAGAAAGAGTTTTTTTAGTGCAGATGATTACATCTCACAGCACCACTTTGTTGATGCTGCACAAACCTTTGATAAAATAAATTACAATATAAAAGATGCAATATTGTTATGTGAAAAGTACTTCAAAAAAATCTACCTTGAAGGTGAAAACTGTATTATTTCCGAACTTATTAATCTTATTACTGAGGTTAAAAAATATAACCAGAATCCTGAAGAATTATTTCAACTATTAGACCATCTTGTAAAAAAAATCACTGATATCACTATTGCTTTCCAAGATGATTATCACTACGACTTAAACGTCGATCTTAATCATTTAATAAACGTAAGCAACCAGGTAAAGGTACTTTCAGATTCTAATTCAAGTGAGGTTAATGGGTCTGATCTCGATGAACTTAAAAATATTCCTGAAGAATTAGTGGATAGTGCAGAGCGGATTATTCGATACTCTGAAATATCGAATGAAAAAGCTGATTTGTTGCGAAGTAGTCTTAATACTTTTATTTCATTTAAAGATAAGCTAACTACAGATGTGACCGAACGTAGTATTGCAAATATCATTACACCAATATTCTTTGAACTATATGAATTGGTTCTAAAAAAAGTTAAAACTGAAAATAACAAATCAAGATTATTTGAAATGTTTCTTACATACGGGTATATGGATGAAAGACTCCTTAAAACTGAACAAGTTCTTTATCTTTATAAGCTTATTGATAAATCTTCTTGTAATGGTCATTGCACCACCTATAATATTAAAGAATGGCTCACACTTGTTCATACCATGGAAAAAGATCCGTCAACGAACGAATTTGATCAAGATTACTTTGACGTTTTTAGAGAGATGAAGAAAAAAAGACAGGTATCAGATAATGACAAAATTAGATACAACAATGATACAGATGCAAGGTTGAATTTCGAAATAAATAATATGTTTAAAACGAATCAACGTCTCTGTTATGGCCAAATCAATTCATATTTCCCAATTTTACATAGCGATATGATTACGAGAGACTTATCCAAATCTTTTGTTACGAGAGATATGATAGATCGTGTTATAAGTAAAATTTTAGAGGTAGACTTCTCTGCTTTTAACCGAGAGATTTTTTACCATAATCCAAAGAGCGATATTGAAAAAGAACTTATATCAAAAACTGTAGCTCCAGACATTATACTAATGCCAACATTTGGTTTTAGAGGAAGTATGTGGCAAGATATTACAGGTAGGGCACGTAATACGCCTGGACGAATTATTCTCCCTGCCTTTACAAGCGAAAACTTAGAAGATATGTTAATTAAACTAATCGGCAACTTTCGATGGGAATTATGTCGAACAATGATGGGAATGGCCTGGAATGACATAACGATACCATCTTTAACCTCAGAATATATGGACTATATTCAGTTTTATAAGAAAAATAAAGATTTATCAGAAGAAGCAAAAGATAAAGTCAAAACTCAAATTCAGAGAAATAACAGCCAAATGAGAGAAATATTTACTGCTGATTACGAAATTTGGATTAAACATGAATGCAAAGGAAATGTGCGTCTTAACAAAGTTGCTAGAAGTATCTTGTATAAACACTGTCCTTTTAACAAATCTATCCGCCAAAAATTAGAAAAACAACCTATTTTTAATGATATTGCTATGCCCTTCAGTACAGCGAGAAGTAAAAAAGCGATTGAATTAGAAAGGCGTTACAACAAACTACTGGACAACAATATATCAAAAGATATCGTACTTGAAGAAAATTTAAAATTTTATAAAGAAATGTAAATAACTAAGACACAGTTTATTTTTAAACTGTGTCTTAGTTATTTTAATACTATGTCGTCAAAATTATTTAACCGGTATTAGTAATTTTTGATTAGGATAGATTAGATGATTGTTTACTAATTTGTTGTATGCTCCTAATTCCTCATATGTCATGTTATACTTCTTTGCAATAATCCAAAGCACATCACCTGGCTGAACAATGTATATTGTTTCGGTCGTTTGTGTAATTACTGGTGTTGCAGGTGTTGCTGGTACTAGTTGTGGTGCTGGTTCTGATATTGGTTCTGGTATTGGTTCTGGTATTGGTTCTACTACGGATGCTTTTATTGTTACATAATCAACCTCTACAGCAGAAATATTAACTTCAGCTTTCACCTTGTCAACAAGCATATCTCTAATTGGTATAAAGGTATCAACAATATCAGTCGCTCCACTAAAATCATATCCATCACCACCAGTTACTAAAAAGTCATTTGTAACCACTTTATATGTTTTATTCATATCTAATGTTGTTCCATCCATTAACGTAATACTCGTTACTTTAGAACCATAAGTAAGTGTTGGATCATATTCAACCTTTAACCCACTAAAAGAGCCAAAACCAGCTGTAGGTAGGTCAATTCCATGCTCAACTGCCTTTAATATATCTGAGCCAGTCATATTCATTGTCACCAAAGTATTATCAAAAGGCATTACAGTGTACATTAGCCCATATGTAATATCACCCTCTGGAATTTCTGTTCTTAATCCGCCTCCATTTTGCAACGCAATCTCAGCACCAGTTGCCTCTGCCATTGCTTCACATACCCACTTACCAAGTACACTAACGTTTGATTTATTGTCATGAGTAAGTGTACCTGTCGCGACACCTAGTTTTTCATCTAGAATTGGACTAAGGTTCTTATTCCATTGATCAAAGGCTGCTTTAGCTGTTTCGTCAGCAACAAGCTGTTCCTTATCTTTTGTATAATCCAAAACTGCAGGAACAACACTTTTCACAGTATTGTCAGCATTAAGGGTAACGATTAACTGTCCTAATGCCCTGCCTTGTTTATATGCTTGAACAACAGCTACATCATTAATATAGCCTGCAACAGAAGTATGGGTGTGTCCAGTAATTACGCCATCTAAACCTTTTGTATTTGTACAAAGATTTTCAATATCCGTGCCTGTTACAGCAACTGTTACATCTGTTCCTTTACTTTCTTGTTCAGCACCTACGTGGGTTACTGCTATAATTATATCTGGGATTCCTTCAGTAGCATTACCAGCTTCTAAATAATCAATCCAAACTTGAGTAGCTACAGCAGGATCCTTAAATTCTAAATTAGCAACATGTTCAGCTTTTGTTTTTGTTAAAGTTTCAGGTGTTGCAATACCGATCAAGCCAATCTTCACGCCATCTACGGTAACAACCTTATATGGGCTCGCCCATGTCACAGGGTTTCCAGTTGTTTTATCATATATATTTGATGCAAGGAAGTCATACCCTCCATCAGAAGCCCATTTTTCAAAATTGTTGGTACCCCAATCAAACTCATGATTTCCAACTGCTGATACAGTAACACCTAATTGCTTCATCATTTCATTAACTGGTTCTCCGTGAGTTAAATTACTCATTGCAGTACCTTGGAAATTATCTCCTGCAGAGACTACTACAGTATTGGGGTTCATTTCTTTCACAGCATTTACAGCTGCAACCATCTTCGCCCACCCCATATCACTACTACCTTCAGCCAATGCACCATGTAAATCATTAAAGGAAATAATCTGAATTACTTTTTCCTCATCAGCTGCATAGCTTGTTACGAACATGGAAAAAATCATTGATAACGTAACTAAAAATACAACTATTTGTCTTATTTTCTTCACTTTCTCCGTACCTCCCTAAATTATTTGTTATTTCCTATTAACAAGAGGATTAATAGGACAATAAGCATTAGTATAATTATACCATATCAACGTCAATTTCGGGCACTATTAATGTAAAATTTTAACTTTTTTATCTGTAGAATAATTAAAATAATATCAAGTTAGTTAACATAACTCATAAAAAGTGGTTAACCTTTAGGATTAACCACTTTTTAGTTTCTTAAATATTTCCGACTATTTTAGCCATTGTCTTGTTAAAGCATTTATCAACCTCTAAAAAATTAATATTGGGGATATAGAAAGATTCTAGCTTATCATGAAGCGCTTTAGCCTTGCTGATTGTTTGCAACGCAATGTTCATTAAATGTTCGAATTCTTCTTTGTTTTGCATCAAAGTCTCACTATGCTCTTCAATTAAATTTTCATTATAAAACATCTGCATGTCAATTGTCTTACACTTCTTAACCGTCGAATTATGATATTCATTAGATGTAGTTATCGCAACATCTAATGCTGGAATGATTAAATGCTCAAGTTTACTTGGATTTAGTGCACAATAATAGGCTTCGACGTCATAGCCTCTCTCAATGGCAGCTAACTTAATTTTCTGAACGATCATTTCCTCTCCTGTTCCTATTTCCCCTATAAGTTCATAAACATTTCTCACTGTTAATAGTTCATCAAGGTAATTGCATAATCCTTTAGGCGTAATGGCACTTACAAATAAGCTTCTTTGTACCCCTTCCTCTATAGCTATTGATCGATTATTAAAGATTTCATCTATTAATTCCATTGTAAAAAGATTTACTTCTCCTCTATTAAATGCATTGTTATATACAACAATACTGTCTTCATAAACTAAGTAAGCTGCCTTCAAATACTTATATGCGCTTGCAAATATAGCTGATAATTCTTTGTTAATTAAAAGAATTTCTTCCTTATGAACCCTAATACCTCGATCATCCCAAAACTCACCAAAATTCAGAATTTCATCAACTACTCCTGGGCTTTTGGGGTCTACGACATGGGGTGATGTTCCATCAATAATAGCTACTTTCAGTTCAGGAATTTTAACACCATCTAGAGAATTATTATCTGATGAACAGTGCAAATATTCGGCATCATATCCCATCTCAAGCAATTGCTCTCCGACCTTTTTCATAAAAGTAGATTTTCCGACACCGGGACCTCCCTTAATAATTATTAACCGATCTGCTTCCTCTTGGTTTATGATATTAGAATAAAAGCTAAAAAAGCCAAGAGAAGTATTACCACCTGGAAACAGGTGCTTGATTTTACCTTTAGGCATACAAATACCTCCATAAGTTTCACTTTAATTACTTACCTTATGATTAATATATGTACCTATGCCTTGTTGGTGCTTGTAACATAATGTCTATATATTTTATACAAACTTCTATATAGAAAAGGCGTGTAAAACATATCATATTCTATGTTTTACACGCCTCAAATAACTATATTTTTGCTAAATACTCCTATTGCAATATGACTAATCTTGGCTTGAATAATCTCTTTACTTAATTATCATTCGTAAGCTTTAATTTATCAAATAAATAAATCATAAGACTTAATAACATACCCACTACAGTCGCTAAAACCATTCCTTTTAGTTCAACACTTCCAATCTTAATTGCCACTTGGCTAATACCAACGATCAAAATGACGGAAGTAAGAATTAGATTTTTTGAATTACTATAGTCAACCTTTGCTTCAACGAGCATTCTAATACCTGATGCAGCGATGACACCAAAGAGCAAAATACAAATACCACCCATTACAGGAACAGGTATACTTGAAATAGCGCCAGAAAGGTTCCCAAAAAATGCAAGAATAATGGATATAACACCTGCACCACCAATTATCCAAACACTATAAACTTTTGTTATTGCCATAACGCCCATGTTCTCACCATAAGTAGTCGTTGGCACAGAACCTGCAAATCCTGATATCATAGATGATAATCCGTCACCAAGAAGAGATCTGTGTAGTCCAGGATCCTTAGTAAGGTCGCGTCCTACAATATTTCCTGTTACAAAAAGATGCCCAATATGCTCTGAAATAACAACTAAAGTAGCTGGAATGATAATCATAATAGCCGTTATATCAAAAGTTGGCAGAACAAAAGTTGGCATTGAAAGAATTTTAACGCTTTCACCTGTTATCTTAGTGAAATCTACCATTCCTAAAAATGCTGCCAACGTGTATCCAGATAATACACCGAATAATATTGGTATGATAGAAAAGAATCCTCTAAAAAGTAGTGTTCCTAATATGACAACTGCAAGTGTAAACAAGGAGACAATAATAGCCTTTGAATCAAATACACCATCAGTTGGTGTCAGACCTGCCATCTCCGTAGCTGTATGTGCAAGATCTAGACCAATTAAGGCTACGATCGGCCCCATTGCAGCTGGTGGCAATACTACATTTAACCATTCTGTACCTACAACGCCAACAATTAACGCGACAATACAAAATATAAATGCTGAAACTATAAATCCACCTAATACATTTGAATAATTACCTACAGCATCTGATGAGCTTGTAATAATTAATTGTGCTGGTACAATAAACGCAAAGCTTGAACCAAGAAATGCTGGTGATCTCCCTTTACATAAGAATATGTAAAGAAGTGTTCCAATACCATTCATAAGTAAAACTAAGGATGGGTCAATAACTTGTGTTTTAGCGGCATCGTTAAGAAGAAAAGGAACGAGCACCGAGGCGCCGAACATGGCAAAAAGATGTTGAAAACTTAAAGGTAAGCCTTGTAAAAACGGAACTTTTTCTTCGACTTGAATAACTTTTCTTTGCATGATTTCTATCCTCCGTATTTTTTTCTTATCCTAAAAAAAGCTTCCTATGTTTATACTACAGGAAGAATGGATTCAATGTAAATTAACCTAATCATGGACTATACATATAGCCCGTTGCCAATTATATCATAGCTTATTACATCAGTCTACATATTAAATTAAAAAACTCATAATTTTTTCTTGCTATTTTATCTTGCTCTGAGTTTATCGAAAGTGCCTCATTATAGAGATTATACGATCTTTCCTAGATCGTTTTACCTTTAGATACCTTCTTTAAAAAGTTTTTTCTAATAATATTCTTATAGCCTATTCCTAGTAACAATACTAGAACGCCAACTAATACTATCGTTCCACCTGGCTTTAATCCACCATAATACGAAATATATAAACCTATCATAGTGCAAAATATTGCAATAAATATAGAATAGATCATTGTTTGCTTATAGCTTCTTGCAAATTGCATTGCAGTTGCAACAGGTAAAACCATCAGTGAAGAAATAACAAGTGCGCCCACCGTTCTTGCTGAGATTGAAATTGTAATCGCTGTTAAAAGTGTGAAAATAAAATCTACTATCTTAATAGGAACGCCCGCTAGTCTAGCAGATTCTTCATCAAAGGTAACATAAAATAATTCCTTATATAATAGCAGCACTGCTAACATTACAATACTACTTAATCCAATTACAATATAAAGTTCAAAATCTGTAATGGCTACAATACTTCCAAAAAGAAAACCGGTAAAATTAGCACTATTTTTAACAAAGCCTGATAATACACCTGCAAAACCAATGCCTGTTGACATAATAACTGCTATAGCTATTTCAGCATATTGAGGGAAAGCCTTTCGAATTCGTTCTATACCAAATGCAGCCGTTACTGAAAATATTACAGCGCCGAGTATTGGATTAAACCCAAATGCCAAGCCTGCAGCAACCCCTGCTAAAGAATTGTGAGAAAGTGAATCTCCAATCATTGAAAGCCTTTTTAACACAACAATCATTCCAATGCAAGGCGTAATAATAGCAATTAATAATCCTACCAAGAAAGCCTTTTGCATAAAGCCATACTGAAAAATCTCTAGCATGATTTCACCTCACCTTGATCACATTTATCACATTTATGTGTGTGCAAATTTACGTCATATCCATAGAATTCCGAGACAAACTCACTCTTCATTCCTTCCTTCGGATTATGCTCAAACATTCCATTTTCTCCTAAACATATTAATCTATTTGCATGAACTGTAATGGCGCCAATATCATGCGTTACCATTATAACCGTTAACCCAAGCTCTTTATTAATTCGAGCAAGTAAGCAATAGAGTGCCTCCTCGGCCTTCAAATCAATACCTACTGTTGGCTCATCTAAAATTAATATTTCTGGATCACCTACAAGTACTCTTGCCAAAAAAACCCTTTGTTGTTGACCACCTGATAAGCTACCAATAAGGCTTTTACTATGCTCTTGCATCCCTACTTTTTCTAACGCTTCGTACACCTTTTCTTTATGCTTTTTATGTGGAAGCTTGAAACGACCAATTTTAGAATATAGATTTGCAAGCACTACCTCTTCTACAGTTGCAGGAAAACTGCCATTAAAAGAATTGACCTTTTGAGAAATATATCCTACCTTATTCCAGCTTTTTAAGGTTTGAATATTTTCACCAAACATTTTAATTTCTCCACTCCAAGGCACTAATACCTTCAGCATCATTTTTATTAAAGTACTCTTTCCCGACCCATTTGCACCAATAATTCCCAAGAAATCGCCACGGTGTATCGTAAAGCTAATATCTTTTAGAATCAAAGTTTCTTTATATCCAAAATTCAGGTTATTCACTTCAACTAAGTTCTTCATATATTTTCCTCTCCGTTATTAACTTCCATTTCTATTTCAAACATTTAATGGATTATTTGTTTCGTCAAGCTTACTATGAACTGCTTCCTTCATAAGTTGATAAATTACAGAAGCTGTTGGAACGCCTAAAATCATACCAAGAACCCCGAAAAGACCACCACCAATTATAATGGCAAGCAATACCCAAAGCGCTGGAAGACCGATTGAATCCCCTACTACTTTAGGATAAATTAGATTTCCCTCTATTTGTTGTAGAATAACAAAGTATAGTAAAAACCAAGCAGCTTGCATTGGCTCTATCATTAATAGAATGAACAATGCAGGGATTAACCCAATAATTGGACCTGCAATAGGTATTAAACTCGTAATTGTTATAATTACACTTATTAGTAGTGCGTAATCAAACCCAAATATGACCATTCCGATAAAACATAAAGTACCCAGTATTAATACTTCTGTAATTTGTCCAGTAATAAAATTTGTAAAAGTCTTAATAACCATTTTGGTAATCTTAATTATTCGCTTAGCAGCCTTTTGAGTTGCACAAACTATTAATACATTAGAAAACTGTCTTTTTATGTGATCCTTATCTGCTAACAAGTATATTGAAATGATAAACCCAATTACTATATTAATAACAGTTTTCACAAACCCCGAAGTAAAATTGAAGATTTGAGGAAAAATACCCGTTAAAATGCCAGATACCATATCAGGTATTTTCTCAATTGCCGAGTTAAGATTTGTAGCATCTAATGTTTCTAATTTTAAAAATTCATTAAGGTTTAACAAAAAGCTTTCAATATTTTCTCCGTAGTTCGCTAGGTTTGCATATAGTATCTCTATGCTAGCCGAAAGTTGCGGTATAAGAAACGCTATTACACCACTTACTATACCAAAAAAAAGTATATATACTGTAGCTATTGACAATAACTTAGATAATTTAGACAACTTATTATCCTTATTTTTTTGAAAAGCATTATTGTACTTCTTCCAAAAAAATGTATATGGCCCATTAAGTATAAATGCTATTGCTATACCTATAAATAACGGTGTAAGTGTTAAAATTATATTGTTAAAAAATCCAATAAAAACATCAACTTTTACGATAGTAACTATGAGTAAGGTGAAATATGTAATTAACAACATCAAACTCTTAAACAACTTCTTATTCATACTTTCCTCCTTAAAATCGCATATACAAAAAGGCAGATTAATACTGCCTTAGTTTTATATTCTATAGAACGGATTAATTATACCATTATATAACATCTTGGTCAATTAGTGAATTTTCTCTCCCCAAAAAGCTTTATAATCCATTTTGAGGCTTGCACTACAAAAAGAGGTACAATAGATAGTGATATAATCGTAATTAACTGAGATGTTGTCAATATTGAAATTTCAAATACGCTCATCATTGGTGACCATGTTAAAACTATTGTAAGCAAGAAAGCACCTAACCCAAAAGCCATCCAACTATAGCGATTTGAAAACAAAGATTTAATAGTAAGAGGTTCTTTCATTCTACAGTTAAATCCGTGTACTAAGCGCGATAAGCAAAGTGTTGCAAAGGCCATAGTCATAGCAACTGCTTCTGAATAATTCAAGCCAATATGAAAAGCTATCATTGAGACTACCGCAATTATTAATCCTTCTAATAAAATTTCAATACCAAATGCTTTGTCTAAAATTGGTTGTCCAATATCTCTTGGTTTTTCTAACAAAACATTACCCCTAGGCGCTTCCATACCAATTGCTATTGCTGGCAAACTATCAGTTAGTAAATTAATAAATAAAAGATGAACCGGTGCATATGGTACGGGTAATGCAGCTAATGAAGCATATAAAACTGACAAAATCCCTGCTGTATTCCCAGATAATAAAAATTTAACTGCATTTTTTATATTACCATAAATGCTGCGTCCATTACCTATTGCCTTTACAATAGTAGAAAAATTATCATCCGTCAGTACCATTGAAGATGCATCCTTAGCAACTTCTGTTCCTGTTATGCCCATTGCAATACCTACATCTGCTTGTTTTAAGGCAGGTGCATCATTCACACCATCTCCTGTCATTGCTACCACATGTCCTAACGCTTGCCAAGCATTAACAATTCTTATTTTATGTTCTGGAGATACTCTTGCATAAACAGAAATTTTTGGCACTAGTTCTTTTAATGCCTCATCACTAATTGCCTCTAATTCTGCACCCTCAATAGCTTCTGTGGCATCCTTTAATATTCCTATCTCTCTTGCTATAGCTGAAGCAGTTATTTTATGATCTCCTGTAATCATAACTGTTCTGATTCCCGCTTGATGACAACTCTTTACCGCTGCTTCTGATTCTTCTCTTGGTGGATCCATCATAGCAATTAATCCCATAAAAACCAAATCATACTCATCACTTAAATCTAATTTTGGATTATCATGTTTTTTCCATGCAAATGCAAGTACTCTAAGCCCTTTATTAGATAAGTGGATATTCATTTCCTCAAGCCTTTGTTGATCTTCATTAGTAAATTCTCTTACACCCGATTCGCCTTCAATATGAGTCGATCTCTTAAGAATTACATCCAGGGCACCTTTAGTAATCATTTCAGATCCATCGTCCATTTGATTTAATGTGCTCATCAATTTTCTATCTGAATCAAAAGGCAGTTCTTGAAATCTTATATACTTTTCTCTAGTCTTAAGTTCATCCCATCCATATAACTCTCCTAAAGTTACTAATGCAATCTCCGTAGGGTCCCCCAACTCTTGATTCTCAGTCGTTGTTGAATCATTGCAAAGCATAGACATCATTAGCAGTCTGAAATCTAGCGAGTTTTCTAAATCTAATTCGGATGCTTTTACCAAACGATCTCTAACATATATTTGTTTTACTGTCATTTTATTTTGTGTTAATGTTCCTGTTTTATCAGAACATATAACTGAAATACTACCCAAACTTTCCACAGCATGTAGTTTACGTATAATTGCATTTTCAGCGGCCATTTTTCTCGTGCCAATCGCTAAGACGATTGTTACAATTGAGCTTAATGCCTCTGGAATTGCTGCAACTGCTAAAGATATTGCAAACATAAGAGAATTTAATACTTCGCTTCCTCTGTAAAT
This sequence comes from Firmicutes bacterium HGW-Firmicutes-7, assembly GCA_002841375.1. Taxonomy (GTDB): domain Bacteria; phylum Bacillota; class Clostridia; order Lachnospirales; family Vallitaleaceae; genus HGW-1. The sequence goes on along the minus strand of PGZO01000009.1, from coordinate 23,239 downwards.
ATTAAGTCCAAATATAATGGCTGAAATAATTAATATAATTACCGCTAACTTCTTACCGAAATCATCTAAGCTTTGCTGAAGTGGCGTTTGCTTTTCCTTGGCTTGCTCAAGAAGCCGCGCAATTTTACCAATCTCTGTTTGGATTCCTACTGCGGTAATGATAATAACACCACGGCCGTATGTTACATGACTTCCTGAGAAAACCATGTTTTTTTGGTCTCCTGGAGAAAGATTTGGTAGATCGATTTCATCTCCATGTTTTTCAGCACTTTCTGATTCTCCGGTTAATGCACTCTCGTTAACTTTTAAGCTATAACCTTCAATTATACGGCCATCTCCTGCTACAAAATCACCAGCCTCTAAATATAATAGTTCACCAACAACAACCTCTTCTGATGGTATTTCTATCTTTTCACCATTTCTCAATACTTTAGCTGTCGGTGAAGACAACGATTTTAGACTTTTTAAGGATTGCTCAGCTTTTACATGCTGAACTGTCCCCAGTATAGCATTTAGTATTATTACAGCTACAATTACTATTGTACTTTCAAGCTTACCTAACAATGCTGATAATATGGCCGCAACAATCAATATCCATACAAGAAAATCTTTAAACTGTAATATGAACACCATTAGCGCAGAGGCTGTCTTCGTTTCCTCTAATTCATTTATTCCATATTGTTCTCGCATTAAAACAACTTGCTCATCATTAAGCCCCTTAACATCTACATCCAAAGATTTTAACACATCTTCTTTTGATAGCTTGTAAAAATCTCTCATAATTTTCTCCTATCTTTAAAATCATACTTTAATATTATTTTCCCCAAAATTAATTTTTACAAATAAAAAGACTCTACTTGCCATAAATTGGCAACATAGAGTCTCACATTTTAAAGCCAGGTTAAATAACCGTCAATTATTTTCTATTTTTCAGGCTGATTAAAAACAATAGTCAATAGCATTTTAAATCTTTCTTTTGCAAAAAGAGAATGAGGTATTCCTGCTGGCATTACAATTGTATCACCTTTTTTTACGTTAAATAATTTACCACCAATCGTAATTTCTGTCATACCATCCAGAACATATACCATTGCATCGCCACTTGTAACATGTTCTCCTATTTCTTCATTCTGATCAAATGCAAACAAGGTAATGCTTATTGCTTTACTCTGAGCAAGTGTCTTACTGACTACCTGACCCTCGTTATAAGTTACAAGGTGTTCCATTTCTAATACTTTTGCAAATTCAATATTTTTTATTAATTGATTGTTCATAAAATTTCCTCCATTTTAGATAATATATACTTATAATTCTAAGCGCTGTACCATTGTATATAGTATACATCTTTTATTAAATATAATCCGTTGCAGTAGCTACATTATTACAACTACGCTTTCACTCAATACTTATTGACAAAAGCCCCTTATATATGGTAAAATTTCCTTCAACAAAAGGGCGCATAGCTCAGCTGGGAGAGCACCTGCTCGACAAGCAGGGGGTCGCTGGTTCAAGTCCAGTTGTGCCCACAAGAACAACGTTCCTTGAACGTAATTCTCGTATAGCAAGCCTTTTCAAAAGACAATTGCTTAATAAAAAGAGCGCTTGTCAGCACGTTATGAAAGATTTTAATTTTACAACACTCTTTTTATGGCTTCGTAGGAAAGTAGATCTTTCCTACTGGATAAAAAGAGCGCTTGTCAACACGTTATGAAATATTTTAATTTTACAACACTCTTTTTATGGCTTCGTAGGAAAGTAGAACTTTCCTACGAAGCATAGAAAGGATGGATTAATAATCCATCCTTTTTTGTTCCCCTTTATTCATAAAATACCCCGATTTCTAATTCGATGTAACTAACAACAGTTAAATAAAACTCGCCCTCCCCATTCGTTAGGTTAAATCGTTGCAAGTTTATTACCTAGCGTTTTATATTTTTCTAATTCATCCTCTTCTGGCGTGTTTTGAACTATTAATCCACTTTCTACCAATTTAACACCTTTATTAGTCATTCTTTCTTCCCATTCTTGCATCCATTGACCATCACCCCAGTCGTAGGATCCAAACAATACAAAATGCTTCCCTGAAAGATCTTCACCTTCAAGCTCTTCTACGAATGGTTCCATTTCAGATTCTTCTAGATTTTCGCTTCCCATGGAAGGACAACCCAACGCAATGACCTCTGCTTCAAGTACATCTTCCTTCACGGCATCACTAACATTTAACAACTTAACACTGGCACCTTTACTTTTTGCACCTTCTGCAAGTGCCTCTGCCATAGATTGAGTATTTCCTGTACCACTCCAATATATAACACAAACTTTTTTCATATTCATCTACTCCTTATAATTTACTTATAATACAACACTACCTTCTAATTGCTTAATTGAACTCTCTAAAGAACTAGCACTACTATTATGACATCTAATTACAGGTATGTTTTTCCTTTTTGCTTCTTTAACTGCGGCTTTTACCATTTTATGAGATACAGTATTTGTGAAAAGCAAGATGCAATCAGGTTCTCCAATTAATTTTTCAAACTTTGCTGGCATTTGAGTAAAAATTTTCATACGATGTCCGTGTTTACTACCAATGCTTTTGTACCGCTCATGCATTCTATCGTGTCCTCCAACGAGTATTATACTCATTTTATCACTTCCTTTATGTTTTTATTCAAGCCATTATCGTCACAGTCCTCTTCGCATCTATCCCTACATCGTTTATGATACAAAACCTCCGCATTCATAAAGTTAGAAGAAATGCATTGCGACGGCTTGCTTTTTGATAATGATTCTCATTTGATAGTCAAAAAAATACTGCTCGTTCTCAAGCAATTTTTCTATGTTTATGAAAATGATTATATCCTATTTGAGAATGATTGTCAATATTATTTATCTTAAATGTTTCATTAAGGTAAAGTGCATAAAAATACAAAATCATTGACCTAATAATTCCCTTGCGCTATAATATATGCTATCTGTAAACTACAAAGAAAGAGGGAAAATCATGATAAAATTATTTGATCAGGGCACTTATCTCATTAAAGATTCTATACTAGTCGAAGATATGAAAATGCTAAACCTAGACGAAATCAATCATAAACTTCAACAATCAGGTAAAACTCCTATTACTCAACAACAACTTAATCCAGAACTAGCATACCAAAACACTTTATCCTATAGCATATTTAAAGCTCACAACACTTCTGAAGATATGAACTATTTGAAAATGAAATTTGATTCATTAGCATCTCACGACATAACTTATGTAGGAATTGTTCAAACAGCTAAAGCCAGTGGGTTAGATACTTTTCCAATTCCATACGTTTTGACAAATTGCCATAACAGTCTATGTTCTGTTGGTGGAACAATTAATGAAGATGATCATGTATTTGGACTTTCTGCGGCAAAAAAATATGGAGGCATTTATGTTCCCGCACACCAAGCTGTAATCCACCAATATATGCGTGAAATGATGGCAGGCTGTGGTAAAATGATCCTTGGTTCAGATAGTCACACCCGTTATGGCGCACTTGGAACAATGGCTATTGGCGAAGGTGGCCCAGAGCTTGTTAAACAACTTCTTAATCGAACATACGATGTAAAATACCCAGGGATTGTAGCTGTTTATCTCGAAGGCACTCCTAAATCAGGTGTAGGTCCTCAAGACGTTGCACTATCTATTATTAAGGAAGTATTTAACAATGGATTTGTAAAAAATAAAGTAATGGAATTTGTAGGCCCAGGTATACAAAATCTAACAGTTGAATATAGAAATGGTATTGATGTTATGACTACTGAAACAACCTGTCTATCATCAATTTGGTCAACCGATGAGCAAGTCGAAGAATTCCTTGCACTTCATGGTAGAAAAGACGCTTACAAAAAGTTAGAACCAACAAATGTAGCCTACTATGACGCCTTAATTAAAGTTGACCTCTCATCAATCGAACCAGTCATTGCACTTCCTTTCCATCCAAGTAATGTATACACAATAAAAGAATTAAACGCAAATGCCAAAGAAATATTCCAATCTGTTGAAGCAGATGCAAGAAAAATCTTTGGAAATAATACTATAAACTTTTCTCTTACAGATAAGATTATTGGAGGTAAAATCAAAGTAGACCAAGGCATAGTTGCAGGATGCTCAGGTGGTACATATGAAAACATTTATCTAATGGGTGAAATGATTGCAGGTCATTCTACTGGACATGATGATTTCGTATTGAGTGTTTATCCCGCAAGTCAACCTGTCTTTTATGCATTAAACCAAAACGGTGCAATAAATAAATTGATGGAAGCTGGCGCAAACATAAAAACAGCTTTTTGTGGTCCATGCTTTGGAGCTGGAGATGTGCCTTCTAACAATGCTTTAAGTATTAGACATGCAACTAGAAACTTCCCAAATCGTGAAGGCTCTAAACCATCAGATGGCCAAATTTCATCTGTTGCGCTTATGGATGCACGTTCAATCACTGCTACTGCTATTAACGGTGGTTTTTTAACGGCTGGTACTGATATTAATGTGCCAACTTCTGTTGCACCCTATGTATATAATTCGAAAATTTATAATCATAGAATTTATCAAGGTTTTAATGAACCGCAACCTGACACCACATTAAAGTTTGGCCCAAACATTAAAGAATGGCCAGTTATGCCTGCACTTACAGAAAATTTACTTCTAAAAGTTACCACTGTGATCAAAGACCCTGTTACCACTACCGATGAATTAATACCATCTGGTGAAACTTCTTCCTATCGTTCCAATCCACATAGATTAGCAGAATTCACTTTAAGTAGAAAAGACCCTGCATATGTTGGAAAATGTAAGGAAATCTTTGCTGTAGAAAAAGAAAGAGCTGCCGTTATAAATAATACTCCTTCAAGTGAACAAGGCAATTTGAATTATGTCTTTAATTTGATAAGCACTGAAGGTTCTGTAGATGACTTAATTAGAACAACTGCATTAGGAAGTATCATTTATGCAAATAAGCCTGGTGATGGCTCAGCTCGTGAACAGGCAGCTTCTTGCCAAAAAGTTCTTGGTGGTTGGGGAAATATATCACAAGAATATGCTACCAAAAGATATAGGAGTAATTTGATTAATTGGGGGTTATTGCCTTTTATTACCAAAGAAGATAATATTGATTTAGAAACAGATGATTATCTTTATATTCCTGGAATTAGAGAAGTTGTTCAAAATAATAAAGAAGAAATTGAAGCTTATATCATTCATGATGGTCAAAAGCGTCCACTGAACCTTTATCTTCCTGAACTATCATCTTCTGAAAGAGAAATATTGTTAGCTGGTTGTTTAATTAACTATTATAAAACAAACTAAACAAATAAATCACGAACAATGATACATAACCTTCACGTTCATTAAGTTAAAAAACAGCCTCATCTAGAAACATATCCTAGTTGAAGCTGTTTTCTTTTATCCTTTATTAATCAGTAATATTAATATTCGTAGTCTTCAATATTGAAATCAAAATCCAAATCTCCGAAATCGTAGTCAAGCTCCAAGTCCTCAAAGTCATAGTCTTCATAATCTACATCCTCTTCGTAATCGTAGCTGTATGGGTTTTTCATACTGTATAACATAGTATCAATCAAATCTTGAATAAACGTACCCTTGTTATTTTGGAATTCGTCAATATAAGTTCCAAGCATCGCACTGTATTCTGAAGGTAATAAATCACTATTCTTTTTCATGTCTTTTAACATACTGTCAAGCGCCTTATTGGCAATAACTTTATCACCTGCATCAATAATGATTTCTTCAGCCATGTCATATAATTCATCTTCATCTTTTTCCATAAGTGTCATAATATCAATGCGCTCATTATCTTCATAGCTTGCAAAGTCTATTTTTCGACCTATGGAATTCATCACATAATCATAATCTACTTTTATGAATCCATAATCCATATCCATCTTCATAGCACGAATGTCATTTTTTATATCGATAGCGTAAGTAACATTGTAATCAACATTTACTTCATCAGATACAGTTTCTAGCTCATCAATCATTTCATTCAATGCAACGATCATTTCCTCATAAACATCTTCGAAATCATCTTCATTTTCGAAGTACTCAGTTATTTCTTCGATATGATTTTTCTCAATTTTAAAGGCTTTATAATCCTTGGAATCTTTTAACTCTTCTAGAACTTCCAATGTTGTAACGCGTATATATTCTTTAATGGCTTCGTCATCTTCCATTTCACTTATCATATCTTTCATAATATTAAGGGTATCTTCGTATTGCATTTCTACAATATACTCTCTACACTTTACCTTCTTACCATCTGACATTACTACATTAACTGAATCACCTTTTTTAATCTTGTCTTTAAAAGTATCTTTTAAAATATCAAGATATACATCCTGATCTACAGCTTTCAGTAACTTTCTGTTATTTCTAATAATTTTAAAATACTTTTCAAAATCAAAGTCTTTTAAATCTAAATCCATTTGCTTATAAATATCGTCTTTAGAAACAAAAAATGTTTTGTTCATTATTGATGGCATAAGAACCTCAAAGTATTCTTCGTCCATGCCTACCATGAAATCCAATAATTTTTCCTCATTGTATAACCAATTTAGAGCGTATTGAAACTTACTATCAATTGGATTTTTTTTGTTAATTGCTTGTTTATAATTAAGTTCGAATGCAGTCTTATCAAGCAATGAATTCACATAAAGCATCATTGCTTTTTCATCATCATACAACGTCATTCCAGTGCTTTCCTCATACTTTTCAGGATCTAACGCAAATTTCATATTACATGTAATATCTTGATTGGTTGCATTCATTGATTTTGCGACAGCAATTGCCGTTCTATTATATGGATTTGCGTAAACTTTTGCATAATAAAAGCCCCCTGTCCCAACTAAAAGAATAACAACTGCTAATACTGCTATTAATATTTTCTTCATATTCTCCTCCATTTTATAATTGCTTAATAATTCACTTCTATTTTGTTCTTACATATTATACCATAAAAAAAAATTATTACTAAACTTTTTTATAAAATTATTAATTTAAACCACTATAATTGAGAGTAACGAATGCTATAACGTATTAGTTCCCTATTCAAAATTACGTTTTATGAAAAAGATAATTACACTGATTAAATCAGTCAGGGGAAATAATCATTGACTTTTTATAGTAAAAATGATATTATTAACGAAATTTAATAGGAACTACAGTAGAGGCGCATTTTTTATTAGTAATCATATTGATATGTTCAGGCATACGTGATATTTGATAAAAGGAAAAAATGCCGAAGATAAAAACCCCTGTTGGTTTTTCATCTGGTTGATAAGTTAACAACTTATTGACTGTCATTTAGTTATAGCGACTATAAACGTGCTATAATTATATGGGGTGCTACTTGTGAAGGAACTTTATTTATCTATTCACAGTTGGCGCATGTCGACTGTTTTTTTATTGATTATGAAAGTTCTACATGGTCAATTGTCAACTCTCTTAAATTCAAAACATTCCCATCAACTGGATCTCAGCTAAGACTGAATTCAAGGTTGAAATATTATTTGGTTCGACAAAAGGTTAAAAAAGTAATATAATATTAGAGAGTTTAACTTAAAGGACTATTTGAGGTTACGAGCTCATAAAGAATGCGCAAGGCAAGTATCCTTTGAATTATCTCAAGCGTAATATATACTTTATTCTACCTAATATTGGGCATAATATGTAGCAAATTAATATACTGTTTATTAGGAGGAACTTCTTAATAAAGACAGTCAAGCACCTAGGTTTTCCGAGTAGGCACAGAAAAGTCTCATGACTTTTCTATTATAAAAAAACGATCTGGAGGATGGTCCTAATGGCAATTTTTACTGGCTCAGGTGTGGCAATTGTTACACCTTTTAACAAAGACTTAAGTATTAATTTTGATCAACTAAGAAATCTAATTGACTTTCAAATTGAAAACGGAACTGATTGTATTGTAATATGTGGTACAACGGGTGAAGCTTCTACCCTTACAGATGCTGAACAATTAGAATGTATTCGTGTAACAGTAGAGCAAACAAACAAACGAGTTCCAATAATAGCGGGCGCTGGTAGTAATGATACTAATCATGGTATAGCGCTTTCACGAAAAACTGCCGCTCTTGGTGTCGATGGTTTATTACATGTTACTCCTTATTACAATAAAACTACACAAAAAGGATTAATTGAACACTTTACAGCAATTGCAAGTAGCGTTGATGTACCAATAGTACTATACAACGTTCCATCACGTACAGGATTAAATATATCTCCTCAAGCAGCTGCAACCTTATCACACATAGAAAATATTGTGGCAGTAAAAGAAGCAAGTGGAAATATTTCACACATTATTGATACAGTAAAAAGATGCGAAGGAAGATTAGATTTATACTCAGGTAATGATGATCAAATTTTACCCCTACTTTCTCTTGGCGGTTTAGGTGTAATCTCAGTTATTGCTAACATTTTACCTAGAGAAACACATAATATCGTTGAACTGTTTATGAAAGGTGATCTTAAAGGTAGCCTTGAGCAACAGTTAAAGATGCATGGTTTAATAGATGCTCTTTTCTGTGAAACGAATCCAATTCCAATTAAAGCTGCTCTTTCATTGATGGGTCCAAAATACGATTCAGGTATAGGTAGAAGGCCTCTGACAACTATGGAACCTGCTCATCTTGAGCTCTTAAAGACGGAAATGAAAAACTATGGAATGTCAATAATTTAGTCCATGCTTTTTGAAGGAGTGCGCTAATGATAAAAATTATAATGCACGGATGTAATGGAACGATGGGTCAAGTAATTTCTTCCATTGTTGCTAATTCGAGTTCCGAAATGGTTGCTGGTATAGACCCTTTCAATGGAATTAATAATCCTTATCCAGTTTTTGCTTCAGCAGATGCATGTAATGTTGATGCTGATGTAATTATAGATTTTTCAACTGCTAATGCAGTAATGCCTTTGCTTCAGTATGTTAAAAAGAATAAGATACCTTTAGTTTTATGTACTACTGGCCTTGGGGATGATCTTATTAAAGCTGTAAATGAAGCGAGTACTCAAGTACCCATATTATTTTCTGCAAATATGTCTTTAGGTGTAAATCTTTTAATTAATTTAGCTCAGAAGGCAACTTCTGTTTTAACAAATGCTAATTTTGATATAGAAATAATTGAAAAACATCATAATCAAAAGATTGATGCACCAAGTGGTACCGCTCTTGCTATAGCTGATGCAATAAACGAAACGTTAAATAATCAATATTCATATCAATATGATAGAACTGTTGAACGCAAAAAAAGAGACAAAAAAGAAATTGGTATACATGCCTTTCGTGGTGGAACAATTGTAGGTGAACATAGCATTATTTATGCTGGTCAAGATGAAATTATTGAATTAAAACACACAGCCCTATCCAAAGAAATATTTGCAGTTGGTGCTGTAAATGCTGCAAAATTTCTTGCAGGCAAGCCTCCTGGCCTTTATAATATGGGAGATGTAATTCGTTAAAATCACCTAATTAGTTTTCTATAGGATGTTCTGAGGAACATCCTATTTTTGTTTATATCAGCATAACCGTTTTATTCCTAAAAGAGGACATACAAAAAAAGCCCTTCACTTCATAAGTGGAGAGCTTCCCTGGTGGAGTCTATGAATCTATGGACGGTCATCTATTGATGTATATTCACGTCTTGGTGCTACACTTTTATATGCAGGTCGTGTAATTTTACCTGCATTTACTAATTCCTCAATGCGATGAGCGCACCATCCAACAATTCTAGAAACAGCAAAAATTGGTGTATACAGTTCTTGTGGAATATCCAACATGTTATATACAAATCCTGAATAAAAATCGACATTTGCACTAACCCCTTTATACATCTTGCGTGCTCTACCAATTACTTCTGGCGCTAATCTCTCTACACGATCATATAACTCAAATTCTTTTTCCAATCCTTTTTCTTTTGCAAGAGACTCTACATAACCTTTAAATATAATAGCTCTTGGATCAGATATTGAATAGACTGCATGACCGATACCATAAATCAATCCTGATCTGTCAAATGCTTGCTTATTAAGTAAAAGTTCAAGATAATCACTAACCTTTTCATCATCTTCCCAATCTTCTATATTAGCTTTAATATCTTCAAACATTTGAATAACTTTTATATTTGCGCCTCCATGTCTTGGTCCCTTTAATGAACCAAGCGCAGCCGCAATCGTTGAATACGTATCTGTTCCTGAAGAAGTAACTACATGCGTTGTGAAGGATGAATTATTTCCGCCTCCATGCTCAGCATGCAATACCAATGCAAGATCTAACAACTTGGCTTCTAGCTCTGTATACTTATTATCATTTCTAAGCATATGTAAAATGTTTTGAGCAGTGCTTAGTTCAGCTTTTGGGCTATGAATAAACAAGCTACTATTTCCATGATAATGGGCAAAAGCTTGATATCCATATACAGCAAGTAGTGGGAAATATGAAATCATTTCCAAGCTCTGTCTAAGAACATTTTGAATACTTGTATCATCTGCGCGCTCGTCAAAGCTATATAATGCAAGTACACTTCTTGCAAGCACATTCATCATGTCTTTACTAGGGGCCTTCATAATCATATCTCTAACAAAATCATTTGGCAATTTTCTACAAGAAGCAATCGTATTTTCAAATTCATCTAATTGGGTACGGTTTGGTAATTCTCCAAATAGTAATAAATAACAAGTCTCTTCAAAGCCAAATTGATTGTCTTTAAGAAATCCATTTACTAAATCTTCAATATCAATACCTCTATAAATCAATCTACCTGGTACTGGAATCATTTCATTCTCATCAATAATATAAGAATGCACCTCACCAATACGTGTTAGTCCTGCAAGTACACCCTTCCCATTAATATCACGTAAACCTCTTTTTACTTCATATTGTTTATATAACTCCGGGTCAACTTTATTACAGGATTTGGCTAATTCACTCCAGTCCTCTATTAATTGCGTATTCACTTTTTGTTCAAATTTCGTTTCACTCATTCATTATTACCTCCCTTTTAATTTTTGTCTGAAAAGCATGTGTGCTTTTCCTAATATTTTTCTTTTAGTTGTATGTTGCTAGGTTGATTGTTATTTGAGTTGGTTGTTCCTTGAATTAGGTTAAAGCACTCTCTATTTGATTTGTATTAGAAAATGAGGGGTTCCATATGCTGATAATTAATTCAGCAGAGGGAATCCCTAAGATACATTTTATCACAATAATTAAATTTTTTCAAGTCTATTTTTTAATATTTGTATACTTTATTTTTATAATATTTGCATAATCTATAAATACTTTTTCAGTTCAATTATATTGTTTATTTTAATATCTGCATCCTCTAATTCATTTTGCAAACCATATCCATACAAACATCCAAAAGTTTTTAATCCATTCATTCGTCCTGCATTTATATCCTGAACTCTATCTCCAACTATACACATATCTGGTTCATACTTTTGCATCACCAATTCTAAAATACTTGATTTTGGGATATAATTAAATTCTTGGGCTCCAATCAATTCTGTAAAATATCGATCTAAACCAAAAATTGATTTGTGAATTTCCTTATAATAACTATTACAATTACTAAGAAAAATCAACTTATACCCTTTCGCTTTCAAATATTGTAAAGTTTCTATTGCACCATCAAAAAGCTTTGCTTTTCCTAGCTTTATTTGTTTAATAAGCTCTTGTCCAATAATTTCACTTGCCTTTTTCCGCATTTCTTCATCAATATGTGGCATAAATTGTTCCCACATTTCCTTGCTACTAAGCCCAAGCCAATAGGAAACTTCCTTATTGGTCCATTCTTTTTCATCAGCTAAACCTTCATTTACTAAGTACTTGTATGCAATATTAAAAGCGGGCGCGTATATTGTAATACTATCGTGAATAGTACCATCATAATCCATAAAGATCGTTTTTATGGTGTTGTTTTCCTTCATATTTTACCTTTCCCTAAAGTTGTTTTAATAGATTTGCCATTTCAATAGCTGTCATTGCGGCCTCAAAACCCTTATTTCCAGCCTTCGTTCCTGCTCGCTCAATTGCTTGTTCAATATTTTCAGTTGTAATTACACCAAATATTACTGGCACCTCTGTTTCTAACGATACACTAGCTACACCCTTTGATACCTCACCTGCTACAAAATCAAAATGTGGTGTCGCACCTCTAATGACTGCACCAAGACAAATTACTGCATCACTATTCCCAGCTTTTGCCACCTTCTTGGCTACTAACGGTATTTCATATGCACCCGGTACCCAGACAATGTTTATTGAATCTTCACTAACGCCATGTCTTTTTAAGCCATCAATTGCACCATCAACTAATTTTGAAACAATAAAATCATTAAACCTTCCAGCAACAATTGTAATTTTCAAATCCTCAGCAATTAAATTTCCTTCATACTTTTTCATTTTTTATTCTCCTTTAAAAGTTTAATATGTGTCCCATTTTTTCTTTTTTAGTGTGTAAGTAGTGTTCATTTTTAACATGGGTTTCCATCTCAATTGGAACCCTTTCAACAATCTCTAAGCCATAGCCGGATACCCCACTTAATTTCTGAGGATTATTTGTCATAAGTCTAATTTTCCTAACATTTAAATCTGCTAGAATTTGTGCCCCGATTCCATAATCTCTCATATCTTCTGGGAAACCTAATGCAATATTTGCTTCTACCGTATCCATTCCCTCATCTTGCAATGCATAGGCTTTAATTTTATTAATTAGTCCAATGCCTCTTCCTTCTTGCCTCATATAAAGTAAAATACCTTTTCCAGCTTCCTCAATCTTCTCCAAAGCATATGCTAATTGTTCTCCACAGTCGCAACGAACAGAACCAAAAACATCCCCAGTAAGGCATTCAGAATGCACCCGAACTAATATTTTTTCATCTTGAGATATATCACCTTTTACTAAAGCAATGTGATGCTCTCCATTTAACTTATTTATATAACCTATAATTTTGAAATCACCATACATTGTTGGCATATCAGCTTCAGATACTTTTTCAATCAAGCTTTCTGTTTGACGTCTATATGCAATTAAATCGACAATAGATATAAACTTAAGCTTATGTTTCTTAACATACTCTAACAACTCCGGCACTCTAGCCATAGTTCCATCGTCATTCATGATTTCACAAATTACCCCAGCTGGCGTTAACCCTGCAAGCTTCGCTAAATCTACAGAGGCTTCTGTATGTCCTGCTCTTTTTAATACACCACCTTCTTTTGCAATTAAGGGAAATATATGTCCTGGCTTAGTAAACTCTTCAGGTTTGCTATGTGCACTTATTAACTTTTCTATCGTTAAAGCTCTTTCATAAGAGGAAATACCCGTAGTAGTATCTATGTGGTCAACCGATACTGTAAAAGCTGTTTCTTTAGGATCTGTGTTATTATCAACCATTTTACCAATGTTTAGTTCCTTAAGTCTACTTTCCATCATTGGCGTACAAATAAGTCCCCTTCCAAATGTAGCCATAAAATTGACAGCCTCTGGTGTTACTTTTTCAGCTGCTAACACAAGATCTCCTTCATTTTCTCTGTTTTCATCATCTACAACCACTATCATTTTTCCTTGTCTTATATCTTCAATTGCTTCTTCAATTGTATTAAATTTAATCATAATAACCACCTTTCTGACTTCCTTAGTTAGGTTAAAAACCGTGTTGCTGTAGAAACTCCATTGTAATACTACTTTCCTTTGAACTATTCCCCAACGTAATTAATTTTTCGATATATTTTCCAATAACATCACACTCAACATTTACTTCTTGCCCTACCTTTTTTGTTAATAATATGGTTTTATCTTTTGTAAGCGGTATAATAGACACCTTAAACAACTCGTCATCAACATTTGCAACTGTTAAGCTTGTTCCATCTATAGCTATAGAACCTTTGTTGATAATATATTTCATGAGTTCTTTTGGGGGTCTAATTGTAATCCACGTAGCATTTTCTTCTTCTGTAATATTCGTTATTATTCCCGTATCATCTATATGACCTGAAACAATATGGCCTCCCATTCGATCAGATACTTTAAGTGCCCTCTCTAAATTGACTTTACTTCCATTTGATAACTTCCCCAGGTTACTCTTTCTCATTGTTTCAGGCATAACATCAACAGAAAAAGTATTGTTTGCAAGATTGGTAACGGTTAAACAAACACCGTTTGTACATATACTATCTCCAACCTTTGCTTCTTTTAATACTTCTTCCGCTTTAATTGTTAGTTGGGCAGAATTAACGCCTTTTGAAATCATTTTAATAATTCCAATTTCTTCAATAAGTCCAGTAAACACGATAACACCTCCTTTATACATGATTTAAGATAAGTAGCTTTCAATCATAATATCTTCGTCAAAATGATAAATAGCAGTCTTTTTCAGAAGAATGGCATCTTCAGTTTTTTCAATACCTTCTCCTTCAAAAGAAGTTAAGGCATCTCTACCTCCAAATATTTTAGGGGCAATAAAAGTTACAAGTTTATCAACAATATTGGCTCTTACTGCACTGTAATTAATATTCCCACCACCTTCAATCAAAACGCTATCTATTCCTTTTTCTCCTAATCTTTCGAACAAATATACCAAGTCAACTTGACCATCTTTATTAGGTGTTGTAATGATTTCTGCTTTTTCTTTAATGAGTTGAAAGTTCTCATTATTTATCTGGTCTGTTACCGCAATTATTGTTGTAGCCTTTGATCCAGTAAGAAAAACCTTGGAATCAGCTGAAATACTACAATGGGAATCCACGATTACCTTAATTGGATTGCTACCTCCTGCACCATCTATACGCGTTGTTAATGATGGATTATCTTTATTTACTGTTCCAATTCCAACCATTATTGCAGCTACTCTATTTCTTAATTGATGCACATAAGCCCTTGATTTTTCATTTGTAATCCACTTGGATTCCCCTGTTCTAGTTGCGATCTTCCCATCTAAAGTCATAGCAGTTTTCATAATACAAAACGGTACCTTCGTGGTAATGTATTTAGTGAAAATTTCATTTAACTTCAGTATTTCATCTTCACATAAACCAACTTCTACTTCAATTCCATGATCCATTAATTTATTAATTCCTCTTCCCATAACTAATGGGTTTGGATCTTTCATTCCTATAAATACCTTTGAGATCTTCTTCTCAATAATCTTGTCAACACAGGGAGGCGTTTTTCCATGATGTGAGCAAGGCTCTAAAGTAACATAAATATCCGCCCCTGTCACATCTGTCTCGGCATTCTCAAAAGCATTAATTTCAGCATGATTACCACCAAAGTATTCATGGTACCCTTCTCCGATGATCTTATCATCTTTTACAATTACAGCTCCAACCAAAGGATTCGGATTAACACGACCTATTCCAAGTTTAGATAACCCTATTGCTCTTTTCATATATTCATATTTCATTAAGCATCGGTTCCTTCCTTATTTAAAATAAAATAAAAAGACCCTAAGAAAAAATTCTTCAGGGTCTACTCATCCATACATAAAAATACAGATTACAATTCTTCTCTCATCCAGACTATACTGTCGGTCTTGGAATTACACCAAGTCAGCCTATTGGCTCGCGGACTATACCGCCGGTAGGGAGTTACACCCTGCCCCGAAGAACGTTATTTAATTTACATAATGTTAGCACAACTATATACTAGTGTCAACATTATTTTTATACTAGTTATTTATTTTTATACAAATTATTTCCAACTAACCGTTAGTTTTTTCTAAGCAAATATCATTTTATTTTTCCACTAACCACCACATAAATTTTCATCTCATAAAAAGAGCACTTGTCAGCACGTTATGAAAGATTTTAATTTTTCAACGCTCTTTTTATGGCTTCGTAGGAAAGTAGAGCTTTCCTACTGGATAAGAAAAAGGAGCTATTACAATAGCTCCACTTTCTTAATGGTTTTTATCGAACTAACTATTTTTTACTCATACTTCTTGATGCAAGAACATCTGCGCCTGTGCCAAGAATATCTTTAATAATTACATCTCTTACTTTTACTGGCGCTACAACAAGCGTTTTATTAATTATTTCCATTGCTTCAAATAATAGACCTTTAGGGATTTCCATATTTGTATTCACTGGTAAACGATTTAAAAATCCGTCTTTTATAGCAACTGTTGTAGTCAACACACGAGTAGGATTGGTTAGTTCATTTACTGCATATTCAGGACCACGATTACACGCATTTCCAGAAACAGTAATGTCTTCGCCATTGATTGTTACTTCAAGTTGACATCCAACAGGACATGCAATACATGTTAAACTTTTTACTGACATCTAAACTACCTCCTCTACTACAACTTTAATTTGTAGATCATTACCTAATTCTTGAAGTTGCTTTTTACTTAATCTTATTTTTTCCATTTCACCTGGTGCTAAATGCTTTTTCTTATATTCTTTAAAAACTTGACCACCAGAAATAAGTTGAAGCTTTGCATTATGGTAAACATTATTAACACGCATAAATAAATCTAAACTGCTTTCAATATTATCTACACGAATTTTACTTGGCACAATGTACACTATGCCCGGTCCTGCTTGCGTATCAACCGAATGACCTTCAGCTTTAAGTTCACCTTTTACATATCTAGCTGCATTTAACCCTGCTCTACGACTTTCTTCTGTAACAAAATCTACGAGGTCATGTACATGTACTACATTACCACAAGCAAAGATACCTTCAATACTTGTTTCCATAGACTCATTAACAAGTGGTCCAGACGTTGTAGGATTAATTTTAATTCCAGCTTGTCTTGATAATTCATTTTCAGGAATCAAACCAACTGAAAGCAATAAAGTATCACACTCATAATATTTTTCAGTACCAATGATAGGTCTTCTGTTTTCATCAACTTTAGCAACTGTAATACCTTCAAGTCTCTCTCTACCTCTGATTTCAGTAATCGTATGACTTAAGTAAAGTGGGATATTATAATCATCTAAACATTGAACAATATTACGCTTCAACCCACCTGAGAAAGGCAACACCTCAGCAACACCAATTACCTCAGCACCTTCTAATACCATACGGCGAGCCATAATTAAACCTATATCACCTGAACCAAGGATAAACACCTTCTTACCTGGCATATAACCTTCCATATTTGTATATCTTTGTGCTGTTCCAGCAGTAAAAACACCCGCTGGTCTATAACCAGGAATAGAAATTGCGCCTCTAGTTCTTTCTCTACAGCCCATTGATAAAATAACAGCTTTCGCTTGAACGATAAAGTAGCCTTCTTTTGGATTCATTGCATGAATTCTTTTATCGTCACCTACTTCAAGAACCATAGTATCAACCATATAATCAATACCCATTTCTTGCATTTCAACGATAAAGCGTTCTGCATATTCTGGTCCTGTTAGTTGTTCTTTGAAAATATGCAAACCAAAACCATTATGAATACACTGTTGTAAAATACCGCCTAACTCTCTATCACGTTCTAGTATAAGGATACTACTTGCTCCATTTTTTTTCGCTTCGATGGCTGCTGCAAGACCTGCTGGGCCTCCACCAACTACAACTATTTCATAATCACGCATCTTTATCACCTCTCTTCTTATTCTTCTACATTTTTAGTTCTATCAGATAAGATATAGCTGCTTGGACCATCTAACTTAATATCTTTAACATCACACTTAAGTTCTCTTGCTAAAATTTCAACTACTCTTGGTGAGCAGAATCCACCTTGGCAACGTCCCATACCAGCTCTAGTTCTTTTCTTAACACCTTTAACAGTTGTTGCACCGGCTTTTCTATGAATAGCATCAACGATTTCGCCTTCAGTAATTACTTCACAACGACAAATAACACGGCCATATTTAGGATCTTTTCTTACTAATTCAGCTTTTTCGTCTTCAGGTAACTCTTCAAAACGTATAAAAGGTCTTCTTCTTGGATTAAAATCAGCCTTTTCAGTTAATCCTCCTGTTATTTGCTTCATAAGATCAACTACATAATTAGCAACTGCAGGTGCAGAAGATAAACCAGGTGATTCAAATCCTCCAATGTTAATTAATCCTTTAACTTCTGGGGATTCACCAATAATAAAGTCGCCATAATCAGCTGTAGATCTTACCCCTGAGAAGGAACGAATAACTTTACCATAAGGAATATTTTTACATGTTAGCAAAGCAGTCTCTCTTATCATATCAAGTGCATCTCTTGATGTACTAATATCATCTCTATTATTTATTGGTTCTGAGTCAGGACCTACTAGTAGATTGCCATGTACCGTTGGAGATACTAAAATACCTTTTCCTTTTTCACTTGGACATTGGAAAATAACTTTACTAACTAGATTACCTTCACTTTTATCTAAAATGTAATATTGTCCTCTACGAGGTTTAATTTCAAATAGTGGAGCTGCAACCATATTATTAATTTTGTCTGAGTAAAGACCTGCACAGTTAATAACATATTTAGCTTCCATCGTACCATCTTCAAAGTAAAGTGTAAATTTGTCATCATCTTTTTTCATATCTTTTACTTCTTTGTTTAAAAATAATTCTGCACCATTTTCCATAGCATTTTCAGCTAAGGCAATAGCCATTTCCCAAGGGGATATAACACCACCTGATGGAGCATGTAATGCACCAAGAATTTCTTGGTTTAAGTTTGGCTCCATTGCAAGTACCTGTTCTTGATTTAGGATTTCCATATCAGGAACTCCAACTTCTACTCCATTGTCATATAGCTTTTGTAATGTAATTTTATCCTCTTCAGAAAAAGCTACTACTAATGAACCGATTCTTTTAAACGGCACATCTAATTCTTCACAAACTTGATCATATAATGCATTCCCCTTCGCATTAAAATAACCTTTCTTTTTGTTTGCTGGAGCATCATAACCTGCGTGAATTATCGCACTATTCGCCATAGTTGTAGAATTCGCTACATCATTTGTTTTTTCAACAATTGCTATTTTTAAATCATAACGTGACAATTCCCTTGCAATGAATGTGCCCGCAATACCAGCACCAATAACTACTACATCATACATTGTGTTGCCTCCTTATTTATTTCCTAAAGTATATAGACAAGAAAGTGGTTTTCCCACTTAAAGTAGACAGGAAAGTTAAAAAATCAAGTTTAGAGGCTTTCCATGTCTAGAACAAAGCGCTTACCAGCGCGTTACATAATAATTTATGCTATCTAACGCTTTCTTCTATGCTTCGTGGAAAGTAGAACTTTCCTACTGGATAAAAAAGAAGCCGTATAAGATAAAGCTATTCTTAACTCTATTCATACGGCTTCTCATCATCATGCCACTATTTCATATTTTACTAGATTTCTAAGCAAATTTCAAGTGAAAATTACTCTATCCAGTTTTTTACTCTACCAACAGCTTTTTGCCATCCAGCATATAACTCATCAGCGTTGCCAATTGCAGGAACGAACTTTCTTTCTAAGTTCCAGCTATCAACTACGTCTTGCTTACTTTGCCAGAAACCAACTGCTAAACCAGCTAAGTAAGCTGCGCCAAGAGCTGTAGTTTCAATAATTTCTGGTCTTTCAACAGGAGCTTTAAGAATATCTGCTTGGAATTGCATTAAGAAATTGTTTGCACAAGCACCACCGTCAACTTTAAGAGCTGCTAAAGTGATTCCTGAGTCTTTTTGCATAGCGTCAAGTACGTCTCTTGTTTGATATGCTAAAGATTCAAGCGTAGCTCTGATAATGTGGTTTTGTCCTGTTCCACGAGTTAAGCCAAGGATTGCTCCACGAGCGTACATATCCCAATAAGGTGCGCCTAATCCAGCAAATGCAGGTACTACATAAACTCCATCACTACTTTCAACTTGTGTTGCAAAATATTCGCTATCTTTTGCACTGTTTAATAGATGAACTTCATCTCTCAACCATTGGATAGCTGCACCAGCGATAAAGATACTTCCTTCAAGAGCATATTCAACAACTCCGTCAACACCCCAAGCGATAGTAGTTACAAGACCGCTTTTTGAAGGAACTAATTCAGTACCAGTGTTCATTAACATGAAACAACCTGTTCCATATGTATTTTTTGCCATACCTTTTTCGAAGCAAGCTTGACCGAATAAAGCAGCTTGTTGATCTCCAGCAGCACCAGAAATTGGAATATCTGGGCCTAAAAGGTTAGTAGTTCCATATACTGCACTTGAAGGTTTTACTTCAGGCAACATAGAAGTAGGAACACCAAGAGCATCTAACATTTTTGCATCCCATTTAAGATCTTTAATATTGTACATTAAAGTTCTTGAAGCATTTGAATAATCTGTAACATGAGTTTTACCATTAGTTAAGTTCCAGATTAACCATGTATCCATAGTTCCAAATAATAAATCCCCTGCTTGTGCTTTTGCTTTTGTTCCAGTTTCGTCTAAGATCCATTTAACTTTTGTTCCTGAGAAATAAGCATCAATTACAAGACCTGTATTTTGTCTTACATAATCTTCGTATCCAGCTTTTTTCAATTCATCACAGATGCCAGCTGTTTGACGTGATTGCCAAACGATTGCATTGTAAACAGGTACGCCAGTGTTTTTGTCCCATA
The DNA here is from genome assembly GCA_002841375.1 of Firmicutes bacterium HGW-Firmicutes-7. Classification (GTDB taxonomy): domain Bacteria; phylum Bacillota; class Clostridia; order Lachnospirales; family Vallitaleaceae; genus HGW-1. The sequence goes on along the minus strand of PGZO01000009.1, from coordinate 2,637 downwards.
CTACTGTAGTTTCTCTTTGATTAGTAATACCAATCGCAGCGATTTCTTCTGGATCTATTCCAGTTTTCTTAACAACTTCTAACATAACGCCTTTTTGACTATTCCAAATTTCATTAGCATCATGCTCAACCCAACCTGGATTAGGATAAAATTGAGTAAACTCTTTTTGAGCTACACCAGCGATTTTTCCAGAATGATCAAATAAGATCGCTCTACAGCTAGTAGTTCCTTGATCTAAAGACATAACGTATTTTTTCATTTTATTACCCCCATATAGTTTTTTATTAATTAAAATTACTAGTTCATTAATTTAAATATAAAAATTGTATTCTCGATAATTCATATCTTTAACTTGATAAAATTAATTCTTATCCAATACAAGATACAAGGAATCCACCTAAAGTCCCACCAAGTACTACCATTATTAAGTTAACAAAACCTTTTGCTGCGTCTGCTTTATCTACTACGATGTTTGCAACAAATAAACCAATCCCAGCTGCCCACCCCATATCGATCCAAGCTGAACCACTTTGATAGATTAAGCCTGCGCCATGATTCAATGTCCATGAAGTACCAACGATAAATCCTGCTGCTAACCAACCACCGATTGGTCCGAAAGTTTCAACTAATTTACCCCAACATAAACGAATGATGAATGGAAATAAAAATCCTCCGAAAAATGTTCCAAATGCTAATTGAGCTGTCATTTAAGTTCTCCTCCTTTTAATTAGTTTGCTTTACTAGCTTGATATTTTTGGAATAAGCCTGCAGTAATACCACCACAGCAAGCGCCAAGTAATACTAACCCTAATGTAGGGAATGATGCAGATACTGTGTCCCAACCATTAGCAAATGCACCACTAGTTGTACCAGCAACACCTACGCCAAGACCTAGATCAACCCAAGCACCATCATTGTTAATAAGACCAACAAAGTGATTTAAAAACCACATGATGCTGATAATCGCTAAACCAGCAAACCAACCTCCACCAATTCCATACGCTTCAGCAAATCTTCCCCAAACGCCGAATACGAAAAGCCCAGCTAATGCCGCTCCTAAAATAGAACCTACATGTTTCATGTTTTTGCCTCCCTTAAATTTAATTAATTGTTGTAACCCCTAGAGTTTAGACGATATTCATTTTGGCATAAGCCCAAAAAAAATAAGCTGTATCTAATAAATATTATTAATATTAATTCCTCTGATAAACTTTTGAATATCAAAGATTATATCAAAGATATATAATATAGATATATTATAAATACGGCTCTCATCGTCTCAGCCTAAACGTTATTAAATTATAGATTCATTATACAAAACAAACAACTATTTTGTCAATATTTATTTTTTTTAATTCACATTGTATATTCCATAACCAAATGTTGGATTATTGTTAAGATTTTAACTTACTTTTTTGAATTTTAATGATTATCAAGCAATTTTTTTGTAGGTTTTAACTATACCAGATCTTTTCACAGCTTGTTGAAATGCAGGTTGCTCCTGCATCAAGACTTTCAATAATTTCATGCTTTGATTCTATTAATCCCCCTGTAATAATTGGTACTCTTACAGCTTTATTTATCTCTCTTGTTATTTTAGGAACAACGCCTGGCATAATTTCTACTGCATCAGGCGTTACTTGATGGATCGTTTGAATGCCAGCCAAAATAGACTTTGAATCTAATATAAATAGCCTTTGAACCACGAAACAGTTAAGTTCCTTTGCTTTCTTTACTAGACTAGTTTTCGTCGTAACAACACCACTTGGTTTGATTTCTTCTTGAATATATTTAAGAGAATATGCATCATTAGAAAATCCTTTGATTAAATCAAGATGTACAAACACATATTTCTCATGGTCTAGTACTGCCTGTACATCCTCCTTAAGTGTAAAAATATCTCCATAAAGCATAAAAATCACCTCACAAGGAGACTTTAGTGCTTTGTCAAGCTTTTCTCTGTCACTTACGGCAGCAATAATTGGGTTGTTAACTAGTATTTCATATACATCTTTTTTTCTCATTTTGGCCTCCAAATTCCCTGTCAATTCACTAATTCAGTATAGGGATCAATTCGAATTTACGCTGCAGAAAGAGCCCTAATTTCTCCTCCTACAAAAAACCGCACCAATATCCTTAAGGAATGCATGCGGTTAAATTATTCATAAAAATATTTACAATTATTGTACTATATACATAATTTATTGTCAAGTTCAATCACTTTGCTGTCAATATTGCTGATATATTAAATCAAGTTTTTGTTAATTTAATAACGATTTGTATAATAGGTTAACCCGCTTATACACCCTATAATTTGGCTGTATTCCTTGCTTATAGCGCATATTCTACTATATGCCATTATTCATATTAGTGAATATATATTCATGGTTTTCACTCAAATTATTTTTCTGAAGCAGTTTTTATCTAATCATTGCGCATGAAACGGTCCTTCTATAATAAAATATTACTGCCATTGTTCTCTTTCTACACCAACTTTAACTTTATACATTCATCTGCCGCTTTTCCAATTACTTATGCAGAACTTTCCTACGAAAATAAACTTGATATGTGACGTCGAAACTTTCATGTTTCATTTTCATTCTAGTTGGTGAATATATTTCATGAAAGGTTTCCTAC
>PGZO01000040.1 GCA_002841375.1 Firmicutes bacterium HGW-Firmicutes-7 | reverse complement strand
AAAATCATATAGATTAAAAGATCATATTAAACAAGAATCTGAGTAAAAAACTACATTCTTATATGATCAAAAGTTTGCATTATTAACTTGACATTTATACACTTCGCTTTTAACGTTGCAATGGAAGTCGAAGTATTAAAAAGTGGCAGTTTTGAAAAAGTAATTTCTTCACCCGAAGCGCTTGTTGGAATAAGTCGTAATATGAGAGAAATCATCCCTCTTTTGAAAGCAAAAGGCTCAAAACTTGATGCTATGACAAACGTGTTGAGCTACCTATCACCGAGAGTTTTTGGATTTCTCATGAGTAACGTTGTTTTTTCACCTAAAAGCATGACCTATGCACTTGTGGCGCATAACCACTTTAAAGTTGGTTATGCCGTACAGGAAGTTATATCAGACGCCAGAAAGCATGGCATAAATGCACCACGGATTTACGATGTAGAAAGCCTAATTACAAAGTAGAAATAGGGTTTCATAAGCACAAACAAGACACCTTTATTTTGTCAACTCATCCTTCCTATAAAATCAAGTTTTTTTACCCGTAGATATGTTTCAGTAGCACAAAAAAGTAGTAAAGCCAATTTTTAAACGACCTTGCTAATTTGCTATATAATAAAAACCACAGTAAATCAAGCATTACAGTCACTCTTACTTGACAGCAACACGACAGTCTCCACGTGCCTTGAGGAGATAAAAAATATGCCGCCTTGAACTGGTAGGGCCTTGGCGGACATTCATCCATGCTGGGCGAACTTGAAGAATCTTGCATTTATATAGTTTATTAGTAAACATGTAACAAAGCGCATTCGTAAAAATTGCAATAATAAACACGGCAATCCAAAGGGAACTATGCATCAAATACTTATATTCAAAAATGAAGCAAGGGACTCGAACCCTCGTGGTTTTAGTCCTTTTGCTTCTATCATTCTAATTGTTAAAGAAATGGATCGACACCTGCTCATAGCACCATCTATAAAAATAGCGTTATTAAAAAGGTTAACAATATGTAAAGCATTCCTGCCATTGCTACAAACAAAACTAACGGGATTTTTATGCCTGCAAAACGATTAGTTAATGCCCCTTTCTTTGGACATACAACAATGCATTTTTGGCAGTTAAAACATTCAGGCGATGTTACCTTCTTCATTTTATGCACCTCTAGATTTGAGGGACATTTCTTTGTACATAACTTGCAATTGATGCACTTATCTTCGCATCGGACGATACCACTGGGGCTAAACCGACCTGCAACTCCGGCGACAGCACCCTGTATGCAGATATATTTGCAGAAGAAATTATCAATAAAGAATGAGCCAATAATTGTTACAAACATCAATATAATACTTATCCAGGCTAATCCAGGCAATATTATGCTAAATTGCTCAAACACATCGTCAACACTGACTTGTAGCAGAAACTTGCCGCTTGCAATGAATAATGCTACAAAACCTGTAAGTATGATGTATTTCGCTGCTCTAAGATATTTATCGAGTGTTGCAGGAACTGTGACCCTTTTTTTTAAAAGCTTGAATCCTATATATCCAACAACCCTTTGCAGCGCCCCCACCAAGCACAAAAAACCACAAAAGCTTCTTTTGAAGATAATGGCAAACAAAATAAATATTATTGGAACTGCCATAATGCTGAGTTGACCTGCCTTTTCGAAAGTCGCCTCAATAAGGGAACTAAAAACAAACGGGAATATTATTAGAAAAAAAGGTATGGTCGTTTTTGCTAATTTCTTAGTATTAATATTCATTACATGACCTCCGTATATTGGGTTTGGTTTACATCTACCGATTTCAATATAGTTGTTGCAAATAATATTACATAATAAAATGATTAGAATCTCAAAATAGTGGTAGATTTAGTACAGATGTCACCACCCCATTTATTGCAGGATAATACCAATCTGTTTTAATAAAATCTTCACAAAAATACCTCCTGTTTATCTATGTGATAATAATATCAAATCACATTAAACAAACAGGAGGTATAAAATTAAACAAATCCTAAACTCTTTCTTTTTCATTTTAATTAATGCTACTCTAATAAGCATTTCGAGCTTTTACTGCTATCTTCCTTGTTTTTTTCCAAGAGGATACTTATTGAAGCCTCTATCTTCTATTGAATAACCTGATAACCATATAATTTTATCTTATCTATTCAACCGGTATCCCGCACCCCATACTGTCTCTAATATTTTGGGGGCTTTACTGTCATCCTCAATTTTTTCACGAATACGATTAATATGCACCATAACCGTCGCGCTATCCCCAACATAATCATATCCCCATATTTTTTCAAACAATTGTTCCTTCGAGAAAACAATATTAGGATTTTCAGCCATAAATTTTAATAATTCAAATTCTCGGTTAGGAAAACGAATTTCTTGCTCACCCTTATAGACCTTCCATCCATGCAGAAGAACTCGAATATTACCTATTCGTATCTCATCGCCCTTCTCATTCAACTCTATCTGATTGGCTTCTGTTAATCGACTATACTGTCTTATATTTGCATTTACTCTTGCTACAAGCTCAGCGGGATCAAAAGGTTTAGCAATATAATCATCTGCACCAAGTCCCAGACCTCGAATTTTATCAATAGATTCCGTCCTTGCCGTTACCATGAGAATCGGAATATTAAGTTCACCTCTTATCTCTTTGCATATCTCATAACCATTCTTCCCAGGAAGCATAAGATCCAGTAGTATTAAGTCAAAATTTTCCACCTGCAGAAGTGGAAGTACTTTATCTCCATCACTTACAATGAATGTTTCAAACCCACTAGCTTCCAGATAAGCCTGTTCTATCATACTGATATCATCATCGTCTTCGACAATTAGAATTCTATATTTTGCATTCATCTAAATCACCTCATTCATCCAAAATTGGTAGTCTTATTCGAATAGTAAGACCGTTGCTGTTTTCTGCATCTACTGAGCCTCCCATAGCATCCACTAGATATTTTACAATATAAAGACCTAGACCATTCCCTTCTTTTATATTCCTTGACTCATCACCTCGAAAAAACTGTTCAAAAATATGGGGAATCTTATCTTCTGAAACTCCACAGCCATTATCAGAGATCTCAAGTACTACATATGCATGTTCTTCAAAAATATTAATGATAATTTCAAGCTTATCTGTTTCTGCATATTTTTTACTGTTTTCCAGTATATTATCAAGTATTCGTTTCATTTGTTCTCGGTCAACATTTGAAAACAAACCTTTTTTTACATCCTTTATTTTAATTTTTATAAATTCATTCTCTATCAATAATTCATATCTTTTCACATAGGCTTCCAGATACTCACTCCACTCTGTCTTTTCAAAAAACAGTGGCATATTACCTGTTTCAAGTTTTGAGAAATAAAATAACCTTTCCAAAAGTCGATCCATTTCTATCGTTCGTCTATAAGCTGTATCAAGAAATTTTTCTCTTGATTCAGGTGTTGTAGCAACCCCATCCTTGAGACCTTTTATTGTTCCTCTAATTGCCGTTAATGGAGTCCTTAAATCATGAGAAATTCCTGCCACCATTTCAATTCTCACCTTTTCATAAGACTCCTTTTCCGCATTAGCTTCCGTTATATGTTCCTGCATTTCATTAAATGCGTCACAGACATATTCAAATTCAATATCTCCCTTGTATTTAACAGGTTCAGAAAAATTTCCTTCTTTCATTCTTTTTGCTCCTTCCGACAATGCATCTAAAGGATTTGTGATATGTTCTATAAGTCTCTTAGTAAAAATCTGACTAATTATGAGTAAGGCACCTATGCAAAATATACCATCAATTAGCAATAGTATAAGCATAGTAGTCAACCTATTTTTTTGAGACCAGAATTCATGATATTCTCCTGCAATTACAAACACTTTCATTTTCTCATTCATATCATATTGTGTTAGCACAGTCATATAGTCTTGTACATAAATATGCACCTTTCCATCTGTTTCCAAATTATCTCCAATTTCATTTATAAGCTCACTCACAGGAAAATCAGCATTTGAGTAAATCACTTCACTATCTATTTCAACGTAAATAGAAAATCCATACCTATTCAGTTTTGTTGCAAGATTGTTTATCGCCTCTTCTTTTGGGGATGGATTCCAATCTGTCAGGATATTTCTTATTTGTTCGGTATTATCTGCTAACTCAGACGAATCATTCATGCTGTTTTTATATGTGATCTCATATAAATTTACTACAAACATATTAACGAAAAGAAATAGACTTAAAGTTACAAGTACCATTCTGGTATTAGAAATAAAAATTCTGCGTTTCACCGTCTGCTTTTCCTTATTCATCGTCCTCCTCCTCGTAATAGGTGTTACTGAGAAAATCGTCAATGTTTCTTCTCTGTGACACACACTCTTTTAACTTTCTTCTTTTTCGTCCATCATAGAATTTCCACATTACTACAGGATTTTGAACCAGTATTAACCGTTGTGTTACAGGTACTACAAATTTTGCAAAAAGGATTTCCACGGTTTTGACATTATTTCGCATCCTTTTTCTTTATATGACCACATGCCTTACATGTTCCTTTAACTATTGAGTATAGATACAATGCAATAATGCCCCACAGATTAAAGATCATAGTTACAATTACCCAGAACGTTACGTTAGCACCTATATGTGTAGATTTTCTATGAGATAAAAATATGCATAATACCCAGAGTACAAAGACAAAAAGACCTGCAATAATACTAATTACACCCTCCATTACCTTGTCTGTGGTTGTCAGATTAAGATTATCGTATATTTCGAGTCTTCAGCCTACATAGTCCCTGATATGTATGTTATATGATTCCTGACCATTAATTCCTTCATGTCCATAGAAATCATATTACGATTCCTGCTGACTTCGGCTTCCATTATCCTGCTCCATCTGTTTCTGATATTCTTCTAATTGCAGTTCCTGTTGCTTTTGAAAAGGATCTTTTACTGTTGAAAACCTGTTATTAAAATTATTATACAACAAGATTCCTGATATAACATTAAAAATAAATCCCGTTATCAAAACTCCACAGACAGTTGCTCTTTCAACATACCCTTCTAAATACTCATCATATGCTTCTGAGGCATATTCTTCCAAGCAATCATTACAAACGCTATTCCGTACCTACTTATAGTTCTGATGCTTCTGTATCAAATAATTTCTTTGCAACATTAAGATTGATAAGCAATCTTATATGCATAATAATGCTTACTACTAACAGCGCAATCAAATAGGCACCACCATCTTTAGGCATATTCAGTGAAAAACTCATTACGATCAAAGACAAGCCCTGTATCACCGCATATCTTTTATTTTCATTACCGAACTGATTGGATAATGAGATTTCTTCCAGCATAGTCATATGCGTTGTCATACCATGATAGATACAAACCACCAGTAACAGCTCGCTCAGTCCACCAAAAACAGTCACTGTATAACTTATAAAAGCACTCATATGAATCAATCCGAAGGTTCCTGTAAAGATTTCAAAAACAGCACCTATAGCCGACACGATTGATAATATTCTGGCGACTCTAAAAGACTCAATCCCTGTATTAGAATGAAGCTCTCCAAGTCCTAAAAAAACCAATATGTACCCAATCACATCCGGCAATATGTCAAAACTGCCAATATTTATATCTAGCATAACCAGTAGAAAGCCACTGAAAAGATGTTTATAGCTATTATTCATTTTGAGCCCTCCAAAATTCTACATACTCTTCAACTGTGGGCTCATCCATCCCTGTGCCATAAAAAGGATAGTAAATCCAAGAATTATACGATTCATCGTCTTTTTCATAAGTCATATCCATAGAAATCATATTGAAGCGCCACTGACTTGAAATGTCAGGCTCCACGGCGGTATACGCCATTTGAAAATTTCTGCTAACTAATATGGGTTCTGTTCGAATAATCAACTCATCATATGTATAAACCTTATCATAATCGACAGTAAGTTTCATATCTATAGCATCCTTATGGGGTTCAAAGGTTGACAGATCCAGTGATGTGATATGGATTGGTTTCTCTGTCTTGAAATCAACAGTGAAATGGTCGTTGCTCCCACCACCACCTTCTCTTAACCTGTATTCATCCCAGTGTTCTATGGTATGAATGGTAATACGACCAAATGAAACTGGCATGGCTGTGCCATCACTCATCATTGCGGTACCTGTTCCAAAAGTCAGGCTGCCATTTTCCTCCAGGAGGTCAATATCAGTTTCTGTTAAGTGTAAATCAATATATCCACTTTTCAACGTATAGTATCTACCTATAATGTCGTTGTAAGGATTATCATTTGTATCGCTCGTATAAAAGAAACCTCCGAAATAACCGGTTTGCCTTATTAACTGTGATGTTTCTAATCCATCAAAACTAATTGATTCAAGCCGCCTTGTATCTCTGTTATTAGTGATATAGGAGATGGTTAACTTTTCATCAAAAACCTCATTGAAAACAAACTCATCATTAATCTCTGTAAACAGCAGTTCAGGAATGACCTGGTATGATGCATAGATCATATTACCTGCAGCTGTTAGCACAACAATCACGGCAATAATAATAATGTATCGCTTAAGTGTTTTATCTGTCATATCTTACTCACCCTCTTTTCTTCAATATTGCACCATAGGCATGACTTTCATCCTTAAAACCTATCATATCCATCTCACCATTTTTTATCATATCTATCATAACAAAATTAACAGTAACATATACTTTGTGTTGGGCAGATTCAACAGCTTGTTTAATATTTAAATAAATCTTCTCATCGTTCAAAAAGTCCTCATCAACTTCCCACTTTCATGACTACCTCTAAACCAACGTTTTTCTTTAAATAAAATTATATCACACCAATAATAATATAAAAAGTTAAAGCCCCTTTTTTAATGCTAGAAACTAGTGAATTCGTTTTTTTAAAAGAACGAATCCTTGCCTAACTGACTAAGGATTCATTCTCGGTTTATTCTAGTTTTATAATAGGCTTTTAGTAATCACATATTTAAACTAGAATTTTTTATGTGTTTTATCGCAGTACGGTGGTGTTTTTGTTTTTTTGCAAGTACAAATGTTAAATGTATTGCATACTTCAATTGTTTCGTTTTTTCAGCAGTAAAAGCTAAAGGCGCAAAATCTGTGCACTCATGAGAGCCATCACAGAAGGGTTCGGTGGCTGTTTTTCCGCACGCGCACCAGTAATATGTTTGACCCGCTTTAAGTTCTACTTCGATTGGTGATTTTGATTTGTCATGTGGTTTTTCCATAATTGATACTCCTTTGTGATCTTATAGTTGTAAAATTGCTACTCCTCCACTTTGAGAGAACTTGTGAATATTAATTAGCATACATTTAGAACTATAGATAATTGATTTATATACGAAAAGCATATAGCTTCATACGAAGTCATATATTGCTTCATATAGTGATTGTGACTCAATTATATAAGACACGACTATCTAATGCAATATATAATTCTGATAGTGTACTGTATTCATCTGACCACAGGAATCAAAAGTTCAAGAATCAATCATCGCAATAGACCTCGGAAGCATAAGACCTGTTAGTTTTCTGCACATCTGAAATGCACCATTTAAATGCATACCGCCTTCAGCAATATTTTCACAAAGGTTTATCCCCTCGGGCAAAAAATAAGTGTATTTACCGTTTCTCTTAACTACCAAGAAGCAGTAAATACACTCACACCTATCCTTTTTATGCCTTGAAACCCTTCGATTAACCGAGTCACTCCCTCCAACAGCACCTCCTTCTCCATGTAGCTTGAGCAAACAAAATAGATACCGCCTAGAGCTGGAATCAGGCCTAATTTCAGCAACCTTAGCTTTGATAGGCTTCATTCAAAAATCTCAGCATGCTCTCTATACTTTGGGCACCAGATATGCTATGTTTGCCATCTGCGATAAAATAGGGGACAAAATCAATCCAAATAGCCTCAGCATCAGCCTGATCTTTCAGAGTCGCAGATACAAATGTCTTCTCATTCAACATGATTTCAGCTTCATTTCGATCAAGACCTACTTCCTGTGCAAGAGACAACAATGTTTCTTTGTCACCAATATCAGCGCCCTCTTCAAAGTAACCTTTGTAGAATCGATGTACCAATTCCCCTTCCTTGCCAACGCTCTTAGCATATTGAGCAATTTGGTGGGCCATAGCCGTGTTGTTCGGTTTCAAGATGTCAAATCTGTAACTAAGGCCAACCTCCGCAGCAGCTTTGACTATATTTTCGTTGTTAGCCTTGGATTCCTCGTAACTCATATTATATTTTTCTGCTATCAACTGGTGGATGTCTTTATCCGGATGTCGTTTCGCATTGGTATCCAGCTGAAAGCTCTTATAAGTAATCTCCACTTCATCATTATGTTCAAATTGTGCTAAAGCAGCCTCTAGCCGCTTTACTCCCATATAGCAGAAAGGGCATACAAAATCGGAATATATTTCAATCTTCATAAGATGTTCACTCCTTTATATACTTTTATTTCGATTGTATATCGAATTTCTTTCACATTTTCTTCCTTAAGGTACACTCCTACTTAAACTACATCTCTTTATTTAAATGAACTAGTTTTTATGATGAGTCTCCGCATGCTTTTCTCACCTTCCTCTGTGATTTTAGTTTTATTTATAGCAAATAATTTTTATTAATTGATATTCATTATCAATTATACTTCAACTATTTCATTATGTCAATTATCTATAAGATATTGTTTTCCTAATATATCACCTACAAAAAAACGAATAGATAACTATATGATACCCGGATGCATATCCAACACACTATTGAGAAATGGTGATATCATAAACTTCAAAAGTAGCATAGGAAAAGCTACCCATGCCCATAAAAAGAATATTTTTTTCTTACTATATTGTTGATTATTCGAATTTGTCATCATAATCATCCTCCTTGTCATATATGCATTATACATATTAACAGTTAATATGATTAGTGACGTTCGTCATAACTATACTTAAATCCTTCATTTATCTTTAAACAATTCCTTAAATATCTTCAACTTGTTTTGGGCTCGATAATACATCATATAGTCAATACCATTTGCCAGGAAAACAATACCAAGGACTATCCCAATTACTGGCATAATATCTCTATAACTCTCCATTTTATTGTTTGTCAACATAATTGAAACCAACATAATTACTGAAGTGACAACCAAAGCTATTAAATTGTTTATAAAAAAATAATTTCGAGGCTTTGCTATGCTAATCGGGAGTATTGAGGTTACCCCTTCTGTGATGAAGCCAATAATGAAACCCATACCGCCGCTTGTTAATAGCAATAGGAATTTATCTGTCGTTGTATCAAAGCCATTGTCATAAAATAGAAGGACAATACCAATAAAAATACCTAGAAAAAATGATTTGACTATATTTTTTAAATGAATCTTTTCCATCATCGTCCTCCTATATTTTTAAAGTAGATCTAAGTTTTTTTGAGTACATTTTAGATACTTCAAGTTCAGCACCGTTATTCATTCTAAGTACATATCTTGAGTTAAACCAAGGGATAATTTCTTTTACCTGCAAAAGATTGATCATTTGAGATTTATTCACTCGGATAAATCCCTGTTCTATCCATATGCCTTCATAATATTGTAGCGTTTCTTTCATACTATAGTGATGCGTTGTTGTGTATGCCATAATACCATCTGGACTTGCTTCCAGATATATAATAGCCTTTGGTTCAATAACTGCAAACTTATTTTCACTGAAGCCTGTAACAGTTTTCTTAAAATATAAGTCTTTTCGAATACCTGATACCAAAATCTTAATCACATCCATATAATCAATGGCATCAAAAACAAGAGCAAGCTTTTCACTTGGTATATCATATCCTCTTTCAACTAATACCAAATCACTGTCTTTTACAATCTCAATTTGGTATTTGGATAATTCTTGCTTCAGTTTTTCGTATACTTTGTTCGAACACAATAATTGAACCATCGTCTCTCCTAATAATTGCTTGTCCAATATTTACTCTATAATCATTCTATCATAGATCATTTTTATTTTTATCAATTCTTCTATACTTTTTTCTGTAAAGTCAAGGGAACCATAATTAGCAATGAAATAGGTGTCCTTTCCTTTGTCATAAAACATGTATACTCCAGTAGATCCCATACCACCATATACATCAGTCATTGAGCCTAACATAAATGACAACTCACTAAAATCAAAATACATCATTCCCATACCATAATAAATACCCTTATCAAAGCTTTCATTAAAGTCAGTCATCTGTTTATAAACTTCACCAGAAAGTAACTCACCATTTTCCAATGCCATCATGAAGGCTAACAAATCCTTCATAGTCGTAACAACGCCGCCACCAGACCAGTCAATGGATAAAGCGTTATTATTACTATAGTCCATACCATTTATATATATGCCAAGAATATCAGCTGGCTCATCGTTATAAAACATTAAGTAACTGTCTTCCATGTCAAGAGGCTTAAATATTCTATCGACTAAAATAGCATCATAAGGTTTTTCTTCAATAGTTTCTAGAATCAGTCCAAGCAGAATATATCCGGTATCAGAGTAATGAAATTTTTGGCCCGGTTTTCCAATGGGTTGTTGATGATCTCGAGTAAATGCAATTAATTCTTCTGGCGTAAACAAATGGTCTGGATTATCAATAATCAATTCCATCATCGTTTTGCCGCTTATTACAGGATCTTCAAAATAATCACCCACTCCTGATGTATGACTCAGTAAGTGTCTGATGGTTACCTGATCACTATAATTAGAACCCTCTACCACGAATAATCCTTCAAGAATGTCATCATTTAGCAAAGTACTTATTTTATCATCATAGCTGATTTTGTCTTCATCTACTAGCATACCAAAAACCGTTGCACATATGGTTTTGCCTACGCTAGCTGCGTGGAATTGACTGTCTTTTTCAACTTGTCGATCCGAAGATAGATTTTTTGTGCCTACTGCAAATTGCTCAAAGTAACCTGTTTTATTTGAATAAATTGTCAGCAAAGCACTAGTTAAAGATTCATTTTTATTCACTACTTTTATTAAGTGCTTATTAATCTCTGCATTCACTTTCTCTTTAGATATCGGTCTGTTTAAATAAACTACTAAACCAATTACAACCAATATTAAAATAATGATTCCAACTAATATTTTAAACCCAAATTTCATAATTGACCACCTTCCTTTAAAGTACTGTTATAAATGCATGTTACTATAAATTATATGATTTATAAATGATTTTGGGCTAAGTGGTCAAAATTCAGGGTTAAGGTGTCTTCATTAGGGTGGGCGAAATATGTCATGGCACAGATGAGTTTCTAAAAAAAGAACTTATCCTTGCCTCATTGACTAAGGATACATTCTCCATTTATGTTTCCACACTTTTGAAATTTAAGTACTGCGAACCTACTCAACCCCAGTGCCTATAAGCGTTGCAAATTTGTGCTACCTCTTTGCAACATACCTGAACCTACGATGATTAATGTTAATTTTGCTTTTTGAAACATCCTTCCTTTTATTTTGTAAGAGGGGCAGGTAACAGTCACCGGTCGCTTTAATTCCTTGTGGAAATGAAAAAATATTAAAGGGATCATATTCCTTTTTGATTTTTCTAAGTAGTTCAACATGATTTCCATAATATTCGTCCAAATAATCCGGAAGGTATTTATAAGGAAAATTGACATATGAGCCTTCAGTAACAGACTCAAGATATGGAAATCGATTCTTTATCCATTCAATGTTTACTTCAGCGAAATCATTGTCCTCCCATATGGTTTCAAGCCATATGATAAATCTGGCCTTCCTATAAAAGAAAGCTGTATTGTCAATATCAACCTCAGAAACCTTACCGCCTAAAGCGTACATCGATAAGCCACAAAATACCGATCCTTTTGATCGTTTCTTGATTAAATTTACAACCTCGGATATTTCATTACTATCGAAACTCCTTAATACAAAACGGCTAACTGACTGGAACTTCTCTTCTGTAGGGTATGTACTCCCAATAATTGTTACGGCTTCAAGGAACGTCAGATATTCAATATTATATACAGCTTTATCAAGAATGAGGAAATCTCTAACACTTTGTTTTGCCTCACAAGGATCTCCATAAAAAATACCTCTCACTAACATTGCCAAACCATCCTCAGGAGAATTATAAATTCTTGAGATTAGCGTGATTTTACTATCAGCATCTTTAAGCCATTCCTGCCATGTTTGAAGAAATACTTCTTGTTCCTCAGTGCTGACGTTTAGATAATCAATTTCGATCAGAGTAACTTTTCTGACTCGTGGAGGAAGCCTAAATTTCATAGACACAATGACCCCAAAATTTCCGCCACCCGCTCCACGGCAAGCCCAAAAAAGATCTGAATTTGATTTTCGGTTTGCTTTTTTGATAATACCTTTATAATTTACTAATTCAATTTCCTCCAGGCTGTCGCAGCCCAAACCTAAATAACGGCAGGAAAGTCCCCATCCGCCTCCTAGTGCATATCCGCCTACTCCGACTGTAGGGCATGTCCCCCCCGGAAAAGGATAACCTTTTGATGCCATAAATTCATACACCTGTATGTTGGTAACGCCACCTTCTAGGTATATTTGGTTTGTACTTTTATTTAAGTCCATACAGGTCATTTCACTTAAGTCAATGATTAAAGTGCAATCACCATTTGAATAACCTTCATAATTATGACCGCCGTTACGTATGCGAATTGGTACACTATGTCTTCTTGACCATTTGACAGCATTTGACACATCCTTTTTATTCCTACAGTATACTAAGATCAAAGGATATTGTTGTATGGCTCTATTATAACTCTGTCTTGCTTCTTGATAGGTAGGATCAATTGGTAAAACAACACGGCCCGTCAAGCCACACAGAAAATCATCCATTGTAACACCTCCTTCAAATAAATATCTTCTCCTTATTATTATATGAAGTTATGTTCTCTTGCGCTCAATCCACCAGCATAAAAAAAATCTTGAAAATAATAAAGCCCGATGGTTAATCGGACTCCAACTTAATCAATATCTCGGTACAGCTGTGACAATATCAACCACAAACAGGTTAAATAGACCCAATACTCGGAAACCTTAAGGCAAGTAATTGAGTCCATTCGTTTGTCTTTGGGAATCTGCAACAGTGGGCAAAACCAAATTCCAATAAAAGACTTCCATCTGCTCTGGCGTATATCTCATGCCCGTTGTAATCCACCATTTGGCAATCTCAATGTGTGCTGGTAAAAGATATTTAATCACTTGTAGCACGCGTGGACGGTTATAACACTGAACTATGTAAATATTCAAAAATAATTCATAGATATCCCTCTTGATGCTTGACAAAATTCTTGTAGATTGTTATATATAGTATAATTCATCCTTAAGAAACCAAATTATAACATCATCATGATCCGATAATAGAGAAAAGGAGTTTAATACATGAGCATTTTTTTCGAAGCGATACTTTCCAATATTGAGTCCCGAAAGGTTATAAAGATTCCTTTAAATTCCAGCGAAAAGCTGCCTTCTCGTGGTATGGTTATGATTCAAGGAACGATGAAGTATCAAAATCAAGTGTGCTCATAGATTAGAGAGAACTTCATGTCGTTTTATTTAATTAAAGAGAATATTAAATCAATTAGTAATGTAATACACGATACAATAAATAGGTATATATCCTTATCTTCTTAACTAAGGATGGATTCTCTTTTTATGTTTCCTCACTCTGAAAATTTAAGTACTGCGTTCCTACTCAACCCCAGCGTCTACATGCGTTGCAGCAACACCACCGTCTCCACGTGCCTTGAGTAGACAAAAATGATGTCATGAGAGCCCACTGGTTCCTTGGCGGTGACATACTTTCATTAAATGACTTCACTTTCTACTAATAAAGCTTATTCTTAATATTGTCTGTTTTACTACTCAAATTCAATCTCTTCATTTACTTTTTCGTTAATACTAATTCTCGTTTGAATATCAAGTTTATTAACTAGCCAGCCGTTTAGCGTACAATTTTTAATGAATTCATCAATTCTATTTATACCGTTAATTTCCTTTATGGTAACTATAACACCAAAACGGATACCCATCCCATCTTTAGGATCTAATCTATTGTTTGTTTTAATTTCCATTCCCCAATTTTTATTGTTGTATGATTTTTTAGGACTCATTCTATCCTTTGGTTTCTCCACAACATACTTTACATTATCCCATTTTCTAAACCTGTGTCTCGCTTCACCCTCTAAAAGATAATTTTTTTCAGTACTTAGTGTGTCATCTTGATTCTGCTTATCGTTATTAATTTCGTTAATTTTTCCATCGTCTTTAATTCTACCAAAGTGAAGATTAAGTTCAGTATTAGTGTAATCAACACCTTGTGTTCTATCACAAATAGGAAAATAACACATAGTTGCTCTTGCTATATAAGGATATTTATCATCTTTAAGTGGAATCGGAAAATGATAATTATATGTATTCCATTTTTCGCTTACATCTGACACCAAAAACTTAATTTCATCATCTTTTGATTGAACTATGTCACCTATCTTAATAGGTACTACACCGTGTCCATAAAGAGCAACCTCTTCCGGCGTTGGATTTTCATTCCAGTCCCTTGCTGCATCAATAATCATTGACTTTGCGATCTCCCTGTTTAAACCTAAAATATCAATTAAAAAGGATAGTTTACGAGCAATCCAAGGAGCTGCAAAAGAAGTTCCTGCAACATTAGCCGCTCCTAACGGTTCACACACCTTAATATATCGTTCCTCACTTCCACCATAATAACTTACATCCGGTTTTGCAAAAAAAGATAATGCCAACCCTTTTCTAGCATATTTTGTTGACAGACCATTCTTAGTCACTGCATTAACCACCATACTGTTTATTGAATCAGCAGGTGAACCTATTTTTACAATATTGTTATTTGGTTTATTAGTTCCTGCCACTACAAAAATTACGTCATTCTCATACTGAATCTGATCTAATATTGCGGCCTCTGCAGAAATAAAATTATCATTAACTTCTTGATTGCTACCAAGAGAAATATTCCATACCTTAATATCTTTATTATTAGCAATAATTTTTTTTATTTGTTTTGTTATTGTAAAAGAAGAAAATGTCGAGCCACCTGCAACACCAAAATGTCGTACTCTAAATCTACCACACCCATCATCAAGCCATGGATTTAGCCTCGCACCATCTACAATAAGTGATGACACGGCAGTACCATGGCGATAGTCATTTGCACTTTTGGGAATAATTTCATCAACCAAGTCATAATAGTCTACCCATTCATTAAAATAAACACGTTTATCAAATAAGGTATCAATAACGCCAATAGTTGGTTCAATGGTAGGAGATGGTATGTACATCATGCCCTGCTGATATTCCTCAATAAAATCATCTGGAGATAGTTCTGCTAAATCCACAGTTGACATCGAAACAAGGTAAGGCGCTTTTTCAAATAGGAGCGCTAATTGATTTTCATCTAAAAATACGGTCTGGTTATCTAATATTCTACTTGATAAAATGTCAATACCAATGTTTTTAAATAACATTTTTGTATCTGTACGAGTATCATATACTGTAACAATACTTTGTTTAATCTGCCGTGTTCCCATTTCTATCTCAAAATCATCAATATAGGAAACATCAGCAATTACTTGCTTAAATGCAGATTTATTTATAGAAAAATTATCAAACTGTACGGTTCCAGTAATCTTCTTTTTCTCATTGCCAAAAATTTTCTCATCATCAAAAGTTTGCTTATTAATACTTCCTTGAAATTTAGCATTTAAAACATAGTTTGTTATAGAAAGCAAATCAATGCTTTGTTCTAAATCTGTAATATCTAAAAAATAAGTGATAATATGCTTGTCCTTTGCTTCATTAAACTTAGCACCAACAATCGCAGAATTAGAATTATTTCCTTCAAATAATCCTGAAATTCGATTGCTTTTTGCAACTATTTTATTATAGTGTACACTTATTAAGATGCCATCAAAAGGCTTTTTTTCTAGCTTCCAAAATTCTTTAATCTGGCTCATTTTAGATTGCAGCTTTATTAATTGCTCACTTGTTACTACTTTTTTACTATTCATGGCAGCTCCGCCGCCATTACCACTTTTTGAAGCTTGAACAAAACGCTTACCTTTCAATTCTAGTACATTATTCATCAGCATTTTCCTCCTTACTTAACTTCCTAGATATGGTACTCTTGGATTCATCCTTAAGTTTTTCTATTTCTCTCACTGTGAAGCCTTGTATGCGAAGTTGTTCTAAATCAGTTTGATCAAGATTACCAACTAAATTGTTATAAAGTCTTCTTAAGTAATCATTTTCAATATTGGTATCGCTAAATGCCAAAGATGTTTTTATGATGTTTTTTAATTCTCCAGGATAAGGAAGTTTATCTGATATACTCAATATCTTTTTAAATAGCCTTGTATCCTTTGAAATACCTTTAAAAGTTTTAACAAAAGATGAGAAGTAATACTCAGCGACTTCAATCAAATCTTCTTTGGTATATCGGTTAAAATTAATTATCGCATCAAAACGCCTCGTTAGTGCTTTATCAAAATTTGTATACAAATTCGTTGTTGCAATAATTACTATTTCTTTATTTAAATCAGTTAATCTATCGAGTTCTCTTAAAATTGCCGAAGTAACTCGCCCCATTTCACGTACATCATTACGATTAACCCGATCCAATGCAATCACGTCTATTTCATCAAATAAAACAACAACTTTATTTGAATGTGGAATCATATTTATTTCTGAAAAAACGCTTGAAATATTTTTATTGGTTTGACCTAATTTACTATCGATTAAGTTATCAAAGTCAACATAATATAGTGTCCTATCAAGTAATCGAGCTACATGTTTAGCTGCCTCAGTTTTTCCGCTTCCTGGAAAACCTTCAAACAAAAATTTATTGATTCCTACATTATGGTTGACCGCGTTTATAATACCTTTTATATCATCAGATATATCTATTGGTAAATTTAGTGGCGCCATACCCCTTATATCCTGTTGCTTCAAAAATTCACTTTCAAAATCACTAGCTTGTGGGGTATATAAATTTGATTCAGCAATCAGACTCATAATGTATTCTGCTAACTGATAGTCGCCAACACTATCAAAGTATCTTGCTATGCTTATTGTTTCATTTCTAAAAGCATTCTCGTTTCTTTCAACATGGTATTTTATAAGATTTAAAACATTTTGCTTTTTCATATTGAGTTACCTCCGTTTCTTTCATTTATTATACGTCAAATCGGGACAAATGTATACTGATTTGGGACAAATATATTTTATTTTTTGTTTGTTCTTTCCAAGTTTATGGTATAAAGAAAGGTCGTGAGCATATTTCAACTCACGACCTTTTTAATTTATTTTCTCCATATTCATCCTTTTTATCCTCTGAACCACACTTCGCAATCAGAATTAATGTATCCACATGGC
This sequence comes from Firmicutes bacterium HGW-Firmicutes-7, assembly GCA_002841375.1. GTDB lineage: Bacteria > Bacillota > Clostridia > Lachnospirales > Vallitaleaceae > HGW-1. The sequence goes on along the minus strand of PGZO01000040.1, from coordinate 2,666 downwards.
TAATGGGAATATGTCTACCTTTATTGTATGATATGTTCCCAAATTCAAAAGCCACTGAATGTCATCTATACACTCAGTGACCTAATCCCTTGATTTTGATGGCTTTTAACGTCTTTCTAACTTCACAATAGTCTCCACATGCACCGTATGTGGAAACATATCTACCGGCTGAACCTCCACGATCTCATATCCACCCTCAGCCAGCACCTTCACATCTCTAGCTAGCGTGGCAGGATCACAGGAAACATAGACTACTCTTTTAGGTTTCATATTAATCATCGTATCAAGCAGCTTTTGATCACACCCTTTTCTAGGAGGATCAACAACAATAACATCAGCTATAATACCTTCTTGATACTTTTTCTCAATTACTTCTTCTGCTTCTCCAACAAAAAATTCAGCATTTTCTATTTTATTTAATTCCATATTATACCGAGCATCCTCTATCGCTTCTGGAACAATCTCTACCCCATAAACGTGTTTAGCCTTGTTTGCTAAATATAGCGCAATGGTTCCAATTCCACAATATGCATCCCAAACGATTTCCTCACCCGTTAGTTGTGCATAATTGAGTGCTGTTTGATAGAGCTTTTCTGTTTGAACTGGGTTTACCTGATAAAAAGAGGTTGGTGATATTCTATACATTACATCACCAATAGTATCGATTATATGTCGCTTACCATAGATCACCTTTGTTTCTTTTCCAAGAATGACATTAGTTTTTTCACAATTAATATTTAATAATATGCCTTCTATCCATTCTAACTTTGTTAGACGCTTAATAAGCTCTTCTTGCTTTGGAATATTTCGTCCATTTATGACCAATGTAACTTGGAGTACGTTCTTATGTTTTGAGTACCTTGTTACAATATGTCTAATAAGCCCTTTATGGGTTTCTTCAATATAAGCTTTAACCCCATTGTCTACCATATAATTTCGAACAGCTTCAATGACCTGATCATTTTTTTCATTTTGTATCTTACAAGTTTCTATTGGCACAATTCTATGGCTTCTATTTGCATAAAAGCCTATTTGAATATTCCCATGTACATCTTCACCAACAGGATATTGCGCCTTATTTCTATAAAAATCCGGGTTTTCCATACCAATTGTTGGTAGAACTTTAATATCCTCAAAGCCGCCAATTCTCTTTAAAGTTTGTTCTACTTTATTTTTCTTAAATTCTAATTGTGCATTGTATTTTATATGTTGCAACTGACACCCACCACATTTACTTGCAACGTTACATGATGGTGTACATCTATCCTGTGATGGAGCAATAATTTCTTCAATTCTAGCATAGCCATAATTCTTATTTGTTTTCACAATCTTGACATAGACACGGTCTCCTGGAACAGCTCCTGGAACAAATAGGGTATAGCCATCTATCTTTCCTACTCCATCTCCATCGACATTTAAGTCTTCTATTTGCATGGAGTAGCACTCATTTTTAATAACAGGCACTACTTTACCTTTTCCCATTTTTTCACCTACACTGTATGGTATCGTTATATCTAATATCTTGTTCTTCTAATGTTTGTATCAAATGCTCTTTGCCAACCAACCCAATCATCTTCCGTATCACCAACTTCAAGAATGTTGTTAATAGCTTTTAGCTTTGCATCGGTATTGTCTGCAAAATTAAGTGCAAAAGCTTCGATGATTTGTGGCTTTTTGGGTGATCCATATTCTAATTCCCCATGATGAGCCAGTATACAATGCTTAACTAAAAAAGCTAGTTTTTCTGGAAAACCAACAATTTCTCTAATTTTAATACCAACCCATTCGACAGAAATCATAATGTGACCAAGTAGCTGCCCAGAATCTGTATACTCTATTATTGGGAAAGAGGATAGTTCTTCCAACTTACCAACGTCATGAAATAGTGCTGCTGTATAGAGCAAATCCCTATCAATTTCGGGATATTGTTTTGCATAAAAGGAACATAATTCCACTACTGCAAGTGTATGCTCTAATAGACCTCCAGAAAAATTATGGTGCATTGTTTTTGCTGCTGTATGTTCTTTGAACTTTTTAATAAATTTTTTGTCCTCTACAAAGAAGCTATCTACTAATTGTCTTAAGTATTTGTTTTCTATTGTATCAACATATTCCAGTAATTGCAGGAACATCTCATCAATGTTTTTGCTAGACATAGGGATATAATCTGTTGGATTATACTCTCCTTCACTGCTTTTTCTTACTCTTCTTATATTTAATTGAATGCCTCCTTGAAATAACACAGCGTTGGCATCTATACGGATATAATCTCCTTCATCAAAGTGATTAATCCCATCATTTAAATCCCATATTTTTGCATCGAGTATACCACTCTTATCTTGAAGCTTTAATGAATAATAGCTTTTACCTGCTTTTGTTTTTAAATTCTGTTTATTTACACATAGATAATGGTCAAGTACCCCATCATTTTCTTTTATATCAGCTAAATAGCGCATGCTTAACTCCTCTCTAATTTACAATTATTTTTATTATACATTATTAAAAGATTTTTATCACGCCTTTTTATAGTGAAAATAAGAAATTACTTATGGATAACTTTCTTAGTAAACAAAAAGAGTGGCTTTGCCACATCAACTCCCCTGCCCCTCAATCTTGAGGGGAAAGGGCTTTATTTTTGTGCCATAATCCTTCATAATAGAGTTATG
>PGZO01000039.1 GCA_002841375.1 Firmicutes bacterium HGW-Firmicutes-7 | reverse complement strand
ATTTAACCCATACAGTATTAAATGAATCCACTAAATTAAGGATCTTGGGAGATGTTATACATTTACCGAAACCATATCCTTTTCCGAAGAGTCTCAGTATTGGAGACCTATTTTTAATTGGAGGGGTATTTAGATTGATACAAATGCTAATGCTAGATAGAAATGTAAATATAAAGGTAAAAGAAAAAACTTAGCGAATACCTTGACAAAAGCTAAAAATAGGCTCATAATGTATTTCTGTCGAATACAAATGTACACACAAAAAAGACGAGGTGGTATCTGTGAAAGTTAGAATAGGCTTATTAGGTTTAGGAACGGTTGGTATTGGCGTATACCAGATCATACAAAATCATCAAATCCAACTCCAGCAACAAGTTGGTTGTGCAGTAGAAGTTTCTAAGGTGTTAGTAAGGGACGTAAAAAAGAAAAGAGAAGTCGAGATTCCTGAAGATATTCTTACAATAGATGTTAATGATATTATTAATAACCCAAATATTGACATCGTTGTTGAAGTTCTAGGTGGAATACATCCGACAAGCGAATATGTGAAACAAGCATTAAAGAATAAGAAACATGTTGTTACTGCGAATAAGGATCTGATTGCACAATTTGGGCAAGAACTTTTGAAAATCGCCAAGGATAATCAATGTGATTTATTCTATGAAGCAAGTGTTGCAGGAGGAATTCCAATTATTAGAAGCTTAGTGGATGGTCTAGCATCTGATAAAATTACGAAAATGTTAGGGATTGTAAATGGAACAACTAATTATATATTAACGAAAATGACCAATGAAGGTACAAGTTATCATGACGCAGTAGAACAAGCAAAGGCATTAGGCTTTGCTGAGGCAGACCCAAGTGCTGACGTAGAAGGCTTTGACGCTGCAAGGAAAATGGTAATACTGTCCTCTCTTGCTTTTTCAATGAATATTGAACTTAGTGATGTCTATACGGCAGGAATAACCAATATTTCAAAAGAAGACATCGAATATGCAAAGCAATTAGGGTACACAATTAAATTATTAGGACTTACAACAAGAAGGCACGGAGAAGTAGACGTTAGCGTTCAACCAACCTTGGTGCCAAATCATCATCCATTGGCTACAGTTGAAAATGAATACAATGCCGTATATATATATGGGAAGGCTGTTGGCGAAACAATGTTTTACGGACCTGGTGCTGGAGGATTACCAACAGCAACTTCGATCGTATCCGATGTTGTATCCGTAATTAAAAACATGAGGTTAGGTGTTAATGGTCAAACCATAACTCACCAACACAATAAAAGAACGATAAAAACCAAGGATCAAATATTTTCCAAGTATTTCATGCGCATAAATGTAAAAGATGAAGTAGGCGTCTTTTCAAAAATTGCAAACGTTTTTCTCGAAAATGAATTAAGCTTTGAGACCATATTACAAAAGCCCAATCTAAATGATCGCGGCGCCGAAATCATCATCATAACCCATCAAGTATCCCTACAAAATTTCACCAACTCCCTAAAAGCAATAAATCAACTCCCCGAAGTAATAGGAGTCCAAAGCAGCTACCGCGTAGAATAAATCAATACGAGATTAAAAACCCAAACCAACCCAACTGCCAACCCAGTTGGGTTGATTCTTTTTGAGCCCCTAATAGCAGATAAAAGCAGCAATAATTTTTTGCTTTTAAGTCAGTCCCAACGCGAAACCGAAGAATTTTTACGAAAAGGTACGAAACACTACTAGTAGTTTGATAGGAGGTTCATGGAGCCGCTTTCACGGACGAAAGCATGCGACCTTTGCTCACGGACGAGCAAGGGAGCACGGAATGAACCTCCTATCAAGCTACAAAACCCATCAACTAAGTAAAAATTCTGACTGTATCACCACTCTCTACCCCCCCAAAAAGCTTTTATCTCCGCCCTCCGATGTTTGTGAATTCTGCCACATATTGCCACACTTTCTTAATACTTTCTTTACACTTTTTCAATTGACTTAACCCCCAACATTTGGTATGATGATATTTAATAATGAACGGAGGTTTACTAATGGCACAGGTATTAAAAGATGATGTAAGAGATAGCATCCGGCAAGCATCCATTGAAGAATTTAAAGAATATGGATATGAAAAAGCCTCTATGCGATCGATTGCAAGTAAGGCAGGCATATCGGTTGGAAACCTATATCGGTATTATAGCGATAAGCTCAGTATGTTTGATCAAATTGTTGCCCCAATTTATGACAGCATGAGTAAAGCGGTTGAGTTTGAATTTGAAATGCAATTTCTTGACATTAATCTGTTAGAACATTTGGAAATAATCAATAAATTGTTCAGCTCTAGAAAAGGCCATAGAGATGAATTATACATACTTTTAGAAAAGAGCAAAGGCACCAAGTACGAGGATATTAAACCAGTAATGATTCAGAACATAGAGCGAGTATTAAAAAATTCAGTTATTGCTGAAGTGAATAAGAATCAAGAAATAGTAAAAGGTGATCTTTTTGTCAAAGTACTGGCAAAATCATTGGTTGAAGGCTTGGCGATGATTATTATTGAAGCTGAGGAAGAAGAAGTTTTTGTTCAAAATATCATCCAATATATAGAGTTTACATTAAAGAGTTCCATAAGGACAATGATCGCAATAAGAGATGGAAAAATGAATTTCAGGAGGTTAAGTGATGAAGAAATATATAATAATTTTTGTAATAATTGCAAGCATTAGTTTAATAGGTGTTCGAGTATATAATAAAATCATAGATTCTAAACCAACAGAAGTGGAAACAGATGACATATCCGTAGAAGGTGAGGAAGTACGAAAAGGCACCATCAGTGATTATGCGATTATGACAGGCACAATTGAAGCAGAACAAACAGTAAGTATCATGACTACAGTTCCTGCAATTGTACAAAATATCAGCGTTGAAGTAGGCGATCAAGTAGCAATAGGTGAACAACTATTTCAATTAGAAACAGATAATGTGCAAAATCAAGTGACGCAAGCAAATGCAAGTCTTGTGCAGGCAAACTTAGGTGTAAAAAATGCAGAAGCAAGTGCACAGCAAGCTCAAACAAGTTACGATATGGCAAAGGCAAATTACGACATGAACTATGAAAAGTACGTTTTTTCCCGTGAAAACCTTGCCAACTATGAGAAGCTATATAATGAAGGTGTTATTTCTGAAACTGAATTCAAGCAAATTAAGCTACAAGCTTCAGAATCTACGTTAGAGCTATTGAAGAAACAGTTAGAACAGGCAGCACAGTTAAAAACCCAAGCGATGATTGGCATTGAAAATGCAAAAGCCACGGTATCACAAGCCCAAGCAGGCTATAGTACTGCATCGACAACCCTTGAAGATACGACCTTTACTGCACCGATTGAAGGGTTCGTTTCCACAATTAACGTTGTAGAAAACATGTACGCATCAAGTGCACAACCAGCTATGATCATTCACAAAATAGATCGAGTTGTAATCAATGTAAATGTTACAGAAACAATTGTCAATAAGCTTGCGAGAGGACAGGAAGTTGAAGTAGAAATTAGTTCATTAGGTGACAAGGTTTTTACAGGCGTACTTAAAACGGTTAGCCCTGCGGCAGATTTAAAAACGATGCTTTATGCAGTTACCGTTGAATTAAATAATGAAAATCATGAGATTAAACCTGGCATGTTTGCAAACGTGAAGCTTAGAACAGAAGAAATAAAAGATGCGCTTCATGTTAAGGGGGGTGCCATCTCCTTTGAAGCTGGGAAGAATTATGTATATATCGAACAAGAAAATAATACGATCGCAAGAAAAGAAGTCGAACTAGGTATAGACAACGGTGATTTTGTTGAAATACGCAAAGGACTTGTAGAAAAGGACGTATATATATATAAGGGCGTAGGTTTTCTAGAAGAGGATTCGATTATTACGATGGTAAGAGGTGATAAATAATGCATGTTTCCGAATTAGCAGTAAAAAGGCCGGTTACTACTGTAATGCTTATTTTGATTGTGGTCGTACTTGGCATTGTATCTTCTACCAAGATCGGTATCGACTTATTTCCAAATATTGAAATTCCTGTAGCAATAGTTAGTACCTCTTACCCAAATGTTTCACCAGCTGAGGTTGAAACACTTATTACGAAGCCGTTAGAGGAAGCGGTAGGTACAGTAGAAGACATTGATGTCATTCAATCCATAACGATGGAAGGTAACTCAATAGTAATCGTGCAATTTAACTTTGGTACAGATATGGATTTTGCCAGTCTTAAGATGAGAGAAAAGGTAGATATGGCAAAAGGCTTTTTACCAGATGGGGCTTCAGATCCTATTGTAATGCAAATTGACCCAAATGCGGAAGCGATTATGCAAATATCTGTTTCGGGTTCAGATGTGGCAACGCTTCAAGCCTATGCCGAAAATGAGCTTAAATCTAGTCTAGAAAGAATTAAAGGTGTTGCTTCTGTTGATATATCGGGTGGTTACCAGAATTATGTTAGTATAAATGTACGTACAGAGCGATTGAATGGCTATGGTCTATCTATGGATACGATAGCACAAACGTTAGCTGCTCAAAACTTAAACCTGCCTGCAGGGAAAGTAAATAAGGGAGACAAATCCTTATTGGTGAGAATGGTTGGTGAATTCACTTCAATTGAGGATATTGAGAATATTCCTATAATGCTAAGCTCAGGTAGTACAATTTACCTTAAAGACGTAGCGCAAGTATCACTTGAAAATAAAGAGTTAACAACCATATCAAAAGTGAACGGTGAATCTGCTGTAAGTATATCTGTTCAAAAGCAATCGGGGACGAATACCGTTGCCGTTGCAGATATGGTAAGAGAAACGATCACTAAAATTAACAAGACAAGTAATTATAGAATAGACATTATTATTGACCAATCTCAATACATAAAACAATCTATAGCGCAAGTATCGAGTAACGCTTTAATTGGTGGTATTCTTGCGGTTCTAATATTATTTATTTTTTTAAGAAACATAAGAAGTACAGTGATTATCGCTTTATCAATTCCTACTTCTATTATTGCTACATTTGTACTAATTTACTTTAATGGTATTACGCTTAATATGATGACCTTAGGCGGAATTGCGCTGGGGGTAGGTATGCTAGTAGATAACTCGGTTGTTGTTCTGGAGAATATTTATAGGTACCGGCAAGAGGGGCATTCAAGGTATGATGCAGCAGTAAAAGGTACAAGAGAAGTGGCTATGGCGGTTACCGCATCGACCTTGACAACAATTGCAGTTTTCCTACCAATTGTTTTTGTTCAAGGGGTAACCTCTATTATGTTTAGAGAGTTGGCGTTAACCGTTACCTTTTCCTTAGTTTCTTCCTTAGTTGTATCATTAACCTTGATTCCGATGATGTCCTCTAAAATGTTAAAAGTAGATGAAATGAGAGGAAAGCACCATATTACAAAGTATAAATTCTTAGGCATTATACTGGATAAAACGGATGTTTTATATGATAAAACCGAGAAAGGTTATCGAAGTTTATTGAAATGGTCTCTTTCTCATAGAAAGACGGTTGTTGCCTTTGCAGCTGGATTGTTTGTCATTAGTATCGCTTCATTGTCTTTTATAGGCAGTGAGTTCTTTCCTACAGCAGATGAGGGTGCATTTGCAATATCAGTTGAGTTAGAAAACGGTGCAAAAGCAGCAGAAACAAGTGGTGCAATTGATAAGATTATTACGAATATTATAGATGTTGAAGAAATCGATTATGTTTTCTCTAACACAACGAGTGGAAACTTTTTAAACTCTTCTCAAAATATTGGGAGCATACAAGGCGTTCTAAAGCCTTTAAGTGAAAGAGATAAAAGTGTATTTGAAGTTATCGAAGTTCTTGAAGAGAGAATCGGTAAAATACCTGGTGTTAAAATCTCTGTTAATCCACAGAGTTCCATGATGGCTATGGGTGGCGGCAGTGCAATAACCATTGCGGTAAAAGGAGATGACTATGACCAGTTAGAGATCATCTCCGAAGATATAATGAAAATTATGAAGAATGTAAGTGGAACGAAAAATGTTAGCTCTAGTATTTCAGAGGCAGTTCCTCAAATTGAGATACGTATGAAAGACACCGGGTCAAGATATGGGCTGACGACTGTTCAAGTAGCAGGTGCCATTAAAAGTGTTATAGAGGGTAAAACGGCTACTAAATTTAAGTTTGATGGAGAAGAAATAGATGTTATTATTGAGGGAGAAGCGCTATATGGAGAAAGTATATCCAACTTAGAGCAAATTTCCATTCAAACGCCTATGGGGACAACAGTTCCATTAGAACTCATTGCAGATATCAGTGTTGGGCTAGGACCCATTGCATTAAATCGTGAAAATCAGTCTAGCGTCGTATCAGTTACTTCAGATCTAAGTGGAAGAGACTTAGGTGCGGTAACTACGGAAATTAATGCAGGGATTGCTAAGTTAGACATACCTGATGGATATTTTGTTGAATCAGGTGGCCAAGAAGAAATGATGGTAGAGGCTTTTTCTGACTTGTTAGTCGCATTAGGTCTTGCTGTTTTATTAGTATATATGATTTTAGCTTCTCAATTTGAGTCTTTATTGAATCCGTTTATCATTATGCTTTCAACACCACTCGCTTTTGCTGGCGGATTGCTTGGATTATTTATATCGGGTAGAACTTTAAATATTACATCTATGATTGGATTTATATTGCTGTCAGGTATTGTTGTAAACAATGCGATTGTACTAATCGATTATATCAATACAAGACGTAAGAAGGGCGAAGCGAGAAATGAAGCAATCTTAAATGCAGGCCCCATTCGTCTAAGGCCAATTTTAATGACGACCCTCACAACGGTATTAGGCTTGGTGCCAATGTCGTTAGGTATTGGAGAAGGTGCAGAGCTTTCCTCCGCTATGGGCACAGTTGTTATATCAGGACTTAGCATCGCAACGTTATTGACCTTAATATTCATTCCGGTTATGTATACAATTTTTGATGACCGGGTAGAAAAGTCTAAAGCTAAAAGGAAAAGAAAGAAGAAACAAATTACCGTATAAGGCATAGGTATATAGTAGCATTTATAATAGTGAGAAAGAAAATAGGTTAAACTTATGAGGAGCTGTGCCAAAGGCATGGCTCTTCTTACACCCAGTAGGTAAATTGCTGTTTAGAGAGGGCGAAGCCATGAAAATCTTAGTGACAGGTGCAAATGGGCAACTTGGAAAGACAATAGGTAGATGCTTTATGGAGGATGATCTGGTATTAACAGATATAAATAGCTTGGACATTACGAAGGAGACTGTGGTCTTCGAAGCGATACAAGTGATCAAGCCAGATGTGATTATTAATTGTGCAGCCTACACAGACGTAGATAAATGTGAGAAGAATCAATCTCAGGCTTATGAAGTTAACGCTAGAGGTGTTCATAACCTTGCCCTTGGCGCAAGCAAAATAGGCTGTGAATTGGTGCATATATCTACAGATTATGTTTTTGACGGGAAGGGTATTGTTGAAAACGGAAAGCGCAGACCTTATCAAGAAATGGATCAGGTAAATCCAAAAACAATTTATGGAAAGACAAAATTACTTGGTGAACAATTTCTTCAAGAAACGATAGAGAATTATTACCTTATTAGAACCGCTTGGCTTTATGGTGATGGGTTTAATTTTATTAAGAGAATTCTTATGCAAGGGTATAGCAATGAAACAGTTAGCGTCGTTACGGATCAGATCGGAACCCCTACATCTACAGACCAGCTTGCAAGGTTGATCAAGGTGCTTCTAAAAGAAAAGAGTTATGGAAGCTACCATGGTTCCTGTGAGGGGAGTTGCACTAGATATGAATATGCAAGAGCAATATTTGATAGGATGGGTATTAATAAAAGCATTGAACCAATCACCTCAAAAGACCTTAAGCAACTTGCCCGGAGACCTTCCTATTCTGTGTTGGAGAATAAACGTCTAAATGAAAAAGGGATCTTTAAGTTCAACCATTGGGAAGAGGCGCTTGTAGAATACTTGGAGGAATTAAAAACGCTGTAGAGACTGTAAAATAAACCGTGTAAAAATAACGGAGAATGCTATTCTTATGTTCCTGGTGATAGATGCATTATTGGCGTAAATAAAAGGAAAGGCTATCCGAGGATAGCCTTTCCTAATTAATTTAATTTGTTGCTGTTATCTTATACTAATGTTTATTAGTATACACCACCATCAGTACCGTTGTCAGTAATGATTACCATCTTAACAAATTGAGTTCCAGCTTCATCAAGAATGATTGTTACTTGGTTTCCAGCAATAAGTTTCTTAAGATCAGTAGTAGTCTTAACTTTAATATTATTTACAGAACCAGTTCTATCGATGATAACTGCATCAGATACAAGTTTGTATGCTACTGCATTACCAGTTACTGTGAATGTACGGTTGCTTGTATTTACTGTTGCTACTTCTTCATCTAATTCGCTTGCAGCTACTACAACTGGAGCGATATCAGTTACATTACCGGTTGCATCATCAACTGATAATGTATAAGCTTTACCAGGTGTTAATGCTACTGTTACTTTGTTAACTGTATAAGTTTTTTCAACACCGTTAACCCATGCAGTTGCTCTAGTAACATCACCATCAGTGTTTGTTCTTGAACTTACAAGAAGTCCAGTTACATCAGTTGTGTCAGCGTCAAGATTAACATCATCAGCATCTACTACAATGTATAATACTTCAGATTTATCATTCGTGTAGATCGTTCCAGCAGCAAAAGTGTCAAAAGCAGTTATTTTACTCCATTGAACGACTGTAACGTCTTTCGCTTCGATAGCTGTTGCGCCATTTAAGCTTTCAATAACAAATACTAATGTATCAGATTTAACCATGTTGCCTGCAATATATTTTGCATCTGTTTCAGTGGAAGCAGGAACGACATCAGAATCTAAGAAGTTTAATTCTACGATGTTTCCATCAGAGTTATAAACAAATTCTATTAGTGTGTCTGCAGTTACATCTGCGGCTAAAATATCTTCTGTACCATTTGCATCTGTATCTGTACCAATAACATCAGCACCAACGATTGCAAAGGTATCTTTTTTAACATCTGTACCATTAATTTTTTCAAGATCTTCAACTTTAAGGTTTGTAGTTACTTTGTTGCCTTCTTGGTTGATAAAGTTAAATTGAGCATATACTTTACCGAAAGTTGTATCAAAAGCTGCATTGTTGATTAAAACACCAGCTACTTTATTTGTTTCTAATTCACCAAGTTCACCAGTTACGAATAATGCTTCACCAGTTCTGTCAAGGAATAAAGTAACGTCGCCTTCATCTTCCATTTTGTCAGCTGCGTCTGAATCAAATTCTACAAAGTTATCATCTTCGTCCATATACATAGCGTCTTTAGCAATTGTTAATCCTGCTGCATATTCGTATACAACATCGTTAACTTCAAATGCATCACTGTATATGTTTTCAATAGAACCACTTACTGATTTTGTATAAACTTCAGCAATTTCAGTTGTTGTGTTAAATGTAAGGATGTCACCTTTAACCATGTCTGTTGTTGCAATAAGTTTACCAGCTTTAAAGATTGTATAATCGTCTAAATCAAATTCATCTTCGTCGATAGTTGTTACGATATCACCGTTTACGGATTCAACAACAACCATGTCAGTTAATTCATATGCATCGATATAAGCTACTTCATTTTTGTCATTTAAAACGATTTTAGCTAAAGGATATTTGCCAGTAACTGCTGAACCAGCGCCATTCTCATCAGTAAAATCAGCTACATCAGCAAGAAGAGCTGCTGAAAGATCATATTTCTTATCTAAACCAATTAATTCAACTTCTTTGTCAGCACCTAAATCAAGGTCAATTGCATCAATAAAAGATTTGCTTGTTATGTCGATTAAGATGATTTCATCGTCATCATTAACCCATGCTGTTACTGTATTCATATAAGCAGCGTATAAGTCAACATCAACATTTGAAGCTAATTCAAAAGTATCGTTAACATCACCAGCAAGTGTAAGTGAATTGTCATCTACGTCATAACCAGTTACAGTTTCTTTCTTTAATTCAGTAACCTTAAGCGTATCTGTTAATAATGTTTTGTTTAAAGGCCCATATTGAACAGATCCATCATTTGCATAACCATTTGCACCCCAAAGATTAACTGTTAGCGTATTTACTAACATTTTAGAAACAATACCACGAATTGCTTTTGTATCACTTGTAACGTTTACACCCTTAAGGATGCCTTCGTTAGCTGCTCTACCTACGTAGTTTGCTGGCCAAGTTCCTTCTTTATCTACTACTGGACCAAGTCCTGCCATACGTACAAGAATTGAAATACCTTCAGCGTTTGTCATTTTGTTTTCTGGTTTGTATGTTCCATCTGGATACCCCTTAAGTAAACCTGTGTTTACTGCTAAGTTAATGTATCCTGACGCCCAATGTGTACCATTTACATCTGGGAACTTAGTATTTCCTTTAGAAGCGTTTGCTGCATCGCCTAAGCCCATAGCTACTACTGCGATCTTAGCAAATTCTGCTCTTGTGATTTCTCCTTCTGGTTGGAATGAACCATCTGGATAACCTTCCATAACTCCTATTGCTTTTAGTTTGCTTACTGCCACTTCATAATCAGTTCCAGCAACGTCTTCGTTAACTGCTGCGAAAGATACTGTACTAATCAATGTGCTGAAAGCAAGTACAAATGCTGTAAATAATGCTGTAACTCTTTTTGCTTTCTTCATGTTTCCATTTCCTCCTATTGTATTAAGTTGTTTGATTGCTTGTTTCATTAAAATACGTCCTCCTTAAAATTTAGGGTTTATTGTTTTGGTGCTGAACATGCTTATGTGGACTGCTTATGTCAACTAGCATGTGCTTATTGTATTATTAATTTCGAATAAGTTCAAGAATCAAAATTTTCCACACGTAAGAACCCTGATTGCTTGCGCAATGATTATCGCCCAAAAAGTACTTAGTATTACGTTTAGCAACAATATATAGTATATCAACGTTTTTGGATTACTATATATTGTAGGTAAACATAGTGATACTTGCTTTATGGGTGACAATCATATATACAATAATGATGTAATTGTTAAAATGGCTTTACAAATCTTTGCAAATATGTTAATATTTATGTAAGTTGTTACAAAAGTGTTACGAAAGAAGCGTTAAGGAGGGAAAGCGGTGCGTTTAATTAATCGGATTAAGAAGTATATAACGAATATTCGCAGAAAAGAGCTTGCATTATATATAAGCGTTTTGGTAGTAGTATTAGGAACAATCGCGGGAACGTCTTCAGCTTTTAATTATTGGAATACACATAGCAATAGTGCTAAGGAAGTATGGACAACCAATAGCGTTAGGATTTTTATTAATGGTGAGAATCTAGGGTTAGTAGAGACAAGAGAACAAGGTGAAGTCGCTATAAAACAAGCAATTGATAATTTGAGCCAAGAACTTGGATATAATCCTGATGTATCACCAGATATTAAATACTTCGAAGAATTTTCAGCGACAAAGGAGTATGTAGCTTCTGAGGAATTGATTTCTGATATGCAGGTTGTCATAAAGGAAGGTATTGATGTAATTAAGGTCAAGGCTTTTGCTATGAGAATCGGAGAAGATTTTGTGTTAGCGGTTGAAAATGAAGAAGCAGCTAGAAAGGTTCTTCAAAATGCGCAAGATGCTTATGTAACAGATCATTCGAAGTTTAAAGTAATGCTAAGCGTTAACCCCTACAATAGCATGGTAGAAATACCGAAGATTGTAGCGACTCAAGAATCTCTTAATAATGAGAGAAGCTTTGCAACAGCAGCTTTTTCAGCAACAGATGCTGAAAATGTAACGGAAGTAAAGGTTATGGACCCAGGTAATGGAGATCCTAATTCAGGGAAAACGATTGAAGTTGAATTTACAGAAGAAGTAGTAATAGTAGAAACGTTTGTTGATGCTACGAAGATTTTGTCTGTTGATGAAGCTACAAAGCTTATTACAAAAGAAAATCAAGAACCAAAAAAATATATTGTTAAGGCTGGAGATTGTCCTTCAACCATTGCTTCAGATAATAACATGTCCTTGGAATCATTAGTACAAATGAATCCTAGCCTATCTGGTAATGAGTTAATTAATATTGGTGATGAGTTTATTGTTATGGTTCCAGAACCAGAACTCTCTATCACAACAACGGAAGAAGTAGTATATAAGGCACCAATTGAAAGAGCGACTAAATATGTTGAGAATGCAAACAAGTATGTAGGTTCTAACACAGTAATTAATGCTGGAGCAGATGGTGAGAAGAGAGTTACTGCTTTAGTGAAGAAAGCAAATGGTAATGAGATAAATAGGACGATTGCAGATGAAGCTGTCCTTAAGGAAGCAAAGGATAAAGTAATTGAAAAAGGTACGAAAGCTTTACCTTCAAAAGGTGCTACAGGCTCCTATATAACACCATTAACAAGTTATACACTATCTTCAGGGTATGGATATAGATGGGGTGGTTTCCATTATGGCGTTGACTTTGCAGCACCAACAGGAACATCAATAAGAGCTGCAGACGGTGGCGTTGTAACCTTTGCCGGTTGGTCCGGGGGGTATGGGAACTTAGTGATCCTTGATCATGGTAATGGTGAGACGACAAAATATGGACATTGTAGTAGTATTACAGTATCCAAGGGTCAACAAGTTAGCCAATACCAAGAAATTGCAAAGGTAGGTAGTACTGGACAAAGTACTGGACCTCACGTGCATTTCGAAATTAGATTCGATGGTACGCCTGCGAATCCTATGAATTATATATCTAGATAATAAATATATAGGAAATAAGGCACACCTAATTTTAGGGGTGCCTTTCTTAATCAGCCGAAAGGCCGCGAAAAGGGTCGGGCCAAAGGGGACTGTCCCCTTTGGCCCGCGACCCTTGGCCCGACAGGTATTTTGTTCTTCAGACAGTTATTGCTACATATGTGTAGATAATTCTTTACTTAAAGGATTTGTTTTGGTATGATTTTCTTAGAGTGTATATGAAAAGAATAGATTGGGTGAAAAGAGGTGCGTATGAATAATACAATATTAATCGTAGATGATGAAAAGGCAATTGTAGATATTTTAGATTTTAATTTAAGACGTGATGGGTACGAGGTCATTAAGGCTTATAATGGTGAAGATGGGTTAAGATTATTTCGTGAAAAGAACCCTGATTTAGTTTTATTAGATATTATGATGCCTAAAATAGATGGATTACAAGTGTGTAAGGAAATTCGTAGTGAATCCAATACACCAATCATTATGCTAACGGCTAAGGCGGAGGAAGTTGATAAGGTTATAGGGTTAGAATTTGGTGCGGATGATTACGTTACGAAACCCTTCAGCGTTCGAGAAGTGCTTGCGAGGGTTAAAGCAAATATAAGACGTCGTGCTATGGATGTTAAGGAACTAGGTAAGGCGAAAGAGCTAAGCTTTGACCAAATGGTTATTAATCTAGATAGATATGAAGTGAAGAAAAATGAGGATGTTCTTGATCTAACAGTAAGGGAATATGAGCTATTAGTATACTTAGCGACCCAAAAGGAACAAATATTTACAAGAGAACAACTTTTAGAAAAAGTATGGGGTTACGAATACTTTGGTGACGTAAGAACGGTAGACGTCACAGTAAGAAGATTAAGAGAAAAGATTGAAGATGATTCATCTAACCCAAAGTACGTATTAACCAAAAGAGGTATTGGATACTACTTTAAAGGATAGATATTCCTTCTAACAAAGGTAGGATAACTAATGGCGAATAGCATCAAATGGAGAATGATAATTATATATGTTCTTCTAGTAATTATTGTAATGATTATGAGTGGCTCTTTGATTGTTTGGATGACAAGCAATTATGAGTATAAAAATATGCAAAATGAGTTAAAGAGTGCAGTTAATCTTATGAAAAATGTTATCGAGGATGAAAAAACGCCAGAAGAAATTGAAGATGCCCTAAAGCGTTATATCGATACGAGAAGTAATATGTATACGGATAAAAAAATATATTTAATAAATAAAGAGGGCAATATTATTTTTCCTAATACGGACTTACTACCTTCTGATAGCTTTTACTATCCTCAAGTAATGTCTGCATTGTATGGCAATAAAACAGATAAATTAGATAGTGTTCACTTGTCCGGAATAACAGATGAGTATAAAGGATATGCAAGCCCTATTTATTATGAAGACAACGTGGAATATGTCGTTTACATACTAGCTTCAACTGGAAAAACGAAAGATATGCTTCAGCAAATCGTTGGGATTATTGTTCTTGCCATGATTTTAGCGATAGTTATGGCGGGTATATTGGGGTATGTTTTTTCGGGATTTTTAACAAAACCTATTAGTATTTTGTCAAAAAAAGCGAAGGATATGGCAGCAGGGGATTTAGACCATCCACTTAAAGTTTCTTCCAATGATGAAATAGGGCTGCTTACAGATAATTTTAATACGATGGCAGCTTCTTTAAAAGATACGCTTGAACAAATATCAGGTGAAAAGAACAAGTTAGAAATTGTGTTTTCTCATATGACGGATGGTATTTTGGTTTTTGATAAACAGGGCGTGTTAACCCATTATAATCCTGCATCTGTAGATATGTTGAAAATTACAACTCAAAAAACCTACAAGGATGTATTTAGTGGGTATTCTGACGAGCCGTATAGAATAATTTTTAATAAGGTGATGCATGATTCTTTCCAACATATTATTAAAGTTAAATCACGATATTATAACTTATGCCTCGCTAAGTTTTTAAGCCAATCTGAAACCCAGGTGGGTATGATTTGCGTTATTCAAGATATTACAGAGCATAAGAAGTTAGAAGAAATGCAAAAGGAGTTTGTTGCAAACGTATCACATGAGCTTAGAACACCATTAACTACAATTAAAAGCTATGCAGAGACACTGCTTGATGGTGCACTGGATGAAAAAGAGCTTGCAATAAACTTTTTAAAGGTTATTAACAATGAAGGGGATAGAATGACTGCACTTGTGCAGGATTTGCTTGATTTATCTAAGATAGATAGTAGGCAAACCACCTTCATAATGGAAGAACTTAATCTTAACCGTTTACTAGAAGATAGCTTAGAGAAATATAGAATTCATGCAGAAAAAAAAGGACAAAAGCTGAATTATAGCCCAAGTCCAACGAGTTATAAGGTTGTAGGTGATGCAAATAGAATTGAACAAGTGATTAAAAATATTATCTCTAATGCTGTAAAATACAGCCCAGAGAACGCTGTTACCGATGTAAGTATATTTGAACGAGATCATTTTGCTATTATTAAAGTTCAAGACACAGGGGTCGGAATTCCAGAAGAGGATGCACCAAGGATTTTTGAAAGATTTTATCGTGTTGATAAGGCAAGGTCTAGGGAGATGGGCGGAACAGGGTTAGGGCTCTCCATTGCAAAAGAGATTATGGAATATCATGGAGGCCTTATTTCTTTTACGAGTAGATTTGGCGCGGGAACCTGCTTCTTCCTAAGTTTTCCACTGGTAAGTGTTAGCAAATAGTTATCGGTTTGTAATGAAACTGTAATATTGGTTTTGTATAATGAAACTACTGAAATTATTGATTTTAATAATGAAATTTTGCTCAAGGAGGTGTACTTATGTATTTGAAAAAAACAGTCTTTCTAGTTACGTTAATACTAATGGCACTTTGTTTCTCTTTAAGTGCATATGCTACGCCAGATGATGAAAGTAAGGATACATTTTTTGATACCTTTCAAATTAATCAGAAGGAGCTTGCAGAAAGAGCCACAAAAGGAAGCTTAGGATTATATTCAGTTTCAAAGGAGGGCGTCAATAAGCGTACGGATGATATTGAAGATATTAACAACTATAAGGTTTTTAATTTAAGCAAAGGATATGGCAAGCTTTCAGTTATTACGTTTTCAAACACCAAGATTTTATCTGGAAAAGGTGAAGAACAAACAACTGTTGGTATAAATGTTTTTAATGTATCAAAGATGGGTGATATTGTTTCGACGGATCAATCTATACAGAGAATTGGTGCTTCTGGCGTGTATAACTCATCAATTAAGTTAGATACTGGAGATAATAGTGTTGTTATTGCAGTTAAGAAAGATAACTTGACTTTATATAGGTTGTTTAAGGTGAATGTTAAGGAAGAAAAAACAAGAGATTATCTTGAAAATCTTCAAATTAATTTAATACAGCCAGATAAATCTGCACCGGCTGAATCAAATACGACGCAAGGATCTTTCATTAAACAAGTGATGGGATCTACTGTGGACTCATTAACTAAATAAGGTGACTTTATGAAGAAATCGCTTACAAAATCCTTTATTTTGGTTTTATTAATAGTGGCTAGTATTTACCAAATTATTACGTTATGGTTTGATGATGTGTCAGACCGTAACTTTTTTTATAGTTTTCTAGATCGGGTCAATGAAATAATCAGTGAACCTAAAGGTGAATTTGATAAAGAGTATATGACGAGCCCGCGTATGTTAGGTGTCTTTATAGGAATTTCGGATAAAGATTTTACTATTATTGAAAAGAAAAACATTGATTATGATAAGATCTTAGGTGAGAGTATGACGGTGTTTAATAAAGTATTAAGCAACGGGCAATTTGAAGGTGTTTATGATGATGCGAGTGCCTTATGGCAAAGCAGAGGGTTGATCTTTTCTTTATCTCTTATAATGTCAAAGGAAGCACTTGCGAGCGATTTCAATGTGAATGTCTCTACCTTTGGTGAGCTTTCGTCTGTCCAAACGATGGGTATAATACCTGCAAAAGAGAAAGCAGATAAAATTAAAGTATATTTTATAGATGAACAAACGAATCAAGTATACATTTACGGGTTAGATGAAAAGGAATTAAAAGAAAGAAATAATAATATTAATAGCTATATAAATACAACGGAGAGTAAAACTTATCCGCCGTATTATTCCTCTTTAAAAAACGTTGACGAGTTATTTAAGGGGAATATTTTGTTGCCATTGCCGACGAGCAATATTCGATATAATAATAAGATCAAGTTAACAACACCTTTTGTGATCAATGAAAATTTTGGCACTGAGGATTTAGAGATTTTTGTAAATGGATTTTTTGATAATCCGAATGTGAAATGGACAATACAAAACAGTAGTGATATGAAATATGGTGATGATCACGCTCTGGTTAAATACAATAACAAAGCAATTTTTGAGTATTCAAGCATTATAAGTAATAATAAAGTCTCATTAGGCCTTTCAGAAGCGTTTAACGTTGCAGAAGAATTTATAGTGAAAGATGTTCTTTTAGTGAAGGGAGACTATCAACTTAGTTCCTATGAAAAGCAAGGTGAAAAAACAATATTTTATTATGAATATGAATTTGATGGATTACCATTATTGATGGATAAGCAACTGCTCGTTAGTAATAATATGAAATATCCGATAGAGATAACCATTGAAAGTGGTAAAGTTGTAAAATATAAAAGATTATTATTTTATATGAATGGTGTTGATCGTGAAGAAGCATTTAGTAGCGAGTTTGTAGAAGCCTTAAATAGCTTTGTAGATAAAAATGACATACGAAAAGAACAACTTGATGACATGTACTTAGGCTATGTTATGAATGATAATAATGTTAAATTGATGTGGATTATTAAATACAACGGAAAGGTTTACTCACTTGAGCTATAAACAAGGAGACAAATATGAACTGGAATAAAATAATTAACATATTTATTATAATATTTTTAATTATTAACATTGGTATTTTTTCTATTGGGCATTATAAGAATGAAAAAATGTATACTTTATCGCAGGAACGTACAGATCAGCTGCGAGAAATATTATATAAAAATGGCTTTGCTTTATATTCTCATGTTCCAGAGAACTTTCCGATGAGGAAAATAGTCATACATCCACCGCAAATAGATAAGGGTATAGTCATTAAAGCATTTTTTGAAAATGAGCCTTATTCGGCTGAATTTACCAGCGATGCAGAAAAATATATTTCAAGCAATCAAGAGCTTATGTTTTTAAAAGGAAATCAAAAAGGAATCCTATCCTATAGAGGCACAAATGCAAAATATGTACCAAAATCCTTCACCAAAGAAGAGGTAGAAGCAGTAGGAGAACAGTTTGCTGAGGATATTACACTGTCGATACCGAAATTAATCTTGGCATATAGCATGGAGTATGATGGTTATTATTTATTAGAATTTAATGAGAAATATAAAGGTGAAATACTTTTTTGTAATTATGTTAAAGTCAAAATATCTTCAAAGGGAGTGGAAGAAGCACAGGTGCTCAGGTATGTTCCTAGTGAATTTGTTGGTAAAAAAGAAAAATTATATCCGATTGATGAAGCTTTATATAATTTTGTTGACAGTATTGAATTAAATAAAGAAGAATTATATTCCATTAAAAGCATAGACTTAGGATATGACTTGGGTATTAATTCCTATGAAGAAAATATGATCGCAGAAGCAATTCCATATTATAGGATTAAGTTGCACAATGAATTTGTGTTTTATATTAATGCGTACACGAATGAACTAAGGTCAACAAACCTACAAAGAATGCGGTAATTTTTAACAAATGGGTGCAAATTAAGGTCCGGAAATACTTATTAGAATAAGTTGTTTTGTTTTGGAAATAATACAATTATTGTAAGAAAATATTTTTCTTTTACAATTGTCGGGTTTTATGTTATAATCTAGGTGTTTATAAAATGAACTATGAGGTGCAAAATGGAACAATTGATTATAAATGGTGGTAAAAGGTTAAATGGAACAGTTTCAGTTAGTGGAGCGAAGAATGCTGCACTTGCTATTATACCTGCTTCTATACTATGTAAAGATGTGTGCATTATTGAAAATGTACCATGTGTTAATGATATTTCTGTCTTATTAGATGCCATGATTGAGTTAGGGGTAAAGGTTAATTATATCGATGAACATACCATTAGAATTGATGCGAGAAAAATAAATACAATTCGAGTAAATTATGAGCATATCAATAAGATTCGTGCTTCATATTATTTATTGGGTGCATTATTAGGAAGATTTAATGAAGCAGAAGTGGCATTACCAGGTGGATGTAATATTGGTAATAGACCAATAGATCAACACATTAAAGGCTTTGAGGCGTTAGGCGCTGAAGTTTCTATTGAACACGGAATGATTAATGCGAAGACAGATAAATTAGTAGGTAGCAACATATATTTAGATGTTGTAAGTGTTGGGGCTACAATTAATATTGTTTTAGCTGCTGTTCTTGCAGAAGGGCTTACAGTTATTGAAAATGCAGCAAAGGAACCTCACATTGTAGATGTTGCCAACTTTTTAAATAGCATGGGCGCAGACATTAAAGGTTCAGGAACAGATACTATTAAAATTCACGGTGTGAAGAAGCTTCATGGTACGCAATATATGATGATTCCAGATCAAATTGAAGCTGGTACCTATATGGTAGCAGGTGTAATAACAGGCGGAGATGTTACTGTTACAAATCTTATACCTAAACATATGGAAGCAATTTCAGCTAAGCTAAAAGAAATGGGTGTTGGTATTGAGGAACTAGATGAAGGTATTAGAGTATTTATGAAGGAACCTCTTAAGAGCTTACATGTGAAGACCTTACCATATCCAGGTTTTCCAACAGATATGCAGCCACAGATTACAGCTCTTCTTGCAACAATAAAAGGTACAAGCCTAATGACAGAAGGTGTATGGGAGAATAGATTCCAATACACAGATGAGCTAAATAGAATGGGTGCGAACATAAAGGTTGAAGGTAGTACTGCATTTATTACGGGTGTAAATGGTCTAACAGGTGCAGAAGTAACTTCAACAGATTTAAGAGCTGGTGCAGCACTTGTTTTAGCAGGGCTTGCAGCAGAAGGTCAAACTGTAATTAATCATACGGATTATATCGATAGAGGTTATGAGCATATTGAAATCAAGCTTCAAAAGCTAGGCGCAAATATTTACCGTGCGACAGCTGCGGAAAATAAAAAAGAACTATTTAAGGTTATGTAATTTAACTTAATTATGATTAGATGAAACAAGGGACGGTTCTTTTGGAAACAGGGACGGTTCTTTTTGTTTTTTCAATCAGTTAGTTAAAGATGGGAGAGGGTCACGTGAAAATTACTTTAATAACTGTCGGTAAATTAAAAGAAGATTACTTAAAAAAAGCAGTTCAAGAATACGAAAAAAGATTAAGCAGATACTGCAAATTAGATATAGTAGAGCTTCCTGACGAAAAAGCACCAGAGAATATGTCTATTTCCCAGGAAATAGAAGTTAAAAACAAAGAGGGAAGTCGCATAGTAAAGAATATTAATATATCTTCGTATGTGATCGCACTTGCGATTGATGGCGCTCAACGATCATCTGAGGAGCTAGCAGGCCATATTGAGAAGCTGGGAGTTCAAGGTAATGGACACCTTACCTTCATTATTGGCGGCTCCTTAGGACTATCTGAAGAGGTCTTACAGCAATGCAATGAAAAGCTAAGCTTTTCAAAAATGACCTTTCCTCATCAATTGATGCGAGTGATTTTGTTAGAGCAAGTATACAGGTGTTTTAGAATTAATCAGGGAGAACCGTATCATAAATGACTGCGGTTTTTATTTAAATCATTGGTACTGCTAGGTTTTGTGGATAGTTATATAATTAAGTTTTTAATGAAAGGTTTTTATGAGCGAGGAAAATGAGGTTATAGGCGAGAGTGAGCTCGCTTGGGTTATGCTACAGGTATATGAAAGTAACATAAGCTATTAATAAAAGACTGAAAAACCCATTAAACCCATACTGTGTTGCCCGTAAATAGTGATACTTTTTTAGATGATGATATGGTATTATATTGATATGGAAAAAGATAACGCACAAAAGAACCGTCACATTGTGTTCACACTCACATTAAAATTGAAGAGATTATTTATTGAAGAACAAGCATTACAAAGCATGAATTTTAATTGAAGTTTTTAAAAGAATGTTTATTTTCTATCAAATGGTCTAACTATATTATATAAGGGGGATAAAAGTAATGATTGATGATTTAAAAAAACGAAAAGCTTTCATGAAAATAGTTACTGTAATGACGATTTTTATTTTACTAATGACAACATATACTTTTGCCGAGAATGAACCTAGCTTTGTTCAAAAAATCCCATCTCAATCTTGGTTTTTTAACTATCCAAGTGGAGTAGCAGTAGATAGTGCAGGCAATATCTATGTGGCCGATACATCTAACCATCGAATACAGAAGTTAAATGCGGAAGGTACACCTGTGGCAACCTGGGGAAGTTTAGGCAGTGGCGATGGACAGCTTAACTCTCCAATGGGAGTAGCAGTAGATAGTGGAGGCAATATCTATGTGGCTGATACAAATAATCATCGAATACAGAAGCTAAATGCGGAAGGTACACTTGTGGCAACCTGGGGGAGTTCTGGCAGTGGCAATGGACAGTTTAGCTATCCAAGGGGAGTAGCAGTAGATAGTGCAGGCAATATCTATGTGGCCGATACATCTAACCATCGAATACAGAAGCTAAATGCGGAAGGTATATATGTGGCAACCTGGGGGAGTTATGGCAGTGCCAATGGACAGTTTAGCTCTCCAATTGGAGTAGCAGTAGATAGTGGAGGCAATATCTATGTGGCCGATAGTAATAACCATCGAATACAGAAGCTAAATGCGGAAGGTACACCTGTGGCAACCTGGGGGAGTTCTGGCAGTGGCAATGGACAGTTTA
>PGZO01000062.1 GCA_002841375.1 Firmicutes bacterium HGW-Firmicutes-7 | reverse complement strand
TATCCCCTTTAATATGGTACTTTCTTCTCCCTCAAAATCTCTATCTTCATTCTCAATACTAATTACACCCTGGTAATTAATTTCATACAAGGCACTTATAAATTGCTTCCAATTAATATCTCCAAGGCCAGCCACTTTGTCTTTATAAAATCCAAATCCCCTCGCTCCTACTCGGGCTAAAACTTCTGGCATAATGCGAGTGTCTTTTGCGTGGACATGATAAATTCTATCTCGAAAGTCATAAACCACCTGGACATAATCAATAAATTGCCAAACCAGATGAGAGGGATCAAGATTGAGCCCAAGATTTTTAGAAGGAATCAGTTCAAACATCTGAGCCCAAATTTCCGGAGTTGATGCTAGATTATTCCCTCCCGGCCAACGATCTTTCCACAGCATAGGACAATTTTCAATCGCAATCTTAACATTATGATCTTCCGCATATTTTACCAAATCAGTAAATACCCTTTTAAAATCTTTAAGGCTTTCCTCTACATTTTTATTAGAATCTCTTCCAACAAAAGTTCCCACATTATCAACACCCAAGAGCGAAGCTGCCTTAATAACTTTTTTCAAATGATTTCTGGAAAAATTAGCTATTTCTGGGTCAGGGTCAAGATAGTTCGGATAATAGGCTAAGGAAGAAATTTCAAGCCCATACTGCTCGAACTTATCCTTAATCTCTAATACTTCTGAATTAGTTAATCCTTCTACTGAAATATGCCGTGTGCCTGCATAACGTCTCTCTTCGTAAATCTCTGGCCAACAAGCTATTTCGAGCGCCTGAAATCCTTCTTCCTTCCCCCATTTCAATAAATCATCCAGAGACATATTGGGTAAAGTCGCTGTCAAAAAACCAATTTTCATACTTTTGGCCTCCTTTCTTTTTTTAAAACTATGCTTCTCTAACCGGGACCCAGGTTGATGTCCTATAACTTTCTAATATTGCATCACAAAGCTGTATCTCCCGTAATCCATCTTTGAAGGTTGGGAATAACGGTTTCTCTTTTTTCGCGTGGCTACCATTCGCAATGTAAGTATAAAATTCACGGAAAAGATGTTTAGAAGTATCAGGGAAACCCTCCTGATGCCCGCCAGGAAAAGAACTAAAAACTCGTGCAGATTCTTCCATCAGCGAAGGATCTTTCATAAGTATTTGATTAGCACTTTCTCTTTTACCGATCCACATCTGATTTGGGATCTCTGAATCCCATGCAATAGCCTCTTTTGAACCATCAATCTCAAAAAAGAGCCTGTTTTTCCTACCTGCAGCTACTTGATTTATAGTCATAACACCGTGTGCACCATTATCAAAGTGCAACAGAACACTTGCATAATCTTCTGTATTTATCTTTATGTCTTCATAGTCTTCTAATTTAAGTACTTTCCCAGAATATGTCTCTATATCTTTCTTGGGTTTTTTGCGAATGGGATAAAAAGTTCCAAAATCCGCACAAACCTCTACCACTCTCAAACCACTTACAAATTCGATACAATCCAGCCAATGAGAACCTATATCTGCCACAGCCCGAGAACTCCCACCTAGCTCAGAATCTAACCTCCAGTTGTAATCATTCTGATAAAATAACCAATCCTGAAGATAAGAACCGTGAATTGCAAATATCTGTCTTAACTTCCCTGCCTTTATTAGCTGCCGTAGGTTCTGTACCAAAGGATAATAACGTATATTAAAATGTACTGCATTAGCCACACCTTTTTTTTCTGCTAATTCTACTAATTCTTTACCTTCTTCAAAACTTATAGCAAGTGGTTTTTCGCAAATAACATGTTTTCCAGCTTCAATTGCCTTTTTCACCATAGGAAAATGTAAAAAATTAGGAGTACATATATGCACACTCTCTATTGAATCTAATTTTAATAGTTTCGTATAGTCTCCATAGGCTCTGGGTACTCCCAGTTGATCTGCTTTTTGATCCGCTGTTTGTTGGTCTATATCAGCCAAAGCAACAACTTCAACATTAGGAAGCCTTCGAAGTGCCTCTATATGAGCTGGTCCGATAAATCCTGTACCAATAATGCCCACCTGAATCTTATTTCTAATTATAATCACCTCTTTTTTAGAAGATCATAAATTTCTATCTCTTTACCCTTCCAGATCCGCCACTCTTAATTAAATCTTCTACCTCTTGGACATTTACCATATTCATATCTCCAGGTATAGTATGTTTCAAGCAAGAAGCAGCTACAGCAAATTCGATAACATCTCTTGGTAATCTTTCCGAAAGTAATCCATAAATTATTCCTGCCGCAAATGAATCTCCCCCTCCTACACGATCGACTATGTGAATTTTGTATTTCTTAGAAAAATAGTATTCGGTACCATCATATAATAAGCCTGACCACATATTATCTGAAGCAGAAAGACTCTCTCTTAGGGTTATAGCAACATACTTAAACCCAAATCTTCTAACAAGTTCTTTAGAGACTTCTTTATATTCGCTTAAATCTAAAGCCCCTTTATTAACATCTGTATTTACAGCCTTGATCCCAAATACTTTCTCTGCATCTTCCTCGTTGCCTATCGCAATATCAACATATTGCATAAGTTCGCTCATAACTTTGCCAGCTTTCTCAGTTGACCACAATTTTTTACGATAATTCAAGTCTGCACTAATAGTAAGGCCTAATTTTTTTGCAATTTTACAGGCTTCTAAAGTAATTGCAGCTGCCATATCACTAATTGCGGGAGTAATTCCCGTAAAATGAAACCATCCATCGTTTTTAAAAATTTCCTCCCAGTTAAAATCATTCATCTCCGCCTTGGCTATTGCAGAATGAGCTCGATCATAAATAACACTTGAAGGTCTCTGGGAAGCTCCCATTTCTAAAAAATATATCCCTATCCTATCTCCTCCTCTTATAATATAATCTGTTTTTACTCCATATCTACGTAAATGATTAATGGCACTTTGCCCTACAGCATTTTTAGGAACTTTGGTTATAAAATAAGTATCTATCCCGTAATTTGCCAGAGAAACTGCTACATTCGCTTCGCCCCCACCATAAACTACATCAAAAGCATCAGTTTGGACAATTCTTTTTAAATTTGGCGGCATTAGCCTCAACATAATTTCACCAAAAGTAACTACTTTATTATTCATAAAATATTTCTCCTTCTAAATTATATCAAAGGAATTTTAGCTACAGCGATATAACATACCTAATTTTATTTTGTCTTTCACCTCTTCTTAACCAGATGAAATGCAAAATCACCCAATTCTATATCTAAGTATATTGCAACTAATTCATCATTTTTCTCTTTGCGTGTCTCTTCTTTAAAGGCAATCCCACGCCTTTCAAGAAAAGCTATCGCTGCTTCTACATTTCTAGTTCCAATGGCAATATGGCCATTCCTCCCTAAAAAAGGTTTTTTCATCCATTCAAATTCTTTTCCATTAAATATTGAACTTTTGCCTATGTTTATCGGAAATCCAAATAATTTGAATATTTCGCTTGCGTTTTTCATTGCCACCTCTTTATTTTTCATATTGATTCCGATATGGGACAAGCTAAAATCAAGGATGGTGCTTACTGTTTTAAAAGCTAACTCTTCTATTTCTTTAAATTTTTCGGAATTAATCAGCTTTGGAGCAACTAACCAACTTCCACCACAGGCTATAACATTAGGTAAAGATAGATAATCGTTAAGATTATTGATATCTATCCCTCCTGTTGGAATAAATTTTACATTTTGATAGGGACCA
>PGZO01000061.1 GCA_002841375.1 Firmicutes bacterium HGW-Firmicutes-7 | reverse complement strand
ACAAACGATATAAGTTTATTTTTGGTCATCTGCTTTATTTTTAGTAAAAAAAGGAAGCATCGCTCGCTACTAAAAGTAGTTTTGCGACACCCCCTTTTTGTATTATCTCTTGGAGAATTGAGGTGCACGTCTTGCAGCCTTCAAACCATATTTCTTTCTTTCTTTCATTCTTGGATCTCTTGTTAAGTAACCTGCTTTTTTTAGTGCTGGTCTAAATTCTATATCAGCTTCTAAAAGAGCTCTTGAAATTCCGTGTCTAATTGCTCCTGCTTGACCAGTGTATCCGCCACCTTTTACGGTAACAAGAACATCAAACTTATCAAGTGTTGCAGTTAAATTAAGTGGTTGACGAACGATAACTTTTAAAGTTTCTAAACTTAAATAATCATCAAATTCTCTTTTATTTATAGTAATTTTCCCTTTACCAGGTACTAAATAAACTCTTGCAATACTACTTTTTCTACGACCAGTTCCATAATATTTAACTTGTGCCACTGTTGTTCCTCCTTCCAATAAACTTTATTAGATGACCTTCATTATTAGAATTTAATTTCTAATACTTCAGGTTGTTGTGCTTCATGATTGTGTTCTGTACCACGATATACACGTAATTTTTTCAACATTTTTCTACCAATTTTGTTTTTTGGTAGCATACCTTTAACTGCATGCATAAAAACTTCTTCAGGTTTATTAAGCATCATGTCACGGTATTTTGTTTCTTTTAATCCACCTGGATATCCAGTATGGTATCTATATAGTTTTTGATCTAGTTTTTTACCAGTTAAGACAACCTTATCTACGTTTAAAACAATAACGTGATCGCCTGTGTCAACATGTGGTGTATAAATTGGTTTAGTCTTGCCACTAAGAATCTTAGCAACTTCTGATGCAACTCTACCAAGAACTAAGTCTTTTGCATCAACCACATACCACTTGCTTTCTACGCTTTCTGCATTAGGCATATAAGTATTCATCGAGTTTCCTCCTTATTGAGTTCTATTGCTTTTCGTTTTCTTTGTACGATTAAAATCCGGGGCTAAGGGATTTTAAAATACGGTCTCACGGATAATAATTATAGTACATTCTTCCTCGTGTGTCAAGCCTTTTCAACAAACAACTGCCTTATTTTTACCTGAATTTTTACCCTTGTACATCGCTTCATCTGCAATGCTAATACAGTGTTCTACATTCATACCTTCCGTATACATACATATTCCAAAAGTCATGGTTACTTGTATGGATTTATCTTCCACAAATATATTGGTATTTTCTATTATTGTTCTTAGTTGTTCCATTAAGCATGTTACTTGATCTTTGTCTTCTTCTTCAATGATAAATAAGAATTCTTCTCCACCCCATCTACTTGCAACACCAATTCCTTTCAACGTCTCTTTAAAAATTTTAGCTAGTTGCAGAAGCAATTCATCTCCTACACTATGTCCGTAGGTATCATTGATAATCTTAAAATTATCAATGTCACCTATCGCAATATAAAATCTCTTATTATTTTTTATTTTAAATGCCATAATCTCATACATATATCTTCTGTTATAAAGTTTCGTCAAATAATCAGTTTTCGACATTGCCTCAAGTTCATCTAACGTACTTGTTAGTTCTTTCGTTCTTTCATTTACCCTTTGTTCCAAACATGCGTTAGAATTTTTAATATCAAGTAATATTTGTTCTTTCTCACCGGTTAATTTCTCCGCAGTGGAAAAAGCTTTTGAAAACTTAGTAGCTAAAGTAAATGCTTGAGAGAGCGCAAATGCTGCAACTCCGAAAGGGACCATCGAGCCCTTATTTATTAGAACGAATTGGTATATAATATCATTTGCTATCGCAACACCAAAAAACATAAACCCAAATAACACATGATCTGCATATTCCCATTTTTTTATATACCCTTTCACTAACTTAATAAGGCTATATGCTAAAAATATAAAAACAAAGACCGTAAACGGTATCGATGCCATATTATAATAGTGATAATTAAGGAGTAACGAAGTTCCTGCAAAAACAAAAGAAATATTTTTCGTTATTGTATAATACTTCTTAGAGAAAAGTCCTTCTAACGTATAGTACAAAAATCCTGCTAGCGCAAACATAGACATATATGCTGTTAAATATGCTAACCTTGAGTACAAATCATGGGGCAAAGGCATTAACGTTACAATGAATCTTTCGCCTACAAGCAACGTTCTAATAGCCACCAATATACAAAAAAAGGAAAAAAATAAGGGCGACTTATCATTCTTTCTTTTAATATATAAACCTAAATGATATATAGAAATAATAAATAAAATTCCAAAAACAAACAAATCTTTCCCTAACGCCAACCGATTTTCATTAACGATTTGATCAGCTATTCCGATATGTGGGACGCCAATTAAACAATCTCCAAGGTAAAAATCAGAGGCATAAATGATAATTTCTACTTCCTCATCAACTGGTTTAAAAAAAGTTACAAGATTGTTGTACCTTGGAGAACTGTTCTCCTTAGAAGTTCCAACCTTACCGATCTCACCTAATTCCTTCCCATCAACAAATATTTTGTATGATGATAAGATGAGCGTAGTTTTTAATGCCATAATCTGTGAAGGATCACTAATTTTAACTTTTGTACGTAAGGTAATGTAAAAATAGTTTTCTTTAAATGGCTTAATATTGTTAAAATCTATGTTATTTCCAGGTAATTCAATATAGCTTGGCGCCCCTTGCATATTCTGCTCAAATGTATGGGGAGAAATGAACTGGTTAAAATAAATTTCCCATTGATTGTTTAATTTTACAATACCATCTTGTTCAAAGTTCCATTTACTTAAATCAACAACCCCATTACTCATGATCTTGTTCTCATCCTGAGTTATATTGTTATTTAAAATACCATATACTAGAGCTCCAAAAAAACTAACAAGGACAATTCCAATAATAATTATTCTTAGTTTCATCATCTTCAACCCATTTTTGTTATTTGTTTGTTCCTGCTATTTATCTTCACAATTCCCACTACCAATTCCAATGGGACGAGCAACATTTATAGTCGTACTACTAGTACTATATGCCCATATTTTACCACAGATAAGGTATTATGACTATTGTTATTGTTTATTTCCCTACAATTACCATATATACGACATAATAGTTTTCATAAAAAGAGTGCTTGTCAGCGCGTTATGAAAGATTATAATTTTTCAACGCTCTTTTTATGGCTTCGTAGGAAAGTAGAACCTTCCTACTGGATCAAAAAATATTGGTTAATAGCTTGTCACATCTTATAGCTTGCCTCATATAATAAATTAAGGGAATGTCTTAGACTAAAAATTAAATAATCCTCAATCTAAAAAGAAAGGAGGGAAAAATATGAGTGATTCTGATTTAAGAAATGATAAGTATGATAAATATGACGACAAGTATGATAAACGTACCAAATGTGATGATAGATATGATAAATACGATAAATATGATAAAGACAATAAGAAACGTAAGGAAGTGGTACTCGCTTGCGGACAAGTATGTGATCAATATATTAATGTTTTTGAATGCGATAAGAAATGCGATGTCGCCTCTTTAGAGATTGATTTGAAGCACTTAAAAAAACCATTGGTAAAACTTGATTTTTCTAGTATTGTCAAATTCAGAGATCTTGAAGTTAATCTATCTCTTCCACTTATTGACTTACTTACTGCAGCAAATGCAAGCTTTACATTACAACTGTATAGAATTACAAACTATTGTAAAAAGGTATGTATTGGAACCTGGAAATATGCTAGATATTATAACAGTGCTGAAGATCTACTCTCAGTTGCAAATGGTATTGACTTAGGCTTGTTCTTATCTGCTACATCTGACTCTTTCAGTTTTACAACTTGTGATGAGCCTAAATGTGACGACTGTGTCCTTTATTCATTAGAAGTAAAGGAAACGACTGGTCTTAATATAGAAATACCTTTTATTTCTAAATTGATTTTAACACAAATTAACTTTAATGCAATTGCTGTTGACCAATGGTAATTTAATTAACATAGTTTAACGATTCCCTGCCTTATTAGTTAAACACTAAATTTATTTAAATAAAAATATGGGACGGTTATCGATTCATTTTGAAATCAAAACAAGTCAGATAACCGTCTCATATTCGTTCTATTTTAAAGAAAAGAGCCAATCTATTCTACCTATGTAATTACAATTCTACTACTCTAATAAAACACTTCTACTGCTTAATTGCTCAATAAACTGTGTTACTTCCTTGGATTTTTCTGTCTGCGTAGTGTTTGCATCCATGATCTTTTGCGTATGGGCAACCGCTACTTCAATAGATTGTCCTACTTTTTCTAATTGCT
>PGZO01000038.1 GCA_002841375.1 Firmicutes bacterium HGW-Firmicutes-7 | reverse complement strand
TTCTATCAAATATGGAAACTCAGTTAAATGCGAAATATGAGAATATTATCGCAGATGCAGGATATGAAAGTGAAGAAAACTACTTATACCTTGAAAAGAAGCATCAAAATTACTATATAAAACCGCAGAGTTATGAAGTATGGAAAAAGAAAAGCTTTAAGAAGGACATCAGCAAAAGAGAGAACATGGTCTATGATGCCTCAAAAGATGAATACACCTGTCATAATGGTAGAAAGTTAAAGGCTTCAGGTGTCATACATAAAACATCAAGAAATAATTATAGATCAGAAGTAACAGTATATGAGTGCGAAGACTGTGGTGGATGTTCATACAAAGAAAAATGCACCAAGGCAAAAGAGAATAAAAAAATGCAAGTGTCAAAAACATTCGTAGAAAAAAGACAGATTTCATATGAAAATATCACGTCAGAAATTGGAATCCAACTTAGAACAAACCGATCAATACAGGTTGAAGGTGCCTTTGGTGTCATGAAAAGCGACTATAACTTTAATCGTTTTTTAACACGTGGTAAAAATAGCGTTAAAACAGAATTTCTTCTATTGTGTTTTGGCTATAATATGAACAAATTCCACACAAAAATTCAAAATGGAAGATGTTGTCAACACCTTCATCCTATAAGAACAGCCTAAGAACCCAGCAAAAATCCATAAGGATTATTAAAGTACCCATAAAATAAAGCAGATGACTAAAAACCAAACGATATAAGTTTTATTTTTGGTCATCTGCTTTATCTTTATTGAAAAAAGGGAAGCATCGCTCCCTACTTAAAGTAGTTTTGCGACACTCCCTTATATATGGGGGAGATCCTTCCTACGATAGTTAAAGAAATACAGCCTCCAGTGGAACGACCTTGGGGCTGTTTATGATTGAGTTTTCTTTGGCTTTTCTTTTTTTTCGGGTTTCTTAGGTTCTTTTTCATTTAATGCTGCTACTGGTTTTAAATAATTATCAATAAGATGAGCAACGAGGTTTTTCTGAAGAGAGGCCTGTAAGGAAAGCATGTAAATCGTAGCAATCACCGATAAAGTTTCATTATTCTTAATTGATGTGTCATTAAAAAGTGATTGAGACACTTTTACAGTTTCTATAATTTGTTCAGAAAATTGATCAAAATGATCAAATTGGGCTTTGGATAGGGTATTGTAGAAGTCTTCAAGAGAAACATCAGAAGATTCTTTTAACAATATTTTTTGTAGTGGGATAAGTATTTCACCTATGTCTGGTATCGACAAAGTAGGTTTTAAATAAAATATAAATAACAACATTAGCATATGATCACGGGAGTATTTTTTCTTAGAAGTAGGAGGCAACAAATGAAACTTACTGTAGTTATTAATCATTGTTTTTGTTAGTGTCTTGTCTTCTTCATTGCGCTTAAATAAATCCAAGTGCTCATCCATAAAGGTAGTTACTTGATCCATGTATAAATCAATCTTTGGAATATGAGAAGCATCAAGATAGTTATTGATTTTAAAGTCTTTTAGCAAATCTTCAATTAATTTTTCGTATTCTTTTTTAATAATGACCACCACCTTGTTTTATCGTGCATATGTCAACAAATACATTATATAGTATTAAATACTAGATTACAAGCGTCACATGATTAGGAAGCACGTTTTTTAATATCAGAGAAGATTTGGGTGGAAGAACATACGTTTTTATGATATGATAGAGACTGATGGTAATAGTATCAAAAGCAAGTTATTCTCTTTCTTGCACAACATATAGTGGTGAGCTTAAACGCCCAATACTATATGCTGTGCAAGGAAGAACAACTATATACTTTTGAACCTATTATCAATATATTACATAAAACAAGAGGAGGACCCAATGAGTAAGTATGATTTATTGAATCCTATGCAAAAGGACGCTGTACTTAGCGCAGAAGGCCCATTATTAATACTAGCTGGGGCTGGTTCGGGAAAAACCAGAGTTTTAACACACAGAATAGCGTATTTAATTGAAGAGAAACATGTTAATCCGTGGAATATTATGGCGATTACCTTTACAAATAAGGCAGCAAAAGAAATGAGAGAAAGAGTAGATCACTTAATTGGAGAGGGAGGACAACAGGTTTGGGTTTCCACTTTTCATTCTTCCTGTGTGAGGATTTTAAGAAAATATTGTGATAAAATAGGATTTGATCGATTTTTCACTATATATGATACAGACGATTCTAAGAAAATAGTTAGAGAATGTATGAAGCAGCTTAGCATCGATCCGAAACAATATAAGGAATCCGCACTTCTATCTGCAATTAATGGTGCTAAAAACGACTTAATACCACCTCATTTGTATGCCATAAATACCAAAGGGGACTTTAGAAAAGAGAGCTATGCTAAGGTATATACCCTTTACCAAGAAAAACTAAAAAAATGTAATGCGCTAGACTTTGGTGACTTATTAGTGAAGACAGTAGAGCTATTTATGGCGCATCCAGACGTTCTTAAGACTTATCAAAATCAATTTAAGTACATTATGGTTGATGAATATCAGGATACAAATGGCGTGCAATTTGAGCTTATTAATCAATTAGCTAAGGAGCATCACAATTTATGTGTTGTTGGTGATGACGATCAATCCATCTATAAATTTAGAGGTGCAGATATTTCCAATATATTAGATTTTGAAAAGACATATCCTAAAGCGAAGGTAATTAAGTTAGAGCAAAATTATCGTTCAACGGGGAACATTTTAGAAGCTGCAAACCAAGTTATCCTTAATAACGTCGGAAGAAAGTCTAAAAAACTTTGGACTGAAAAGGAAGACGGAGAGAAAATTACTTTTAAGAGGCTCCCTTCAGAGAAGGAAGAAGCACTTTACGTTGCAGAGCATATTTTAAAAGGTGTAAAAACGGGAATGGGATACAAAGATT
Organism: Firmicutes bacterium HGW-Firmicutes-7; assembly: GCA_002841375.1. GTDB lineage: Bacteria > Bacillota > Clostridia > Lachnospirales > Vallitaleaceae > HGW-1. Next base: position 25,723 of record PGZO01000038.1, on the reverse strand, counting down.
TCGCACTTTTATATAGAACGAATGCCCAATCTCGTATTTTAGAGGAAAGTTTAGTGCGCTTAAATATTCCATATAAGATTGTAGGTGGCACTTCCTTCTATCAAAGAAAAGAGATTAAAGATGTACTTGCATATCTTAAAATTATTGCAAATGGAACAGATAATCTTGCTGTTAAGCGTATTATTAATGTGCCACGTCGTGGTATTGGTGATACAACGATTGATAAGGTTGATCAATATGCTAATAAAAATGACCTAAGTTTCTTTAAAGCGTTATTAGAAGTAAGTTTTATTCCTGACTTAACGAGAGCAGAAAAGAAAATTACGGATTTTTTCCAAATGATATTATCCTTTAGAAGTCAATTAGAGACAGGTAGCCTTGTAGAACTACTTAATGTAGTGCTAGAAAAGACCGGATACAGAAAAGAATTGATTATTGAAGATACGGATGAAGCAAAGGATAGATTAAGTAATATTGATGAACTAGTGTCTAAGTTAACCGACTATGAGGCGAATGAAGAGGAACCAAGTCTTAATGGTTTTCTAGAAGAGGTTTCACTCATTGCTGATGTAGATCAATATGATCAGAATACAGATGTTGTTGTACTAATGACACTTCATAGTGCAAAGGGACTGGAGTTTCCTTATGTGTTTATGACCGGACTTGAGGAAGGTTTGTTCCCAAGCTTTATGACCATTTCTTCTGGAAGTGAAGAGGATCTCGAAGAGGAGAGACGACTGTGTTATGTCGGTATTACAAGGGCTGAACAAAAGTTATGGATTACTTGTGCTAGCTCAAGAATGACGAACGGACAAACTATGGCGAATCCAGTTTCAAGATTTATTAGAGAAATACCAAGTGACATTATTCAAAAAGATGAAGTAGTTTCTAGTAAAGTGGTAAGCAATGTACCTTTTAGCTATGCTAGAAAAAACAACGCATTTTTCACGAATCAACCGTATCAAATAACGAAAACAGCTAAGACAACGTTGCCAATTCATGCGTCAGCGGCTATAGATTATGGTGTTGGCGATTTGGTACTGCATAAACAATTTGGATTGGGTCAGGTTAAAAATATTGAACACGGTGGAAAAGATTATCAAGTAACGGTCGATTTTCCTAGTGTTGGGGTTAAAAAGCTTTTTGCTGGTCTTGCAGGTTTGAAAAAATCACAATAAATTTTGCATAAAATCTGTTCAAAGGCATAAAATAATGGTATAATAAAAATATCTATACAATACAGGAAGGGACGTGAGATAAAAATGTATGATAAAATGAGAAATGTAAAGCATGTAACAGCAAAACAACTCGAGGACATACTAGATAAATTTCATAAGAAACAACTCATCGAGAGAAAGAAAAATTATACATGGTTAATCATAGGGTTGATAATTGTAGGACTTGCAGCTGCAGGATTTGCTGTTTATAAATTCTTTTTTGCTCCAATAGATGATTACGATGATTATGACGATGACGATTATGATGATATTGACTATGACGAAGATTATGATGAAGATGAAGAAGACGAAGATATTCAAGAATAGAAATAAAAGGGGCTGGTTAAATACCACCCCTTTTGCTATTAGAAAAGCAAACTCCATTAAAAAGGTAAGGTAACCAATGAAGAAAAAAGACTTATTTGAAGGTATTGTGGAAAAGGTTGATTTTCCAAATAAAGGAATTATTCAAATAGAAGATGGTGAAAAAGTTCATACGAGTAATGTTATTGAAGGACAGAAAGTTAAGGGTGTAGTGACAAAGAAGAGAAAAGGAAAACTTTCTGGGATTGTTCTTGAAATTGTTGATAAGTCACCTGATGAGGTGGATACAGTTTGTCAGGGTGCTGGAGAATGTGGAGGATGTCTGTATCAATCATTGCCCTATCAAAAGCAATTAAGTTTGAAGAAAAGACAGGTGGCTGATCTGCTAAATTCGCTAGGGACTTCATATAAGTTCGAGGGAATAGTAGATAGCCCTGCTGTATTTCAATATAGAAACAAGATGGAATATTCTTTTGGTGATGCTTATAAAGGTGGACCATTGGCATTGGGATTACATAAGCGGGCCAGTATGTATGATATTGTTAATACTTCTGATTGTAAGCTGGTTCATCATGATTTTAATAAAATACTTAAGGCAACATTTGAGCTGTTTCAAGAGGATGAACTTCATTATTTTTCTAAGAAAGATCATGTTGGGTACTTGAGACATTTGGTCTTAAGAAAAGGGACGAAAACAGATGAGATTTTAGTGAATTTGGTTACGACCTCACAACTTGACTACGATCTTAGTAGATGGCTTGAAATCTTAAAGGAACTTAAGCTGTCAGGAGAGATTGTAGGTGTACTTAATACGATCAATGATGATATTGCCGACGCCGTTAAGGTGACAGAGCTTAGGTTATTAGAAGGTAGAGATTATTTCTATGAAGAGTTGTTGGGTATGAAATTTAAGATTTCTCCCTTTTCATTTTTTCAAACTAATACGCTAGGAGCTGAGAAGCTATATTCGGTCGTTAGGGAATACGTTGGTGAAACGAGAAATAAGATCATATTTGACCTTTATAGTGGGACGGGTACGATTACACAGATGTTGGCTCCTGTTGCGAAGAAAGCGGTAGGTGTTGAAATTGTGGAAGAGGCTGTTGAAGCAGCCAAGGAAAATGCAAAACTAAATGGATTAGAAAATTGTGAGTTTATTGCTGGGGATGTGCTAAAGGTGCTCGATACACTTGAGGACAAACCAGATATCATTATACTAGATCCTCCAAGGGATGGAATACATCCTAAGGCACTTAGAAAGATCATTGACTACGGAGTAGAACAATTGGTTTATGTGTCATGTAAACCCACAAGTTTAGTTAGAGACTTAGAAGTGTTTTTAGCAAGTGGCTATGAGGTGGTAAAGGTAAGATGTGTGGACATGTTTCCGCATACGGTGCACGTGGAGACTATTGTGGGACTACAAAGGCTCGAACCATAGAAGTCCTTGACTTTACGCACTTTGTGAGGTTTTGCATATTCGATAAAGAGCATCACCGTGCCTTAGGTACTTGACCTCGTCTGTGGGAACACAGATTAAGAAATTATAGCAAATTTATTACAAGTAATCCATTCCATAGACAGAAGGGTAAAAAATGGGTATAATATAAGAAAAAAGGAGGGCAAATAATGGTTCAGGAACGGTATTCAATTGAAGAATTAAAAGAAGTCATTATACCTATTGCAGAAAAATATCATATCTCAAAAGTTTATCTTTTCGGCTCTTTTGCCCGAGGAGATTATAATGAGCAAAGCGATATCGATCTCAGGATTGAAAAAGGTGAACTCAAGGGAATGTTTGCTTTATGTGGGTTCTATTCTGAGGTAGAAGAAGCTCTGCAGATGAAGGTGGATGTTGTAACCACAGGGAGTTTGGATGAAGAATTTTTGAAAGCAATTAAAGAAGAAGAGGTGACTCTATATGCAGGGTGACAGAAATGCAGATGTACTAAAGCGTATAGTAGATTACTGCAATGAAATAGGTAGCACGATTGTTCGGTTCGGAAATGATTATGATGTTTTTGGCAAAGACAATGTTTATCAGAATGCAGTTGCTTTATGTGTACTACAAATTGGTGAACTCACAATACATTTTACAGAAGAATTTAAAAACACTTATAATGAAATGCCATGGAATCAGATTAAGGCATTAAGAAAATGTAGTAGCGCATAATTATGGAAAAGTCGATAAAGAGATCCTATGGGAGACCATTACAAATGACATTCCGAAGCTACAAGATTATTGCATTCGTATTGAACAGCAATTTGAAGCGATGATGCAGGAAAGTAAGAGTGATGATGAAAATCTAAATTCTGGACTGAAGTTCCAGTAAATTAAGTAGAAAACTACCCTATTAGAATAAGAATGGGTAGTTTCTACTTAATACTTCACGACACTATTTTTGTCTACTCAAGGCATGTGGAGACTATAATGAGGGGGAGAGGGATGATGGAGAGAAGAGAACAGATTGCAAATTATTTAAAACAATACAAAGCGCAGGATGTGAAATTATTATACGAGTTGATGGTTAAGATTCTTCTGGGAAATAATGATTTTCGTTTAGTTGAAAATGCTGAGAGAGATGATTTGCGCCCTGTTATAGAGAACGAAACAGGTAAAAAGATAGGCTTCTTATTAGATACCGTTATAGGGAAAGATGGTTTAAAAATATATAATAAGATAGAAGAACTTGAGTATTCGGCAATTAAACTTAATAAAGCACAGAGAGTAGAGTTGATGGCAGATGTGTTGGGAGACGATACTCTTTTTGAAGGGTTCTGTTTGACATTTTATGATACAGATGATGTGTTGCAGCATTTATGTGAAAACTTTGGCTGCCCAGAACGATATAAGGAATTATTACAAGATGAGGTGTATCAAAAGAGAAAAAAATATATGCGCATGATAGCTGATTACGCGATGGCGGCTGTAAACCTCTACGGTGTTATACATATTTCAGAACTGGAAACGTTAATACATGAACATGAGAACCGTTTGGATAATAATGGGTATAACCATTTGGATGGAAACTATATAAATACTGTAATGTTTACTCCAGAATTCCTATGTACTTGTACATTGCATCAATTGATTGGAGACTCGGTTCCGGTAGTATGTACATCGATGGATGGATTTTTACTTCATAATAGTTTTATGGATGCATATCAGGATGAACAGGAAGAAATGTTTAAGTTCTTTACAGGAACGAAACGGGATTTGACAGAAAAAGATCTTGCGCGTTTTTATAAATCGGTGGGTGATTCTTCTTTTCGCATGCTATATGAGGATGCAGGCTCAAAGCAAATGTATCGTCCTACTAAAAAGGAACTCCTACGATATGTGGATGAAAATTACTATGAAATATCTAATGCAGAAAAACAAATGCGAAGATATATAGAAGAGAAGTTCCTGAATGATTTTGCAACTGTAGCCCAAAAGCTTGGTAAATCAGTGAAAGAATGTGTGGATGATTTTATGAAGGAAATCCATAATCAGGCAACAGATATGGGAAAGGCTGGCGAAGAAAGAGATCCACACGAATATGTACAGTATGTATTTGAATCCATACATGGATATGGCATTGATTTTAAAGGTATCAATCAGGCAAATGAATTTCTCCGATATGTAATGAAGGTTATGAATTCTGTTCGATTGTGGTGCAACCATGGATTTACACCGGATGAAATGATGCACCAAACACCAATATATCCAGAAACAACTACAATTGTTCCAGGAAGCTCGCATGCGGCCAAGATGCTTGCAGAAGGACGAGAACAGTTAGAACAGATGGGGATGAATATTGATTTAGATACAACAGCAACAGTCATTCCAACTATCTCTTTCGAAAATGGAATTAACGGAATGATGAAGAAGAATATAAAGAAAGTCTATCCAAATGATCCCTGCCCTTGCTGTAGCGGGAAAAAATTTAAAAAGTGTTGTGGCAATTTATGATTGCAGTGTCAAAAGTATTTAGTTGCTCTTTTTGCTACAATAGTGTGTAGTTAAAGAAGAAAGAAACGGAGGGATAGCCATGACATATGAAGAATATGAGCAGCAATGCAAGAGTGAACGTGAAAGTAACGAGGAATATTTGAAAGAATTTGAAAGTGATATGAATGAGGATGGATTATCTGCAAATACAATTTCTAGGCACTTATCCAACATAGATTTTTATATTAATGAATATTTACTTCGTGAAGAACCTCTGGGAATGAGAGAAGGTTGCTACCGTGTTGATGATTTCCTTGGTTATTTCTTTATTCGTAAATGCATGTGGTCAACGCCGGGGACAATAAAAAGTACTGCAGCAAGTCTGAAAAAATTTTATAAATATATGGTATCAAAGGGCAATATTCAGAAAGATGAATATCAGGAATTATGTGATACAATAAAAGAGAATATGGACGTATGGCAGGATAGCTGCGAACGCTTCAACAATCCATCTTTAGAGAATCCGTTTGGGTATATCTGAGTAGTGATATAAATGGTAATAATATTTTAGAATAGGGAGATGCACAGGTGCTACAAAAGAATTTAAAGAGGAGTGGACAAAAATATTATGAAAATGAAAAGGGGAGAATTGATTGGCTTTCAAGGGTGTTTAGGCTATGACTATAACAAGTAAACCAAGGAACTTGTTGTTAACGAAGATGAAGCAAAAGTAGTAGTATTTATTTTTGAACGTTATAACGAAGGTATAGGAGCTAGAGTTATTGGATAAGAGTTAGAAGATAAAGGCTACAAGACAAAACGTGGAAGTTTAAAATGGGTGATAGCATTGTGCTGTCCTTCACACAAAAATGCCCGACTGAGCAAAACTCAGTCGGGCATGAGATAATTTATTTCCTGTTTGGTACTGTTGCATTTCATCTAATAAGTCATAATTGTTTTGAGTAAGTAATTTACTTTTTTTAATGGGTTCATTAAGCGGTAATACGAAATTGCATCGCTCATTTCTATCAAAACAACCTTTTTCCATCTAAAATATTTATACCAAGCTCTTTCGCCATACTGGTTTGCTTAAAGGGATTTATTTTTTCCACAACGCCATCATGTCTAAAAAATGAGCCTGTATTTTTGAACCAAAATGTTACATTTGCTTTTACGCATTGTTCACGGATATTAAGTACCCAATCATAATCACATTCACGGGATTCTCGCCCCGTTTCACCACCAACTGTAACATGGTCTACTCCATGAAGATATGGTGTTAAATCTATCGCTTCTAAAAGTGGTGCACAGGCAATAAAACGCCGCTTTATCGGATAGGATAAAAATAATGGAAGTCTATAATCGGCTAATTTTTGATTTTCGACAGTACATCCAATATTCACATTGTCATATCCTGTGCCCCAATCTGATGGAAGTGATACAAGGAAACGGTCAATTCGCTTTGTCAAAATTAAAAATTCTATGTCTGTTCTTTCTTTGATGATCGCCCAAACTTCTTTACGCCATTCATCCGCTTCGGGAAGAAGAAAGTCAGTTGCAAAACAGGTTGCAAGAATTTTGTTTCCTTTAATGTTGTACTCGCCTTTTGCATTCGTCCTTATAGGCCAATCGATTTTATCTGTTTTTTGTATGGTGTTTTGACCATAGCGTTTCGCATGTGGTCCATAAAAATAACAATTTGTGCAGCCATCACTGATTTTATAACATCCTGTCCACGGCTCCCAGTTCATAGGCATCCTCCTTATTTAGTTGGGTTTTGTTGGCACAAACAAGGCTCAATACCCATTTTATTATTATTGTGTACTTCTCAACTTAAAAAGATTTTCGCAATATATCGGAGTACAAGAACGCCCATACCATATAATGACTTTTAATTAGCTGTACGGCATAGCACTCGCCTGTTTGATTAGTTCAAACTTGACTATAATGCATACTGTTTCACGATTTCAAGAGGGAACATAGTGCGCTTGGCAACTTCTTCAGCCGACATGCCCTGACTAAAAAAGCGTTTGATAACCGCATTCATATCCTCTGCAATCTCCACAATATGCTTGTCTGGGTCATATACTCGAATGTCACGCTGCCCCCAGGGGTATTCCTTTATTTCATGTACCCATTGCAAGTCTGATATGTTTTTTATTTCGGCGTACACTTTGTCTAAATCTTCTACTTCAAAGTAGACTTGAAAATTGTGCGACTGTTCTTTAACACTGTCGACTGCTACACCAACGAGTTCGGCATACCCTTGTTGCAGTGAAAAACCCTCAAAGGTAACGTGTGAGCCAATATCCATTACAGCGTTTTGATGAAGTACCTTTTCATAAAAGTACTTAGAGGCGGATATATCCCTAACCGCTAAAAGACAACCTTGATATTTCATTTTTCATTCCTCCTTTGAGGATATTGTATTATATATGTCAGTTCCGTCATAGTAAAAATCCGACATAGTTTTTAAATATTTTTGAGGAGTAACACCACTAATAGACTTGAAGCCTTATCAAAATGAGCTTGGTCGAAATATCCGGCTTGTTGCGACAACGCTGCAAAGAAACAAGGCGATTTTTGAATGTGCTTTAACACATAGTTAAAGCGGGTTAAGCGAGCATAGTTTTTAATATTCATTCCGATTTGTGTAAGAAACAAACGGTTTAGCTGTCGCTCACTATAACTGGATTGCCGAGCAACTTCTTTCACTTGTACTTGTCCATGACTATCAGAAATCACTTTGGTTGCCAACAACAAAGCGTCCGAAACAACATGCTTTTCCATGCGTCTATATAAAATTCTCTCACAAGTATTTACTAAATCTGTTGCAGTTTTTGATGTTATAAAAGCCTGATGCAACGAATTGAACAGTTCATTGTCAATATCCACAAGCGAAAGGCGTTTATCCGCAAACTCCGCTTGGCTTTGGCGTGTGATTTGATACAAACCATAGGGCGAAAGCTGAATAAGTAACAGGACACGGTAACTATTTGGCTCTGCGCCTAACGAAACAGGTATTGTAGTTGCTCCCCACAATTCGGCAATTATAGAGAAACCGTCAAAAGCAAGAGACAAGGTTCCACAAGCGTTTGGCATGAGCGTGTATTGTGGCATGAACGTATCGCTCTCAGGAAATACAATGTTGTAATACAGAATATACTTTCTCATCCCTATATGTGAGGGAAACATATTGAATTGGTTTTTATTTTTGATAATCAAATTATTTTCCCCTTGCTTTTTATAGTGAGCATGGAATTTTGGAATTTTATTTCTGCTCGTGTTTATATCGTTTGTCGACTGGCTTTTCTGCATCTTTGGGTATTATCCATGCCCGACCAAATTTTTCAATGCCTTCAATACGATTTTCCTCACATAATTTTTGTATACGCCGTTCTGAAATGCTCCATTTTTTAGAGGCAACTTTCACAGAAATGAAATCCATATCAACGATCATTCTTTCGCTACAACAATACACATTAATTATATACGGAATTACGAATAATATCAAATTTATTTCCGAAGAACATGAAAATAAATACTACATAACATAAAACTCTGTTTCGTTCTCATTTTATCAGATGAAATGTAAAATGAGTTGGAGGATTATATTACAAAGAAGAAACTATTATATTTATAGCAAAACCAACATCAAATTACGCAGGTATTGATATTAATGGACTCAGATTGTTGTGCCGATAAAATAGGTATATCTCCTCAAGGCACGTAGAAGCGATAATTCATGAAGTATCGTGATTCAAACAAGATAAAATAGAGTATGACCAGAGTATGTAGTATTGACAAAAATCTAGTGATAATGTAGAATCGACTTATATTTAATAATTAGCACATATACTTGCCACCGGGTAAGTATAAAAAGTGCCAAAAGTGCTTCGTTAGGTCTTAGAAGAAGTGCTCATGGTGCTTTTTTTTCGTCTAGGAGGAGTCATGAAAAGGTAAAAATAGATTTTCTTAAATATACATCACTCAATATTTTGGATATGGTTGGAGTATCAAGAGATATCAATAGGATAATTAGAAGGAGAGTGAAGTAATGAGTGGATTCTCATATAAAGATATTTATATAGAAGATGTAAAAAGGGTGTTGGAAGTGAATGTTCTTCCGGAGAAGCATTGTAACTTTGACTGTATTTTCTGCCCCATTGGGAGGTCACAGAACAAAGTTGATGTGCAAAAATCATTCGAAGGCTATAAGGGCTCACTGGTTGAGTTAGGGAATATGATTGATAACTCAAATGCGGAATTAGTTTTTATTAATTCAAAGGGTGAAGCTTTGGTACATGATAAGATTGAGGAAATAATAGAGTTTATTAAAACTAAAGGAGTACCTATAAGGTTGATGACCAATGGTTACTTGCTTGGTGAAAATGAGTATATAAGCATAGCTAACAAGTGTAATGAGGTATTAGGAGAAATCAAAGTAATTACGGAGGAAGATTTTCGTAAAGTACAAAGGCCTATTGATGGTTATACGCTGGAAAGATACATTTCAAATATGGTTTCCTTCAATAAACAATATAATGGTAATTTTATATTTGAAGTCACTATTATAAAAGGATATAACGATGACGAAAAGTCTGTTCAGAAGTTGAAAGGAATTATAAAGGAAATATCTCCAGACAAAGTTATTATTTCTAGAATGGAAGATGAAATATTTAAGAAAAAACTTGGTATAACTGACGAAAGGTTCAAAGAGATATCAAGAATATTACTCGATAGATGACAATGAAAGTTGACTTCTTTGATAAAGATTTCAGATTACGAGAATGTAATGGAGGGTGACCATGTGGAACAATCTATATTAAGGAATTTTGCAAAGTATGTTAGTTTAAATATTTTGGGAATGATAGGTCTATCATGCTATATTTTGGCCGACACTTATTTTGTGGCAAAAGCGCTAGGAGTCACCGGAATTACAGCACTTAACCTTTGCTCCGTGCTTGACAAGTCGCACCAATAAGTGTTTTTATATACATAAAGACAGTTGACTTTTGTGATTGAAGTGATATAATTGGATTATACTATCTTTGGAGGTGTTCTTTATGATAAGAGAAGCTATTAAAGATTTAATAAGATGGAAGAATGAAGAACATAGAAAGCCTTTAATCATTCGTGGAGCAAGACAGGTAGGCAAAACGTGGATCATGAAGGAGTTTGGAAAAACACATTATGAAAAGCAAGCTTATATAAATTTTGATAATAATGAACGAATGGAAAGCTTGTTCAGTGGGAATTTAGATATTTCAAGGATTATTACAGCGCTTCAAATTGAATCGGGGGTTAAGATTGAAGCCAATAATACACTGATTATTTTTGATGAGGTTCAAGAGGTGCCTCGTGCATTAACTTCATTAAAATATTTTTGTGAGAACGCACCGCAGTATCATGTCATAGCAGCAGGTTCTCTACTTGGCGTAGCACTCCATCCAGGCACATCATTTCCGGTTGGCAAGGTTGACTTTATGGACTTATATCCACTTAGTTTTATCGAGTTTTTGAATGCGACTGGCAATGAAAACTTGTCAGGACTTTTAGAAACACAAGATTTTGTGCTAATTACAAGTTTTAAGGGGAAATACATTGACTTGTTAAAACAATACTATTATGTTGGTGGAATGCCTGAGGCGGTTAGCAACTTTATTGAGACACAGGATTATACGCTCGTGCGTGAAGTGCAAAATCGGTTACTTATGGCATATGAGCAGGATTTTTCAAAGCACGCACCCAATGAAGCTGTGCCAAGGATACGTATGCTCTGGGCATCAGTTCCACCTCAGCTTGCTAAGGAAAATAGAAAATTTGTATATGGACTTATCAGGAAAGGGGCAAGGGCAAGGGAATATGAGCTCGCAATGCAATGGCTACTGGATTGTGGTTTGATTTACAAAGTAGCTAGAATAACAAAGCCTCATATGCCGCTTATGGCATATCAAGATTTTAACGCATTTAAGCTTTTTGTTTTAGATGTAGGTTTGTTATCTGCTATGAGTGGTCTTGATCTAAAATCATTGTTAGAAGGTAACAGAGTTTTTGAAGAGTTCAAGGGATCCCTTACTGAACAATATGTCTTACAACAATTAGTAACAAATAAGGAGATCACACCTTTTTATTGGAGTGCTGAAAAATCAAACGGTGAAATTGATTTTCTTTTCCAAAGTGGTATGGATATTGTGCCGCTTGAGGTTAAGGCCGCTGAAAATTTACAAGCTAAAAGCTTGAAAAGTTATTGTTTAAGGTATGAACCCAAATATGCAATTCGCACATCAATGTCCGATTATAGAAAAGAAGAAAGGTTAACTAATCTTCCACTGTATGCAATTAATGGAATCTTGAATATTTTAGAATAAGGAGAAAGGGTGGTATATTGAAAAATTTTTTTGTGTATTTTAATTGGTATTGCAACAGATTGTGTAGGCTGTATATTTACTGTATTTGTAGCAGGGGTTTTCTTTAACGCACAACCTTTAGTGGATATGATTGATTTTAGGGTTTATATAGGTTCGTGGTACTAAAAACTTAAGAGTGTGGAAACAAATTAACGAAAAGGGAATGCTTTCTTATTATGATATCAAAATCATGGGATAGCATTTTTTTCTTTTTTTATTGCATACTGGAATAATTTTCTTAGTGATTAGTGTTAATAGGAGCAGAACAAATGCTGCTAATGATTTTTGGAAAAAGATAGATAAAAAAAATTTAACTAAGAAAAAAACATTTGACACACTAATGTTGTTAGATTATACTATTAACATAGTGAATCGATTAGCAAGGTAAATCAATTAACGGAGTTTAGTCACTCTAAAGCAGCAAGAGGACGGTAAGCAAAAATGAGAGGTTCGAGAGGAAAAAATAATAGTGATTTGATCGAAATGAATCGCTCTGCTGTTGTAAAAATATTACAACAGCAGGAGGTGTGTTCGCGGGCGGACATTGCTAGACAAACGGGGCTTACCCAAGCGGCTATTACAAAAATAGTTGCGTCGATGATGGAAATGGGTATTGTAGCCGAGGTGGGTATTATAACGGGGAACGACAACCGCCGTTCAATAGGGCTTAGACTGGAAGCCGACAGACATCAAATCATTGGGGTTAAGTTTGCAAGAGAGATGTTTGCAGTAGGTGTGTTCGATATTTCGGGTAAAATATACACCCAAACTGAAACAAAGTATTCACTTGAGGAAAATCCTCAAAAGGTGATTTCTGCTATGAAAAAGCAGATACACGATATGCTGAAGAAGTATGAAAATGTAGTATCTATTGGTCTTGCCGTTCCGGGGCCTTACTTACGGGATGAAGGGCGTATTGCGGTCGTAACCCGAATGTCTGCTTGGCACACGATCAATTTTATTGAGGAATTTAAGGAAGAGTTCCACAAGCCTGTTTTTATAGAGCATGATGCAAACGCAGGCGCGTTGGCTGAATGGTTGTTTGGAGGACATACCCAGTCGATGCGCACGCTGGCCTATTTTCTGGTAGGTGAAGGTGTGGGTACTGGTATTATTGAGCGTGGCAGACTTTTTCTGGGTGTGCAGGGTACCGCATGTGAAGTTGGGCATGTTAGCGTGGACATACGAGGTCCGCGCTGCGAATGCGGTAACTATGGTTGCCTTGAGATGTATTGTTCGGCTTCGGCCTTATGGAAGAAAGCGCAAGAACATATGCTGGAAGGCCTTCCCAGCGGAAAGCTACAAAGCAGCGACGCCTGCAACGCCGTTTTTGAAGCGGCTCGTGCAGGCAATCAAAAAGCGCTAGACGTGGTTCGAGAGATAGCAGAGTATATCGGTTACGGCTGCGTTACTCTGATAAACGCCTATAACCCTGACATTATTATCATTGGAGATGTTGTATCTCAGGGGGGGGATTTGCTGATGCCTACTATTTGCGAAGTGGTAAAGCAGCGTGTTATTCCTGAACTACACACCAAAGTGCAGATTAAAATATCCAACCTCAAAGTAGACTCAACCCTTTATGGTGCAGCCGCCACAGCAACGAATAAGGTGTTACAGCTACCCAGTATGTTTTCTGCGGCTGGCAAATGGGGGCTTGGAAAATGATTACTCCCTGGATAATGACCACGAGGGCGTGATCGAAGGACTTAAACAGTTGAATTTTGCGGAGGACCGCAATAATATTTGCTTGCAAAGTGCAAGCGTATGGGGAGTGTGATTATGGAACATCCTTTAATCTTACAGATGCAAGGTATCACCAAACTTTTTCCAGGCGTGCGTGCGCTCGACGATGTGAACCTGGAGGTACGTCGAGGCACCATTCTCGCAATTTGCGGCGAGAATGGTGCGGGGAAATCAACTTTGATGAAAGTTCTTTCAGGTGTTTATCCTCACGGAACCTATGAAGGAAAGATTATCTATATGGGCAATGAAATGGTATTTAAGGACATTAAAGAATCGGAGAGCGCTGGTATTGTTATTATTCACCAAGAGTTGGCAATGATTCCAGAACTATCCATTACCGAAAACATCTTTTTGGGAAACGAGATCGTAAAGCATGGGTTGATTGACTGGGACGCCGAACGGAACCGCACAGTAGAGCTGCTTGAGAGGGTAGGGCTGACTGTTGATCCCAACACCTTGATTAAGCATTTGGGCGTAGGTCAGCAGCAATTGGTGGAAATTGCGAAGGCACTTTCCAAAAACGTTAAGTTACTAATTCTGGATGAGCCGACTTCCGCACTCAATGAGGACGACTCCGCGAACTTGCTTGATCTCATGCACGGCTTAAAAAGCCGGGACATCACCTGTATCATGATTTCGCATAAGCTCAACGAGATCGCAGCGATATCCGATGCTGTTACTGTCCTCCGCGACGGGCGTACTGTGGAAACCTATTCCGTTGAAGCAGGACACGTCGATGAGGATCGCATCATCCGCGCTATGGTAGGGCGCTCCATCGAAAACCGTTATCCAGCTCATGAATCGAATCTTGGAGAGGTCATCTTCGAGGTGTCCGACTGGCGTGTGGAAGATCCTAATAATCCAGGACGGCTAGTATGTAAGAACTCCAGTTTCTTTGTAAGAGCCGGAGAAATTGTCGGCTTCGCTGGTCTTATGGGTGCGGGAAGAACGGAGCTGATGCGATCTATCTTTGGACGAAACTACGGCATCTACCTTGGAGGCTCTATCAAAGTCAGGGGCAAGGAGATCCGCGTCACCTCGGTTGCTTCCGCAATCCGTCAGGGCATAGCTTATGTGCCCGAGGATCGCAAGAACTTGGGGCTCAATTTGTTAGACAGCATCCGAAAAACCACTGTGTCGGCAAATCTAAGGGCAATTTTACGCGGCAGGCTCATTGATTTGGAACGGGAATTTCAGGTTTCCGAAGAGTACCGCCGTTCCTTAAATGTTAAAACACAAAGTGTTGACCACTCAGTTGCCACCTTGTCCGGAGGGAACCAGCAAAAGGTTGTTTTGGGCAAGTGGATGTTTACAGAGCCGGATGTTCTGATTCTTGATGAGCCAACCCGCGGGATAGACGTTGGCGCCAAGTACGAAATTTATCGCTTAATTCATGAGCTTGCAGATCAGGGGAAAGCAGTCATAATCATTTCCTCCGAGTTGCCCGAGCTACTTGGTATAACGGACAGAATTTACACCATTTTTGAGGGAAACATAACGGGCGAGATAGACAGCCAAGAGGCCAAGCAGGAAAAACTCATGAGAATGATGACAAACACCGCTGGGTCAGAATCTAAAGCAGGAAAGGATGAGAAGGCGTTATGAAATATATTAAGAAAATACTAGGTGGCGGACTGCGGGATTACACCATGGTGATTGCCTTAGTGGTGCTTACCATCATCTTTAATATTACTTCAGGGGGGAAAATGATTACTTCCTCCAACTTCCAGAACTTGATATCTGGTAATGCGTATGTGCTGGTGCTGGCGATCGGAATGGTGATGGTCATCGTGATCGGACAGATCGATTTATCCGTCGGTTCGGTGGCGGGCTTTTCAGGCATGGTAATGGCTCTTGCGGTGCGGGATCTTGGATTGCCGTGGTGGCTCGGAGTGCTCCTAAGCCTTGCTGTCGGCGCTACGATCGGAGCGTGGCAGGGGTTCTGGCTAGCCAAACTCAGTATTCCCGGATTTATTACAACATTGGGCGGCATGATGATTTTTCGCGGCGGCGTTATTTGGATTTCAAAGTCCATCTCAGTGCCAGCGCCGGTGGAACTCAAAGTGTTCGGAGCGGGATATTTGCCCGAATGGGGGCCTACTTTTACAGGGATGAATAACTCGACGCTGTTGCTGGGTATAATCGCAGTTGCCTTTTTTGCTTTTATGCAACTGCGCAAGTACAATCGTTCGGCAAAACTGTCCGAAAAAACAGAGGAGCTTTGGGCGGTGGTGGGTCGGATTGGTTTGATTGGCGTCGTCATTGGTTACATAACATGGATTTTCGGCACCGGGCGTCCAGGCACATCCTTCCCCATACCGGGTCTGATTCTTGTGGTTTTAGTCATTATCTATCACATCATCACCCAGCGCACTACATTTGGCCGTCATATCTATGCTGTCGGAGGCAATAAAAGCGCGGCCGCACTGTCTGGTGTAAATGTTCAGAGAACATATTTCCTGACCATGCTCAATATGTCCATGCTTGCGGCTTTGGCCGGAATCATGTTTGTGGGCCGCTCAACTGCGGCCGGCCCGTCGGATGGTAGCGGATGGGAATTGGACGCCATTGCGTCGGTCTTTATCGGTGGTGCGGCTGTTTCAGGTGGTGTCGGTACCGTTATTGCTACGATGGTTGGAGGACTGGTTATGGCTGTTCTCAACTCTGGGCTGATGCTCATGGGTGTTGGTGCTGACCGCACTCAGGTTATTAAGGGCCTTGTGCTGCTTGCAGCGGTTGGTTTCGATGTTTTCAACAAGCAGCAGGGCCGACAATCAATTATAGGAAGGGTGTTTCCCGGAAAAAGAAAGTAAACCTAAGGAAGGTAACCCGCCCAACAGTGGTTCTTGATAGACTGATGGTTGGGATTACATATAGTCGATAGACTTAAAATAGGAGGGTAGTATGAAAATGAAAAAATACGTATCGTTATTCATCGTAGTATCACTTATCATGGTAATGTTACAGGCAGGTTGTACTCGTGCACCAGAAAACAGCGAACCTCAACCCAACGCACCCGATGAGACATCCGATTTAGACGGCGATGGGTTTCCAGAAGATGCAGTTGTCGGCGTTGCACTGCCTTGGCTCGGAACTCAGAACTGGGCAGAAGCAGATGAGATGTTCAAAACCCAATTAGAGGCTGCAGGCTTCGAGGCAATCGTCCAGCACGCAGACAACAAGGTTCCTACGCAACAACAACAAATTGAGTCTATGATTCAGAATGGTGCAAAGGTAATCGTTGTCGGACCTGTTGATGGATCCCAGCTTGGATCTGTTCTAGAAGAAGCAGCGGCAGCCGGAATCTATATCATCGGTTATGATCGCCTCATTGAGAACACCACCGGCATTGACGGTGTGGTGCAGTTCGACAGCATTAAAACCGGTGAACTTCAAGGGCAGGCTTTGCTAGACGGATTGGCTGCTAAGAAGGGCGAAGGTCCTTATAATATCGAATTGTTTGGCGGCGGCCCTGCTGACCCTAATGCGCCTAACTTCTTCAAGGGGGCCATGTCAGTGCTCCAACCGAAGATTGACGACGGTACTGTGGTTGTAGTATCAGGCCAAAACGAGTTTACCCAGTGTGCCACTTTGGACTGGGACAATTCCAAAGCGCAGGTCCGTATGGATTCACTCCTTTCTGGCTTCTACTCAGATATGGAAATCCATGGTGTTCTCTGCCCTAATGACGGCATCGCTCGTGCGGTCATTACCGCATCTGAGCAGGCTGGCCAGCAACTTCCCGTTACTTCAGGCCTCGACGCCGAGAACGAAACGGTTAAGTGGATTTGGGAAGGTAGACAGTATTCAACTATAGCTAAGCCAACAGACACGCTGGTAAGCAAAACGATTGAGATCATCAAATCGCTACAAGCAGGAAATGGTATGCCTGAGCCAGACACAAGCGTGAATAATGGTAAGAAGGAAGTAGGCATCTACGCGCTTCCTCCACTTGTTGTCACTAAGGAAAATGAAAAAGAAGCATTCGCGAATGACCCAGGCCGCTTGGAACTACTTAAGTAGAAAACCCAAAGAACCTGTATTCATGAACTTCTTCCTGTCAAGTAGACAGTGGAAATATTTAAAGTTTCTTTCAAAAGTGTCAATGCCATCATTGGCACTTTTGTTATTCAGCAATACTAAAAAAAGAACTTAGTTGAACAAAGGCGCCAAAAGGAATTTGATATAGTTTCGGATGTATAAATAAAACTTACAAATATACGAGGAGGTAAACAATATGTTACTTGGTGCTTTGGAAGCAGGGGGTACAAAAATGGTCTGTGCTATCGGGAACGAAAATGGAGAAATATTGGATCAAGTTAGCTTTCCTACAGAAGAACCCAATAGTACAATGCTAAATATCATAGATTATTTCAAGGGTAAGGATATAACTGGATTGGGGATTGGCAACTTTGGTCCCCTTGATTTAAATCGTAAATCAAAAAAATATGGATACATAACAACAACCCCTAAATATGGATGGACTAATTTCAATATGGTGGGGACATTATCTGATGCACTAAATGTACCCATTGGATTTGATACAGATGTTAATGCTGCTGCTTTGGGCGAAGCTACATGGGGTACTACAAGTGGTTTAGATTCAAGTATATATATTACCGTTGGTACGGGCATTGGGGTAGGGGTTATTGTTAATAATCAGATATTACATGGGATGCTTCATCCAGAAGCAGGGCATGTCCTTATTAATAAACGCGTTGATGATCATTATAGTAGCAATTGTCGTTTTCACCCAAATTGTTTAGAAGGATTAGCTTCAGGTCCAGCTATCGAAGGAAGATGGGGTAAGAAAGCTCAGGAATTATTTGATCATGAGTCGGTATGGGATTTGGAGGCGGATTACCTAGCTCAGGGAATTGTCGGATATATTCTAACGCTATCTCCGCAAAAGATTGTTTTAGGTGGTGGTGTTATGAACCAGACCCAGTTGTTTCCTAAGATTCGCTCAAAAGTGCAGGTATTACTCAATGGATATATTGATACAAGTGAAATCGATAATATAGATCTATATATTGTTCCAAGTGCTTTAGGAGGTAAACAAGGTATTATGGGGTGTTTGAGGTTGGCTTATTTAAACACGTTGTGATATTTTGAGTTTGTGTAAAAAGAAGGCTTCTCTAAATGTATTGATAATAATTTGACAAAAGATAAAGTCAGTACTTTATAAATTTAAAGTACTGACTTTATTTAAAAAATTGTTGATAAACAATAATTTTACTGGTATACTTATTTTGTAATTATTGTAAAACAATAATAAAGGGGAGATGGATATGAATAAAAAAAGGCTAAATAGTTTCTTGATAGGAGAAGGATTAATTTGTATAATCACTTTCATTCTGATGAAAGATCATGCGATTGGTTACGACAGTATAATTTCTTTTCCATTTGTACAATTTGGTTACCTTCTTAGAATAATGTCATTAAGCGGTCCGTTCGGTAATGTTATAGCTTGGATAGCTTATGTGTTGTTTTGCATAGCGCCAATAATTTTACTGAGTTTAAGAATTAGAAAAGGCATACATAAAAGTGAGGATATATTGCTTTTAATAGTGAGCGTTCTTTTGTTCGTTAGTATGTACTATATGATTAATCCTGGCTTTGCAGAAGGCATCTTAGCGCCTGCGGCTCTTGGTAGTTCGTGGAAAATAGGAATTTCAAGCGTCGTATACATTGTGTTAATTGGATATGTAATTATTCGCCTACTTCGTAGATTTCAAACAGGGATGACTGATAGATTACTTATTGATCTTGAAGCAATGCTTATTGTATTCGCAGTTATTTTAGTACTTATATTAACTTTTGTAATGCCATTTGACATTAAGAGGGAAATGGAAACGGTTGAAGCTGCTAATACAATGGCCGGTATTAATTTTTCACTTACACATTTTTTTATTATATTAAGAAAAGGGACTAAAATGATTCCGTTATTTTATCAAATACTAATTCTTTTAGTAGGTTTTGACTTGGCACAGGAATTAAAAGTTGAAAGGTATAGCCATGAAGTGACTGAAAAAGCAGTTCAATTAGTAAATAAATGTAGACAATCCATCGTCGTAACTGTGGCTGTCTCCATTTTTATTAACATACTACAATTGATAGCAGGTGCAAACCTGATTCACAGTGATTATCATATTGATATACCACTTACATCTATTTTGATTGTTATCATAACAATGTTGCTTGCAAAATATTTTGCTCACAGCTCAAAAATCAAAGAAGAAATGGATTTGTTTGTTTAGGAGGCAGATATGGCAATTCTAGTGCATTTAACAGAAATGTTGAAAGAAAAAAACATGACATCCAAAGAACTGTGCTCTTTAATTAATATTACAGAGGCGAACCTATCTATATTGCGTAGTGGGAAGGCAAAAGGGATAAGATTTAATACAATGAACAAAATTTGTTACTATTTGGATTGTGAGTTAGGGGATATATTGAAATTTGATGGCAGAATGGAGGATGAATATGAATAAGAATATAATTGCCTGCTTAGTATTGATATCCATTATATTTTCTGGATGCCAGCTGGCGGTAGTAGAAGCTGGAAATCCTAATGGAGAGGATAAGTTAGTGGGGGTTTTTGTAACAGAAGAATACCTTGATTTATACGATTTTGAGGCATTTGCATCAGAAAATAACAACAAATTGATTCATGGTGGAGAAGTTGTTTTGGATAGTAAATATGAAGGAAGAGTATATGGAACAATTAGCGAGAATAATCCCAATGATGTTATTTTTGAAGATTATGAGGGGGTGTTGTTTATAGATGCTAGCTACGAAAAGCACGGAGAAAACTATAGCCGTGTCGGTAGTAGTAACCAGGTGACTCAGATACATATAAGTGTTGATGATGATGGAAAAGGTATAGAAGGCACTATTTTAGCTAAAAATGAGCCAGTAATTTCGGCTGTATTGAATCCGGTTTATGTGACTGTTGAAGGCGAGATATATGTTACTTCAGGTTCAGGAATATCTATGGGTGATGAATATGGTGGTGGTGGAAGTATGTCTATGTTCTTATCAGAGAATCGTACGATTCGTGAAGGTAACAGTGAATCCACTGAAAGCTTTAAAGTCAAGATTAATATTGAAAGTACTAATGATGTGGAGCATTATGTTTTGAAGCAGATGGATGATAATGACGATCAGGTCATTGCAGAGAAAATCTACAGTAATGATGTACCAAGTAGTATTGAAGTGAGTGATAAAACAAAATATATGATTCTTGAAAAAATTGGTGTTGATCATGAAGGAAATCCACTTGTAGAAAGAAAGATTATTAATGATGAAGAGTATTTTTATGTTTACTTTTTCAATGAAAGTGCTTTTGCAGAAGGGTATTCGATACTACTGGATATTTAAAAAACTAGCTTATCAGACGCTGTTTGATGAATTAAAGGAGTGAGCGTTTGGAAGAAGTTGAAATTATTAAGCCAAAGAAGAATAAATTTGATCGCAAATCAGGAAAAGAATTGGCTATAATCAGAGTAGCACCTTATTGCAGAGTCAGTGCAGACTCCGCTGAACAGCTCGCTAGTTATGATTTACAAGTGAAATATTATGAGCAGAAGGTTATTTCGTTAGATAGCACTATATATGTGATTCAAAGGCAAGCAAAGGATATTCGTGACAGACTTTAAAGGAGGAATTGTAATGAAAAAATGGGTAATATTTATAATTGTAATGGGGGTATTTCTATTTGCAATTACAGGCTGCATAGTAAGAAATCAGAGCTCAGCAAATTACAGCATTAAGGAAGGCTTTGAATTTACAGATACCTATAGTTATAATGTTGAAGACGATTTTAAAGGAATGAAATTAAAAATAAATCTAACGCTTACTAAAGGTAAAGTTTCATTTGAACTTAAAGATCCAAATGGAGACATAAAATGGAGTGGAGATGTTAATTTAGATGAACCATTAAATGAAGTGAAGAGTTTTGATAAAATAACTGGTGAGTGGACCTTAACATTTGAGAACGTTGATAATTCAGGTGAAGGAGAACTGAATTTACAATTTAATAGACTTTAACTGAGCGTAAGTAATGCACTTACGTTTCAAAAAAATCACGAAAGCCGTAGCTGATAAATTTGGTCACACGGCTTTTTCATTTTTAGATTGCCATTATACTTGACAGATTAGTACGATTGGAATATTATGAGTATAACGACGTCATATAACGATGTTATATTCTAGAGAGGCTGCAGATAACAATCTAGATAGCTTGAAGCAGTTTTTGCGGCGGGATGGAAAAGGATTCTTAACCAGTAAAAATTTTTATGAAAATAGATAGAAAATAAATTGGGGTTCTATAGAACCTCAAAAAAACTAACCAAATGTTAGAGACTCCTAACAAAAAGAGGGGGAAAATGAAAGATGCTTTATCGATGCTGAGGAAAAATAGAAGTATTTATAGGAGAAAATGAAGAGAAGCTTCTGATTACTATTTGAATTCATCAGAAGCATGAACAGACATATTGCTTTGTTCTAGGATATAATCCTTCATAGCAGTAATAGAATCATTGCTAATAACATGTTCGATTGCGCAGGCATCCCTTTCGGCTATAGAAGGCTCAACCTTCAGTATTTTTGTTAGGAATTGCTGTATCACATGATGCTTTTGAGAAGTGAGTTCAGCTAATTCGTAGCCTGTGGGAGTAAGAAATACTTCCTTGTATTTTTCATTGGTGATAAGCCCCTTTTCAGCGAGAGTTGACATGGCACTGTTGGTGCTTGCTTTAGTAACGCCTAAACGGTTGGCGATATCCGATACCCGTGCGCCTGTTCCTGGATTTGAAAGCTCATATATTGCCTCAAGATAGTTTTCCATTGTGAATGTAAGTTTTTCCATTGATACTCCTCCCCATTTTTGGATTGTAATGAATTTGCTGTATAGCGTAAATCTATGCGTTAAGCCAGTGACAAGCATGATTAAAATATTTCAACATATATAGTATATCCTACAGAATTATAAAAATAAAGCATTTAAAGGTTTTGCTGAACACCAAAAATAAATTAACAAAATATTTGAAGAAAATGATCAATATATTATGCACTTATTACTATTGTTTGGTTGAATAAGCTAACAAACAATATCGAGATGCGAAGGTGAGATAAAATGGAAAGCATAATGGAAGAAAAAGTGTTCTTAGGTAACAATATCACTGTGATCAAGAAAGATGTGGATTGTATAGCGGGTAAGGTAGGCTATAATAATCCAAGTAAATTTGCCGCTGCTTTTAAAGAAATAATGGGTATGCCCCCTGCAAAATATCAGAAGAATTATGTCTGAATGGAGTGGATGATACTATTTGATTTTGCTATAATTTTTAAGTATGAATATGTTTAAAACGTGCCAAAGGGCACTTTTATTAGACCATTAAGTTAGACTATTCTAACTTAAAGTAATATATTTGATAGGGAGGTTTCAATTATGGGGAACAAATTTAAGTGTATGTCTAATCGGAGTAGATTTAACCCTTGTGGAGTGGCAGCCATGGTCAGCGATATTATTGAAGACATGAGCTTATGACTCATACCAGTCATCATAAGTGCATCAACATATTCCTGCCCATAGGTTGGCACCATGTCAGCAAAATAGCTATTAAAGTGATTAAATTATTAGGAAAGGCTAAATATATAAATATTTTCCAAATAAGTCCGATATATAATATGTATTCAACGAAATGAAGTTGTTCTATGATGAAAAACAACGGTATACAAAAGTGCATTTGCACTGAAATATTAGCCAAGAAAAATTATATTGTAAGGAGGATTTTTAAATGAACAGGATTAATTTTTATTCGACCACATTCAATTACCAAATATCTAATTTTACTAATAGTAAGATAAATACGGTCAAAGAAAGCAGTTCAAATAGTGTTTATAACGATGAAGTTTTCATAAGTGGTGAGTCAAGAAAAATGTTTCTAGCGCTCAAAGAACATAATTCCAACAGTCACTTAAAGTTTGATGAACAGTTTTTAAACAAAGACTATTATGAACAAAGGAAATTAGACTTTGCTAAGAGTATTTCAGAAAGAGAAGACATTGATCCGTTGGAAAATGAATTTCAAATTCTTGGGGTAAAATATATATTTCAAGAAGGAACTCTTGAGCATCTTCTTACTGATAAACTTGAAGGTAAAGCAAAAAATGCTTCATTAGTTGCAAGTGAAATTGCAAAAAAAATCAGAGGTACTGTTAACGATCCAGATGCCACTATTGAAGAACGTGCTGTTAATAGACAAACTGGCTTAAAACTTGCGGAGTATATTGCACAAAAATATTTTGATAACGATGATGAAGCTAATGACTTCTTGGCTGAGATCAACAAATATGTTGAAAACGACGTTTTGCGTGAAAAGGGTTATGTGGTCTTTGATAACTCAGATATGAAACCTTTTAAGGGGTATACATTGCCAACAGCTCCGGATGATTATATTCGTGCAAGTGCGTTTGCTGAGAAATATGGAGATACAAGTCTCAAAGAGATCTTCGATGACAGTGTCAAATTAGAAGGTTTTCTTAAAGAATTGCATAAAAATGGTGGGAAATGGAGAGAAGAAATCGTTAAAGACTTTAACCAAAACGAGCAGCGTGTGCAAAATATTATTGATAAATTCAGCCCTTCGCTGGTAAATGAGCAGTACGTGAAAAATATATTAAATATTTTTTTTGGATGAGAACATAGCATTGGATTTGCGGGAAAAAAATAGTTCTTATTGTATTAGAAAAACGGTGAGCAATTTATTGACACGAAAATAAGAAAATGTTACGATTCGTAAAGAAGGGAAAGTTTTTGATGAGACCTATTCAGGTGTTGAATGATATAAGTTTTGGTTTTATCACGAATGGATACAATTTTTTAATAATATTTCAATAAAGGGGTATGATACTATGTCAAATGTTGAAGAAAAACTTGCAAAGTCATTGACTGCAGAGTTCTTAGAACTGATTCCGTACCTACCTTATCTACTACAGGATTTGTGGGAATTAGGCTCATCACCAAAGGATATTATTGACATGATTTTAAAACATATACAGGTATCGGAGAATACAAAGATACTTGATTTGGCGTGCGGAAAAGGGGCTGTAAGTGTTCAAATAGCCAAGGCATTAGGTTGTAAGATAAAGGGTATTGACATCATCCCTGAATTTATTGATTTTGCAAATAAAAAAGCTCAAGAATATGGTGTTGAGAAATTGTGTGAATTTAAGGTCGGAGACATTAACAAAGCTGTAATGGTTGAAAAGGACTATGATATTGTTATACTTGGTGCTGTAGGAGATGTATTGGGAACGCCTGAGGAAACAATTCAAATATTAAAAGGTATAGTGAAAAACGGTGGGTACATAGTAGTTGATGATGCTTATGGGAATGACAATTCTAATGGTAGCTATCCTACAAGAGAAAAATGGTTTTTGTTCTTCCAAAAGGCAGGAGTGAAGCTACTTGATGAAAGGTTTAACGAAGATGATGAGTTGGAAAGTTTAAATGATAAACAGCAGTCGTTAATAGTAATGAGAGCAAATGAGCTAAAAGAACAACATCCGGATAAAGCATACTTATTTGATAGTTATATAAAAAGCCAGCAGGCTGAATGTGAGGAACTAGAGAATGAAATATCAGGAGTTACGATGCTCTTATGCGCTTTATAGGATAGAGACAATGAGCTTATTGACTCATTGTTAACGTCCTTTTTACCCGTTAGGAATTGTTTAAGTCAAAAAAGAGGCTTATATATTACTATTGATGGATGTAATTTGAAGACAATGCGTCGTGCGTTCCCGTGTTTTTAAACATGGGTAAACGGCGCATTTTCTTATATACATATGATTGATTAAATACAGCGTTAAATTCATAAATAACCTTGATTGCTTGCTTGACATATGGTGCAATAAATACATCAATAAAATAGAAAGGGAGACACTATGGCGATAGTAAAAACAGGACGTGGATATGTGTACTTCATCCAATATCATTTAGTTTGGTGTGTAAAGTATAGACATAAAATATTAGCTCCCTTAATCGAAAAAAGATTAATTGAGATTATCAATGAAATATCCGA
>PGZO01000008.1 GCA_002841375.1 Firmicutes bacterium HGW-Firmicutes-7 | reverse complement strand
TCATAACTCTATTATGAAGGATTATGGCACAAAAATAAAGCCCTTTCCCCTCAAGATTGAGGGGCAGGGGAGTTGATGTGGCAAAGCCACTCTTTTTGTATTAGTGATTGTGGTTCCCTTCAGCAGCTTCTGCAATCGCTTTAGTTGCATGAACTGTACCTCGTGGATGTTGAGGTGGTGCATAAATTGAGTACAATTTGAGTGGTTTATTACCTGTATTGATTAGATTATGCCATTTTCCAGCGGGTATGATGAACGCAAAATCATCATAGACTTTTTCTTGAAAATACAACCGATCTTTTTTGTCACCCATTTTAACAATTCCTTGACCTTCTTCAATCCGTATGAATTGATCAAGGTTGGGATGAATTTCTAACCCTATGTCTTCTCCAACATTGATACTCATCAAGGTAAGCTGCAAATGGCATCCTGTCCATAAAGCAGTACGAAAAGTATTGTTTTGCTTAGTAGCATCCTCAATGTTAACTACAAATGGTTCCGGTCCATAATCCCTTAACTTAAAGAAACAATTATCCTCTGCTATATCAGAGAAAGGTAAATACTGATTAGTGTACGGCCTTGAAAAGTCTGAGTTGTAAATTTGGGCGTTAATGAAATAAGGGTATGGATACATTTTATAGTCATTATTCATAATAGTCTTTCACTCCATAGTTTTATAACATTATCATATGTTCTATATCTGGGAGATGTGTTCGATTTGAAAGCAAAGCGATCATAAGGTCATACGTTAAAAGGTTTCTGTTTACCCCATGGCTAGGAAGTGTGATAATATGTAATATAGTATGAATGTAAAAGGAGAAACGAAATGTTATTTCAAGATCTAAATTTAGATCCATCTATTATAAGAGCTATAGAGGATCAAAAATATAAAAACCCAACGCCAATACAGGAAAAAGCTATTCCATCAATATTGAGGGGAAAGGATTTGCTTGGGTGTGCTCAAACAGGAACGGGTAAAACAGCTGCTTTTGCAATTCCTATTTTACAAAAGCTTACAAAAGATAGTATGAATTATGAAGAGTACAATCAGATTAAAGCTTTGGTTTTAGCACCTACTCGTGAATTAGCTATTCAAATTGGGGAAAGTTTTAACACGTATGGTCAACATCTAGATATTGAAACGGGTGTTATTTTCGGGGGAATAACGCCAAAACGTCACATTAAGGTATTGAAAAGAGACCCCAATATTTTAGTAGCAACACCTGGAAGACTTCTTGACTTGCTTGAACAAGGATATGTTGACTTGAATAATATTGAAGTGTTTGTGCTTGATGAAGCAGATCGGATGCTTGATTTAGGGATGATCCGAGATGTTAAAAATATAATATCAAAATTGCCTAAAGTGAGACAAAACCTTTTGTTTTCAGCAACTATGCCGCAAGAGGTTTCGAAGCTTGTTCATTCAATTTTAAGAAATCCAGTAAAAATAGAAGTTAAAAGCAAGCCTTCAAATAAATTACAGATTAAACAACAAGTATATTACGTTGATGAACCAGATAAAACATCATTATTATTACATTTGCTAAAGGATAAAGCATTTGAATCTGTATTGGTCTTTGCAAGAACTAAAAAGAAAGCAGATATAGTAAGTAAAGCGATTAATATAGAAAATATAAGGTCTAAAGCTATTCATGGTGATAAAAATCAATCGGAAAGACAAAAGGCTTTGGAGCGTTTTAAAAATAAAGAAATAAGGGTTTTGGTTGCTACAGATGTAGCGGCTAGAGGGATTGATATAGAAAAATTATCACATGTAGTGAACATGGATATTCCAAATGTTCCTGAAACATATATTCACAGAATAGGACGTACAGGAAGAGCGGGGATGGGTGGAACTGCAATTTCATTTTGTAGCAATCAAGAAATAGCATTCTTAAAAGATGTTGAAAAACTTCAAGGCAAGAAAATAGAAGTTGTGCAAAACCATCCATATGTACTGATGAATATTGCAATAAAGCAAAACAGAGAAAAATATAGTGAAAAACCTGAGTTAAAGGGTAACAAAAAAACAAGTAGTGAGAAACCAAATCATAAAAAAGATAATGATAGAAAAAGTAATTCTAAAAACAATAATTTTACTAAACGCAAGGAAAAAGTGACCAATAAAAAGAAATGAGAAAAGCAGTTAAATATTATTTATTAAGATAAAAATTCAATTGACTACACGCTAAAAAAGTAATACAATGTAATACAAGGAGGTGTTTTATATGTCAACAATTTCTCTGCGACTTGATGATCGAGAAGACGAATTGATAAGAAGGTATGCTGCAATCCACAATGTTTCAGTATCAGAACTAATAAGAAAAGCTGTAATAGACCAGATAGAAAGTGAAATAGATGTTGAAATTTTTGATAAAGCAGTTGCAGAATCCAAAGCAACTTATTCACTCGATAGGGTGAAAGAAGAACTAGGTTTAAAATGAACTGGAAAGTAGAATTTACAGATATTGCACTTAAAACACTAAAGAAGATGGATAAGCATACGGCAGCGATGCTTATCGGGTATATTGAAAAAAAGTTGGTAGGAAGTATTAATCCTAGAAGCCTTGGTAAACCTTTAATAGCTAACCATAAAGGTAAATGGCGTTATAGAATAGGCGAATATAGATTATTGTGTTTAATAGAAGATGATAGAATTACAATTACAGTTATTCAAATAGGTCATAGAAAAGAGATATATAAAAGGCAACTATAGTAATTAAGTTAGAGAGCTATCTGCCACGACCAAGATACTTACGTGGAGACGGTCTTGCAGTTAGCCGAAAAGATAGAATAGTAATTAGTTTAGAGTGAGACTAAGAAAATTTTATAATTAGTCTCACTTTTTTTATCTAAGATAATGATTTAACATCAGAAGGGCTTTAGCTAAGGTAAGAGATAAAGTGTAACAAAACACGATCGTATCTCGTTATTATAGTAAAGAACCTTTGCATTGATTATATACGAAGAAACAATGAGGTTCTATCTTCTGAATATGACTTAACGATAAATAATTTACCGGATCCGGAGGAGTTACTTGACGATCAGATGGTACAAATGGATATGACAAGAGAAATGGAAGAATATCTGAATGAAATTCATCCGTCATATGCCAGGGTTGTTACACTTCGGTTCTATCATGGTTTAACTGTGCGTAAGATCGCTAAATTATTAGATACGACGGAAGGTAATGTAAGGGTCAGATTGAACCGTGCTTTAAGTGCATTAAAGGTATTAATTAAAGAAAGGAGTGCTTTGAATGAAACCCATATCGCCAAATGAGAAAGAAAGAATCAAAAAAATGAATGAAGCCGCCCTGTATGATATAGGTTATCATCACTCGGAACGGATTTGTAGGGAAACCGATGTACTTCTTGAAGAATATAAGGATTTGGAGTATCCCGAAAGTCTCGATACATGGTTTGATGATTTTTTAAAAAACAGAAAAAAAGAATTAGAAAAAAACCGGCGGGTTCAAAAGCTTGGAACATATAGCAAAAGGGCTGCTGTTGTAGTGCTGGCTGTCATCATAACGGCAGCGACTGTCACAGTGAGCGTTGAAGCGTATCGCATCCAATTTTTAAACTTTATTATTGAAACAAAAGAAAAATATAGTCTTGTGAATATCGAAGAAGATACCGGTGCAACAATTGATTTTAATCAATTACCTACAGATTGGATGAATTTTTATTACCCAACGTATATACCAAGAGGATACATATTTAAACAGGCATCGGGAGACGAAGTTCAAAAGAGAATGGTTTTCGAGGACTTCGATTATCACGAAATTACTTTTATTCAAGCAGAGCTTTCGGCAAGCATGCAGCTGGACACCGAAGATGGTGATGTCATACAGCTGGAAATCAACGGGAACCGTGGTATGTTGATTGAAGAAAACGGTTATGTCATTATTAATTGGTACAATCAGGAAAAACTATTCACTCTAGATGGCGAAATCGACCAGAATATCCTTATTCAAATGGCAAAGAGTATCGAAAAAAATAATTTTTAATTTTATTCCAAAAAGTGTAACGTTTTGCCCCCCTCATTCGTTATATATATATAAGCGTAAATTATTCGAGGGAGGCAATTTTATGAGAAAAAGACTTTTGCTATTGATTTTTTGTGTTTTATTGGTATTACCCAGTGGGCAAATATCAGCCAAAGAGAAAGCAAAGACGGAGGATACGGACTCGGTAATAACAATCCAAACCATTGATTTGAAAATATTTTCAAATTATTTGAATATCAATAGTAACGGAAAGGCTACCGTTAACGTATTTGCCAAAGGTGTCACCGCAGACAAGGTGATCATTAACACATACCTTAAAAGGTATACAGGCAGTAGTTGGGAAACTGTCAAAATGTGGAGTGTTTCTGAAAATGGGAACTATGCTGAAATCAGCAAGAGTTATTATGTAGCAAGCGGATATCAGTACAAAGTTTTCAGTTATTGTTATCTTTATTCCAACGGATCCCTTATTGAGTCATCATCCGGTTCTTCAGACAGTATCGTTTATTGATTATGATGAAACCGGACAATAAAAGCGTATATAGATATTCTGTATTCCAAGTAAGTCGGGATACAGTATTTATATAAATTTTACATGATGGATGAAGGGAGGTGAAGTAAAGGAATGGGAAAGAGAAGTATTTTAGGTATAAGCCTTGTTTTAGTATTTATGGTTGTTGGAATATTCCCAAGTATCAACCATGCATATGCAAAATCAGAATTGAAAAGACAGATTGTTGCCTTTGAAGATGATATGATGTGGGGAGTAATGAGAAAACTAAAATATTGGACAAGCACAAGGCAACAAAGCTAAAGGATATTGAAGGTACAAACGCTACAGTCGTGTACATGTCAATCCGATAACCCTATCGCATTAGAACAGAATGTCAGATATGTAGAAGACGATGTTGTCATTTCGATTGACGGAGGTTCAAGCAAAAAAAGTGGTAAATCGAATGACCCCTTACCCGAACAACCGAATGAAATGGTTCCTTGGGGAGTCGAGTACATGAGTGATCTTGTGTCAGGAGAAGATAATACTGGTTATTCAATAAGAGTAGGCATCATAGATACCGGTATTGATGTAGATCATACTGATCTGATCGACAGTATTGAAGGCGGTTACAATGCCATAACTAAGCACATGTAGCAGGAATTATAGCGACGGTTGACAATGAAATTGGTGTTATAGGAGTCGTACTGGATGCAAATCTATATGCAGTTAAAGCATTGGATTCAAGTGGGAATGGCAGAATTACTAACATTTCAATTTATATATTACAGAAAATTATATAACAAAAAATAAACAAAGTACTGATAAACCGGTACTTGAGTTAAAGAGGAGAAAAAATATGAAAAGATTAGTTGCTGTTTTACTAATATTTAATTTAATTATAAGTGTAAGTATTAGCGATGTATTAGCTAAAGAGACCTATAATAGTAAGGGACTTGCCTATTGTGATGTTGTAACTGGTGAGGAAGTTATATTTGATGATGATAGCGCAACTTTTGATAGCTCATTAAATAAGTGGTTACAGCATGCACATGATACTTTTGGTTATTGCTCTAATGAATTAACAATTATATCAATAAAAATTAAAGGAAAAAAAATTATTTTGGATTTTAATAACGAATTCAATCAGCTTAAAGACAATTCTATAATTGCTAATTATTTTGTTAATTCATTATCAAGGACAATCAGTATTAATTCAAAATATGAAAAATTATTTATTCAAGTGGATGGAGAGTATGTTAAAGATTTTGGTGAACTAGAATTTTCCAATGGAATTGACTTAACAATAAGTGAAAGTGAGGAAAATGACGTAGAAATTAAAGCATATCCAGATGTACCTAATCCGGTTATAGTGATTGATCCAGGGCATGGTGGTATTTATAATAATGCTGTAGCAGCAGACGGAACAAAAGAGAAAGCTGTTGTGCTATCTGTTGCAAATTATCTGAAAAGTGATTTAGAAAACAAAGGTGCAACAGTTATTATGACAAGAACAACAGACACTCAATTAAGTAGTACACTAAGTGCTGATCTAAGTATGAGAGCAGATATAGCAAATAATAATAATGCAGACATGTTTATAAGTATTCATGCAAATGGATATAGTAATACTAGTACAAAAGGTGTTGAAACTTTTTACCCCAGATATCATGATAGTACAACAAGTAAGAGTCTTGCTAACCATATATCACAAAGTATTTCTACAAGACAAAGCATGACATTAAGAACTACAAAGATCGGAGATTATGCTGTTTTAAATGAAACAGAGATGATAGCAGTATTAACTGAAATTGGGTTTATGACCAATGCATATGATTATTCTAAGATGGATTCTGCTTCAGATAGGGATGCAATGGCATATAGTATATATCTAGGAATAAGAAAATTTTGGTGGGGGTATTGATTTGTTGCTAAAAACCAGAAAAATAGTTAATATATATTTATTAGTATTAATAACGATAGTTGCTGCGGGATGTAAGGCTGATAACAAATCAAAAGAAATCTTAGTAACAGCAAACGATATTAGTATGAGTTATTATGATGTAAAAAGTGATATACAGCAAGAATATATAGTGTCTGTCAACAATGAGCCTCTGAAGAAGATTCTTAATGATTGGCTTAATACGCTTTTAGATTTAGGTGTTAACTATGGAGAAAATTCAGAAGGAATAAACATTATTGAGAATTTAGAAATAAAAGATGTTTATATTAAAGGTGAGACATTAATTATAGAGTTTAACAAAGAATTTATAGATTATAATAATAATATGACGCACCCCATATACCTAATAAATGCACTTACAGAGATACTTACACAAATAAATGTTTCTGATGTTTATTCTATTAAAATAGATGGGTATGATTTAAATGTTATTCATCCTGATGGAATTGATATAAAGGATATTAAGTTAGGAGAAGTTGAGAAGTAATTACGAGATATAAAAACAAAATGGAAGAAGCTTTACTTGTTAGTAAAGAAATTTCTATGAACAAAGCATATACAGCGGCAACTGTGAAATTGCCTACGGATGTTGTCGCTACGGTTTCTCAACCAGGAACATCCTTATACGGAATACAAAATGTGGATAGAATGATTATTTTTGGTGGAGGCTTCCCACTTGAATTTAACGGTAAAACTATTGGTGGTGTTGGAGTAAGTGGTGGTTCTGTTGAAGATGATATGAAAGTATGTCAGGCTGCATTAGACGTGTATAAAGCAGAGCTAAAATAAACGACTTTTATACTAAGTACTTCAATTTTTGGATTAATAAAATTTGGGTATGTTAATGTAAATAGTATTAATAACAATAGTTGGGGTGGGATTCGAAAGGTTCCACCCATTTTTTTATTTGGCGATAGGCACCAGTGCGTTAAGGAGGTAGCCTTGAGTTAGGGAAATCGATTTTTATACTAGTCATAAATTTAGTTGGATATAATCAGTATATATATATAGAAGGAAAAAATTAAGACATTTGATGAATATGAAAAGGAACTAATCGCTAATGCTTTATTACAGTACAAGGGCATTAAGAATAGAAATGAAATTGTTGCTGATAAGTTAGGCATTGGAAGAGCAACACTATATAGAAAGATAAGCAAGTATAATCTAGTTTAGTTCTTGTTATTCCATAACGGAATTAAGGTAATCTATAAAGCGTTGTTCTATATCATAATATAACTTCTCAAAACGCCCAATATCACTTTTATCTGAGAGGAGAATTACTCCACATACAGGAGGGATTAAGAATTAAGTTGATTGTATCCAAATAATCAGCAGCACTTTGACATTTTTTTATTTTTTTCATGAATTTACCATCCTTGTCAGTGTGAACAGACATGTAAAACCAGAACTCCCTCATTTTATCACATAAATGCCTATCGCCAAAAAGTGTGTTTTTGTAATGGTTATAAATTTCATCGTGAAAATGTCTAATCATACTCATTTTATCGGTTGAAGGAATGATTTGCCCTTTGATAATGGATGGTAGGAAAGGATTCCTAAGAGCTCCTCTGCCCAACATAAAGTTTTTTATTGAAGGAAACCGGTCTTGGATACGCTTGAAGTCCTCGAAGGTGAATATATCTCCATTATAGGTTGCTTCATGATTGCAAGCGGAATGAAGCACTTCAAATGAATCCAGATCAACGTTGCCAGTGTACATCTGAATACCTGTGCGAGCATGTATAATAACACCACTCAAAGGATATTCGTTAAGCAACTTAATCACATCCATACCTTCTTCAGGATTGTCCAACCCAAGTCTCATTTTCACCGTTATTTTATAGTTGGAATCTCCACAGGCAATGTCAAGAAACTTTTTGAGCATATCCGGGTAGGGTAAGATGCCAGCACCTTTTTTTTTGTTTGTGACCATGGGGAACGGGCATCCAATGTTCCAGTTGATCTCATTGTATCCCATATCAACGAGTGCAGAAGCAAAAAGCCTAAAATCAGATCCATCGTTGCTAAGAAGTTGAGGAACCATCTTAACTGCGGCATCATTATGTTCAGGAAGAAGGTCTTTGAACAGTGAAGGGCTTGCTTTTTTTATATCGGAAGTAGTAATAAAAGGTGAATAATAAGCATCAATACCACCGAAGATTTTTGCAAATGAGTTTCTGTAACATGCCATAGTTATACCCTGTATTGGGGCCAAAAAAAGATTCATATATTTGTTCTCCATTTCTATTTGAAAATTCTTAGTGTGTTTTCTAAATACCTATGCTTGCCTAATTAAAAACAACCGCAAGCTATTCGCAAAATGATATTAGTTTATTTGTGTTTCTCTATCTTAGTGACTTTAGTTTACATGATGACAGGCAGTTGGTAAAGATATGAATGATATTTGGGCGAATAGTTTCTGCCCAAGCTTGATAATATATGGTTTCAATTATAATAGTGAAAAGATGTAAAATAGATAACGATGTTTAAACTAACGAACGAAGAGGTTTTGTATCATTAACAAAAGCTCCCATGGAGAATGACTCCATTGGAAGCTTTGTATATCGTAGATTAGACTGTTAGGATTATCTTTACCATACAACGATGTTTTCCACCCGAAGACAGTGAATCATTGGATTATCTTTAAGTTTTAATAGCTCTTTGCTGTTTGCAGAAATATACACACCTACATACTCAACACCATTATTTTCAACATGTTTAATAAGATCATCAATATTTATATTTTCAAACATATCTTCATAGTACATTACCTGTAATAGCTCTTGGTTGCTCTTAATAAGATTGAGGTTACCAATGAAAGACTCCTTGTGAGCTGTATCGTTCATGCTTTCATATTGATTTTGTCTTAAATCGTTACCCTCGAGCCCGTTAGTATTATCACTATCATATGGGAAAACGGGTGTAAACATATAATATGAAGGATTTGCTAAAACAAACTCTGAACCTATTGCTGCCAAAGGTGTAATCTCTAAAGTTGTAGTACCTACAGTATTCATTTGAGTTATGAAATTTTCTTTTAGTTGTTGAGGGGTTAAAGCTTTATTGAATTCGATAAATATTTTTGCCGTTGTCCCTTGCGGAGTATCTTCCAGGATTTTAAAACCTGATATCGGATCAGATTCTTGGTCACTTAATAAGGCAAAACCATCCATTGGTAATAATGGAAATACTGCTGTTTCTGATTTGACAGGCTTGCCAAAACTATATTTGACGGTTACCTCAGTTTCATCTATCACCGTATTTCCAACAGTATTATCAAGGGAGACACAAATTTTTTGTTGAGCAAAAAGTGATTTTTCTACACTGCTTTTATGGGAGTCATATTGGGGATGAAATATCTGCGTTAATTGAACCATTGCATCTCTCTTTACATAGGATTCTTTGAAGGTTAATCCAAATAAAGATGATACAATATTTGATGACAAAAAATATAAAAAGATAATAATTATTAAAGCAGAAAAAACTGAAATTGCTGTCATCATGAGGATCCTTAGATTAACTTTGCGTTTTAAAGGTTTAGCAAGTTTAGTCTCTTCTCCATTGCCTGTTGGCAACTGCTGCTTTAACTCTTTCCAAAAGGCCTTATCCTCTTCGTTAAGATAATCCATTATGGCAATGAACTTATCTATTTCACATTCTATTTCCTCGACTTCCTTCTGCTTCAATTTGCCTTCTTTATATAGCTGTAGTTTTAACTGAAACTCATTATTCATTAATATTCCTCCTTAAGGTCCTAAGCGTTTTTCTGGCCCTGTAAATTAAATTTGTCACTGCAGAAATACTGATACCTAAAATCTCTCCTGCTTGTTGATATGAAAGTTCATTTACCAAGCATAAAAGTACTGCTTGACGCTGTTTTTCAGGAAGTTCTTTAATTAATAGTAAAGCTGACATGGTACTTTCCTTAAGTATTAATCCATCGGTAAAATCCTGTATTTTAATTTGATTCAACAAGTTATCCTGACCAAAATCTAATCTTCTGTTTTTTCTGACATAATCAACGTAAAGGTTATGAGCAACGGTTAATAACCAGGATTTAATACTCTCATTAGGAAATTGAAGAACACATAATGCCTTAACAAATGTTTCTTGTGTCAAATCTTCTGATGTCTGATGATTATAAGTAAGTCCATAAAGGTATCTATAAACATACGACAAATACTCGTTATAGATTTTAATAAATATGTCATCCTCCAAACCGTCACCTCCATCCATGTCTTTAACTAGTATCATTATATATACGATTAAGTTGGCAAAATATCGCATTACTTCATAAAAATATTATATAGCAAATAAAATGTATAATAAAGTAAATTGGCAAAATCAGGATACAGTTAATAGGAAATATATCAAGAAGTTAAACATCATAGATTAAGGAGAAAGTCTTTATTAGCAGTTATTGAATACAATGGTCTTGGATTAGGAGAGATATTAGTTTATAATAAAAGCAAGAGAACTATTTTAGTTTTACCATTACTTTACGGAAGGAAAGAATGCTAACATGAAAATTACAATGTATGGTACAGAAATTTGTCCGGATTGTGTTGTAGCAAAACAGCAGATGAAGGAAAATCATAATATAGAATTGGACTATAGAAATATAACAGAAGAAATATCAACTTTAAAAGAATTCTTGGCTTATCGCGATCAAGAAGAAATATTTGCTCCAGTAATTGCAGCTGGGAAAATTGGAATTCCATTTTTTATATTGGAAGATGAAACTAAAACATTTGATATTTCTAATTATATTGAAATTAAAAAAACTGATTTAGAGAAGCATGTAAATGCTTGTTCCCTTGATGGCCGTGGCCAATGCTAATAATTAGGAGTTAGAAATAATACTAAACGAATGAATTTAAATGCTATTTTTAATTCATGGATTTGCCATGAGATCTTAAATTAAGAAATAAACTTATATTTTGAGAAAGGATCAACATCATGAAAATGCCACCTCGTATTGAAAATATCATGTTTGCACCTTGTGGAATAAATTGTATGGTTTGTTATAAACATTGTTATTCAAAAAAGACATGTGCGGGGTGTTTGGATAGTGATATTGGCAAACCTGAACATTGTCGAAAGTGCAAAATCAAAGAGTGTGTAAAAGAAAAAAGTCTTTCATACTGTTATGAGTGTTGTGAATTTCCTTGTAAACAAATTAAAAACCTTGAAAAGAGTTATACCACACGTTATGGTGAAAGCCTTGTTGAAAATAGCTTGTTTGTAAAAGAAAACGGTATTGTTAGCTTCATGAAAGCCCAGTTAAACCGTTTCACTTGTGCTAATTGTGGTGGTGTTATTTCACTCCATGATGCTGAGTGCAGTGAATGTAAAACACGAACAAAGTAAGTATGAATGTTTATAATAGTTATTGAATCGATTGACAACAAATTTATATTTATGCTATAATGTATAATTATGCATACAAAAGTATGTAGTGCATATATACATTCAAAAATAATCTAAAGGAGAAATAAAAACATGAAAAAAATCATTTCACTTATTCTAGCAATAACAATACTGATGATTGGCAGCTTAGCACTTACTGGTTGTAGTAAAGACGATGACAGTACATATAAGGAAAGTTCAGTTGTTAAGGTAATTGATATTCCACTAACTGAAGAGGAATATGCTTTTGGTGTAGATAAGAGTCAACCGGAACTTCTAACAGAGGTAAACAAATTTATAGCTCAGATTCAATCTGATGGAACATTTGAACAAATCTGTAACAATTACTTTGGTGACGGGACACCCGTAGCAGTTGCATCTGCTAAATTTGATAGCAGCAAAGATCAACTTATTGTTGCTACAAATGCAGGTTTTGAACCTTTTGAATATACTGCTGGAGACAAATATTACGGTATTGATATGGAAATTGCAGCACTTCTTGCAGAACATCTTGGAAAAGAGCTTGTAATTAATAATATGGATTTTGATGCGGTTTGTCTTTCAGTAGGTGAGGGTAAGGCTGATATCGCAATGGCCGGATTAACAATCAAAGAGGATAGAAAAGAATATGTTGCATTCACAGATAAATACTATGATGCAGCTCAGAAAGTGATCGTTAAGGCTACAGATACAACTTTTGACAACAGCAAAGAAGTAGCTGATATAGAGGCAATTCTTTTAGAACTTAAAAGTGATACGAAGATCGGTGTACAGGCAGGCACAACTGGCCAGTTTTATGTGGAAGGCGATGAAGATTGGGGTTTTACCGGTTATGATTCTACAAGTGTTGGTTATAAGTCCGGTTCTCTTGCTGTTCAAGATATGATTAATGGCAATATCAGTTTTGTAATAATTGATGAAGCACCTGCTCAAGCAATTGTAAAAGCAATCAACGAACTTAATTAATACAATTAATAACAATATAATCAATAACAATACAATACCCCGCTAATATTTACGGGGTATTGTATGCTGTGAGGGCTTAATATGGGAAATTTTGACAAGAAACTACAAAAATTTTGGGAAATGTTTTATGTGAATGATGGATATACAAAAGTCTTAACAGGACTTCAGAACACATTATACATTGCTATTGTTGGGCTTGCAATTGGAATTATCATCGGTACAGTAATAGCGATTGTGGAAGTATTTCCAAAATATAAAAGACTGCCTAAAATACTAAACAGTCTTTGCAGATTTTATGTCGGTATGTTCAGAGGAACGCCGGTAGTTGTGCAGCTTTTGGTAACCTATTACGTTGTTTTGCCCTTGATTGGCATCAATATGCCTGCACTAAATGTATGTGTTTTAGTATTTGGTCTGAACAGTGGTGCTTACGTTTCAGAAATTATGAGAGGTGGCATTATGTCTGTAGACGCTGGTCAGATGGAAGCGGGACGTGCGCTAGGTTTAAGCTATCAAGTGACTATGCTTAAGGTGGTTATTCCTCAAGCAGTAAAAAACATTCTGCCTACTTTGGGCAATGAGTTAATCGCTTTGGTCAAGGAAACATCCGTTGTAAGCTTTGTAGGAGCTGCCGATTTATATGTTGCATTTAACTATATCGGTACAAATAGTTATGAGTTTATGGTTCCATACCTAGTTATGGCGTTTATTTATATTATGGTAGTTATGATAATAGCCTTGCTCATTAAAACAATGGAAAGGAGGCTAAGAAAAAGTGATCGACGTAATTAATTTAAAGAAAAACTATGGAAAGCTTGAAGTATTAAAAGATATTACAACGACGATTAATCAAGGCGAAAAGATTGCGATTATAGGCCCATCAGGAAGCGGGAAAAGTACATTTTTGCGTTGTCTTAACTGTATGGAAGACCCTACAGGTGGTGCTATTATATTTGAAGGTGTTGATATCGCTAATATCAATGTAGATATTAACATTCATCGACGCCATATGGGAATGGTATTTCAGCAATTTAATCTCTTTAATAATAAGACGGTTATTGATAATATTATGCTCTCGCCGATGCATATAGAAAGCCATGATCTTCGCGTGAAGAAATTAAAGAATTTCTTTATAAAAATAAGGAATACTTTTACTAAGAATAAAAAGCCTATTTATGAAATCAACACCACCCGAGCTAAGATTAAGGCAGAAGCAAAAGAAAATGCAATGCGTTTGTTGAAAAGAATTGGGTTAGAAGACAAAGCAAATGTTTATCCTTCAACACTATCAGGAGGGCAAAAACAGAGAATCGCAATCGTGCGTGCACTGGCTATGAACCCAAAGGTGATGCTATTTGATGAGCCTACCTCATCACTAGACCCGGAAATGGTCGGAGAGGTTCTTGATCTAATTAAGCAACTTGTAAATGAAGGCATGACAATGGTTATTGTAACGCATGAAATGGGATTTGCAAAAGAGGTCGCTACAAGAGTTCTATTTATGGATGAAGGAAAGATTCTAGAGGAAGATGTTCCCGAAGAAATTTTCACGAATCCTAAAAATGCCAGAACTAAAGAATTTTTATCAAAAGTATTATAAGAACGTAAAAAAATATAGAAGAAGGTAAATTCTACCATAAATATACATTTGCATAATAATCTGTTATAATCTTAAGGAAGGCTTGAATTAATTCAAGGCTTCCTTGTTTATTAAAAACACCTCAAATATTAATTATGGGAAGATTGATTGTACATCTAAACATTCAAATACCTTATTTAGTTCTTGTAATTTTTTTGCGTAAGTATTGCATCCCAATAGGATATAGCATATAATTTTCATAGAATATAAAAATTTATTACTTCATTAATAACTTCCATTGAAATGGCAAACTTATCGAAAGATAAGGACGCAAAACTAAAGGGTCTTCTGAATTTTTAGATGACAGCCAGTTGCCAAAAGGAAGTTATTATATTTCCAAAAGAGGAAACAAGTCAACTTCCTAGTTAAGAATAAGCGGGAGGCTACATTGAAAAAATATAAACTACTAATTGTTGTATTCATTTTGAGCATTATGGTTCTATCCGTATTAAAAACCGACAATGGACAATTAGAAATAAGCCGTAGAGAAATGATGAAAGGACAACTAACCATTGAGGAAATAAAGCCTAATCAAGCGATAGCTTTAGATGGAGATTGGGAGTTTTATTGGAATCAACTTATAGATCCGATTAACTACGTGGAAGTCGAAAAAGCCAATGTTGATTATTTTTACGTTCCCAGATTGTGGAAAGGAACCACGTACAAAGGTGTCTCGATAGACGAAACTGGGGCAGCTACTTATCGAATGGTTTTCAACCTAGGTGCAGGTAAATGGCAAAAAGAAGGACTTACGATAAAAATGCCTTATGCTTACTCGGCATACAAGCTCTGGCTTAATGGGGATGTTATTTCCTCAAATGGAGAAGTAAGTTTAAATACAAAAGAAGAATTTGTTAGCCGAAAGCCTCAAGTTGTTGTAATTTCACCTACTGTCGGGGAAAACGAAATCATTCTTCAAATATCAAATCATCGTTTTTATAGGGGTGGATTATCAAAATCTATCTTGATAGGTACATTAGATTTGTTTGAAATTAGAGAAAAACAAATAGCATTGGATATTTTCATGGCAGGTAGCTTTCTCTTATTAGGTATTATTTTTTTTCTTCTTTATCTAAAAAGAAAAGAAGAGAAGGCAATATTATATTTTTCATTAACTTGTATTGTATTTCTTTCTCGTGTATTACTAACGAATGAAATATATATTTCAAATATTATTTATAATTTTAATTGGGAAATTGGAAATCGAATGGAAGCGGGATTCACCTATGTAGGTGTTCCGTTGATCGTTCTTTTATTAAGTGAATTATACAAAAGTTATTTCACTTTAAGATTTATTAATGTATGGAAGGCTTCTTTAATAGTGGGACTTGCTATAACGGCATTGTTACCACACTTTATATATGATAACTTGTTGATTTATTTAAATATAGTACAATTTGTTTATTTCGTCTATTTATCTATTGTTTTTATCAAGTATTATGATAGATCATCACAGGATTTTTATGTATTGATCATCGGTAAGATATCTCTAGTGTTATATGCAATTCATGATATTTATATTACATACAGCAGTATTGATGACACATTAAAATTACAAATAGGTACATACATATTTGTTTTTTCTCTAGGCTATGCACTCGTATTACATCTTAATAGAGAGTTCTGTAAAGTAGAAAGTTTAGTCATTCAGAATGAGAATATGTTGACAGAAATTAGCAAAATGAATATGGAGTTAGAACAGCTGGTTGAGAAGAGGACTAGTGAATTGGAAGATTCCAATAGACAATTATATGAGCTATCGATGCTAGATGGTCTTACAAGAATACCAAATAGATTACAATTTGATAATCAGTTGGATTGTTTTTTAAAGCAAGCCGTAAAAGATAATCTATCATTATCAATCTTATTTTTAGATCTTGATTTTTTTAAAGATTACAATGATAACTATGGACACATTAAAGGAGATGAGGCTTTAAAGGAAATAGCTTGGACCTTAAACCTAGAAATTAAAAAAGATGAACATGCCTTTATAGCTAGATATGGAGGAGAAGAATTTGTTGCATTGTATTTAGATAAAGGTATGCAGGAAACTTATGAATTAGCAGAACGTATACGATTTTTAGTCGCTGAAATACGAATTCCACATAAATTTT
This sequence comes from Firmicutes bacterium HGW-Firmicutes-7, assembly GCA_002841375.1. GTDB lineage: Bacteria > Bacillota > Clostridia > Lachnospirales > Vallitaleaceae > HGW-1. The sequence continues at coordinate 148,938 of PGZO01000008.1, read as the reverse complement.
CTCGAATCGCTGATATAATTACTACGAGCATCGGCGCAATATCCATTATTCCTCATGTTGAAGATACTGCTACACATCTATTAAATATGGCAGACAAAGCTTTATATCGAGCTAAGGAAGAAGGACGAAATAGAACGTATATGTGGAAATAATTATTAACAAACTGGAGGAAGGCAGAATTGATTAATCAATAAGCACTTTTCTTACAACAGCCATCTTCAGCAAATGATTTATGGAGAGCTACAAAAAAAGAAGAGGTATAATATTCATATTGGTGCATTACATTAATAATATCTTATCAATAATTATTGGAGGTATTATATGAAACAGGCTAGAAGGCTTGATAATGCACCATCTTATCTTTTTGTGGAGATTGAAGCTAATATCAAGGAGGCACTTTCAAGGGGGATTGATGTTATAAGTTTGGCCATTGGAGATCCTGATATACCAACGCCAGATTTTGTAATAAATAAGATGGCTGATGCCATTAGGAATCCTATGTATCATGCTTATCCCGAGTATAGTGGCTGTGATGAATTCAGAGAAGCAGTTGCAAGATACTATAAAAGAAGATTTGGTGTAACAGTTGATCCGGAAACAGAAGTCGTTGCACTTCTTGGGTCGAAAGAGGGAATTGCACACATTTTCTTTGCACTTGTTAATGATTGTGATTTTACTTTAGTTCCAAATCCCCAATATCCTGTATATAAACTTGCGTCGGCGTTGACAGGAGGGGTCCCATATGAAATGCCTTTGTTAAAAGAAAATGGTTTTTTACCTGATCTTAATATCATTCCTAAGGAAGTAGTGAAGCGTAGCAAGATATTGTTTGTAAATTATCCTAACAACCCTACTGGCACAGTCGCTGACTTGAGCTTCTACCAAGAGCTTGTCAATTTTGGAATAGAAAATGAGATTGTTGTGTGTAATGATAATGCATACGCTGAAATTACATACGATGGTATTATAGCTCCGAGTATATTACAGGCAAAAGGAGCTATGGAAAACAATACTATTGAATTTCATTCGTTATCAAAATCCTATAATATGACAGGCTGGCGTATAGGATATGCCGTAGGCAATAAAGAAGTCATAGCGAAGCTTAAAAAGATGAAAGAAAATATCGACTCAGGAGTATTTACAGCGATTCAGATGGCAGGTATTGAGGCGCTTGAAAAAGGTGATAATTTTATTAAAGAAATGTGTGAAATATATAGAAGCAGAAGAAATATAGCTCTAGGAGAACTAGAAAAATTGGGGTTCGAATTTGAGACACCTAAAGGAGCATTTTATTTATGGGTGAAAGTACCGAAGGGCTATAATTCAAAAACTTTTGCAGCCTTGCTTATGGATAAGACGGGTGTTGTAGTCGCTCCAGGAAGCGGATATGGCAGTGAGGGAGAAGGTTATTTCAGGATATCCTTGACGATAGAAGAAAAGAAATTGGTAGAAGCATTTAAGCGAATTAGTTATGTAGCTTTCTGATTCGAATAAGGGTAAAGCCAAGTATCAAGTATTAATATTGTGAGTACAGAATATCAAATTAGGTTGGCGCTTAACAGTTCCAATCTTTTTTTATATGTAGTTATCTAGTATTTAAAACAGTTCTCTCAAATTTGGTTAACAGCGCTAATATTAAGTTTCAATGTTAATAGTGTGTTTATGTGTGGAAAGAGGTATATTAAATAAGAAGAGGCAGACAATAAAAAGAGTTTCTCGTATCAACATAAAAGTTAATAACTAAAATGACGAAAATCTAGTCTTATAAGTAGCGTACTAAAAAGGAGATAGGATAACAATGGAAAAAGAAAGAATAGAAATAGGCTGGAAGTTAGACAATAGCTATGCCCGTTTGCCTAAAATATTTTTTTCTAACCTCGACCCAGTCCCAGTCCATTCGCCAAAGTTAATTATTTTTAATGACTCGTTGGCAACATCTTTGGGATTAAACGGGGAGGCACTTAAGAGCAAATATGGCGTCGAAGTTCTTGCTGGAAATAAGATCCCTCAAGGCGCTTTGCCAATTGCAGAGGCTTACGCAGGGCATCAGTTTGGGTATTTTACAATGTTAGGAGATGGTCGCGCGTTGCTCCTCGGTGAACAGATGACGCCTTTAGATGAAAGGGTTGATATTCAGCTCAAAGGTTCAGGTAGAACACCATATTCCCGCCGTGGAGATGGTCGCGCGACACTTGGACCTATGCTGCGAGAATACATTATCAGTGAAGCAATGCATGCGCTTGGTATTGAAACTACTCGTAGTCTAGCGGTGGTGACAACGGGTGAGTTAGTAATCCGAGAAAACCCTCAGCCTGGTGCAATTTTAACACGAGTGGCATCCAGTCATTTGCGTGTTGGTACTTTCCAATATGCTTCAAAATGGGGAACTACCTCGGAGCTCCAGGTTCTGGCTGATTATACATTGCACCGACATTTTCCTGACATTGAGGCTGACTCAAATCGATATCTTTTGTTACTGAAGGAAGTGATTAAGCGTCAGGCTCAGTTGATTGCAAAATGGCAACTAGTTGGATTTATTCACGGAGTAATGAATACTGACAATATGGCCCTTAGTGGAGAAACTATTGATTATGGTCCTTGTGCCTTTATGGATACCTATGATACATCAACGGTATTTAGTTCCATAGACAGCCAGGGGCGATATGCTTATGGCAACCAGGCACATATTGCTGGGTGGAATCTTGCGCGATTCGCTGAAACCCTCTTGCCATTGCTGCATAAGGATCAAGAGCAGTCGATTGAACTAGCTAAGGCTGCGGTTTCAGATTTTACAGAGTTGTTTCACTATAATTGGCTGGCGGGAATGAGAGCAAAGCTAGGCATGTTTAACGAAGAAAAAGAAGATGAAGCACTTATTGAAGATCTACTTAATATGATGCAAAAGTACCATGCGGATTATACCAATACATTTTGTGCATTAACGATTGATAAGCTTGAGGATACAGTTTTGTTTGGAACTACAGAGTTTGATCAGTGGCAAGCATTGTGGCAAGCGAGATTATGCAGACAGCAGGAATCAAAAGCATCTTCACAGAAGTTGATGCAAAGTGCCAATCCTGCGATAATTCCTCGAAATCATCGAGTAGAAGATGCACTAGAAGCTGCAGCCAATCACCAAGACTACAGTGTGATGGAACACCTTCTTGACGTTCTTTCAAATCCCTATGCATATACGCCTGAGCAGGTTGACTATGCCACTTTACCTGTTGTAGATTCAAGGAGACCATATCGAACCTTTTGTGGTACTTAATATAGATTTTCAAACTCTTTTAATGGATGAACATTATAAAAACTTATTTAAGGAGGTATGTGTATGAAAAAATGTATTATTACAGGTGGAAATTCGGGAATCGGTAAACGTGCAGCTTATCAAATCGCAGGGAAAGGTTATTTTGTTGTTCTTGCCTGTAGAAATATCGAACAGGCTCAGAAAGTTTGTGAAGAAATAACGAATGAGACAGGTAATTCTAATGTTTTTGCAATGAGAGTAGATTTATCACTTATGTCTGAGGTTAAAACCTTTATTAAAGAATATACGCAGCAATACAATGACCTTGATGTTTTGATTAACAATGCTGCTGACTTTGATTTGAGTAGAAAAACACCTTTAATAACTTCAGAAGGGAATGAAGCTCAGTTTGCAACCAACCACCTAGCACCATTTGCGTTGGTACAGGGATTGCTACCATTATTAAAGGCTTCAGATGATGGTAGAATAATTAATATTTCCTCACAAGGATTGATGATGTATCCTAGAATTACTTTTGATTTTGATAACATTAAAGGTGATAAGCACTATTCACCAGCAAAAACCTATTATCAAACAAAGTTGGCACAAATAATGTTTTCTTTAATGCTTAAAGAAAAACTCACCTCATCAAATATTTCTGTGTATGCAATAAGGGTAACAAATGTGAAAGTTGATATGAACAGATATAAAAACATTTCTCCTTTTTTAAAGTTCATGTATAAGATAAAAAGTCAATTTTCAATTTCACCAGAAGAAATGGCAAAAGTTTATACTACCCTTGCAACAGAGCCTAAATTAAATGGATTTTACTACGATGAAAAAATGAGAGAAGTAAAAGTGAATGAGTTTGCTTATAATCAAGCTGCACAGCAGAAGCTTTGGGATTTAAGTGAGAAATTAATATAATAAACGCTTATATAATTGAACAGTGTATAAACATAAAAGCTATGAAGTATTGTGACTCATAGCTTTAACCGTGCGCTCCTATAGAACCTCTATGGTATTCAATAATTTATCTTTTGGATGCTTTTTTTTTTGTTCTTTTTCTGTGTTAATTATATCTTGACATATACAGTCTGACTATATATAATTAAACTATACAGATGGACTGTATAAAGCAAAAGGAGGAACAAATGAATCTAAATAAATATCTTCCATTGACTGAAACAACATACTATATTCTCCTTGCCTTGCTAGAAGAGGGACACGGATATGCAATTATGCAAAAGGTAGAACTTTTGAGTGAAGGTAAAGTAAGGATTGCCGCAGGTACGATGTATGGCGCAATAGAAAATCTTTTGAAGCAAGAGCTTATTTATGCCATACCAACCAGTGATACAAGAAGGAAAGTTTATCATATTACTGCAGAAGGAAAAACAGTTTTGAATTTAGAAATTGAAAGGTTAAGTCATCTTATTGCAATTTCGAATAAATATAAAATATAAGGGAGAGAAAACATGGTAAAAATTAAAATGTTTATTGACATGGATAAAGAAGAACAATATCTTACCGATATGGCGATAAATGGAATGATCTTTAAGCGAAAAATACCTGGAGGATATTATTTTGAAAAAGCAGAAGGTGAAAAATTAAATTATAGAATTGATTATCGTTTGTTTCATCAAAAAGCCGATTTTCAGGAATATGTACTTTTTCTTGCAGATGCAGGTTGGACATTAGTAGATGGACATTATAACTCTGGAAATCAATATTTCTTATCAAAAGAGAAGATGTGTGATGAAAAGCTGTTTTCAGATTATTCCTCTAAAGCAGGTAGATATGAAAGATATTTGAGGAATGCGATTATATCAATTTTTGTTAGCCTAATCTATATTTTCCTACTCTCCTTTGTTGCAATCCAAATATCACCGGATTCCAAAAAGCTTACAAGTGTAATGAGTACTTTGCAATATAGTTTATTGGTCATATTCATTTTATATGCTTTCTATGAATCTACCTGTGCAGTTATAGCAAGAAATGTATATAAACGTACAAATATAAAAAAAATGATTACGAGGTGAAATTGGGTGAAAGATAATATTATAAAATTAAACTATCAAGATAAAGAGATTGTTTTAGTTGGTACAGCTCACGTCTTAAAAGAAAGTGCTGAACTTGTGAAAAAGGTTGTCAGTGAAGAAGAACCTGACAGTATTTGTATTGAGTTAGATGAAGGGCGTTTACACAACATTAAAAACCCTAAAGCCTGGGAGAATACTGACATTATTCAAGTTATTAAGGCGAAAAGAGTAGGATTTCTATTAGCAAATCTTGTGTTGAGTTCTTATCAGAAAAGAATTGCCCAAGAATTAAATACCACAGTAGGACAAGAGGTTTTACAAGGAATAGAATGTGCGGAAGAGATCAATGCAGAATTAGTGCTGGCAGACCGTAGTATTCAGACTACATTTCTACGTATATGGCGTAAATTAAGTTTTTGGGAAAAGGGGAAATTAATGTTTGGTCTATTACTATCTGGGGATCAGGAGAATGAGGTTTCAGATGATGATTTGAAAAAATTGATGGAAGAAGATATATTGGAAGCTGCTATGGCCGATATGCGCAAACAATTTCCGAAAATTGGAGAAATTTTAATTAGTGAGAGAGATCAGTATTTAGCTAACAAAATTAAAAATGCACCTGGGAAAAAGATTGTTGCTATTTTAGGTGCTGCACATCTTATAGGTGTAAAGGAAGAAATATTTAAAACACAAGATATGGAAAAAATTACTGAAATACCGCGTAAATCTCGAGTTTCTTCCGTTATCGGTTGGACCATACCTGTGTGTATTATAGGATTAATAACCTACGGTTTTATTACGAATATACAAACGGGATTGAATCAAATATCCGCATGGATATTGTGGAACGGAATATTTGCAGCGTTGTTTACCGCCATATCATTAGGACAACCCCTCAGTGTGCTTACTGCATTTGTTGCAGCACCTTTTACTTCATTAAATCCTTTTCTGGCGTGTGGATGGTTTGCTGGCATTACGGAGGCTACAATAAGAAAACCAACGGTTCAAGATGTAATCAACATTCCAACGGATATATTTAGCGTTAAAGGTTTTTATAAAAACCGTTTTCTACGAACGATGTTAATTGTAATTATGGCTAATATAGGAAGTTCAATTGGAACGATGTTTGCTGGAGTGGATATCGTTAAGAATCTATTTTAAAGTAAAGAACGGGGAGGTCTTGTATCGTTAACTAAAAAATGAGTACCTAGCTATTTTTTGTAGATAGGTACTCATTTTATTTAACATTTTTTTAGTGATTTTTATTTTCGTTATCTAATAAAGCGTCATCATGAACAACTGCTGAGATAACTTCGTTGATAATATGGTCTTCTCTCACTTCTTTTAGTTTTTTTCTAACAGCTTCTTCTATGGCGTATTCTTGCTTAAAACCAGCATTTAGGGAATAAATAATCAGAACCAAAATAATTGCAAAGGGTAGTCCTGTAATGACGGAGGCCGTTTGTAATGCGGATAGGCCACCACCAATTAATAACGTTGCGGCTACAACGCCTTCCATTATTGCCCAAAATATACGTTGAGGTACTGGTGAATCCAATTTTCCGCCAGATGTTAAGTGATCCACAACTAAAGAACCTGAATCAGAAGAAGTGACAAAGAAAACGGTGACAAGTATAATACCTATTAGGGATAATATCTTATCAAAAGGTAAGCTTTCTAACATAGCAAATAAAGCAATAGAGACATCTTTATTTACAAATGAAATGATATCGGAAATACCAGTGGATTGAAGGTAAATTGCTGTACCACCAAAGACAGACATCCATAAAAAAGAAAGCAATGTTGGAATAAGCATAACGCCTAATATAAATTCTCTAACAGTTCTCCCCTTAGATATTCTAGCGATAAACATTCCTACAAAGGGAGACCATGAGATCCACCAAGCCCAATAGAAAATTGTCCATCCACCTTGCCAGTTCGTGTCTCTAAAAGTTTCAGTCCATAAACTCATCTCTGTAAAATTAGATAAATAGTAGCCTAAATTTTGAGTGAAGCCGCTTAAGATGTAAACAGTAGGACCAGCGATTAGAATAAATACTAAAAAGATGCCGGCTAAAACCATATTAATTTCGCTAAGTTTTTTAACACCACCATCTAGGCCCATAATTACAGATGCCGTTGCTAAACCAGTTATGCCAATAATCAATATAACTTGAACGGTAGTGCTTATGTTGATGTCAAATAGATAATTTAGTCCCGCATTAATTTGTGCAACACCTAAACCTAAGGAGGTTGCTAAGCCAGTTAGCGTTGCTAAAACTGATAATATATCAATGATATTGCCCCAGATTCCATAAATCTTATTTCCTATTATAGGATAAAAAATTGAGCGGATGGTTAGTGGCAGACCTCGATTAAATGAGAAAAAAGCTAATCCCAATCCTACAATAGAATAGATTGCCCAAGGATGAATTCCCCAGTGGAAAAAAGTTGTAGCCATAGCTGCCTGTGCAGCACCCGGTGAATTTGGTGTGACACCAGCAAACATAGGAGAAGGAGTACTTAAATGAGTGATTGGTTCTGCAACACTCCAAAAGAGCAAACCAATTCCCATGCCTGCACTAAGTAACATTGAATACCAAGCAAATTTAGAAAATTCAGGTTGTACATCACTTCCACCAAGAACAATATTGCCATATTTACCAAAGGCAAAGAATAGCGCTGCAACAATAAATAAATTTGTAACAAAAATAAAAAACCATCCGGCATTTTTGGTAATTAAAGTCATGGTGTTGTCAAAGACATCTCTAGCAGCATTAGGGAAAAGTAGCGTTAAAGAAATAAAAACAACTAAAAATAATGCGGAGAATACGGTGACATACGGATGAAGATCGAACCCATGGCCTTTCCAATTATTTTCTCCGGGTACTTGTTTTCCACCTTCATCAAAAAGTGATACCGTTGGTCTTATTTGAATTCCTTTAAAAGACGGACGTTCTTTTATAGCCTTTTTTCGAGCGTCGATTTCTGCTTTTTTCAGTTTTTTAGCCAAAGATTGTCTTGAGGCGAGTTTCTTTTTTTGCTCTTCATTCATTGTTTTGATTCTCCTTTATTTTTGAAAATAAACCGAAGTACTAGCATATCAGGAATTAAATAATAATTCAATAACTTCAACGTAAAAACAATCTCGTTTCTATAGTTTAACCATATAATTGTAAAAACAAAAAAAATCAACAGAAAAAGGAACTAAATATTTTTATCATCGTCAAAACATATAACAACAAAAAAATGGAGGATGTGGATTTTATGAAATATAATATACTTAGAAATACAATTATTACAGGTACTTTATGTGCAGTTTTAGTATTTCCTTCGTTTGCACAAGATGCAAATGCGCCTATACTAGTTGAAAGGGCAGAGGTTATTCCTATTAGCTATGTAAAGGACCATTGGTCAATAATTTATATAGATCAATTATTAGATAAACATGATGTACAGACTATATTTAACAATAAAGAGCTTAATGCTTTTATTTCAATAGAAGATTTTAAAACCATTGTGAAGCTAATAATTGACGAAGCATATGATAGTGAGCCTGAGGCAATGACTAGAGAAGCGGTTGTATATGAACTAGCTAAAATATGGGCAGACAAGACAGATCAGAATTTAGAAAATATTCCAGTTATTAAAATGTTAATTTATCCTGATACAAATGAAATTGATGCAAAATATAACCAGGGGATAACGGTAGCTTATATGAGAAATATAGCGAAAGGTAGAGATACAGGATTGTTTGATCCTAAGACTGAGGTTACTTATGGTGAGCTTGCTGCCTTATTAAATAATACAGCTAATGCGATAGAGGATGAATTAAAGCCTAGTGAGCAACCTATAGTAGAAGGGAAATTCGAGACTACAGGAAGTTATGAAATCGAAAATGACAAAGTAGTTTTTAATTTTGAATTAATGAGTCATTTTGCTGAAGCAAAAGAGCTTCAGTTTGGTTCTGGACAACAGTATGAAATCACTATAACCGATGAAGACGGTAAAGAAGTCTATAGATATTCAGATGATAAATTTTTTACCCTGGCACTTATATTTAAAATTATTGGCCCAGGTGAATCTATTAAATGGCAAGATGAGTGGGATATGACGAATAAAGATGGGAAAAAGTTAACTACTGGAAATTATAAGGCTGAAATAAATGTTATTGTACTATCAGAGGAAGACGAAACAATTGAAAAAAGTCAATTAACAACTGTAATTGATTTTAGTTTATAGAAAACGCTACGATAAATAGTATAAACCAATTTAATTAAAGAAAAAATAAATTCCCTCTAACCAATAATGTAGAGGGAATTTTGCTTTATAGGCGTACAAAGTGTTAAAAGGTGATGGGTTTTACATCATTTTCGGAAAATTAAAGACGAGTAATTTTATGCATGATATAATATGTATAATGAATGAAGATGGCTGGTATGTCAGCAGATATGTATTACGATAATAGGAGAAATATATGGCCTGGAGTAAAACAAAACAACAACTAGAAAGCTTTCTTAGTCCTGTATTAGCAGATCGAGTAGAATACCGTGCAACAAGCTATCGTTATATACCCGATAAATCTGGACAGTGCTATATTACGGTAGATAAAAAGGATGTATTCAATATGAGAGATACTACGACAAGGATTCGATGGTATCAGACGGAGCAGGAAATAAAGAATACGTCGGATATACAAATTCCAGTCAGTAGGGAAGATCTTGAAATGGTTAGAAAAGATACTGGAGGGAGCGTCCCAGAGGAGCGACTAATGGTGATTGCAAGAAATCGAAAAATAGCAGTTTATGCAAAGGAGCTAATACTAGCACAGGCTGTCTTATGTAAATCAGATTTTTATTCAGTAGCAAATATATTTTTATCTGATTCTATAGAAAGAAACCTTGAAAGTAAGGATATTCTACTAAATGTATTTGGTCTGGTGGACAGACGTGTAGGAAAGAAGCGACTTTTAAGCATGGAGGAGAAGATGAAGTTAAAACATCCGATTGTGCAGTATTTTTATGAACTACGTTGCAGTATGTTGTGATCAAATTTGTCGATTGACAACGGTAAGGTATGTGTTATAATAAAAAGTATTACACGTGTAGTAATTGGGAGGTTTTATGAAAAAAGTACCAACTATTTCAGAAGCAGAATATCAAGTTATGAAAATTGTATGGACAAATGCGCCTATAAGTACAAATGAAGTAATTGAAAAGCTAGTAGAGATTAGTACATGGAGTCCTAAAACGATTCAAACCTTGCTTTCGCGATTGGTAAAAAAAGGTGTTTTAGATTATAAGAAGGATAGTAGGGTATTTGTCTATACGCCATTGTTGAAAGAAGATGAATATTTAGAGCAAGAAAGTGAAACATTCCTTAACAGATTTTATGATGGAACGTTAAATTCTATGGTAGTGAATTTCTTAGAGCAAGATAAATTGACAAAAGACAATATTGATGAACTGAAAAAAATTTTGGATGAAAGTCTAGCAAAGGCAGGAAAGAAGCATGATTGAGGTGTTCTTTGCACGGTTTTTAATAAGTACCCTTGTTTCATCCGCTATTATTCTTGTTATTTTACTGATCAAAAGGGTGCTTAAAAAACATATCGCTATAAGATGGCAATATAATATATGGTTTTTACTTCTAGGTATGCTGAGTATCCCTTTTATACCAAGTCCATTTTTAAATTATAGCAATTTGCATAATTTGATGTTTAATAGCATAAATAGTACTAAAAACATGACAGATCATATTTCTCCATTGAATGATGGAGGAAATAATTTTTTCAATAATGCAAATTGGAATTGGCTGCAAGATTTTACTACATCTGTCACCCAATCTACTCCGGTGTATTTAAATTTGTTATTTATTGGAATATGGATTATTGGCATCTTTGTGTTTGCAGTTGCTACCATCCGTTGCAACTATAATATTAAACGTATTAAAAGATCAGTACAACGAGTACAAAACAAAGAAACTGAACAAATATTTACGCAATGTAAAACAGATCTTAGAATCAGAAGAAAGCTTATATTTGGTGAATCTAATTTAGTACAAACGCCTATGGCAATTGGTCTTTTTAAGCCATACATTATACTGCCCGCACATATTGTAAAACAGCTATCAACAAACGATATAAATTGTATTATTCTTCATGAATTATATCACTATAAAAATAAAGATATATTAATCAACTATGTGATGTGTCTTTTTCAAATACTATATTGGTTTAATCCCCTTGTTTTTTTGGCTTTTAAAGAGATGAGGATAGATAGAGAAATTGCTTGTGATATAGCTGTTTTAAGTATGCTTCATGAAGAAAATTATTTAGATTATGGTAGAACCATTATTAAATTTGCAGAAAAATTATCACACCCATCGTATTTAACCGTAGCGGCGGATATGGGTGCTTCCAAAAAACAAATTAAAAAACGTATCGAAAAGATTGCTTCATTTACAGTAGAATCAAAACTTCTCAGAATGAAAAGTATTGGTGTTTTTATGCTTATTGGTTTTCTGATCATTAGTCAAGTTCCTGTTATTTCAGCAGTAACATATATTGACAATAAGTATAATTTTCATGAAAAACAAGTGATATATGAAGATTTAAGTTCTTATTTTGACGATTTTGATGGAAGTTTTGTTCTTTATGATTTACAAGCAGAACAATATCGTATTTATAATGAGCGTAAAAGTATTACAAGGGTATCGCCAAACTCTACTTATAAGATATTTAGTGCTTTACTAGCTTTGGAGCTTAATGTCATACAAGAAGGCGCTTCAACACTAAAATGGAATGGCATGACTTATCCTTATGAAGCTTGGAATCAAGACCAGGATCTACCTTTGGCAATGAAAAATTCTGCAACCTGGTATTTTCAAGCGATTGATAAGGTGATAGGCATTAAAAAGCTGAAAAATTATTATAAAGAAATTGATTATGGAAATTATAATCTTTCAGGTGGAATATCGGATTATTGGATGGAATCCTCATTACGTATATCACCTGTTGAGCAAGTACAACTTTTAACCGATTTTTACAGGAATGATATGGGGTTTAAAGAAGAGTGTATTGACATTGTGAAAAGTGTTATAAAGCTCTCGGAAAAGGATGGCGCTATTCTCTCAGGAAAGACAGGGTCAGGCGTAGTAAATGATAAGGGCATAAGGGGTTGGTTTATTGGATACGTAGAGAAGAATGGACAACTATTTATTTTTGCAACGAACATTGAAGGAGAAAATAACGCCAGCGGAAGTGTCGCAGCGAACATTACACTTTCTATTTTGAATGATAAAAATATTTATTAATAAGCGAGGATATTTTGTATCATTGACAGGAGGGGGAAAAGTGCGTAATAAAAAAATGAAGCGAAAAGTGATAATGATAACAGTTATTGGTGTATGTATTTTAGTTATAGCGCTAGTAAGTATCTTTGTAAAACTTTTTTTTGAGAACAGGGAAATCAGCATTCAACCAGATGAGTTATTAAAACAATATATGGCCAATATTAACGACTGTAAATATGAGGAGATGTATGCCATATTGAGCGATGGAGATGAATCAGATTTATCAAAAGAGGATTTTATCGCCAAAAATCAAAATATTTATGAGGGAATTGAGGCAAGTAATCTCATCATCAATATTACTGGAATGACAGAACTGGATAAATCCCAAATAATCGTTAGTTATGATACTTATATGGATACGTTAGCTGGAGAGATTTCTTTTTCCAATGAAGCGAGGTTTATAAAGAATGAGGATAAGGAGCACCGTTTAGTATGGCAAACGAAGTTAATATTTCCAATGTTAAACGCTGAAGACAAAGTAAGAGTGAATACTTTGAAGGCAGAAAGAGGAAACATATTGGACAGAAATGGAGAGATGCTTGTCGGGAAAGGCGTTGCTTCATCTATTGGTCTAGTGCCTGGAAAAATGAATGAAAGCAAAGAGAGAGATATTGAACGAATTTCAGAGCTTTTAGATATATCTGTTGAAAATATAAATAAATCTCTGAATGCGACTTATGTAAAAGACGATACCTTTGTTCAAATTAAGACTATTCCTAAAGATCAGCAGGAATTGGAAGATGTTCTTTTAGAAATTCCAGGAATAATGATTACGGATATAGCAGTTAGATTTTACCCATTTGGAGAAAAAACTTCCCATTTGACTGGTTATATTCAAAATATTAGTGCAGAAGAATTAGAAAAGCTCAAAGATCAAAACTATAATGCAAATAGTGCGATTGGAAAATCTGGATTAGAAAAGATCTTCGAAGATCGCCTTCGAGCTATGGATGGTTATGAAATTATTATTCTGGACAGTAACGGCGAGAAAAAGAATACGTTGGCAAAAAAGAATCAAAAGGATGGAGAAAGTATTCAACTTACGATTGATGCAACGATGCAAAGCATTTTATACGACCAGTTTTCTGAGGATAAAAGCTGTTCTATTGCAATCAATCCAAAAACAGGAGAAGTTTTAGCGCTTGTAAGTACCCCAACATTTAATTCCAACGATTTTGTGCAAGGCATGTCAGCAAATAAATGGAGCGAGTTAAATGAAAATATCAACAAACCTTTATACAATCGCTTTAATGTTGCACTAAGTCCAGGTTCATGTTTTAAGCCAATAATTGGTGCAATTGGCCTGACCTCTGGCGTAATTGATCCAGACGATAATTACGGTCATAGCGGACGAAGTTGGCAGAAAGATGCAAGTTGGGGAGACTATAAAGTAACAACCTTGAAAGACTATGGTGATCAAGCTAATCTGGAAAATGCCTTGGTGTATTCTGATAATATTTATTTTGCAAAGGCAGCGTTAAAGATTGGAAGAGATTTGTTAGCCGAACAATTGACAAATATTGGTTTTGAAGAGACAATACCTTTTGAATTCGGAATGTATTCATCAAGTTTTTCTAATACAGGCACATTTGATACAGATATCCAATTGGCAGATAGCGGTTACGGTCAAGGGCAAATACTAATAAATCCACTTCATATGGCTTCTATATATTCCGCCTTTATTAATGATGGAAATATGATAAAACCATACTTAATTTATAAAGATAATTCATCTCCAGAATATTGGAAAGAACAGGTTTTCTCAAAGGAAGCATCTGAAATAGTACACAAGGATTTAATACAAGTGATTGAGCGTGGATCAGGGAGTGGTGCTAGAACAGAAGGCGTCCTATTGGCTGGCAAAACAGGTACTGCAGAAATTAAACTGTCCAAAGAAGATAAAGAAGGTACTGAGCTTGGTTGGCTAAGTATCATGACTGCAGATAAAAATAATGAAGCTCCACTTCTCATAATCACAATGGTGGAAGATGTTAAGGAGCGCGGAGGAAGTCAGTATGTAATACAGAAAGTAAAGAAGGTATTTGAAAACAGGTAGTTTATTAAGAAGCAAGTACGTTCGCCGTGCTTGTTTTTTTTACTTGACTTTATAGGATTACAAGTGTAATATTTAAAATACTACAATTGTAATAAATAAAGAAGGCAGGCTTACAAGTGAAACAAATATTATATGAAAAATTGATTAAGATTATTAAAAACCGTATATTTTTACTGTTTTTAGTTATTGTATTTTGTTTTTGGATATTAGTACATAGACTATTCGAATTACAAATTGTCAACGGAGAACAATATGCATTGATTACAGAAGCGACGATGGAACGAACGTTACTCATTCCTGCTATACGAGGTAATATTTATGATAGATATGGTCGACCATTGGCTATAAATGAAACAGCCTTCAATATTAAATATGATCCTAGTATTGTTATTGAGGACTTAAATGGGGTTATTTATAACGTATTAAGCACATTAGAAAGATACAACGAACAATTTATTGATGAGTTACCAATTACAAAAGATGAACCATTTGAATTTACATTTATGAATTCATCGGCAGAAAAAAGTTGGAAAGAAAATATGGGATTAAAAAAAGAGCAGTTAGATTATACGGCTACAGAAATGATCACGTATTTAAGTGAAATATTTGATATTCCGTCTGAACTGTCAAATATTGAAAAAAGAAATATGATTTCTATACGGTCTGCAATTTTTATGCAGAGATATCGCCAATATAATGTGATTACTTTAGCTACAGATGTTAATGAGCATGTCGTTGTTGAGATAGAAGAGCAATGTGATCGGTTTCCTGGCATATATATAGATGTCGAGCCACTTAGGTTTTATCCTGAAGGAGAATATTTCTCGCATATTTTGGGGTACATTCGTCCAATTAATGAAATTGAACTTGAAGAAAATAAAGCTTTTGGGTATGCGAACACAGATTTAATTGGTAAGCTAGGGATTGAAAAGGCGTACGAGGGATCCTTAAAAGGACAAAAAGGACAAGCGTCTGTAGAGGTGACCCCAACAGGTAAAGTGATGAATAAGGTCATAACTGTTCCTTCAACAAATGGTAAAGATGTGTTTTTAACATTAGACAGTGATCTTCAAAAGAAAACAGCACATATATTACTTGAAAATTTGAAAGAGGTGCTTATTAAAAAGTTGGATACACAAGAGATCACAATTAAGCAGTTATTTATCTCAATGGTAAAAAGCAATAATTTATCCATTAATGACATTATGTACGCAAATGATGAATTAACCCAAGGGTTTTTAAAGGATTTAATTTTAAAGAGCAATCCTAAATTTGACATAAAAAACCTAGAGGATACGGAAAATGCAAAACTGATTATAATGAAAGCGATAGAAGAAAACGCTATAACATCTTTGCAATTCATACTATGCTTGGCTGAACAAGAAATAATAACCTGTGATGAGGAAATACTTAACCAATTGCATAACAAGACAGCATCGGCCTATACAATTATTAAAGAAAAAATAATAGCTGGAGAAATCACCCCTAGTGCCACTAATCTTGACCCCTGTACTGGCTCTGTTGCAGTCGTAGACGTTAATTCAGGAGATGTATTAGCGCTTGTGACATATCCGTCTTATAATAACAATATGTTGGTTAATAATTTTAATAGCTTGTATTACGAACAATTATTAAATGACCCAACAACCCCCTTAATTAATAGACCCCTTATGGAAAGAAAGGCGCCGGGCTCCACCTTGAAAATGTTATCGGCCATTACCGGTTTAGAAGCGGGCATAATCACCCCTTCAACCCAAATAAATGATTTGGGCATTTTTAAAAGTGCAGGATTGCCATATGCGAAGTGTCTTATTTATTCAAGATATGGGGGAACACATGGTGCAGTCAATGTTTCTAAAGCAATTGAGGTTTCTTGCAATTACTTTTTTTATGAAACGGCCTACAGAATGGGGAATGCGAAAGCTGGAACAACACTTAACAGTATTTCCTTATTTAACGACTACATGAAAAAGTTTGGTCTTGATGATTATTCGGGAGTTGAAATCGAAGAGTATAAACCTAAAATTGCTTCTCCTAAAGCAAAAGAAAATGCCGTAAAACGACTAGATAAAGATGCTACTGCAAGCCAGATGCAATGGATGGATGGAGACACCATAAGAAGTGCTATAGGACAATCTTATAATAGTTTTACCGTTATCCATATTGCAAAATACATTGCCACATTAGCAAATGGAGGAACAAGATATAAATTGAATCTTGTGAAAGGTATAAAGGGTGAAAATGATGAAATCAATAAAGTCTTCCCTACAGTTGAAGAAGAACTTCAAATAGCACCTCAAAACTTAAAAGCTGTGTATGAAGGGATGTTGGGTGTAACAAGTGGTAGCAGAGGAACACTAAGGAATGCTTTTGCAGGTTTTCCCATCCAAGTAGCAGCAAAAACAGGAACAGCAGAAGAATCAGATAAAAGGCCTTCACATACTTGGTTTTCAGGCTTTGCCCCGTATGACAATCCGCAAATTGCAGTTGTTGTTATGGTTCCTTTTGGCGAGTCGACATCAAGTCCTGCTACAAAAATAGCAAAAGAAATATTTGTTGAGTACTTTGGATTATACAACGAGACAGAGGAGCTTGAGTGACAACTTATTTAGAGTGAATTTTGGAGGGAAAGATGAAGAAGACGATATTGATTTTAATTATAATTTTCATATTTACAGGGTGCAAAAAGAATTTTTTTGTGGATGAACAAAATCTTGTTATTGAAAATCAAAATTTGGTGCAAGTTGATAAAAGTGATTTATTTAACAATTATCCAGATTTAGAGGATAGCTTAAAAAGTAAAATAAGCGAGCTGAATTTGCTATGGTCGAACTTCAATGATGAAAAGAATGATGATATAGATCCGACAGAAGATTTTCATAACTCGGAGTATATTAAAAAGTTTAAAAATTTCTTAGGAGAAAGAGATAGCTTAGCTGTTTCTCAAAATGCATTAAAAAAGCTTTTAGGACAATACGGCCTTGAGTCTATTGATAAAACAATTCAGATAGGCGAAAAGGAATATAACATTAGAGTAATAGGCTATAATGTAGACTTTGATGTGAAAGCTATTACGGACCACGTTGACATAAGGAATAAATGGATTTTTATTCAATGCTGGAATGAAGATGAATTTTATTTTAGAACATTATCGGACGGAGGAATACATAGTGTTACTGATTTTATTCCTTTAGAGATTAACAATATGGTTCATATTATACTGATAGGTTATTCTTCTCCGGGGTATCCTAAAGCACCATTTCTATGGGGATGGTGTTTGGGGGAAGATGGGATTTGCTCAAGCGATTTATTTAACTGGCGTTCTATTGAAACGGATAAATATTTTATATATGACAATGTAAATTTGGCAAACAGCCATTGTAAGCAGAAGTGGACATTTTATACAGATGGATCGTATTTATTTGTTGAAAAAAGGTCTGCGGCAAAGGCAAGTGAATTGTGGCCTTCAGATTACTTGAACGTTTATTGTGAATTAGATGAGGAAAATAGAATGTTTTCATTTATCAGTAGAGGCAGAGAGGGTATAGAATCAACAATTCAAGTTAAATTGGTAAACAATCAGTTCGTAGTTGAATAGTTAAGGGCCGTATAATAGATAATAACTAAATAGAAATAAAAGATAGAATGAAATGATAGACCTCATGAGGAGGGGGGGCAAGGTTTCTTAGACAAAGGTTTGTTGAAAATTCTGGTGGAGAAGGAGGATCATAAAATAAAAAATTTCTCAAGATTTATACTATATTTGCTTACTTTAATCATTATAATTTTAATATTTGGATTTATCGCTAATAATCAATATAACTTTATACTTAATGCAGTATGTATATATATTGCATATGTGATGATTTATTATATTGAAAAAAGAGGTATTATTAAAATTACTAGGTTCGTTAAGTCTTTATTAGTTCTTGTAATTATTTTACATTTAGCTTTTGGTCAATATTTTAACCTCTATGTAACAAACTCATATTTTGATAAAGGATTACATCTTATAGGAACATTTGCAATATCTTTATTTATTTATCAAGTATTAGTAAAATTAGTTGAGGGACAGCTTCGTTCGAGATTATTTGTATTTATCTTCATAAGTTCTGTTGGGATCACATCGGGCGTGCTGTTAGAGATTCTAGAATTTATGCTCGATCTAATATTAAATACAGATAATCAGAAGAGTTTAAATGATACAAACTTAGATATAATATTTAACATAATTGGGGCAAGTCTTGCAGGGTTCACAGTTGTAAAGACAAAAGAATAGAGAGAATAAAAGGAATAGGCATCTTTTGTTTACTTTATTGTTGGAATAATTTTGGTTAATCTGGAAATAATGAACTTAAAATCAAAGAAAGGAAGTAGGAAAATGAACAAGTCAAAGAATAAAAATACGCCTAATCCAACGTATGGAAATAATGCGCCCAATAATAGTGCCACTTTTAATTATCAGTCAAAAGATAGAGAAGATGCTATTGAGAACATTAAAAAAACTTATCCAACTAAAAAATAATGAACTAAGTAACAAAGCCTCTGTAGAATAAGTGCAGAGGCTAAGGAGAATGAATATATGAACTGGTTAAAAGATTTACTGCCACCTACGACACAGCGGGTTGCACTTCGTACAGACCCAAATATAAACAGTAGGATTAGGCGAAAAACAATTGGCTATTTAGATATGTATAAAGATTGTAGTAATTCTATGCTTTCAAGCAGAATAAAAACTTTGAATTATGAATGGGATACGGAACGATTTCTTGAAGCAAATGCGGCTGCGATGGTATTAGGAAGTTCAATACTTGGTCTAAAGTTTAGTAGATGCTGGTTTGTAATAACAGGTATGCTAGCATATTTTCTTTTACAACATGCACTACAGGGATGGTGTCCACCTGTATCCATAATAAGAAAAATAGGAATTAGAACGGCGGAGGAAATTAATAATGAGAAAATGGTTTTAAAAATGATGAGAAAAGATTTTTTGTTTGATTATGAGGGCGATGGAGAAGAACTGATGAAAATAGTTGAAAAATAATAAATTGTCTTATAATGAATATAGAGTTGGAAAAAGGGGATGTCTCATACATCTCTTTTTATTTATTAATAAATATGACGTATTAACAGGATGAACGAGGCTTAAAACAATCAAAATGCACTATGATAATATTAAAGTTATAAAAATAAATAAAAAAATAACCAAGTAAAACGAATTCATGTTCATTTATTAAGATAATTATACTGAAAAATAGGTTTCTCATATTTCTGATATTCTATATAATAAGCATACAAAGCACACAGATACAAAAGGAGGATTTAGAAATGAAAAGATTAATATCTATTTGTTTGATACTAGGTTTAATCATGGGTCTTGTTGGTTGTGGTAGTCCAAAACCAACTGAAGGTGAAGTGATACCAAGTGATGCAACGGATGCAAAAACAGGAGAAGATGGGTCTGAATTAACATCAGCAACAGGAGATCTAGTAATTTATTGCCCACATCCATTGGAATTTATTAATCCACTGGTAAGTGAATTTGAATCTCAAACTGATATTAAAGTTGAAGTTATTGCTGCGGGGACGGGTGAACTACTCAAAAGAGTTGAATCAGAGCAAGCAAACCCATTAGGGGACATATTTTGGGGTGGTTCACTTTCAACAATGGAACCTCAAATGACATTATTCGAAAATTATCAATCAGCGAATGAAGAGTTTGTTCAAGAGTCTATGAAGAATGTAGAAGGACCACTTACTAGGTTTACAGATATTCCAAGTGTACTTATGATCAATACAGACCTCATTGGAGATATTGAAATTAATGGATATGAAGATTTACTTAATCCTGCATTAAAGGGTAAAATTGCTCATTGCGACCCATCAAAATCATCTTCCTCATATGAGCACCTTATTAATATACTTTATGCAATGGGTGATGGAGATCCAGATAAGGGATGGGATTATGTTGACAAATTCTGTGAGAATCTAGATGGAAAGTTATTAAGTGGCTCATCAGCAGTCTACAAAGGTGTAGCAGATGGCGAATATGTAGTAGGTCTTACCTTTGAAGAAGGCGGAGCGAAGTATGTAGCCGATGGAGCACCCGTCAAATTAGTTTATATGGAAGAAGGCGTTATCTCTAAGCCTGATGGTGTTTATATTATTAAAAATGCTCAAAATATGCAAAATGCAAAAATATTTATAGATTTTATTACAAGCAAAGATGCACAAACAATTATCGTAGAACAATTAAATCGTCGTTCTGTAAGGACGGATGTACCTGCACCAAGTTACATGACACAAAAAGAGGACATGAATATTATTTTTGACAACCAAGAATTAGTAGTATCAAAGAAAGAAGAATGGATTACAAAGTTTAATGATATCTTTACAAGCAAATAAAAATTATTAATAGGTAGGCAATTATGATCAACAAAGAATGAGCTCACAACTCGGTTGTGAGCTCATTCTTTAACAGAAAACACCATGAGTTAGTTAAAAAGGAGATGAAACTATGAGTAATTCTATTAATATTGAAAATGTAGTAAAAAAATATGGTGAGGTTACTATTATTCCAAACCTTTCTGTTAATATTGAAAATGGAGAGTTCTTTACATTACTCGGACCGTCAGGTTGTGGGAAAACAACCCTACTTCGAATGATTGCAGGATTTAATAGCATTGAAGGCGGTCAGATAAAATTTGATAATAATGTAATTAATAATATATCAGCACATAAAAGAAATATTGGTATGGTTTTTCAAAATTATGCAATTTTCCCCCATTTATCTGTGCGACAAAATGTAGAATATGGCTTGAAAATAAGAAAAATTAGTAAGATAGAGATAAAGGAAAAGGTGGATGATATACTAGAGGTTGTTAAGATAAGGGATTATCAAGATCGCCTGCCAGAAAAACTATCAGGAGGTCAACAGCAAAGGGTGGCCCTTGCTAGAGCAATTGTCATACATCCAAGTGTGCTTCTTATGGATGAACCTCTTTCAAATTTAGATGCTAAGTTGCGAATTGAAATGAGAAGTGCAATTCGGGATATACAAAAACAGGTTGGTATTACTACAGTTTATGTAACACATGATCAAGAAGAAGCTTTAGCAATTTCAGATAGGATTGCAGTTATGAATGAAGGGACAATTCAGCAAATCGGCGCACCAGAAGAAATTTATTCTCGCCCATATAATATATTTGTTTCCACCTTTATTGGGCATTCGAATTTATTTTACGGTACCGTTGGAAAAGACAGCAATGGTAAATACATAGCCTTTAAAGATGGTTACAAGACGTATATGAAAAATCTTACTGAAGATTGTATAGAAGACATGAAAGTTATTGTATCCATACGACCTGAAGAGTTCTCTTTGAACGAAGAAGGTTTAAAAGCAACCATTAAAAACAGGACATTTCTCGGTAAATATATTAATTATGTATTAGAACTTTCTGAAGCCATGACAATAAAAGCACAAGCTTCAATTGAATATTCTCAAGATTTAGGACAGACAAATCATATCTATAAAATTGGCGAATCATTAACCTTAAAGCCGAATGCGCTTAAAATTAATATCTTTACTGAAGGTGGAGAAAAAAGTTTGATTAAGGATGTGAATAAAGATGAATAGGAAAAAGCACTTTGAATTTGATTTCTGGAAAATCGTAACAATAGTTATTGTCATTATTTTTGCTTTATTTTTGGCCTATCCATTATTTAAATTATTTGCAAGTGGGTTCAGGAATCCAGACACACAAGCGTTCACAATGGAAAATTTTGCAAAGTTTTTTTCTAAGAAATATTACCTTAGGACCTTAGGACACAGCTTTATGGTAACAACATGTACAACATTTTTAGCAGTTGCAATCGGTGCACCATTAGCTTATTTGACGACAGTATATAAAGTTAAATTTAAAGGCTTTGTTGATGTATTGGTCATCATATCTATGCTGTCGCCTCCATTTATTGGTGCCTATTCTTGGATTATTCTTGGAGGTCGTAGTGGAATAATTACAAAGTTCTTCAAAGGTGTTTTTAATATTGAAACGCCCTCTATTTATGGGTTTGGAGGTATTTTGCTTGTGTTAACTTTAAAGCTGTACCCATTTATATATTTGTATACAAAAGGTGCGCTAAAGAAAATAGATGCATCTCTAAGTGAGGCGGCAGAAAGCCTTGGCTGTAATGCATTTAGAAAAGTAACGACAGTTATTCTTCCCCTTATTGCACCTACAATTTTGGCAGGCTCATTATTGGTGTTTATGAATGCTTTAGCTGATTTTGGTACACCAATGTTAATAGGGGAAGGCTACACAGTAATGCCCGTATTAATTTATAGTGAATTTATTAGTGAGATGGGTGGAAAAGCTAATTTTGCAGCAGCACTAGCAGTTATTCTAGTTATTATTACAGGTGTGATGTTTCTGGGGCAGAAGTATGTTGTAAACAAGAAATCATTTACAATGAGTTCTCTTCGCCCCATTCAAGTTAAAAAATTATATGGTATGAAGAACGTGCTATTACATTTATCTATATATTTTATTGTGTTTTTATCAATCCTTCCACAGATTACAGTGGTATATACTTCATTTAAAGCCACAAAGGGTTCGATATTTATAGAGGGATTCTCTCTGGAAAGTTATAAGTCAGTTTTTGAAAATCTAAGAAATCCTATTATTAACACGTATAAATTTGGCCTTATTTCAATTATAATTATTATTTTTATGGCGATGTTTATTGCGTATATAACAACAAGAAGAAAAAGTTGGCTTACAAATATTATTGATTCAATGACAATGTTTCCATATATTATTCCAGGTTCAGTACTAGGGATCACGTTGCTGCTTGCATTTAATGATCAACCAATGTTATTAAGTGGTACGGCAATGATTATTATTATTGCTTTTGTCGTTCGACGCTTGCCCTACACATTAAGGTCTAGTGCAGCCATTTTGTATCAAATAAGTCCTAGTATGGAAGAAGCTGCTATTAGTCTTGGTGATTCACCGGTGAAGACTTTCTTCAAAGTAACTGCTATTATGATGATGCCCGGCGTTTTATCTGGAGCAATATTAAGCTGGATTACAATTATTAATGAATTAAGCGCCTCTGTTATCCTTTATACAGGTAAAACTAGAACAATGTCAGTTGCAATATATACAGAAGTTATTAGAGCAAGTTACGGTACGGCAGCAGCATTAGCAAGCATTTTAACGTTGACAACAATTATTTCCCTATTGATATTTTTTAAATTATCTGGTAAAAAGGAGGTAAGCTTATAACGATAAGTGGTTTAGGGTACATAGGAGGATAATTGAGTGAAAAATGATAAACAAAGTTATTTTAAGGACGATATACGCCGAATATTTTTGTTTTATGCAATAGTTCCTGTTGTACTTTTAACTTTCGTTTTTCTGCTTATTTTTTGGGGATCCTGGCGATATACGTTAGAAAAAACAAATAAACAAGACAATCAACGCATAATCACTGATTTAGAAACAACAATTAATTCATATATAGAAGTATCAGAGAAGCTATCACAACAAAAAAATATTTTAGATAGTGAGCTAGATGTCCGTGCAAGAGTAGAAATATTTGAAAGTGTTTATGAAGTTTCTAATAGATTAAACCGAAAAGCAGAGTTGTATGTATTTGACCATGAATTAAAATCTATTATATCGGGTACGAAGAAAATTCCTGATTTTTTGGATGGCAACTACTATGCCAATTGGGGCGTTTTTAGAATTATGAACCAGGATCCAGAGGAAATTGCATTGAAGCTTGTAATAGATGAATATTCGGATACGAGACAGCTTGTTATAGGCAAGACGATCATAAAAGAGGGCGTCATTACAGGATATATTGTCTTTGTATTAGATAGCAAACAGTTTCAAGTTCAACTTGCAAATATGGAATCACAAACGGTTATTACAAATGACTATGGCTGGGTGTATATTTCTAATAACTATACCTTTTTAAACAGAATGAATCGGTTTGATTTAAAAGGGCAAAAAACAAATGGCAACATTAGAAACAAATTGGGAAAATACTATTTAACCTCAAGTGGAATATTTGATAATCGTATTCAGGTTTATTCTATTTCTGCCCTTGGTAATCTAGCGTCAGTATTCTGGTCAATAATAATTATTCTGCTTTTTGTGTTTGCAACGATGATTTTGGCCGTGTTCAGTAGTACGAATACAATGGCTATCAAAAAAACAAAAGATCTTTATACAATATTGAAAGCTTTTGAAAAGGTTAAAGAAGGAGATTTAAATACGCATATAGAAATATCAAGTAATGATGAATGGGCGATTATAGGCGAATCATACAACTTGATGTTAGATAGTTTAAAAGAACAAATTGATACAAATAAAGAGATGGGAAGACTAGTTGTTACTTCGCAAGCCAAGCAGTTAGAATCACAGTTTAATCCGCATTTTCTATTTAATACTTTAGAAAACATTAGATTTATGTGTAAGTTAGATGCGATTTCAGCAAGTAAAATGATTTTCAATCTATCAACCTTGTTGCGATACAGTATTAGTAATGCTCAGGAAGAAGTAACGGTGAAAGAAGATGTTTTTTACACGGAAAATTATATGAGTATATTGAAATATCGTTTTAACCAACGCTTTCATTATAATATCGATTTGCCAAGTGCAGTAGAACAGTGTATTATTCCTAAACTAATCATTCAACCAATGATAGAAAATGCCATCAAATATGGTTTTGAAGGAAAAGATCAGTTAACAGTAAAAATCAGTGGTTATATTGAAAACAGTAAATTGGTATTGGTTTGTTACGATGATGGAGCAGGTATGAATGCAGTAGTATTGAAAGAAATAAAAGAAATTATCCTGCAGAATACGAATAAAAGTAATCACTCAGGATTATTCAATATACATAGAAGGGTTCAACTAAAATATGGTCAAGAATACGGCGTTCAAATTGAAAGTGAGCTAGGTATTGGGACATACTCAAGCGTTGTTTTGCCAGTGAGATATAAAGATAGTAGGGGAGGGCAATGATGTTAAAAATAATTATAGTAGAAGATGAAGATTTCATTCGAAAAGGATTAGTATATACGATAGATTGGTTAAGTATGGATTGTGTTATCGTAGCGGATGCCGCCGATGGTAAAGAAGGTCTGGAAAAAATATTAGAATTTCAACCAGATGTTGTAATTACAGATATTAGGATGCCAAGGATGGATGGCATTGAGATGCTTCGTAGAGCGTTAGAAATAGTAAAGTTCAAATGCTTGATTTTGACAAGTTACACGGAATTTGAATATGCAAAAAAGGCAATTGAGTTAAAAGTGTTTGATTATCTAATTAAACCGGTAGATGAAGATAAGTTGAAAAAGATTATGGAAGTCCTTCATGAGGAATTGGAGAATGATAAAGAAGTAGAATTTGTTTTAGGAAATACTAGAAATCTTACGAATAAGTTTGATTTTAATTATTATATGAAGCTGGGGAATACTGACAATGGATACGTGGATAAAGCAATTCAAACCATACAAGATGATTATGCCCAAAAGATAAGTGTTGAGTCTATTGCACAAGAACTCGGTGTTAGTGCGAGTTATTTAAGCCGTAAATTTAAAGATGTAACGAATCATTCTTTTTTAGATTTATTAAATGGTTATAGAATTCAACAAGCAATTAAATTGTTAAATGAAGGTGGATACCGTGTTAGTGAAATATCGGATATGACAGGATTTAGTGATTACAAGCATTTTTGTACTGTGTTTAAACGATATACTACAATGTCACCAACAGGATTTGTGAAACGAAGAATATAAGCTGTAAAGGTTCACAACATTCGATCTTTGATATATACTTAGTATTGCATTTTATCAATAAATTTGAGAAGACTTAGATAATTCTAGGCTTTGATAGAATAAAAGAATGGAGAAAATAAATTTACTATGGTGATGAATATATGGAGCTAGAAATAACTAAAATATTTCAAGATAAGCTGTTAGAATGGTATGATAATCACGCACGTATTTTACCCTGGAGAGACAATCCTTCACCTTATAGGGTATGGATTTCTGAAATTATGTTGCAACAGACAAGGGTTGATACCGTGAAGCCGTATTTTGAGAAATTCATGAAAGAAGTTCCTACAATAAAAGAACTTGCAATTATTACAGAGGATAAATTATTAAAGCTTTGGGAGGGCTTGGGTTACTATACGCGTGCAAGGAATTTAAAAAAAGCGGCCAATATGGTTTTGTCAAATTATGATGGTGAAATTCCATCTAATGTTGAAGCCTTACAATCATTGCCAGGAATAGGACCTTATTCATCGGGAGCAATTGCTTCTATTGCTTTTGGAATAAAGATTCCCGCTATTGATGGTAATGTACTTAGGGTGATTGCACGCGTTATGGCAAACAAAGGAGATATTACAAATCAGATTGTGAAGAAAGAGATAGCAGAATTTGTAAATAGAGTTTTACCAGTCCAAAGGGTTGGAGATTTTAATCAGGCATTAATGGAGTTAGGGGCTACGATATGTTTACCCACGGGTATACCTAAGTGCAGTATTTGTCCAATTCAAGAAATTTGTCAAGGATATAAATTAGGAATTGCTACAGAGCTACCATTAAAAGCGAAGAAAAAGACAAGAAAAGTTCAGAAAAAAACTGTTTTTGTATTGCATTCTAATAACCGTACTGCCATAAGGCAAAGATCAGAAGTGGGTTTACTATCAAACCTTTGGGAGTTTCCTCATATAGAAGGACATTTATCTATAGAAGAATGTGAGGAAGTAATAAGAAAGTGGAATATTTCTGCCCAAACAATTACCCCAATGAGTAATTGTAAACATATTTTTACACATCTTGAATGGCACTTAATGGGATATTTTGTACTTATAGATAATATTGAAGAAAGTGATTTTGTTTGGGTAACAAATGATGAAATTAAGAAAAAGTATTCTATTCCCACAGCATTTAAAGCATATGTAAAGTATTTGTTTGAGAGAAAGTAATCATAAAGGAATTAAATAGAAAGAAAATATTGACAAGCTCAATTAGATTGTTTAAAATCTAATTGAGCTTAATTTAAATTAAAGGGTATTCAGGAGGAATAACATGTGAGGTTCACCGATTTGAATCTTTTTTTGAGCCTATGGATATGGAACCAACTATTGGAAAATTAATATAAGGAGTTTTATTATGGATGAATATGAGGGTCTTAAACTAGATAACCAGCTATGCTTTACGTTATATGCTTGCTCAAGAGAAATAATAAAGTTATATAAACCTTACCTAAGTAAGCTTGATTTAACGTATACTCAATATATAACCTTACTTGTTATTTGGGAGAAAAATGCAATTTCGGTTAAGGAATTAGGGGATCAATTATATCTCGACTCAGGTACATTGACTCCGGTTTTAAAAAAACTAGAAGCAAAACAGATTATAGTAAGAAAAAGATCGGAATTAGATGAAAGAATAATGATTGTTACGCTTACCGAAAGTGGAATAAACTTGAAGAATAGAGCAGTAGAAATTCCAAATCAAATATTTTGTGAGACACAGCTAAATATAGAAGAAGCTGTGTTGCTTAAAGATAGCCTTGCGAAGCTCTTAAATAAAATAACCTAATATATCTTTTGAAATGTTATTTTGAGATCTGCCTGCAATTATTGTATCTTGGGCAGATCTTTTTGTGTTTATAGGAGCTTTTTTAATTTTTCTTTATCTGTAATGCGAATTAAGCTTCTTGACTGTTCGAGAATTCCTTGCGATTGAAAAACCTTTAGCATCCGCGAAACAACTTCTCGTGCACTACCAATATATTTTGCTATTTGTTCTTGGGTAAGATTAATTATGGTTGAATTGGTTTTGGACATTTCATCTAACAGAAAAACCGCAAGCCTTTTATCAAAGCGCATAAATAAAATTTGTTCTAAGGCCCACATTACATCAGAAAATCTTTCGACAGTTTTTTTTAGAGCAAAATTTTCAACATAAATGTTTTGGTTAGCTAGTGTGCTAAAGGCACCAATATTAAGAACATAAGCTTCAGTTTCCATTTCAGCATCAATGTGTACATCAAACGTAATGGTATTTAGAACGCAAGAGGCTGAAAGTACACAAGTATCGCCTGCATTTAGTCTGAATAAGGTTACTTCACGCCCATCTTCTGACAATATATAAACACGTAATTCACCATTTAAAACGAGTAAAACACCAAGACATTCGCTATCGGCACTATGAAGATTATATCCTTTAGTGTAATTCATTTTGGTAATATTATTTTCAATTGTATTTTTTTCATTAGGATTCAGTTGATCCCAAAAGTCTAAATGTGATTTAATAAATGACAACTCTTTGTTTTTTAGCATATGAAACCTCCTATCCTATTGTTACTATAATAACATGGTTGTAGCGTCAAAAGTAAGTTCGTTCTAATTTTTGCAGAACATATAGCGATGGTTAAAACATCCATACACTATATGTTCTGTAAAAAAGAACAACTATATCATTTTGACACTATAACCATAACATAAAAAAATAAAAGTAATACTAAAAAGTATTACTCCATAATAAGATTTAATCAAGGCACGCTAACTCATCGAACCTTTTCAAGTAGTTTATCTGAAATAGTTGCAATGGGACAAATCGTACACCAAGTCCTCGGTTTATATACCAATCCAAGAATTAAACCAAGTATAGTAGATGTCATCATCAAGGAATAAAACCGATAAGAAAGATGAGTAATCCATGGCGCGATGGTGCTGAAGGTTAAGAGTTGGGGCAATTCTAAAGGAATTGGAATAATAATGAAGAATCTTAGGTACTCCATAGGTACCATTAAATTGTTCGCAACTCTTAAGGTTGTCATAATAATAAAAAATAAACTAATTCCAAAATAGGATAACATAATCAACTTCATATTGCCATAAATAAAAAATTGTGGCGTTTTACGGGATGGATCTTTCTTTAATTTTGCACATGAGGTATAAAGGTTTGCCCTAGGACAATAGCCTTGACACCAAGTTTTTTTCTTATTCTTTAACAATAGAATAAATGGGAAAAACATACAAGCTAGACCAAATAATGATAAATTGATGTTTACAAATCCCATAGCAAAATAGAACAGAGTGATTAAAAATAGATATTTATGATTACGCATATTTCACCTCAGTTGTCTATAGTAGTAATCTATCATGTAGACTGAATTACACAAGCCTCATAATTGATAGATTTAGATTGTAACAGAAAAAGAAGGTGAAAACTGTGACGTAATCACTTTTAAACTAACAAAAGAAGTCCCTAACTTATTTAAGTTTTTTTATGGTTAGGTTCATTATTCATTTTGGGATACCTAATTATTTTAAAATCAGAGGATCCAAAATGGTTATACTCGCAGAATCTACAAGCAAGAGGCCTTCCTGCTTCATTTTTTGGAGTTCTCTAGAAAGGGAAGTTCTCTGGACACCGATGCGATTAGCTAAAGCTTTTTTTGTTGTTGTAAGTATTATTTTTAAAGTGTTTTGTTTGAGGTATTCGGTTTTTAAAAAAGCAATGATACTATCACGTATGGAACGATTAACGTAGTATTTGATCTTATCTCCTAATAATATGGTGTGGTCTGATATAATTTCAAGAAAACTTTTAAGAAAGTCTCTATTAATAAAGCAGAGTTCAAAAAGGAGATTTTTATTAATTTCTAGTATGGTCACAGCCGTTTGAGCAGTTACTGTCATGGGATAGGTAGAATTCTTTGAAAAGAGAAGATTTCCACCAAGAACATCATCTGGGAAGAATTCAGCAATTATCATCAAGTTTCCAACCTCATCGATACGTTCTACAACAATTTTACCAGATAGAAGGATTTCTAAATGATGGCATGCATCCCCGTCAAAATGGATTATATTGTTTTTTCCGTAATGAATAATATTAAATTGATTATTATGGATATAGGTATTGATATCTTCTGAGGAGAGACTACTTAGCAAATGTGAATTTTTCAGGGCAGCTTGAATAGCATTCATATAATAACCTCCACATAGTGTTACCTAGGTAACACCTTTTTTATTAGTATAATTGTATAATGCTTATATAGCAAGCAAAAGGAGGATATTATGGATATTTTCACAATGTCATTTTGGGGGGTCTCTCTTATTCTTATTGTTAGTTCTTTTATAAAAAGCAAAAGAAAGACCTTTGAAGCCATGAAAAAAACAAAAAGGATGATGGGGAATATGTTAGGTGAAATTATTGCGATCATCTTTATTATTGGGTTAGTTCTTACACTAATACCACCTGAATCAATTAAAAGTGTATTAGGGTCATCCAATACCATACTTGCAACCATCGTTGCTGCAGTTGCTGGTAGTGTGACACTAATTCCTGCTTTCCTAGCGTTTCCATTGGTGGGATCTTTTGTAGACGTAGGCGCAAGCATTGTGCCAGCGGTTGCGTTCTTGACGACATTAACGATGGTAGGCGTGGTGACATTTCCGTTGGAGAAGAAAGAATTCGGTTTTAAATTTGCAATGACAAGAAATGTTTTGAGCTTTGTAGCAGCATTATTCATTGCAATGGTCATGGGGGTGATTTTGTGAGCGCGATACAAATAATGAAAAAGAACCGTTTATTGATCATCGTTGGCGTTGTTTATGCTACTTTATTTGCAACTTATCCGCAGCAAGCATCAAAGGCTGTGAGTAATAGCGTTTATTATTTAGTAGAAATGTTTGAAGTATTGCCGGTAATTTTCATTTTAACGGTGATAATTGAAGCATGGATTCCTAAAGAAGTTATTATAAAGCGATTTGGAGAAAAGTCAGGATTTATGGGTAATATGTTATCATTAATGCTTGGAAGTATTTCTGCGGGTCCTATCTATGCAGCATTTCCTATCAGCAAAATGCTGCTCTCAAAGGGTGCAAGTGTTGCAAATGTGGTCATTGTTTTAAGTTCTTGGGCGGTTATTAAAGTACCTATGCTTGCCAATGAAGCCAAATTTTTAGGTGTTCAATTTATGGCAGTAAGATGGATACTGACAGTTGTTGCAATTTTTTTAATGGCTTATATCATAGGAAGATTGATAAAAAAGGAAAATATGACTGTATCAATTGAAGACCATGAAAAAGAATGGCTTGAGGTGAAAAAAGAATACTGCATCGGATGTGGTATTTGTGTGAAATTGCTACCAGATGTTTACGAGTTGAATCAAAACAAAGCACAGGTCAAGGCCTTGCCTGTGAAGGGAAAATATATAGAAGCTATACAACAATCTATTGAGAAATGTCCGACCAAAGCCATTACTTTTTATGGTGATAAAACAACATAATAATGTACAGAAGTTATTCCCTAAGACAAAGGCGTTTTAGGGAATTTTTTTCGAACGCTCATAATTTGCGATTACTTACTTGACAGCAATATATTTATAGAATATAATTAGTAAATAAACTTAACTAACTATATTAGTGTTGGGAGATGTAATATGTTATTATCAGCGAACACACAAATTGACGTGAAAATAAATAACCAAAAGTTAATTATTGAATACTTATTGAGCAAAGGCCCTGCTTCACGAGCAGATATTGCAAAAGCTCTAAATACTTCAAAACCGACGATATCAAAAAATGTGGATGAGTTAATTAGACAAAACATTATAGTAGAGCTTGGGAAAGCAGATAATCAACTAGGTAAAAAGGGTACCTTTATAGATATTAACAAAGAATATGGATATATTCTCTCTATTGATTTATCCAAAAATTCTATGAGGCTCTCTGTTAATAACTTGACAGGTGAGACCAAAGGTTTTCAAAAGTATAGTTATAACATTGACATAGAAGATGAACATATTCTTAGAAGTATTATGGATTTAAGCAAGGTTTCTAAGGATTTAATTCTAAAGATTATTATTGCATATCCAGGTGTAGTAGGACATAATGGGCAGTATTATTTGTCAAACCTAAAACAAAAAGAAGTGAAGATGAAAGGGTTTCTAGATTATATCAAATGCCAATTCAATTGTGAAATTATAGTTAAAAATGATATTAACTTGGCCCTTATTGCAGAAAAAGCGTATAACCATCAGATTATCAAAGGGAATTTATATTATATAAGCTTTGAAACAGGCGTAGGTTCAGGAATTATGATAAACGGTCAGCTCTATGAAGGTGATCGTAATGCAGCGGGAGAAGTTGGATTTATTATTCCTAGCCAAATAAAAACAACCACAACATATAAAACGTTAGAAGAATTAGTAAGTATTAATGCAATTCTTGAGCGATATAAAAGCTTAACAGATGACGAGATCAGTATTGAAACCTTTAAGAAAAAACTGTTAAAAAAAGAAGAAATTGCACAACGGCTTTATCATGAAATTGTTGAAACCATAAGTATCGCTATCAGTAATGTAACGGCTATCTTAGATATAGAGAATGTGATCATTGCAGGAGCAGTACTTAATATTAATCCTTCAATGGCTATGGACATTCAGGCATTGGTGAATCAGACTTCACCGTTGAAAGCAGAAATCATCAAATCTGAACTTGAACAACCGGCGCTAAAAGGATGTATTTATCTAGGGACGCAAGAAGTTATTAAATCACTAATAAAATAAGCTAAGTGATTTGCTATATATAATAAGCACCTTATAGTATTTGATTATAAAATGAAAGGACAAAAAAATGAGATTAAAATTAAATGGAATAACAATTTATATTACTGAATCTTATGAGGAAATGAGTAAGAAAACTGCAAGTATTGTATTAGCTCAAGTGACGATAAAGCCAAATAGTATTTTGGGATTAGCTACGGGTGGTACACCAATTGGATTATACAAAGAAATGGTGTATGGATATAAAAGTAATGGTGTGGATTTTTCTCAAGTGAAAACTTTTAACTTAGACGAGTACTTCCCGATTAAAAAAGATAATGAGCAAAGCTACGCTTATTACATGAATGAGAAATTGTTTAATCACATTAATATTAGTTCCGAGAATATTCATATACCTAATGGAGAAAATGTTAATACTAAAGAAGAATGTGAAAGCTATAATGAACAAATATACAGTTGTGGAGGAATTGATTTACAGGTATTAGGGATAGGTAATAATGGACATATAGGCTTTAATGAACCTGATGTTAGTTTTGAAGCAAGAACGCATTTGGTTAATCTTGATCAAGAGACGATAGAAGCAAATGCCCGTTTTTTTGAATCAGAAGAAGAAGTGCCTCGACAAGCAATAAGCATGGGCATTGGCAACATTATGCATTCAAGAAAAATACTATTGATCGCAAGCGGTAAAAGTAAGGCTAATATTATTTCTAAAACTTTATTTGGAGATATTTCTCCGAATGTGCCAGCATCTATACTTCAATTGCACAACGATGTTACCGTTGTGTTAGATCAAGAAGCAGCCGAGGAGATTCTGCAAAGAGAAGAATTACAAGAATATATACGATAGGTAAGAAATAAATAAAAAACTCGTCCATTAGCTTTTGCAATGGATGGATTTGATGTGCTATAATCATCATAAATTATTAACTTTAAGGAGATATAATTATGGCAGTAGACACGAATTGTTTTTATTGTATGAAGGATGAAAGACTTGACAATCTTATGATTGAAATTTGTAAATTAGAGGCTTCAACACTTTTCTTATTTAAAGAACAAACACATAAAGGAAGAGTGATCGTTGCTTTTGATCGTCATGAAACAGAGCTCTTTAATCTAAAGGATGAAGAACTTGCTGTTTTTATGAAAGATGTTTCAAGAGCCGCTGGTGCAGTGTTTAAAGCATTTAGCCCGAATAAAATGAATTATTGTGCTTACGGGGATAAAATGCCACATCTACACATGCACTTAGTTCCTAAGTATGAAGGCAAAGAAATGTGGGGATCTACATTTGAAATGAATCCTGGTAAAGTGTATCTATCAGAGGGTGAATATAGTAGTATGATTGAAGCTATAAAAAGTAATCTTTAAGGGAAAGTCCACAAAAAAAGTGTACTTAAAGCAAATAGAGAGGGTGAATGAATGATCGGGAAGTTTCCGAAAAATTCATTTGCCCTCTCTATTATAGGATAACAGTGGCATGCCTAAGCAATTTGTGGTACTACTTTAGGTTGAATTGTGGCAAATATTCTTTATGAGCTTCTAATAATTCATCCAATAATATCCTTGCCATTTTTTCGGACTGAATAAGTGGATTGATTGTCATTGCGACAAGAGCCTTACTGTAATCTCCTGTCACTGCTGCGTCAACTGCTGCTCTTTCAAAGGCTTTTATTTCTTGGACGAGACCATTGACAGCATTGGGAAGCTCACCCATTGTCAGTGGAACAGGACCATCCTTTGTAATCATACAACTCACTTCTACTGCAGCATCTGATGGTAAGGAGGAGATAGCACCATTATTTCTTACATTGACAGGCTGGATATCTCCTTTTCCGTTGTAAATTGAGCTGATCAGGCGGCATGCCGCATCACTGTAGTAGGCTCCGCCTCTTTCTTCTAATTGAGGTGGTTTCACATTCAAATGAGG
Source organism: Firmicutes bacterium HGW-Firmicutes-7 (assembly GCA_002841375.1). Lineage (GTDB taxonomy): Bacteria > Bacillota > Clostridia > Lachnospirales > Vallitaleaceae > HGW-1. The sequence goes on along the minus strand of PGZO01000008.1, from coordinate 113,699 downwards.
ATCCTTATAAAGATCAAACAGATCTGCTTCTAAGCGTTTTACAACCTCTCCTCTTGTTTCGCCCTTACTATATTCTTCAAGCTCTACTTCAAGCATTTTTTCTTTTTGGAAGTAATAGCGATGGTAAGGACAAGGGATAACCCCTAAGCCTTCAATAAATTCTTTTGACCAAGCAATATCCTTAACATTTTTAACAAATATATTAATTTCTCCTGACCCAATCTTTTCTATGACTTCTTTGGTAATGTTGTCTCCGTCTAGAAAAACTTTTAGACCAAAAACCATATGATTAAGACCGGCAAAATCAATGTGAATACGACTTGAGTCAACGGCTAAGCCTTTTGCAATGCCCATTTCCATGCCGATAGGAACATTACATAGACCCACTATTTTTTTGTTCAGGCCATATTTAAGGAGTGCTTCAGTAACCATACCAGATGGGTTTGCAAAGTTGATCAGCCAAGCATCTGGACAGAGTTGACTCATGTCTTTGTCAATATCAAGAATAACTGGAATTGTTCTAAGTCCCTTGAATAGACCTCCAGCACCATTTGTTTCTTGACCTATATAACCATGGGATAGTGGGATACGTTCATCCTTAATTCTTGCCTCTAGTAAACCAACTCTCAATTGGGTTGTTACAAAATCTGCATTCTTAAGTGCTTCTCTTCTATCTAAGGTCGTATATATTTGAATTGGTAAGCCAGATTTTTCTACCATTCTTTTTGCAAGGCTACCCACGATTTCAAGCTTTTCTTTTCCTTCCTCAATATCCACAAGCCAAAGCTCAGTAATTGGTAGTTCGTGATATCTTTTAATAAAGCCTTCAAGTAATTCTGGTGTGTAGCTCGAGCCACCACCAATTGTTACGATTTTTAACTTCTTCATAATAATCTCCTGTTCTAATTTTCTTGATCTGTATATATATCCTAATTACATATGGTTTGTTGATTTTTTTGTATTGAAGCATTGGCCTTTCTTTTAGATGAAGTTAAGATGCTCATCTCTTCGCGATATTTTGCTACTGTCCTTCTGGAAATAGGCATATTCTGACTTTCTAAAAGATTACTCAGGTCTTGGTCTGACAAGGGTTTTGACGTATTCTCATCATTGATAAGGTGAGCAATTGCTTTCTTAATTATATTTGTAGACGTTATGTTAGCGTTGTCAGTAGCTATTCCTATTGTAAACAGATCTTTGATAAGAATTAAGTGGTGAGGTGTATAGACGTATTTTCCTTTAATGGCTCTACTGACAGTAGATTCGTGTAAACTAAGTTCTAATGCGATATCCTTTATTAACATAGGATTAAGGTATTCATGCCCTAGTTGGAGATATTTTTGCTGTCGTTCAACAATAGCCTCTATTACGCGATATAAGGTTCTGTTTCTATTTTCTATGTTCTTAATAAAGTTTTGAGCGCGCTTCAATCTGTCCTTTATGTAGTCGTTCGTTTCTTTATTGGTTTTTTGAGTAAGGATTTCTTTATAGATTGCATTGATTTTTAAGGTAGGTATAAATCTATCGTTCATTAAAATGATAAATTGTCCATTCATTTCCCGTATGTATGCTTCTGGTGCGATGTATTGATCAACTTCACCAGTGTAAAAGCCCCTTGATGGATAGGGCTCCAAGGATTTGATGATAGAGTGATATCGCACTATTGTTTCTAATTCTAGATTCATTTCAGAAGCTATTTTCTTGTGTTTAAAGTCACCAAGAAATTCAAGGTGGTCTTCAATAATACGAAAAAGATTGTGATCAGTTATTTTTTTCTTTTTGAGTTGTATGATAAGACATTCCTTAAGATTTCTAGCACCAATGCCATCGGGTTTGAGCGTTTGTAGAATGAATAGCGCTTTTTCTAAATGCGCTTTTTCTAACCCAATTTCTAAAGATAAGTCCTCAAGGCTTTCATCAAAATAACCACGTTCATCAAGGTTTTCAGCTAAGAAATAACAGAGTGTAGACCAGCTTTTATCTAACTGAAAATCCTGAATTTGTTCATATATATAGTCAATGAGACGTATCCTTTGTGAAACAAAACAATAAGGATCATCCTGTTTTTGCTCTGATGTGTAGCTTATATTTGTGTAAGAGGCATCCTCGAATTGACGTATCAACTCTTTATATGAAATACCACATGTTAAGACTTCGTCTAAACCGTCGGCATCTTGTTGATCAGACATATCTGCCACTTCTAGTAGCGGGTTTTCTTGATACTCCTGATATATTTCCTGATGAAGGTCTTGAAGGGGAAGCTGAAGTATTTTAAGGGCTTGTTGGAGCTCTTGGGTAATAACAAGATTTTGTTTTAAAGCCATCTCTTGATTAAATTCCATTTTCATACTATTTCAGCGCCTTCCTTCTTTGGATGATTCTACTTACTCTCCTAAACCTGATTCAATAAGGCTGACTAATGTTTTTAATGCATCTGATTCATCTTCACCATCGCAGATGAGCTCAATTTCGGTATCTCTCTTGATTCCCGCACTCATAACGCTTAAAATCGATTTAGCTATAAAGGATTTTTCGCCTTTTTTAATAAAAATTGCTGACTTGAACTTGGAAGCTGCAGTTACTAAATTACTAGCTGGTCTTGCATGAAGACCTGATTTGTTTTCAATGACGATGCTTTGAGTAACCAAATTTGATCTCTCCTTTATTGTTGCGTATTGTTTTTTTGAGAATTGGTATTTAACCTTATGAACTTAAATCCTTACCATTTGTTTCAATTACTTTTTTATACCAGTGGAAGCTTTTCTTTTTTATACGTTTCAAATCCTTTAAGTCGTGCTCATCTCGATTTACAAATACAAAGCCATAACGTTTGCTGCAGCCTGAATGAGTGCTCACAAGGTCGATTGCAGACCAAGGACAATATCCAAATAGTTGCACACCATCACCGATAGCTAATTGAGCTTGTTGAATATGGTCACGTAAGTAATTGATTCTATAATCATCATTAACAACGTCACCAGCTTCAAGCTTGTCATACTCACCTAAACCATTTTCGGTCACAATGAGTGGTAGATGATATCTATCATTGAGTTCTCGTAAAGTCGTGCGGAATCCAATTGGATCAATTTCCCATCCAAAAGGTGTTTTTTCTAGATTTGGATTGGATTCGCCACGATAAACACCAATTTCACCTAAAGAAAGTTGTTGATCTCCGATCGTACCTTTATCAGTAGCATCATTTTTGCTTGCTGATACGGTACTGGAGGCATAGTAGTTGAAGGCAATAAAATCAGGTTTGGCTTTCGCATCTCCTAAAATTTCCATGTCTCCTTCTTCGATTATTGGAGTATAACCTTTTTCTTCCAAGTAACTCCAAGCAATATCATTGTAAGTGCCAAATACAGCCATATCAAGGTAGAGCCAGTTTCGTATAGACGTTAAGTTCATAGCTGCAATAATATCTTCAGGTTTTGAACTGGCGGGGTAGATAGCTGTAATATTGGGCGCGGGCCCGATCTTTCCACTTGGACATATTTCATGAAAGAGCTTAATCGCTCTTGCTTGTGCAAGGAGCATATGGTGGTTTTGTTGATAAAGCGTCTTTTCTTGATTCTTTGAGTTTGGATTGACAAGCCCGATTGCAGCGCCATGAAGAATCATCATATTTTGCTCATTAATCGTTAACCAATATTTAACTCTATCGCTAAAATGAGAATAAAGTACATCTACATAGTTAACAAAGGCATCTATGGTCTCTTTGTTGGACCAGCCGCCTTTTAAATGCAACGCATAAGGTAGATCAAAATGGTAAACTGTTACAATGGGTTCTATATTGTATTTTAATAGTTCATTAATTAAACTATTGTAAAAATCTATTCCTTTTTGATTGATTTCTCCTGTTCCGTGGGGAAATATTCTAGTCCATGCAATCGAAAAACGATAGGTTTTAAAGCCCATTTCAGCAAGCAATGCAATATCCTCTTTGTAGTTATGATAATGATTACTTGTTACTTTAAAGTCAGAGATATCTTTAGCGTGATTTCCCATATCCATGACAGACGGACCTTTTCCATCTTCATTCCATGCGCCTTCAAATTGATAAGCAGAGGTGGAAGCTCCCCATAAAAAATGATCACTAAATGGTTTTAGTTTTGAATAGTTCATATGTTATAACCTCACAATTTTATTAATCTGTTAGTAAGCATCAATGAAGGAGAAATTGTGATTATTTCACCCTCATTGAGGTTGCTTTTTTTATACGAATCTATGTTGCTAAATAAGTTCGCCACTCGCTTCATTCTCATTCTTTAAATGAATTGCATCTTGTTTTTTAAAGAATGGGAAGTAAATCAATACAGACGTTGCTAAGAGAATGATTTGGACTAAAGCACCTTGCCAGCCGGCGACTATAAAACCAGAGATGATTGGTGGAGTCGTCCATGGTACCATAACGCCGCCAAAGGGGGGCATAAAACCTATCGCTATTGCTGTATAGGTAATCAATGCAGCAATAGGCCCAATCAGCACAAAGGGCACGAAGGTAAGGGGATTCATAACAATTGGGAACCCAAAGGTGACGGGTTCGTTGATATTAAAGATTGCAGGGAATATTGCGATTTTACCAAGGGCTTTAGACTGAGCGGATTTTCCTGCAATAATCATTGCAACAACCAATCCAATGGTAATACCAGTACCAGTCATAATGATAAAGTTGTCAAAAAATTGTTTTGTTACAATTTTAGCGCCATTTTCAAGGGTTAATGCTAAGCCACTGTCAATAATTGCTTGGTTAGCCATTGTATTAGCTAAAAAGATTCCATCCATGACGCCAGTTACAATGGATGTACCATGTACGCCAAAGACCCATAAGAAAGGTGCAATTGCACAAATCAACATGATGGCAGGCAATGAATCTGTAAGGTTTTGAAGTGGATATTGAATAACCATATAAATCCATTCAATAAACGTTGTTTTTAAAGCAACATTGAAGAATATATAAACAAGCATAGCACCAGTAAAAATTATGGCAGCTGGAATTAAAGCAGCAAACTGCTTTGTAACACCTTCAGGTACACCATCGGGCATTTTAATGGATAAGTTTTTATCTAAAAGCTTTGAGTAAAGAGCCCCAACGATCAAACCTATAATGATCGCTGTTACCATACCTTGCCCACCAGTCCAGGCTCTAGGAATAACACCACCAATGGTAACGCCACTAGCAGCATCTGTGACACTTGAACTGGTCGTAATGAGAAATACGACAAGCGATAAAATACCAGCCATTAAGCCGTCATGACCACTGTTTTTGGCATATGCATAGGCGATTGTAATTACAGATACTAATGCAATTATTGCAAAGGTTGCATTATAGACTTGAAATAAAGGTTCAGTCCAGGCAGGGCCAAAGATGCTTGTAAACCAATCGTTAAGTGCTTTAATGGGTAACTGTGCAAGTAATAGAAATATGGAACCTACCATCGTTAATGGTAAGGTATAAAGGATTCCTTCTTTTAAAGCTAAGACACCTTTTGTGTTGACTGCCTTCATAACGCTATTTATAATAGTATCTTTGAAATTTGTTGACATAATTAAATCTCCTTTTTAGGCTATAAAAATTTTATTTTGATTGCATTGGTTTTTCGAAAAAGTTATAATATGTAGTGAGTGCCTCATTGTTAATTAAACATCGTGTCCCTGATAAGTCACCTTTTTAATGTGGGGTACTCGTTCTTTATTTACCAGCAAGCTTAAGAGCTAGATCCAGAACCTTTTCTCCATTTACCATACCGTAATCCATCATTGGGATGATTTCTATCGGTATGTTTTTTTCTCCACAGATTTTTTTTGCTTTAGAAAGCGTATAGCCTACCTGTGGTCCGAGCAATGCTACGTCTACGCCATCAAGTAATTTGGTCATTTGACCTTCAGGATGTGCATCGATTTCTACTTCGATCCCCTTTGCCTCTGCTACCTTTCTCATTTTGTTTACCAAAACACTTGTTGACATGCCCGCTGCACAAAACAATCTTATTTTAACCATGTGTATTCCTCCCTTTATATAGTGTGTTCTACCATCTATTACATTTAAATAGATTTTGAAGTGGTATGTGGTTACTTGTTACTTATTTTACTTTGCACTGATTAATTTGTTGACGACTTTTCTTAATTCAATAATTTGTTCAATTAGATTTTTTTCTGTGAGAGCTGTCATTAAATGATCTTGTGCATGAACAAAAAGCATTGATATTTCGACCTTTTCTCCGGAGGCCTCTTTTGTAAGCAAGCTCGTTTGGGATTCATGTGCAACGGCTATCGCATTCTCAGCATTTTGCATCTCTTCTTCCGCCCCAATATAATTTCCTTCGTTCGCTTTAGCAAGAGCAGCATATGCATGATTCTTTGCTGCGCCTGCATTGACGATTAATTGCATAATGACGATTTCCATCGGATTCGTTTCTTCCATTTTGTCACCTCATAATAGTTTTTTGTTTACATCTATAATTATTAGCAATAACCATGCCAAACACTAACAAATGCACTAGTTTAATATAAAAATTGCATGTATTTGGGAGGTGAAAAAACCGTATCCGATCAGTGGCCTGATACGGCTTTTTCTATTCATGTCCAGTAGTAAGGTTCTATTTTCCTACACAGTATAGAACAAAGAGGTATTTACCCTCATAATAATACTAGCAAATATGATGCCAAACACATGAGTTTTAATTAATGCTTATTAACGCAGTATTTTTTAGCTTAAACAGCATCAACTCAATATATGTTTCCTTGTGTTTTACGGAAATCACATAGTGTTTTAAATTAGTTTTTATTTTGGTTAGATTTCATACTTGTGTTTGACATGGTTAAATGCCATATGGTAGTATGTTACATAATAAGCTGATTTTAATGGGCACGATTGGTATTTTTTCATAAAAATTTTAAACCTATCCCATTTATCTTTGGAGGTAAAAATGCAAAGAAAAGACTTGATCTATAAAAAATTGATTGAAATCAATAATCCAAATGGTATTGACACACAGGAATTAGCCGATTTGATTGGTTTATCAAGAGCAAATGTCAGCCATGAATTAAATAACTTGGTAAAGGAAGGTAAAGTTGGGAAAATTGGAGGACGTCCGGTACTATTTTATGTTAGCAATAACAAATCATCTTCGAAGCTCTCAAAACTGGAAGAGTTGTCTAAAAACAGTATTAGTTTAAAGGCAGCCGTTGATCAGGCAAAAACCGCGATCCTATACCCTCCAAATGGTATGAACTGTTTGATATTAGGAGAAACAGGTGTTGGAAAATCTATGTTTGCTTCCTTAATGCATGACTATGCTGTTGACATGGGGATGAAAGTTGAAACTTCACCATTCTTAACCTTTAATTGTGCGGACTATAGCAATAATCCACAGCTTCTCACTTCTCAGCTTTTTGGGGTCAAAAAAGGTGCTTTCACAGGAGCTGATTCTGATAAAGACGGACTAATTGAGAAAGCCGATGGGGGAATTTTATTTCTTGATGAAGTACATAGATTGCCTCCAGAAGGTCAGGAATCTCTATTTATATTTCTTGATACCAATCTATTTAGGAGGATGGGAGATTCGGAAACCCGTACATCTCATGTGCAGATATTTTGTGCGACTACAGAGGATCCTAAATCTGCGTTATTAAAGACATTTACAAGAAGATTACCGATGGTCATTAAAATCCCATCTCTCAAAGACAGGACATTAGAAGAAAGGCTATACTTGATTAAGAATTTCTTTAAGCTTGAAAGTATACGTATAGACAGAGAGATCTACGCTTCGTTGAATACGATTAGAGCCTTTTTGTCTTATGATTGCCCAAACAACATAGGGCAATTAAAGAGTGATATCCAGCTCACTTGTGCAAAGGCATATTCTGATTTTTTAACTAAAATAAAACGTGATGTTAGAATTGTCAGCATAAATATCCCCAAATATATTAAAGATGGACTCTATAAAGAGAAGGAGCACCGTGTAATTTGGAATCGCTTGGTCGGAGAAGAGATTGAATTTTTCAAATTTTCAAGCAGTGCTCAAGACGATGATTTTAGATTTGCAATTGAGGACAATAATATTTATGCTATTATAAAAGAAAGACTGGAAAAGCTTAAGTCTCAAGGAATTTCAGAAATAGCAATTGAAAGTATATTGGAAAAAGATATCTCCAGATACTTTGAAAAGCATATTAATGGAGTATCTGAGGAATTGAGCAGAAAGAACTTGTTGAGAATTATTGATGAGGATACAATGGATTGCATTGATGATGTTGTACAGATCATTAATTCTGAGCTGAAAATGAATTTCAATCATAACATGTATACAGCAATTGCATTGCATATCGATACATTGATTAAAAGAGTTAGTAATCGACAGACTATTGTAAATCCTGAATTAGATAGAATTCAAGAACTTTATCCAAAGGAGTTTCAAGTGGCACTAAATGTAAAAACAATCATTGAGAACCATATCAAGCATTCCATTCCATTGGATGAAGCAGCGTATTTAACAATATTCTTACTACCAGAAAACAATTTAAAAGAGTTAAACAATAATAAAGTAAAAGTGATTATCATAGCACATGGTGCAACGACTGCCACCTCTATGGCTGAAGTCGCTAACAACTTATTGGGTGAGGATTATGCAATTGGGATCAATGCACCACTAGAATTAAATCCAGTTACTATTTTGGAGGAATTAATCAAGGTAGCAAAAGAAAACTTTAGCACCAAAGGCTTTCTGCTATTGGTTGATATGGGCTCTTTAACTACCTTTGCTGAAGTGATTGAAAATGAATTAGGTGTTCCGGCGAAGTCTATATCTCTTGTTTCAACCTTACACGTATTAGAAGCAACAAGAAAAGCTTCTGTTGGTCTAGAGCTTGATAATATATATAATGATGTGCTAAGTGTTAATTCATATATGGAATTGTATAAAAATGTAAAGGTCGAGCGATTTGATCGAAAGAAAGTAGCGATCATAACAGCCTGTTTAACTGGAGAAGGGGGCTCAATGGCCTTAAAAAGCTTTCTAAGCAATCATCTTAAGCTCAATAAAGATATTTTTGATATCATTGTACTCAATTGTTTAGATAAAAATTATTTCAAACAGAAAATTAATAAAATAAGAGAAGATATGGAGATTCTTTTTATTGTATCTTCATTTCCTATTGATATGGATATCAAGCAATACAGCATGTACGATGTTTTAAATATGAAGGTAATTGATGAGTTACAAGAAAGCATTGATTTGAAAAATACACTTATCAACATGCCCTTTATATTAGATGAAAACATTGAAAATATAAATGGGATAGAACTCTTCCATGAGATTGATTATTTTATCAGAACAGTCAAGGACAAGTTATGTATTGAATTAAGTGATAATAGCTACATAGGACTAATCCTTCATCTAGCGTATGTAATCAGCCGGCTGACTAAGGCGGAGCTATTAGTTGATTTTAATGATAAGGAACTTTATTTGCGTGAAAATAAGGCTATTTATGATATCATAAAAGTAAACTTTAAGCATATTAACAACAAATATTCTATAGAAGTAACAGATGATGAAATATGCTATATCATTAAGTATTTTTATTCAGAACCTCAGAAAATAGAAAAAGTTTAATTATTCAGTTTAGTTAATTCTAGAAATTGATAAGCTTTTTTATATTCTTCTATATGAGAATAGCTTTTGCTTAATTGTTCATATATTGTAATAAGAACACCATTATTAGGCATATCATTGTAAAAGGGTATTGCCTTTTCTAAATAAGGAATTGCTGTTAGATATGCTTTTTTATAATAGTGGGCTGAACCAAGTATTATATAATAACGACCTTTGTTATAGGGATCTAATTCTTCAATATCTAATGAATTAATTCTGCTAATCGCATCATCATAATTACCCTCCACTAGGGATATACTAATGCTTTGGACAGTTCTTGAAGCAAGCATTTTATTGATAATTGTAGTTGCCTTATGATTATATTCTTTCGATAGTTCGCTATCTTTTAAATAACCATTTATTTCTGCCAATAAGTTATATACAGTATATAAAATAACATTTGAATCAAAAATCATATTCTTTTCAAAAACAAGCACTTTTTTTAAGACTGTTTGAGCGTTTTCATAGTTGCCCATATCTTTATAAATAATTCCAGCTTTTATACAGCAGTTGATATAAATATCTTTAATTAAATCATGATTATGATATTCAGATTCTATTGCAAAGGTTTTTTCGATTTTTATAATGCATTCATTATAATTATGATCTTCATATATAGTTAATAATTCTTCAATAATGGAACCTTGATCACTTTGTTCACTGTCCATAAAATAACTGATTGGTTTATCTAAGATTGAGGCAATGTATTCAATCGTTTTAATGGAAGGGGCTGCATTATCATTTTCAATTTGGCTGAGCATATTTCTTGTGATAAAATCACCAGCAAGTTCCTTCTGTGTCATTTGTTTGGCAATTCTAGCTTCCTTTACTTTATGACCTAATGTCATTTCACGCATTTTCTCACCTCCGAAGGGTAAATTAAATTTACCTCATTATAACGGATATAAGAGGCGATTACAAGTAAATTTTGTCGATATGCATATTTTAGAGCTGAATTTGCAATAATAACCGATTAAATTGGATTATCTATTGACAAATCTCTAACAATGTCATACAATAAAGTAAATAATACTTACCCTAAATATTATAATATGTGGTTGCAAAGGAGGTTTTGGTATGAACGAGTGGTGGGAGACGCTAAGCGCTGTACAGAAGTTTTTTTATTTTGTTTCGATACCTTCAACCATTATAATGGTGCTCCAGTTTATACTATCCTTTATAGGAGTTGGTGAGAGTGGAGATATAGACTTGGATTCAGATGTTGACGTGATGGATCAAGATATTTCGGCACCTACAGAGGCAACAGATTTTAGATTTGTAAGTTTCAGAGGTATTATTGCATTTTTGACAATATTTGGATGGGTAGGTGCAGTTTTATCCTCCGATAATGCAAATATAGCAATCGCTTTTGTTGTTGCAACGTTATCTGGATTTTTGGCAATGGGGTTTGTAGCTTATATGTTTTATGCAATTTCAAAACTTCAGTCCAGTGGAAACTTAGATTATAAAAAAGCTATTGGTGGTTTTGCTGAGGTTTATATACCGATATCTGCGAATAATACAGGTATTGGTAAGGTTCAAGTTCTTGTGTCTGGTCGACTCATAGAAGCTGATGCAATTACGCATGGTGAAGAGGCGCTAAAGACTGGCGAAATTGTTAGGGTAGTGGATATTTTTAATGGAACAATTTTTGTAGTGGAAAGAGAAAAAGAATAAATTAGATAGGAGAGAAAAAAATGGGTTTGAATATGTTGGTTTTAATAGTGGTAATTACTTTGTTGGTATTTGGTACGATAATTGGGTTGTTTACCCGTTATAAAAAGTGTCCGTCCGATAAAATTTTAGTTGTTTATGGTAAAGTTGGTAAGAATTCAGCAGGTGATCACAATAGTGCAAAGTGTATACATGGTGGGGCGGCGTTTATATGGCCCATTATCCAGAGTTATCATTTTCTAAGCCTTACACCAATATCTATCGTTGTTAATTTAACAGGGGCGCTCAGTAAGCAGAATATACGTATTGATGTTCCTTCAAGATTTACAGTTGGTGTTTCAACTGAACCAGGTGTTATGCAAAATGCAGCGGAACGTATTCTTGGCTTAAAGCAAGCTGAAATTGAAGAATTATCAAAAGATATTATTTTTGGTCAATTACGTTTAGTGGTTGCAACTATGGATATTGAAGAAATTAATACGGACCGAGATAAATTCTTAGCAGCGGTTTCAAGAAACGTTGAATCAGAGCTTAAGAAAATCGGGTTAAGACTAATTAACGTTAACGTTACAGATATTAAGGATGAATCTGCCTACATAGAAGCGTTAGGTAAGGAAGCTGCTGCGAAGGCAATTAATGACGCAAAGAAAACGGTTGCTGAAAAAAATAGAGATGGCTCTATTGGTGAAGCAAATGCTCAAAGAGATCAAAGAATTGAAGTTGCAGAGGCAAACTCCTTAGCTGTTCAAGGCGAAAACGAATCTAGAGTGGTTATTGCAAACTCTGAATCTCTACGTCGTGAAAAGGAAGCAGAGGCTTTGAGAAAAGCAACTGCGGCTGAAAAGGTACAAAGCGCAAAAGCACTTGAAGAAGCATACAAATCAGAAGAACAAGCTGAAAAAGCGAGAGCAAGTCTTGAACAAGCGACGAAAGAAGCAGATGTCATTATTAATGCGGAAATAGATAAACGTAGAGCTGAAATTACTGCAGAAGCAGACGCTGAGCAATTGAGAAGAAGAGCTAGAGGTGAAGCGGATGCCATCTACTCGAAGATGGAAGCAGAGGCTCGTGGTATTCAAGAAATACTAAGCAAACAAGCAGCTGGGTTTAAAGAAATTGTTAGCGCTGCTGGTGGTAATTCTGAAGATGCAATTAAATTGATTATTGCTGATAAGTTGGAAGATCTTGTTAAAACTCAAGTTGAAGCAATAAAGAATATTAAGATTGATAAGATTACTGTTTGGGATAGTGCAGGATCAGAACAAAACGGTACATCAACCTCTAATTTTCTAGCAGGTTTGATGAAGTCTATTCCTCCGATGAATGATTTATTTAATATGGCTGGGATGGATTTACCTAAGTATTTAGGTAACGAGAAAAAAGATAATGAAGTTAAAACAGAAGAATAGAGCAAAAATATTGCCGTAAAAGATGTTGGGGTTATAATAAGAAGGTAAAAACAGATATGCCGGATTAGGTAGAAATGCCTAAAACGGCTTTTGTTTTTGTGGTATAAAGAATGTTTGATTTGCAAACAATACAATTACTATGCCATAGAATATAAATGATTTATATGAAGGAGTAAAATAATATGGGTATTGTTACAAACAAAACAGATAAACATCAAGCATGTATAGATGCTTGTGTAAAATGTGCACAAGCATGTTATGAATGTTTTAGTGCGTGTCTTGAGGAACCTGATTTGAATGCAAGAAAAAGCTGTATAAGTATGCTGGTGGAATGTGCAATGATGTGCCAAATGTCAGCAGCCACGATGTCAATGAGTGGACAATTTTCTAAAGAACATTGTGAATTATGTGCGAAGGTTTGTGAAAAATGTGCACCTGAGTGTGCGATGTTTAAAGATGAGCATTGCCAAAAATGTGCAGATATCTGCCGTATGTGTTCAGATGAATGTAGAAAAATGGCTATGATGTAAGTTCTAACCATTTAGTCTGTGTTTAGGCAAATAGTAGCTTTACTACTATTTGCCATATATTTTTATTCAAAATCTCTTTCAGAACAATGTTCTGTGGAGGTTTTTTTGTTTTTTTGTAAAAAGTATTTGTAAATAAGCGTTATTTAGTATATTATAGTATATCATATCATTATAATAGACATAAAGAGAGGAATGACAAAAATTGAAAGTTAAAGTTGTTTTTGCTTTTCTGATTTTAATAATTTTGAGCTATGGAATTGGATATAGGATCATCGGTTATAGAGATATAGGAAATGTAAAAAGTGGAAAGACAAATACCTTAGAAAATCAAATGGTAGCGTTGACTGTTGAGGATATAGAACAATATGAAATAATTAATGAGCCAACCAATGTACTTGACTACAACTATACAGGTGATTTAAGTATTGATAGCATCGAAAACAATATGACGCTATCGCTATATTTTAGCCAATGCGGAGTTAATAACCTTTTTGCTATTGATAAAATTAAATTAGTAAATGATGAAAATGATATTTTAATCGAATCTTGTACGGATTGGATTGGTCCTTACATCGTTAAGGCTATAGATCAAGATAGTGACATAGAAAATAAAGACTTTACTGGTGGATGGCATGGAACCAATGGATATGCAAGAATTGAAGCAACGGCTTGTTCAAAAGCATATACCATATTTGCTGACGGAAAAGAAATTACAAGTGAAGAAAGTGGACAAGCAAATAACATTCGTATTGTCACAAAGAATCACATTAAGGGTTACAATACTGACAATTATATTCTTGAAGAAACGGTTACTTATACCATTCATGGTAGTCAGGTAGATGTAAAGGTGGAGATCTTAGCACTTGAAGATATAATGATTTTAAGGTATTATGGACTACAGACCCAAAACAATAAGTTTGATAAAACGATTCAGTATTTCTATGAAGACGGTAGTCTTATGACTAAAAGCTTGGATAATGAAAATGATTCCGGTATAGATAATAAAAGTAAAGTAATGGCATTTGAACTATCGAGTAATAACCATCCCTTTTTACTCAAAGCATGGATTAATTCTGAAGGAACTTTATCATCTTTTGATTACCTTTCTTTAGATAAGCCTAAAGCGTTCACTACGCAATATCATAAATCCTATTTTAATTTAATTGATGGCATTCCACTGACGTTGAAATCAGGAAAGACTACTAACTGGTCTGGTGGATACAGCTTTAAGGTAGAAAACACAAAATAACCCTATAATCAACACGATCTTCTATAGATTTAGTTTAGGGTTATTTTTTTAGTGAAAATAGACAAAAAATATTTATGTCTTGCTGAATTATTGTAACCTATGATACAATGTTACAAAAATGGAGGATAAAATTGTGAAAAAACCAGGTTTGATATTGTTGATCTGCTGTGTGATATCGCTCATATTGATAATGCAATTTCCAAGTCATAAATTCCTCTCATTAATAAATAAAGAAATAGATAGTGATGTACTTACCATATATAGTCCTTTAAATGAAGGAATCATTATTCCTATAATAAAAGAATTTCAGGAAACGACAGGAATACAAGTTGAGTATTTGTCTGCAGGTACAATGGAGTTGCTTAAGTTATTAGATACAAAAGAAGATAAATATTTAATGGATGTAATGTGGGGGGGGAGCAGAGAATATTTAGAAATTTATTTAGATTTATTTGAACCCTATGTAACAAGTTATGATGATAAAATAGAAGATACATATAAGCATAATCAGAACTACTTTTCGGGATTTAATTTGCTCCCAATTGTTTTGATGTATAACACCAAATTAGTGACACCAGAAGAGGTGCCAAATTCATGGATGGATTTATTAGACCCAAAGTGGAAAGGAAAGATTGCTTTTGCTGACCCGAATAATTCCGGATCAGCGTATTTAGCACTGTCTTTTTTTCTGCAATTAAATAATTCTGGCTCGGGATATAATTGGAGAAATATAGAACGCTTTATTGATAATTTAGACGGTAAGGTATTGGCGAAGTCATCAGAAACCTATGACAGTGTAGCAAATGGTGATTTTGCAATAGGGATAACAATGGAGGAAGCAGTCGTGCAATATTTACATAAAGGAGCAGATGTGAACGTTGTGTATCTAAAGGAAGGCACACCGGTAATAACAGATTCGATTGCACTTATGAAGGATGCTAAAAACAAAGAAAATGCGAAGATATTTATAGATTTTGTGCTTAGTGAAAAAGTTCAAACCTACATGGTGGATTATTTTTATCTGCGTTCTATTAGGACAGATATTGCTGTTCCTGAAGGATTAATTCCAATGGAGGAGATTAATATTTATGATGTGAAAAATTTAGATACGTATTCAAAAAAAACATACGTCTTGAATATTTGGAAAGAATTAATAGTCATGAATCAGTAGTGGAGGATAATAAATGAAAAAAATAAGAATTCCACTTTTTTATAAGCTATTTATTGCCTTTATTCTATGCAGCACCATTCCCATGGTTATTATTAGCGGTATGATGTATGGGTTGTCAGTGAACTTTTTAAACAAAATAATGTATGAACAAACCTATAATAGTATAGCTACTGCTCATGAGAGAATAGATAGTAAGCTTGAAGAATATACGGATATTATCTTAGCGCTTCAAACAGACGAAACGATTATTAATGTGCTTTCGAATGGGATTGAAGTTAATTTTAATGAGAATATAATATATGAAAAAATCTTTGATACAATAAAAGAACAAAAGATTAAGCCCGCCGTACATATTATGAATATATCCGGCGATCTTATTTTTTCTACAAGTCCTATGCCAAAAGTATACGAAGTAGATTCTAAAAATAGTTGGGGGATTTTTAGAGATATTAATAAAGCGGATGGGCGTAGTGTTGTTTATCCTCAGCAAATAGTATATTCCGGAGGAAGTAATAGCATAATTAGTTTGGGAAATCAAATTTTAAATGAAAAGGGGCAATGTATTGGTTACATTGTTGTTGATATTTATAGAGATATTTTTCTAGAGGAATTACGAATGATTAATAGTGGAATACCTCTACACATTGTTATGTTGGATGAAAATCTGTATACAATATTGGATGTTCAAAATCCTAGTATGGAAGGAAAGTTTCAAAGAGCCTCTTATTTAGATCGCGAGAAAATCATGGAATTTAAAAGTATTCGGAACGAAATAAAAAAGGATAGTTATTTAACAGTTCATTATGTGGATGATGTGGTGGGTATCACAACAACTGCAAATGTGCCCTCAAGCATATTTCGTCAACTAAATAGTATTCTTCAGGTAATATTATTAGTAGGGTGTATGATAAGCTTATCTATCTGCTGTGCCCTTTCTATCCTTATAGCGCGGTATATTTCAAATCCAATCAGAGAGTTGATTTGTATTATGGGGCAAGTTGAGGAAGGAAGCTTTAATGTAAAGGCAAAATTTAATAATAACGATGAAATGGGCGATTTAGGAAAATATTTTAATCGAATGGTTGATCGTCTTAAAGAATATATGAATAGAGTTATTGAAAAGCAACGAGAACTTAGAACAACGGAGATTAAGATGTTACAAGCTCAGCTTAACCCGCATTTTCTATACAATACGTTAGATGTAATTAAATGGAGTACGAAGCTTGGACAAAAAGATGAAGTTATTAGTGTTGTAACAAATTTAGCAAAAATACTGAGAAACAGTATTGATTGTGAAGAAGAGTTTGTTTCTGTTAAAAAGAGTATAGATTTTATTGAAAGCTATCTTGCCATTCAAAAAATAAAATATATAGATACTTTTAATGTAATAATAGATATAGAAAAAGAGATATTTGAATATAAGATTCCAAGGTTGATTTTACAACCATTTATTGAAAATGCAATTTTGCATGGTTTAAATAATAGTGTGCAAGTTGGAATTATTGCCATAAATGGGCGATTAAAGGAAGACGGCCTTGAATTTGAAATATTTGATAATGGTATTGGTATGACTGGAGAAGAAATTCAGAGAATATCAAATTATAGGACAGACCAGCATATTGGCATATATAATGTGGATCAAAGAATTAAACTTTATTATGGGGATGAATATGGTGTTGACATTCAAAGTGAAAAATATAAGGGCACAAAGGTGATTATAAAAATACCTTGTTCGATAGGGGGTAATAACCTGTGATTGGTATAGTTATTGTAGAAGATGAAGCGTTTGAAAGTGAATATGGATAATGGTAAAATAGCAGGTAATATGTTAGAATTTCAAAGTAGGCCTTTATTATTTCATGGGGGAAATGCCGTGGGTCTAGACTAGAGAATTAAATATTAGTGTAGAAAGTATTGAAGGGAGTGGTTAAAATAATGAGTAAATCTAGATGGTTAGTGCTGTCTTTTTTTATTGCAATAAGTTTGGGGGGATGTACATATTATAATATTGAAAAGATGCAGCTAGAAAAGAAAACAAATAAGATTGAGATTGAGTTTTGGTATGGTTTAAGCGGTTATTCCAATCAATTAATGAAAGAATATATTGATGAATTCAATAATTCACAAAACGATTATTATGTTGTTGGTGTTGAACAATCAAGCTATGAAGAAACATTTAAAGCATTAAAATCATCGATTGCTCGAAAGCGGGTCCCTAGCGTAGTTTTATTAGAAAATCAACATTTATTTTATTTGGCGTCTAAAGGGGTTATTTTTACGCTTAATGACTTCGCTGATGATAAACAGTTAGATGACTTTATAGAATCTTATTTAGAGCAGAACAAAATAAGAGATGACATTATGGGAATTCCTATGTATGGTACAACATCAGTTCTTTTTTACAGAAGAGATTTTTTTAAGCAACATAATATTAAGCCAGTGGATTTATTAACTTGGGAAGCTGTTTCTGAAGTCGCAAGTAAGCTAACTCAAAAGAATAATGAGGAAACCCTTGTTTACGGTTGGGAGATTATGTATGGAGCTCAGAACCTGATTGATGCTGCTATTAGTAATGGTGGTAATTTTTTGAGTGATGACGGAAAACAGATTATGATAAACAGTGAAGAATGGGTTGAAGCATGGGAATTTTTTAGGGAGCTAATCCATGATAAGAACGTAATGAAGGTGCACTATGGTGTTGATAGCTGGAGCTATTTGTATGCAACAATTGATGATTTGATGCAAGGACGTGCAGCTGGATATATTGGTTCCTGTGGAGACCGAGGTGAACTGGATTCTAGAGTTATTGGAACTTATATGTTACCCTCATGGGAAAATAAATTAGCAAACCCAAGAGGCGTAGTCAATCTTTATTCGTTGTGTATTCCTCTTTACGTTGAACAGGATAAGAAAGATGGTGCACTTGAGTGGATTACATACTTGACAAATGAAGAAAAAAGTTTGCATTGGGTAACAAATACTGGATTTTTACCAGTAAGAAAGTCCTCCATGGATGAAGATGCATTCTATGATGTTGTACTCGAAAATCCGGATTATTTTATACCTATAAGTCAGGTGAAGCTGGGTACAAAAATCTTTATAGATTCAACAGACGGAAAGATATATGATTTACTAGAAACTGCAGCAAATAAAGTTTTAATTGAAAATGTACCAGCTATGGAAGCTTTGACAGAAGCACAAATTGAAGCTCAATATATACTTGATAGTATGCTGAATCAAGGGCGGTGATTCTATGAGGTTTAAAGTAAAACACCTAAGGAATAGAATCACCATTAGTGTTTCAGTTGTTGTCGTCAGTACTATTTTAGTTGCAGCTATGTTGATTAGTTATATCTATTCAAATGAATTGATGAAGCGCATGGTAGTTATCACAGAGCATAAAATGGATATTATCGTAAAAAATCTTGAGGAAGAAATTGGAAAAGTCATAGAACTTCAAAATACAATTCAAGATGATGATGTACTACAGCAGCTTATAATTTGGAGTAACGAAGATTCAAACAATCAGGGGAAATATGAGAGGGCTATTTCTGAATTGCTTAGGAAATATGCATACGAAAATATTCGTGTTAACTCGATTTTAGCTTTTGATATGAATAAAGAAATATTGGATCGCTTTTATAAAATTGAGCCTTACAATCAGATTATAAGAGACTTTGAATCCTTTAATGATTTTATAAAGACGAATAAAAATAGTGGATTTTCTATACCGACAGATTTTCCAAACCGACAATATAACAATTCAGCAGACACAAAATCTACAATTACTTATTTTTCAACCTACATTAATGAAAACAATTTTATACAGATAGGATATCTGCTACTTAATATAAAAAAAGACTATATCTTCCGAGAATTTACAAAATCCTGCCAGGAAGAGTTTGATTTTGGTATGGTCATTGATGAAATGGGAAATGTAATACTTGAAGTTGGAAATGTTCCATTCACTCAACAGGAGTTAAAAAAGGTTGTATCTGAAAATGAGGGCGATATTCGAAATATAACTATACAAAATCTTAATACATATATTATTACTCAATCTCTTGAAAATTATAAAGATTGGACTGTTGTAGGTGGAATATCCTATGAAGCTA
Source organism: Firmicutes bacterium HGW-Firmicutes-7 (assembly GCA_002841375.1). Taxonomy (GTDB): domain Bacteria; phylum Bacillota; class Clostridia; order Lachnospirales; family Vallitaleaceae; genus HGW-1. Next base: position 93,898 of record PGZO01000008.1, on the reverse strand, counting down.
TGAATGAGGGAAACAAGGTAATTGGTAAAATTATTCTTGCCATCGTATTGTTTAGTATTTTACTTGTACTTGTTACTTCATTTTTTATATCACAACATATTACGAAACCAATTATTAGCGTATCTAAAGCAATGCAAGAATTAGAAAGTGGGAATTGGCCAAGTCCACTCGAAGTCAAAAGCCAAGATGAGCTAAAAATTCTTGTTGAAGGATTTAACAAGATGGTTGTTGATGTACAGGTATTATTTCAGCAAGTAAAGCAAGAGCAAAACGAGAAAAATAAATACGAGATTAGTAATCTAATGCTTCGATTAGAATTACTACAATCCCAAATAAATCCTCATTTTATTCATAATACCCTTAATGCCATTAAGTATTTAGCAATTGAAGAAAATGCTGAGAAATTAGTAGGTGTAATTGAGTCTTTTAATTTATTATTAAGGTCAAGTATGTCTGTTAATACAGATTTTATATCTATTGAAGAAGAATTAGAATGCGTAAAGAGTTTTTTGAATATTTTTCAAGTCAGATATGATTTTGATATAAAAATCAATATCATAATTCACGATAATATTAAACAAATAGAAGTGCCCAAATTAATTTTACAGCCTATTGTTGAAAATTCCGCCTATCATGGGATCCTACCAAAAGGAACAGATGGGAAAATTGAAATTCGGGTTACACGAAGTGATGAGGAATGTATAGTAATTGAGGTAGAAGATAACGGTCTTGGTATGTCAATGGAACAGATTGAGAAGGTGTTGATTGATCAGAGTATAAAGCAGCCGAAAACAAATTCTGTTTGTAAGAAAGGATTTAACAATATTGGATTAAAAAATATTGATGACCGTTTGAATCTATACTACGGGGAAGCATATCAACTTAAAATAAAAAGCGAATTAGATATCGGGACAACAATAAGTTTTAAAATTCCGATCATACCTAAGGAGGGGATTTAAATGGCTAATTTGAAAGTACTCATTGTAGACGACGAAAAACCTGCAAGAGAATTGCTGAACCGCCTCATAGATTGGAATGAATTAGGGTTTGAAGTTTGTGGGGAGGCAAAAAACGGTAAGGAAGCCTATGAAATGTATATCAAAATGAAACCTGATATTATTATTACAGATATCCAAATGCCAATAATGACAGGTCTTGAATTGATTAAGAAGATTAGAGAAGCAGATAGCGAGCAGAGATTCATTATATTAAGTTGCTATGAAGAATTTTCTTTTGCAAGAGAAGCGGTTCGCATGAATGTTGAAGATTATCTGATAAAAGATTTATTGAAGAAAGAAGATATCATTCAACTTTTACTTAGTGTTTATGTAAATAAAGTCCAAGCGGTAAAGCAAAGAGTGAAAGAAGATGAAAAGGCGCAAATAAAAAACAATGAAAAGCTTATAGGGTGTATAGATAATCAAGATAATGTAGGTATTAGTGAATGTTTACAATTAGAACAAAACATTAACTATGCAGTTTTAATTGTTAGTATTGATGATTACTATTCAAGTAAAATGAATTACAAGGAATATGCGAAAGAGAAGATTAAAAACAATCTTACGTCTACGCTAGAGAGATTTAATGATGAACAAAAACAAAAAATAATCCAAACCTTTGCCTATATTGGAAATGGAAAATTTATAGTAATTGTTATAATTACGAGCGATTCTAGTGAAAGCTTTAAACTAAAAAATAGTTTTAATATTGTAAACAATTTACGTGCAGCATTTTCCACACGAGACCAGCAACATACAATATCTATTTCTATAAGCAGAGATTTTCAGGGAGTTGATTCCTTTAAAGAAAGATATGTAGAAGCAAACGAAGTCTTAAAGTATCGACTGTTTTTAGGGAAAGAAAAGAACTTGAATTATAATTTGTCCATCCCAAAACTAACGAAAATGTCTGAGCAGACATTAAAGAACAAAATAGATAAAATTATAGAGGATATAAATAATAACGATATTAGTAAACTGAAAAAAGAAATTACTGATTTATATAAGGAAAATTTAAGTGGCTTTATGCAATATAATTTTTTGAAGGAAGTAAATGGACAACTGTTCTATCTTTTGTCAAATATTTGTAAGCAGAATAATATTACATACGGGGAGCTTTTTGGAATTAATTATCTTCCCGTTCAGATGGTTGATCAATTTGACACAGTTGAAGAAATCATTGAATGGTTTATACAGAACTTCGAACAGGCTATATATATTATTTCAGAAAAAACAAGATATAGTCGACGTATTAATGATGCTATTCTTTATATTGAGGAGAATTATGAACTCGCTATATCTTTGCATGATATTTCCGAGGCATTAAATATACATAAAGTATACCTGTCTAGAATTTTTAAAGAAGAGACTGGGGTGACTATATCGCGGTATATATTAAATTATAGAATTAATATTGCAAAGAAGCTTATTGAAACAACAAATATGAAGTTGTATGAAATCGGTGAAAAAGCAGGATTTATTAATTCACAGCACTTCGTAGTGTGTTTTAAGAAAATTGAAGGCATTACACCCAAAGAATATCGTGAAAACAGAAAAAATTAGTTGAAAATATACAATAAATATTAATCATAGATAATCTTTATTCAAACTTACTTGATATAATTGACACATAATAATAACAGGGAGGAACAAAATGAAAAATATTTTAAAGAAGTTTGGAATACTATGTTTAGCATTACTACTAGTTGTCAGTATCTTTAGTGGTTGTACAAAAAAAGAAATAGAAGTTGTAGGAACTAATGTTAATGGGGAAAGTGAAGAAGCAGGAGATGATTATAAATTAATATTAAGACTTAGTCACGTATTTGATCCAGAAGAACAATTGACAATATCCATGAATACAATCGCCAAAAACATCTTAGAAAAAACAAATGGCGCAATTGAAATTCAAACATTTCCATCGGGCCAAATTGCTACATATAAAGATGGGGTAGAACAAGTTGTACGTGGTGCTAACTTTATCTCGGTAGAAGACCCATCGTACATAGGTGATTATGTTCCTGAGTTTACGGCTTTGGTAGGTCCTATGTTGTATAACAATTATGATGAATACGTTGAATTAATTAGAACAGAGATGGTTGAAGGTTGGAAGAAGAAAGCAGAAGAAAAAGGCATTAAGATTTTAGCATTAGATTTTATTTTTGGATTTAGAAGTGTTATTACTGATAAAGTTGTAACCAAGCCAGAAGATTTGAAAGGTCTTAAGATAAGAACACCTGGGAGCCAATTGTTCATTGAAACATTAAATGCAATGGGTGCAAATGCTGTTCCACTTCCATGGGGTGAAACTTTTAGTGCTTTGGAACAAGGTGTTGTAGATGGACTAGAAGGTTCAGAATTCACAAACATTCAAACAAAAGTTTATGAAACTGGAAAGAAAAATGTTGCACTTACAAACCATTTCCTTGGCACATGTGGTTTTTACATATCTACCGAAGTATGGGATTCTATTCCTGAAAAATATCGCGTTATTATGGAAGAAGAAATTGCTCGCGAAGCAGAAAGCAGCATTGCATTACTTAAATCTCAACATGCAGATATTGTAAAAGAATTAGAATCCTACGGTGTTGAATTTAATGAAGTAGACATGGAAGCATTTACGGAAGCCACTAAAGGTTTGTATGAAACACTACCTGGTGTAAATATGGAGATGTATAACCAACTTCAGGCTGAACTTGCTAAAATAAGAAATAAATAGAATCTAGAGTTAGATTTGTATTCAAATATTAGTTATAAAAGACTCTGTTGTCTTATAAAACAAGAGAGTCTTTTATTTAAAAAAATATCCTTATTTACTTAAAGATTGATCACACTTGATTGGAGGAAGGACGATTTGATAAACCATTTAAAACATGTTTTAAGAAATCTTGAAGAAATCATAAGTGGAGTATTTATTAGTATTACGGTTGTTGTTGTAATCATTAATGTTATACTAAGATACTTTTTAAATACAGGCTTATATTGGGCTGAAGAGGTAGCAACTATAAGCTTTGTATGGAGCGTATTTATGGGGGCAAGTGCCACTTATAAACATAGAATGAATATTGGCATTGATGTTTTGGTTAACAAAGGTAGTGAAAAGGTTAAAAGAATTGTTAAATTAATTGTAGATATACTTTTATTTGTAATTACCACATATATCTTTTATTTGAGCATTGTATTTACGAAAACTGCTTCCATCAAACCAACTGCAGTCCTTGGAATATCTTCAGGATATGTTAATTCGGCCTTGCTCGTTGGGTTTGGATTAATGACTTTACATGCTGTTCGTTTTTTAGCGGAAGACATAAAGTCTTTTGCAAATCCTATCAATAAGGAGGAAAACTAATTGTGGCATACTTACCGATTGTCATTGTACTGTTGTTGTATTTTTCTAGTATTCCGATAGCATTTGCGTTACTTGCCGGAGCATTATTTTATTTTGGATTTATTAATGTTGGAATGCCAACAGATTTAATATTACAGAAGTTTATTACTGGAACGGCATCATTTCCCTTATTAGCAATACCATTTTTCATCATGGCAGGTTCTGTTATGAATTACTCTGGAATAAGTAGTAAATTAATGAGTATGGCAGAAGTTTTAACAGGTCATATGTCCGGAGGTCTTGCTCAGGTTAATGTTGTACTCAGTACCTTAATGGGTGGTGTTTCAGGTTCTGCTAATGCTGATGCTGCCATGCAATCAAAGATGTTAGTGCCTGAAATGGAAAAGAGAGGTTATAGTAGGGCGTTTTCTGCTGCAATTACAGCAGCATCATCCTCCATATCTCCAGTTATTCCTCCAGGTATTGATCTAATTATTTATGCATTAATTGCAAATGTATCCGTTGGAAAAATGTTTGCCGCTGGCTATATGCCAGGATTAATAATGTGTATTTGTTTAATGGTAACAGTTTCTATTATTTCTAAGAAGAGAGGATACACACCTACACGAGAAAAACGTGCAACCATGAATGAAATTCTACATCAACTTGTTGATTCTATATGGGCATTAGTATTACCTCTTGTTGTTATTGTGGGACTTCGCTTTGGTATTTTTACGCCAACAGAAGCAGGTGCATTTTTAGTTTTGGTAACATTTTTAATAGGATTTTTTGTTTACAAGCAACTTAAACTAGAACATATTAAATTGATTTTAAAAGATACAATTTATGGTACAGGAACTGTAGTTTTAATAATTGTTGCTGCATCTGTTTTTGGCTATTATATGACGTGGGAAAGAATTCCACAAGTAATTTCGAGTGGATTGATTGATGTTACGACAAATAAATGGTTGATGCTAGGTATCATCAATGTACTATTGCTAGTTATGGGAATGTTTATTGAAGGTGGAGCAGCACTTATTTTAATTGCACCCCTCGTTGTTCCTGTGGTTGTTGGACTGGGTGTAGATCCTATACATTTTGGTGCTATTGCAATCGTTAATATTATGATTGGTGGAATTACACCACCCTTTGGATCAATGATGTTTACAACGTGTACCATAACAAAAACGCCTGTACAGGATTTTGTCAGAGAAGGTTGGCCTATGATTTTAGCATTACTTGTGGCATTAGTAATTATTACATTTTCTCCTAAACTAATAATGTTCTTGCCAAACTTAATATAATGGTTTAGGAATCTTATAAATAATTAGAAAGAAGGTTTGATAATTTGGAAATTATTGCTCATAGAGGTGCATCTGGATATGCACCTGAAAATACAATAGCTGCTTTTAAAAAAGCAATTGAAATGGGTTCAAAATCAGTTGAATTTGACGTTCAAATGACCCTAGATGGTGAACTTGTTGTGATTCATGATTATACCTTAGAAAGAACTACAAACGGCAGGGGATATGTAATGGATACAACAGCAAAAGATATAAGGTCCTGTGATGCAGGGCGCTGGTACAGCGATGATTTTATTGGGGAAAAAGTTCCCTTGCTCAGTGAAGTGTTAGATTTGCTTCCAGATGATATGACAATTCATGTTGAAATTAAAAAAGCTGTTTATGAAGATCGGGATGTTGAAAAGAGCGTTTTAGAATTGGTTAATGAAAAAAAGAGAGTAGATAAAACAATATTTTCTTCATTTGACCATACCTGCTTAGTGAAGCTTATGAATATGCAAGAATTAAAAGTTGGTGTTTTGATTGCTTCTAATATGATAAAACCCATAGAGTATTTAATCACAAGAGGATTAAAGTGCTTTAGCATCAATCAATCTGATGAATTTATAAACAAAGATTTGATAAAAGATGCCCATGATTATGGGTTGAAGGTTCTGTCTTATACTGTAAATGATATACGTACAGCAAAAAGATTTGAAGAAATCGGTGTTGATGAAATCTTCTCTAACTATCCGGATATCATGTTTAAATAATAAACACATGATGTTTAACATCTAGGGAACCTCACCTAAGAAGTGGGGCTTCCTCTTTAAGATGAAGCAGAAAAGGAGTGGTAATGAATGAAGGATATATTTCAAGATAGAAATAAAGAATTGGAAAACGAAATCGAACAGTATTTATGCTGCTTACATAATGGTGCGATGACTTTTTATGAAGGGATAAAGGACTATATTCATAACAATGATCAACGATTTAAAGAAAGAGTTAAGGTTGTAATAGACCATGAAAGAGACGCAGATGAGCATTTGAAGAATTTGAAGTTTATCTTATATAGATACAATTTGATTCCAGATTTAAGTGCAGATATTTTAGAATTAATGGATGCAATGGACGATATTGGAGACGTGTCAAAGCAGGTTTTATTAGATTTAGAAGTTGAAAAGCCCAAGATAGAAGGCGAAATAAAGGAAGATTTTATAGAGATAGCCAAGATTTCCTTAAAGGCAGTAGAAACGCTAATGGGTGGAGTTAGAGTTTTTTTTACGCAAGTAAAAACGATTGAAGATTACATTAGCAAAGTATATTTCTATGAATCAGAAGTAGATAAATTAGAGCATGAACTCAAGATTAAAATATTCGGAAATAGTGAGTGTTTAAATTTAAGTGAAAAAATGCATCTTAGATACTTTGCCCAAAAAACAGCTAGATTATCAGATATCGCCGAGGAAATGGCAATAAAATTATCTGTATTTAAGTTTAAACGAGGGATATAATGACCAGTGATTTGTTAGAAAAAGTAAGGAGGTGAACGATAGATGCAGGGTTCATTAGTAGCAATGCTATTTTTATCAGCAGGTTTATTTATGGGTTGGTCACTAGGCGGAAATGATGCTGCAAATATATTTGGTACGGCAGTTGGAACAAGAATGGTTAAATTTTCAACGGCAGCGATCATTTGTAGTGTTTTTATTACAATAGGTGCAGTTGCTAGTGGTTCGGGTGCCTCACATACATTAGGAGAATTAGGATCAATTAATGCTATAGGAGGAGCCTTTGCTGTATCAGCAGCGGCAGCCTTTACGGTTATGCTCATGTCTAGTAAGGGGCTTCCTGTATCGACATCACAAGCAATAGTGGGTGCCATTATAGGTTGGAACCTTTTTGCTGGAACGAATACGGATCTGGCGGTATTATATAAAATTGCGGGTACATGGGTATTTACACCAATACTTGCAGCATTTTTCGCCATATTATTTTACTGGATTGTTAAGAGAGTTCTAGAAAATACCAAAATACATATTGTACAATTATATAAGTATACAAGAATAGCCTTAGTGATTTCGGGAGCATTTGGCGCGTATAGCTTAGGTGCAAACAATATAGCCAATGTAATGGGCGTATTTATTAACGTATCCCCATTTGAAACGATAGTTATTTCAGACAGCCTACAAATAACAAGTACACAACAATTGTTTTTACTAGGCGGATTAGCAATTTCAATTGGTGTTTTTACTTATTCTAAAAAAGTAATGATGACAGTTGGTGCTAGTATTTTTAAGCTTTCACCAATAAGCGCTTGTATTGTAGTACTTGCAACCTCAACTGTATTGTTCTTGTTTTCTTCAGAAGGACTGAATATATGGTTAACGACCAGAAATTTACCAGCCTTTCCACTTGTTCCGGTATCCCAGTCCCAGGCAGTTGTAGGCGCTATAATTGGAATAGGTTTTGCAAAGGGAGGCAAGAATGTAAATTTCAAACAACTTGGTCGAATAGGTGCAGGGTGGATATTAACACCCTTATGTTCAATGATTATTTCCTTTGTATCCTTATTTTTCTTGCAAAATGTATTTATGCAAACCGTATTTAGCATTTAATTGAGTACTTTTGACTATATTTAAAGGAGTATGGATATGATTAAGAACAGTCAGTTAACCTTAAGGTCCCATATTTGGAAAATACCAACCTTTGCTATAATGGTTTTATTAACAGCGATAACGGGACTGATGAATCTATTTGAGCTGCCAGACCTAGTAATTATAGGTAATCATATTGATTTTGGAAATTATACGCAAAATACATTTACGATATTGCTTGCAGCAATAATTGGGAGTGTTATAGGCTGGGAAAGAGAAAATAGGAATCGGCCTGCTGGACTTAGAACCTACTCCCTAGTATGTGTTGGATCTGCCATTGTAATGATTACCTCTTTTGAAGTTTTCGAACTGTATAATAATTATACCAATTTTGATCCTACAAGGCTGGGTGCACAAGTTATTAGTGGAATAGGGTTTTTAGGAGCAGGGACGATTATAAGAGATCAGTTTTCTGTTAAAGGATTAACTACGGCAGCAAGTTTATGGGTCGTTGGTTGTATAGGCCTTACGGTTGGATCTAGGATGTATGTATTAAGCATTATCGTAAGCATTGTCGTTTACTATGTTTTACATAATTTGCGTTCATTAGATGAACTAAAAGGTGAAAAAATAAATTATGAAATAATTCTAACTATGAAGAAATTATCTGGTGAGATAAATCATATTCAGAAATTAGTAGATAAGTATATAACAAAAGCAGTGCACGTTGTTTCTATACAAGAAAGCAACGGCGCAAATGAAGTAGAAACAACCATTGTTATTAATGTAACCATTATTGATGACCATGATGAATATAATGTAGGTGCTATGATCATGGAATTATATAAGATAAAAGATATTATTTCTGTCATATGTAAAGAAATATAATAATATAGCCCCCCCGATTTAATTAATATATATAAGAAGAACTTTATAATCAAAACTATTGATAAATAGCTCTGATATGTAGGGTTCTTTTTGCTTTCATGTTTAAAACATAATGTTTGAATTTCCTTCCAATCTTTGTTACAATAAATCATACAATTTACGGAGGGTTGCTTATGAAATATATTCTGAGATCTTGGCAAACAATAGTTATTTCTACGGTATTCTGGTGCATTCTCAATGAGAGCTTTGCTTTAAATCGACTGATTGAAGGCGTTGTTGTCTCCGTTATTACTTATTTGTTTATTTACTTCCTTTTTGCCGATCAATCAGGGACATCAATTTCGTATAGACTATCTATTCTTGCGCTAATCAAACTTACCATCATCTTAGGTTGGAATATTTATCTTTCATCACTAAGAGCCATAAAAATCATACTTTTTCAGTCCCCATCTCCAGCTCCAACTATTGTCCATGTTCATACAAAAGCTATAAATAAATGGCATAAGTGCTTAATTGCTAACGCGATTACTTTGACGCCTGGCACAGTCACCCTTAATCTTACTAATGACGAACTTATAGTGTTATGGTTATATCCTACTAGCGATGAACCTAATGAAATGAATAAAGCCATATTGGGACCATTCGAAAAGGCATTATGTGAGAGGAGCTTGCTAAATGATTAGTTTTATAATGTTATTATTATCCATATTATCATTATTAGTACTTTTAATTATCATTAAGGGACCAAGTATTTGGGATCGAATACTTGGCTATAATATATTTTCTTCAATAATGATTTTATTAATAATGCTCTTTTCTACACTTCATAATCGTGCATATTTATTAGATATTGTCATTGTATACACATTATTAGGCTTCATCAGTATTGTTTTTATTTCAAGGTTTGTTCAGGGAAAGGGGAAAATTTAATGTCCATATACGGAACACTAGGGAATATACTTATGGTATTTGGCATTGTACTAATTGCAATTGGCATTATTGGCCTTCACAAATATCATGATTTTTATATTAGAGCTACAATTGCATCACTCATCGACACTGCCGGATTTATTAGTGTAGCTATGGGCCTTCTTTTGCATCATAAGGTCTCTTTTTTCACTCTTAAAATTGGTATAATTATCATGTTGATGCTACTTCTTAACCCCTTGGCAACACATATCATTGTTCGGAGTGCTTATTTGAGTGGTCATGGTGAAAAAAAGGAGGATAAAAATGCTTAATATTTTTCTTGTCATGACAATTGTATTTGCCATTATGGCGATTCAAACTGGGATTTTACGACATGCAGTAATATATGCGGGTATTTATTCTTTGTTATGCTCATTTATTTACTTATTATATAAGGCGCCTGATGTCGCAATTGCTGAAGCAGTTATTGGTTGTACGTTGTCTACAGTTTTATACTTAGTTGCAATACGAAAATACAAAGTCTACAAAGTCTATTATTGTTACAGTGAAGATACTACAAAGAAAAAACATGATATCATTAACAAAACCCGACATACACTAACAAATTTCTCGCTGTCTATTGAGCTAGAGCTAGATTTTATTCTTTCAAAAAATACTGCAGCGCAGATGATAACACATAGTTCCTATGATTTAGTAATAGAACAAAATCAAAATCAGCTTACAATATTTGGCGATGTAACCAATTATCATTTTGAAGAGGTTAAAAGGTGGTTCACTGATTCAAACTTGACTGTCGAATATTGCCCGTTATTTTGTGAAATCGGAGATGATCGCGGATGAGAAAAAAATTGATAGCCGGCTTGATGGTTGCGGTGTTTATAGGTATTTTATCTTCTCCTGTTGTACCAATTGGCTCAGCTTCATTTTTACATGACTATTATATTCAGAATTTTACCAAAGATACAGGAGCACTTAATAGCGTAACATCTATTTATTTAAACTACCGGATTTTTGATACGCTGTTTGAAACGCTACTTTTGTTAATTAGTGTCATTGGTATTATTTATTTTTCAAGACATGAGGGTGATTATTAATGGAAGGGACATCATTTTTATTAAAAAGAACGATGGGCGCTGCTTATACGTTCATTATTATTTTCGGCATTTATATTATCTATAATGGTCATATCTCTCCAGGTGGCGGTTTTCAAGGGGGAGCGATATTGGCTTCTGTCTTTATCGTACATTACTTAATTACAGAAGATAAAAGTATACGTTTTGCGTTCTTAACGCTACTTGAAAAAATTCTTTATTTTACCATTGTATGTTTTTCGATTTTTTTTGTTTTATACAATAACGATAGGCTATCTATGGAAGCCAAGACGATGTATTTACTTATAATGAATATATTGATTGGTATTAAAGTTTGCTGTGGATTAAGCGTTGTATTTTTTAGATTTGTACTTTTTGAAAGTAGGTGATCAAGATGACGAAGTTTATTGCTGGCGAAGCTGTTGCCATTGCTCTTTTTTGCATTGGCCTTTATGGACTCTTAGCTAGACGCAACATTATTAAAACTGTAATTTCAATAGGTATTATTGAATCGGCTGTTATTTTATATTTCTTAACAATTGGATTTACAGAAGATGCGGTACCACCGATTGGTGCAAATATTATTGTGAAAACTGTAGATCCAGTGCCACAAGCATTAATGATTACGACCATAGTGATTGGTGTAGCTGTAACAGCAGTTGCCTTAACAATGTTTTTAAGCTTATATCACCGTTATGGTACAACGAATTGGAAAAAGGTAATAAAGAAAAGGGGTGAGGAAGAATGATGCCTTTGTTTTGGTTTGTATTATTGCCAATTCTTATTGGTGTTCTAACTTATCTATTAGGTGCCGATAAGTCAAAGTACTTAACATTATTTTTTCAAGCTTTTTTCTTAGCGATGGCTTTTATTAACTTTTCGAATATTAAACTTCAAGGTGCTGTCAGTGAAAATTTAGGTGGATTTCCTCAAGGAATTGGCATAACGCTTTATTGTGATAATATTGCTTCCGTGCTTATGCTTTTAAATATCTTTTTATTTACATGTATGATTGTATTTAATATTCATAAAAATTATATGAATAAATTATTCCTTTTTTTATTTCTAATATTACAAGGATTATTAAATGGCATTTTCTTATCTAACGACTTATTTAATCTTTATGTTTTGATTGACCTTGCTACGATTGTTGTCAGCATATTAATAATGTTTAAAAAAGATAGCCGTTCTATATATGATGGCATGGTGTATTTACTTGTTAATATTGTTGCCATGTTGTTCTTCTTGCTGGGTGTGGGATATGTATATAAAATATTTGGTGTTTTAGATATGGGGTTGATTCAAGAAAAAATGAACCTTGTAACGGATACTAGGGTTTTAATATTGCCTTACTGTTTTCTTATGACCGCCGTTGGCTTAAAGGCTGCAATTATGCCCTTATTTAGTTGGCTTCCAAGAGCCCATGGTACTCCTTCTGCACCATCTATTGTATCAGCGATTCTATCAGGATTGTACGTTAAGGGAGGCCTATATTTATTTATCCGAATACAAAATATTTTTGAGCCAACCCTTAAAACACAAAGCTTGTTTTTGTTACTTGGGTTTTTTACGGCCATAGTCGGATTCATATTTGCACTTTCTCAAACGGATATAAAGCTTATACTTGCATATCATACAGTGAGTCAAATTGGATTAATTATTTTTGGGTTATCAATTGGACATATAGAAAGTTATTGGGGGAGTATTTATCATATTCTAAATCATGCGGTATTTAAATCTGTATTATTCTTAACAGCGGGCATTATTATTGAGGTGTATCAAACGAGAGATATTCGTCTAATACAAGGTGTTTTTAAGCGGATGCCATTTGTATCGATTATCACAATAATTGCTATACTTGGCATTACGGGGGCGCCACTTTTTAATGGTAGTATATCTAAATATTTCATTCAAAGAGGTACTACAAGCTTGCTGGAATATGGTCTTATTATAATTAATTTAGGAACCGTTATGTCATTTGTAAAATACAGCTCAATATTTAAAGGATCTATAGATGCTCCTGTTCATAAAATTCCAGTTAATCAAAAAGTTGTCACATCTTTGCTAGCAGGAATATGTTTTCTTGGAGGGATTTTTGGCGCTAAAATGATTGGGTATTTATTTAATGTAACAGTAATCGTTTCTTTTGCTGGTTACGTTCAAAAATCAGTAATTTATATAATAAGTTTGATCGTTGGTTTCCTTTTCTATAAGTATGCCTATAAACGCATTCCGTTGTTTAAAAAAATACGAGATATTGAATTAAGCTTTCCATCTCTTTGCCTATCAATCGTAGTCTTTTTTTCAGGGCTTCTAGCATATATGATGATTATTACAGCATAAGCTTATTCTTTTCAAGACAACCTATAAATGATATAATTTTAATGATGTATAGTATAGTGGCTATGTAGACATCTATGATAAAAGAACGGAGGAATAAAATGAAATTTGAAAATTTTAACTTTGATTTTGAAGGTTTATATGGAGCAATAATTTTGTATGGTGGTAAGGTGATATTGTCAATAATATTATTGCTTATTGGTTTGAAAGTAATAAAAAAAATTGTAAAAATTGCAGATAATAAATTTGAGAAATTTAATTTTGATAAGTCGCTAAGGCCATTTCTCTTATCTTTAATTAAAGTATCCTTGAAGGTACTACTACTTATAACAATAGCATCTATGTTTGGTGTGCAAACAACCTCTTTTATAGCTGTTATTGGATCAGCAGGACTTGCTATAGGATTAGCACTGCAAGGAAGTTTGTCTAATTTTGCAGGAGGTATACTCATTCTAATATTAAAACCTTTTAAGATAGGAGATTATATAGAAGGAGCAGGACATGCAGGTACAATAGAGGAGATTCAAATCTTTTATACAATTTTAACAACACCAGATAACAAAAGGGTAATAATTCCCAATGCAAATTTATCAAATAGTAGCACTATAAATTACTCTACAAACTCAACTCGGCGAGTAGATTTTGTTTTTGGCGTAGGTTATGAAGACGATATGAATAAAGTAAAGGAAATTTTAAGAAAAATTGCATCAGAGCACCCTTTGATTTTACAAGATCCATCGCCACAAGTGGTTTTGGGAGAATATGATGCAAGTGCAATTAATTTCTTCTTTAGAGTTTGGGCAAAGAATGAAGATTATTGGAAAATATATTATGATGTAATGGAACAAGTGAAAGTTGAATTTGATAATGAACAAATTAATATTCCATATCCACAAATGGATATCCACATCCGTAAAGAAGATTAAGGTAGTTTCTTATATATTATAATTTTATTTAGAAATTCAACGATTAATATATGGAAATATTGACACGGATTGAATAGTATAGTAATATTTAACCTAACGAAGGAAGTCCGCGCTACTAGTTGGGGTTATAAGTTCGTAGCGAATGCGGAAGGCGAGTATCCTTTGACAAATAAAGTCGAATTATTTTTACACAAATTCTATTGGGAGTGTAAAAGATATGGAAAAAGCCATAGTGTGTATCGATATGGATCCGATTGTTCTTAGTCAACTAGAACAATTGGCTTTGGAGGATTTTGGTAGTGATTATGTTGTTGAAACTGCAGAAAAACCAAGTGAAGCGATCGCTGTTATTCAAACATTAGAAGCGATTGGGATTAGTACTGCAGTTTTAATAACTGGCTTTTACATGCCCGAATATAATGGACTTCACTTTATTGAAGAGGTAAATCAAATAAATTCTAAAGCTAAAGTCATTTTGTTAACGAGGAAAATGGATTTAGTATCTGCTGAAGATATTATAAACTCTGTCAAAATATTCAAACTTATTAAAACCAACTACAAAAGAGATGAAATTGTACAAGTAATTAAGGATGCTTGTTATAGCTTCAATCAAGAGCTAGAGTTAGAACGATTGTATATGAAGCTCAAGGAATCTGAAAATGAAAAAAAACTAATACTTGAAAGTATTTCTGAAGGATTGGTTTTTATAGATAGAGAGTACAATATTTTATGGACAAACGAAAGAATTAGACAAGAGTTCAATAACAAATATGACAAATGCTATGAAAAATTATATGGTAGAAGTAGGCCTTGCCCAGATTGTGAAACCATGGGAATATATAATGGAGCGGCAGGTTATACTACTGAAAAGACCTTTGATAATGATAAATTTAAACTGGTTAAATATTATCCAGTTCAAGATAGTTCTGACAATATACTTGGAATACTAATGTCTTTAACAGATATTACCGGTAAGAAAAAAGTTGAAAAGATGAATAGTGTATTGTTAGAGGTTGCAAAGCTTGTAAATTCATCAGATGCAATTATTCAGCTATATGAAGAAATATTTGAAATTATTTCCAGAGAGCTATCGGCAAATTATATGTGCGTAGCAGGAAAAGATTATGATAATGTTTACATAGAGTACATAAATGGCAAGGATAAGTTGTTAAGTATTAAAGGATTAAAGGATAAGGATCACCAACATGTGATTGAGCTTATGAATTCACTTATGCACCAGGTTCAAGAGGATGATAAGAATAATTATATTATTACAGATAAGGAAAATGAGGTTGAGATTGTAATAGGTTATAATGATAAAATCATGATATTTATTTTTGACACTACGGATATGTCAGTCGAATACCTTTTTACTTTTATTAGAGCCTTATCTGATCAAATAAAAATTGGTGTTACGAAGATTGAAAGTATTAAAAAGATAACTTATTTAGCTCATCACGATTCTTTAACAGGATTATATAATAGAGATTTTTTTATGAAAACAGTCAATGGAAAGATATTTACACAACGAGAACGCGACAATGAAGAAAAGAAATATTCTCTAGCAGTGTTGGATTTGAACTTTTTTAAAGAAGTTAATGATACCTATGGACATGTATTCGGCGATGAGGTGTTATTTACTGTTGCGGGGAGAATATTAAAATCATTGCGTCATGGGGATATTGTTGCAAGAATAGGCGGAGATGAGTTTGCAATATTAATTCAACAGATCTCAAAGACAGAAGTATCCAAAATACTAACAAGGGTACAAGAATTAATAGCAGAGCCAATTAAAATTGGAAAATCAAGTGTTGTAATAGGCTCAAGCATTGGATTAGTATATGAAGTAAGTAAATATCAAAGTAGTGAGCTTGCATTGAAAGATGCAGATATTGCTATGTATGAAGCTAAAAAGAATAAGTCCGGTGTAGGTGCTTTTAAATTTTATGAAAAAGAGATTGAGGAGAAGCTTGAAAATCAGCGAATTATAGAAAATAGTTTAAAAAATGCATCTATCAATCAAGAGTTTTCTGTGCGTTATCAACCGATTATTTCTTTAATTGATTATGAAGTTGTGGGGTTTGAAGCTTTTATTAGATGGGAAAATAATGATGGCATATATCATGACCCAAGTGATTTTTTGCCTATTGCTGAAGATAGTGGTCAT
The DNA here is from genome assembly GCA_002841375.1 of Firmicutes bacterium HGW-Firmicutes-7. Classification (GTDB taxonomy): domain Bacteria; phylum Bacillota; class Clostridia; order Lachnospirales; family Vallitaleaceae; genus HGW-1. Next base: position 77,350 of record PGZO01000008.1, on the reverse strand, counting down.
ATGGAGGATATTGGGCTTTTTGTTTTACAACAAGTATCCTTAGCAATGGATGTATTAAGTAGTCATCATACGTATAATGATTGTTTTGTATCTATAAACCTTTCGAGTAAACAGTTGTTTTCGAATCAACAAATAGATCAAATTAAAGTATTGGGATTAGATAAAAAGAAAATACAAATTGAGGTAACAGAAAAAACTTTATTTGATAATTTTGATAAAGCAAATAAAAACTTAGAGAAGCTACAAAAAATGGGTATTAAAGTACACTTAGACGATTTTGGAACGGGATATTCTTCCCTTTCCTATTTAAATACAACCGAAATTAATGATGTTAAAATTGATAGAACGTTTGTAAAACAGTTGCCACAAAGTATTAATTGCACGAAGGTGGTGAATGTAATTTTATCTGTAGCGAAAGGACTAGGAATGACGGTTACGGCTGAAGGGGTAGAAGACAAAGAGCAATTTGATTTTTTGCGAAGTGTAAATTGTGATTTTGCCCAAGGATATTATATATCCAAGCCGTTAACACTAAATGAAGTCATTGTATTTCAAAACAACCAATTTCTAAAGGGATAGAACTACATATAACAATTGAATGGAGGAGATAGGTTGGAGGTAGAAGTTTTTTTCACAAATGAGTATATTACATTAGAATCACAAGATTCTGATGTTAAGATAATAGTAGAACAAGAAGGATTTTCATTTAATGATTTTTCGGAAGTATTAAAGGCGTGCCCAAGAGTAACAGTAACAAACTTTGTGCTTTTAAAAAATGCATTGTTAGGATTATCAAATAGACCAGTAGTTATTGGAACCTTAAAAGATGAAATAGAGATAACTGTAAGTAAGGATCGTTTAGAGGCGTATGCTATTATTAATATGAACAATGAGGAATTCTCCAAGAAAACAAAACAAGAATACCTCGATGATGTTTTAGCCCAAGCTAATAATAGTGGAATTGTGTATGGCTTAGAATGGGAAGATATTATGGAACGTATTGGTAATAATGTTAAAATTCGTATTGCCCGTGGTAGAATCCCAGAAAATGGAAAAGATGCATCCATTACGATGTATACGATAAAAAGTCAAAAGCCTGTACTTTCAGAAGAAGATTCGGTTAATTATTATGAGTTAGATTTAATAAACAAGGTAAGTGCAGGAGACTGGCTAGGTGAGAGAATTGAACCAAATGAAGGTGTCCCAGGCATTACAGTATACGGAGAAATTATTCCGGCATTAAAGGGAGCGAATAAAGAACTTAAGTATGATCAAACATCCATATATGAACAATGTAATAATGAAGAAGGAATAACTACCCTTTATGCAAAAATAACGGGAGCAGTAATTTATGAAGAAGATATTATTTCTATTAGTAAAACATTAATTATTGAAAATAGTGTATCTTATCATACAGGAAGCATTGATTTTGATGGATTTGTAGAAATTAAAGACACGATTGAAGACAAGTTTTCGGTAAGAGCAAAAAGAGACATACAAGTTTTAGGTGATTTAGGTATCGGTGCTGTTAATACAGTTGAAAGTATTAATGGCAATATTTATATTCGGGGTGGAATAGCCGGGAGAGATCAAGCGAAAATTATTTGCAACGGCAATTTGTATACTAAATTTGCTGCAAATTGTACTATTGAATGTTCAGGAACTGTTAATATTGGATACTATGCAATTAATTGCAAAATAAATGCGAAGGAAGTTGTATTTGAAGCGAGTAAGAGTAAAGTAGTTGGTGGCACAACAGAAGCACATATGAGAATTGAGGTTGGTGAAATTGGCAGCGCAATGGGGACTAAAACAAAAACCATTGTAAAAGGTTTTAAAAGAAGTGAATTGAAAAAACAATATGATTTACTTGAAGACTCATTGGTAAAGGTAAAAGAGAAAATTACCAACGTGAAGAGAAAGCTATCTATTTATGCGATATCCCAGGAATTAAGCATAGAAAACAAAAAGATTTATGAGATATTAATAGAAGAAATTGATAAGTATAACAGGAGTTTGAAAATATTGAATTCAGAAATAACAAAATGCCATTCTTACTTTAAGATTAAAGGTGAAGGAGAAATAATTGCTAAAAAGAGAGTGTTTTCTAATGTGCTTATTCAAATTAGTGATGAAAAATTACTTCTGATTGATTCGGTTAATTACCCTATGAAGTATTATCTTATAAATTACGAAATAAAATGCGAATAAAGGAGACTTCAAATAGATGGATATACATCAAGATAATAATGAACTAATCAATAAAATTAATCATTATGAGAAAATGATTAAAAGATTAACCAAGGAGAATGAGTTTTTAGATAGAAAAATAGGCAACATGGTATTTATATATGGAGAAATAGGAAAAATGTTTGAAGAACTTTCTAAGGATAAGATCACTGAGTTAGCATTGAAGTGCTTTTCAGAATTTACTGAGAGCGAATTTACAACGCTTTTTTTGAAAGATGAAATAACAAGGAACTTTGATTTGGTTAGTTATCAATGTAAGAATGAACAAGAAATACTTCATCAATTCTCTCTATATCCATCTCAAGAGGGATTTTTATATATGCCAACATATGTTGATGTATCAGAGGATAGTCAGAGAGATATTATTAAAAACCAATTTTACAATGGGAATGATTTATTTGTCAAGGTAAGACCAAGATACATAATTGCGATTAAATCAGGAAATTCATTGCGAGGATTTATTACATTTGATGAAAATTTTGGAGCTCATCAAGAAAAAGAAATCTTTCAGATTATAGAATCTTTAGGAAAGGCCATGTATGTTGTGTTCAACACTGCGAGCAACTTTGCTAAAATAGAAACACAAAAAAATACATTGAAAATAAAATTAAAGAAAATGATGGATTTAAGTGCTTTGGCTAAAATAGTAAATAGTGTGACATCAATTGATACAGTAATTTCATTAATTGCAAGTGCTTTGAAGGTGTCTTATAATTCAGAGTTAGCATTTATTGCACTATATGATAGTGACAAAATGGTTCTTAATATTGAAGCTAGCATTAATATGAAAGGAGTTGTTAAAGAAATACCAATGAAAGGTGCATTGCTTCCGCTTCTGCTTGGAGAGAAAATTATCGTAGTAGAGGAGCACAAGGTTAGTAATCTTTTTGAAGACATGTTTATACAAGAATTTATTAAAGCACCATCAGGAGCATGTATTATACCAATATATATTGAAGAATATGACACAAATCTTATTGGAGCAATAGGTGTATTAGGGTTAGAAAAAGGCATTTTAGCTGCTGAAGAGCATGTTATGGCATTTGAGTTTATGGCCAATCATATCGCACCAATTATATATCATATTAAAAGAGTTGAGAAAATAAAAGAGGAATATCATCCCAACTATTATCACGCCTTCCTTGAAGCATTAAAATCAAATATTGTGGGTGCAGATATATTTTCTCTAGAATTATATGTTATTTGGGTCAGCTATAATGGAAAGCTAGAACTGCATGACAACCCATTCAAAATGAGAGCACAAGATCAGTTTAGAGATATTTATTTTGTGGACAACCAAAATACACTAATTCTTACTACTGATTATGAAGATATCGAATTAGTTGATCACATAAGCAGCAAAGAGGAAACCGTAGTGGCATATAAGTGTAAAAAAGATTTTAACTCAGTTGAAGAGTTTGTTGAATTATTTAGAACGTAACCAATCTCGGAATGGAATAGAGAGATATAAGGAACCAACACAACAGAGCAAAGTGTTGGTTTTCTTTGCATAATTCACAGCTTCTTGATAAGCTTCATAGAGCTCATCAATGGGATAAACGTTTTCAAAATGTTCTTTAGCAATAGAAGTTAGTTCAGGAAGGGGTAAGCTTCTCGTGGATAATGGTGCGGTTATAAAAATAGTGTTTGAAAAAAGAGCCATTTTTTTTAGCATTATAGATACCTCCTTGTCTTTAAGAACACCAAACAGAAAGGTTATAGGTATTGAAGTACAATGAGCAGACAAAACGTGAGTGAAGCTCTCCATGCTTGATTCATTGTGGGCTCCATCAATTATCATTTTAATAGGTGTCTCAATATATTCACATCTACAAGACCAATAAGTCTTATGTAACCCATTGGTTACTGCTGGAGCTGGAATCATATAATTATAATGTTTGGTTAATACATAAATAGTCATTAACGCAACAGAAATATTTGTAAGTTGATGCGCACCAATAAGCGTTGTAAATAGGTTAGAATAGGTAAAATAAGGAGTTGACATAGAAAAGTTTATTCCTTGAAGCGTGCTATTATGGATTATAGTCACAATATCTGTTGGCGCATTGTAGTAAAGAGGTGCATTTAAACTAGAGGAAATATTCATTATTACCTCCAATATATCTTCATCATTTGGTGCAATAACAACAGGGATTTCTTTCTTTATAATACCAGCTTTTGCAGAAGCAATTTCTTTAAGGCTATTTCCTAGATATTCGGTATGGTCGAAGCCTATAGAAGTAATAACGCTAACTAATGGCGTGGTAAAAACATTCGTTGCATCCAAAATACCACCAAGACCAACTTCTATGATTGCAATGTCAACGTTATTCGATGCAAAAAAATCTAGTGCAAGTGCAGTAGTGCATTCAAAAATGGTAGGCTGGGGGTGTCCTTCATCAAGGAGTTCATTGCAATATTTGGAAATCTTTGTAGTAGCATATGCAAAATCATCTTTTGAAATGATCTTTGAATTTATGCTAATCGTTTCTCTATAGGAAAGAATGCTTGGTGAATTATAGAGTCCCACATTATAATTTGCCTCCATTAGAATACTCTTTAGTATATTGCTTACAGACCCTTTACCATTTGTTCCTGCAAGATGTATTACTTTAAGCTGATTTTGGGGATTTGATAACTTATCAAGAAGCTTCATAATGTTCTCGAGACCCAAATGAATAGGTGCAGAAATGTTTTCAAGATAACTGATGCTTTCTTTATAATTCACAGGATGTCCTCCTAAGTTCAAATAGTGATACTTACTTTCTAGGTGAGAATCTAATGATTATCGCCCAAAAAGTACATAGTATCACTTTTGCCAATAATATATAGTATATCAACGTTTCTGGATTACTATATATTATTGGTAAATATATTGATGCTTACTTTCAGGGCGAGAATCTATGTCTTAAATATCATAATGGTTATTATGAAAAAAAACAAGAAAAAATTTTCTAGGTAGCAAAGGGGGAATTTGTCAAAAAGAAAATGACAAAAAAGAAGAACTAAATGTTGGGCAATAACCATAAATATGGTAAAATAGATGTATAGTAAGTATATGTAGATTCAAGAGTATTTTTACTCTGAAAATAAACTGAATAGGAGATGATTTAATGGTAGCTAAAGAAATGATAGGATTACTTCTTGCTGGTGGCCAAGGGAGCAGATTAGGGGTGCTAACGAACTTAACAGCAAAGCCAGCTGTACCTTATGGAGGTAAATTTCGTATTATTGATTTTCCATTAAGTAACTGTATCAATTCTGGAATCGATACAGTAGGGGTTTTTACACAATATCAACCCTTAGAGCTAAATGCTCATATAGGTATTGGAAAACCATGGGATCTTGACAGAAATAATGGTGGTGTTACGATTTTGTCCCCGTATCTCAAAGCAGATTCAGGTGAATGGTTTAAAGGAACTGCTAATGCTGTTTATCAAAACATTCATTATGTAGACAAATCATCTCCCAAATATGTCATCATCTTATCAGGTGATCATATTTACAAAATGGATTATTCGAAAATGCTTGATGCACATAAGAAAACCGGGGCAGATGCAACAATTTCGGTTTTTGAAGTGCCTATTGAAGAAGCGAGTCGCTTTGGTATTATGAACACAGATGAAAACAATAAAGTATTTGAATTTGAAGAAAAGCCAGAAGAACCAAAAAACAATCTAGCGTCAATGGGTGTTTATATTTTTACTTGGGATGTTTTAAGAGAATATTTAATTAGAGACAACCAAAATCCAAATTCCCATAATGATTTTGGCAAAAATATTATTCCAATGATGTTAGCAGAAGGTTGTAGTATGTATGCCTATGAGTTTTCGGGATATTGGAAAGATGTGGGTACTATTCAAGCTTATTGGGAATCAAACATGGACTTAATTGAACGTGTTCCAGACTTTAATTTATTTGAAAGAGGATGGAAAATATTTACGACCAATCCAGTTAAGCCTGCTAATTACATAGGACCAACAGGTTGTGCAAAGAAGTCGATTATTGCAGAAGGCTGTATGGTTTATGGTACTGTAAAGAACTCTATTATTTTTCCAGGTGTTTATATTTCAGAAGGTGCAATTATTGAAGATTCTATTATAATGTCTAATTCAGTAATAGGAAAGAACGCACATATTGTTAAAAGTATTCTAAGCGAGAAAGTTATAGTAGGAGAAGATGTTAAAATTGGATTTGGTGAAGAGGTAGTTAACGAAGACAAACCAGCTATTTATTATTGTGGTATTACAGTTATTGGTGAAGCAGCAACTATTCCAGACAAAGCGGAGCTTGGTAAAAATGTAGTTGTAGAACGGGATGTAGCAGCAATAGACTATGATTCCTTAGAAATACCTTCAGGTAAAAGCATATATAAAAGGGGGATTGCACATGAATAATACTATGGGGATTATTATTACTGGAGGCAGAAATGATCTTATGAAGGAACTGGCTTCGAAGCGGTCAGTTACAGCTACACCTGTCGGGGGTAAATATCGTGCAATTGATTTTGTCCTTTCTAACATGGTGAATTCAGAAATTAATAAAGTAGGAGTGGTTACTCAATACAGCTATAGATCGCTTATGGATCATTTAGGTTCAGGAAAGGAATGGGATTTAGACAGAAGAAATGATGGTCTTTTCGTATTTCCTCCATATTTAGAAGGAGATCATATCGGTATGTACAGAGGCTCAGCCGAAGGTATGTACAATAATCTTTCCTTTTTAAGACGTAGTCATGAGGATTATGTTATTATAGCTACTGGAAATTGTATTTATAAAATGGGTTATGATGATTTGCTTGCTTATCATATTGATAAAGGAGCTGACATGACCGTTGTATATAGAGATATGATCGATTATGACGAAGAAGAGTTAAAGAATTTAGGTATTATTGAGATGGATTCAGAGAATAGAATAACAGATTTTCTCGAAAAGCCACTACATCCTAAATCAAGAAAAGCTTCTCTAGGTGTATACATATTAAAAAGAATACTACTAATTTCATTATTAGAGCAAAGCGCTGCGCATGGGAATTATGATTTTGTAAAGGACATTATTATTAGAAATCTTCAAAACATTAAAATTCTTGGGTATGAATTTACTGGCTATTGGCGTTCAATGAGTTCGGTTAATTTGTTTTATCAATGTAATATGGAAATGCTAAAACCAGAAGTGCGTCAAGAGTTATTTGAAGATGGTGGAAGGATATTTACGAAAGTAAAAGATGAAACCCCAGCCAAATATAACGAGGAAGCAGATGTCAAAAACTCTATTGTAGCGGATGGTTGTATTATTGAAGGCACTGTGCTTAATAGCGTGCTTTTTAGAGGTGTGGTTGTTAAGAAAGGTGCAGTAGTTATGGATAGTATTATTATGCAAGATACGATTATTGAACAAGATGTACAATTGCAAAATGTAATATTAGATAAAGAGGTCGTCGTAACAGAAGGTAAATTTTTAAAAGGTGAGTTAAACTACCCAATGATTGTTGGAAAAAAGTCCCAAATTTAAAGGGAGTATTGTCTTCCGCTTTTATTTAGGTGCTGATGAATAAACCCCCCTCATAATATTAATGTGAAGGGGGTTTTAAAGTTCAACCTATGTGGAAATAGAAGGTTTTTAGTTGTCTTTTAGTGATAACGACTTATAGAATTATATTGTATTTTATAAGTAACGTTGGTATAATGGAAAATAAAGAAAGTACAATGAATACATCGTAAACAATGGATTAACACCAAAGCTAAGTTTAAAGCTTACCTTTGACTTGAAAGGAGCAATCTTTTTGGCTACCACCGAAGCACAATTGAAAAAAAAGATATTAGTAATTGATGATGAAGACGTTATAAGGGAATTAATGGGTGAGATTTTAGATATGCTAGGCTTTGTGCCGATATTATGTGGTTCACCTGTTGAGGCGATTCAACTATTTTCCGATCTACATAATGAAATATCCTTGGTTTTCATGGATATGATGATGCCTGAAATAAGTGGCAGACAGCTATATCATGAATTCGTTAAAATAGATGCCAACAAGAAAGTAATCGTACTTTCAGGTTATTCTATGGAACACGAGACAAAAAAACTAATGGAGGACGGAATTACAGCATTTATTCAAAAACCCGTTTCTATAAAAGAGCTATCGAAAATTATTAATGAGAATATTGGGTAGAATAAAAGTAAAATATATTTATAATGGAGAATAAAATGAGTGAAATATATGATTTAGTTATTGTTGGAGCAGGACCTGCAGGCATTACTGCTTCGATTTATGCTACAAGAGCTATGCTCAAATTTGTTATACTTGAGAAGTCCTTTGCTGGTGGACAAATTATTAATACCTATGAGGTTGATAATTACCCAGGAATTCAAAATGTTTCTGGGTTTGATCTTAGTAATATGTTTACTGAACATGCAACCAGTCTTGGTGTAGAAATAAAAAGTGAAGATGTTATAGAATTGATTTTAGACGGACCTATTAAAAAGGTAATTACTTCTAATGGTGAATTGCAATCAAAAACGATTATACTTTCAACAGGTGCTCAATGGAAAAAACTTGGCGTGCCTGGAGAAGATCAATTTACTGGATTAGGCGTTTCCTATTGTGCAACTTGTGATGGTGCTTTTTATAAAGGAAAGCAAACAGTAGTAATCGGTGGCGGAGATGTTGCAGTTGAGGATGCCATTTATCTTTCGAGAATGTGTGAAAAGGTTACGTTAGTTCATAGAAGAAATGAGTTAAGAGCTGTAAAGGTTCTTCAAGATAAGCTGTTAAAAACGCCAAATATTGAAGTTATATGGGATACAGAGTTGGAAGAAATATTTGGAGATACATCAGTTGAAGGTGTAAAGATTTACAATAAAAAAACAGGTGAAAAAACCACCTTGAATGTTTCTGGCGTTTTTATTGCAGTAGGAACATCAGCTAATTCGGAATTGGTTAAGGATCAGCTAAAATTAGATTCGGGTGGCTGGATATTAACAGATGAAGATTGTGAAACAAGTATTAAGGGTGTATTTGCAGTCGGAGATGTGAGAAAGAAATCCCTCAAGCAGGTGATTACCGCCGCAGCAGATGGCGCAATAGCGGTGTTCGCGAGTGAAAGATATATTTAACCTAACGAAGGAAGTCCCTCACTTTTTTCAGAGGGGGTAACTTACTTCTAAAATCAGTGGGTGTTTAAGCACCCACTGATGGCAAGCAAAGCTTGCGTTAGGTTACGAGCTCGTAGCGTATGCGGAGGGCGAGTATCATTTAACAATATGGCTGGCTATTTCAATTAGATTTATCTATGTTGAGGTAGCTTTTTTTTGTTTGTTTCTAGAAGAAAGTTTTTAATCGGATTATGTATGTGTAAACTGGGTCCGTATTTTTATTAGGTATTGGTTCTGGCAACCCGATATGGGGTTAGTTCTATCCCATCATTGGCCGTCCATGTCCAAATGATGGGAACGCTCGCTCCTGCACGCTTAGAACTAACCCCATATCAAGTTGCTAGGCGTCTATAGTAAAATATTCCATAAAAATACTACGGCATTGATTAAAAAAAATCCAAGAGAAACAATTCGTCAATAGACTAATAATTGAACAAAAAAAACATAAAGACCCCAAGAGAAAGAACTCATCAATTAAGGGGAAATCAAACAAAAGAATCACCAGACGTCCTAACAATTAAGATGAAAAAATAGTGACAACATCACTTGTTTTGTAAGCATTCCAGCTATCGCTTCTAAATACTTCGTAATCTTTTAAAGATTTTTTTAAAATCAAATTTCCATCAAATAAAACGTTCCCTTTACCGTGCTAAAGCTAACAGTACCGAGGGTTTTTAGCGTCAAAAATAGCGACTCATATCTAGGGAGTTCATATGGGGGGCGTGGAGCAGTGAGCACGGATGCGAGCGCGCACCATTTGAACCATGGACGGTACAATGGTGCGCGTAACGCCCCCCCATATGTACGCCCCAAGTGACTATCCCAAGCTAAAAACCCGACAACTTAATGGGAAATCAAAAATAAAAAGATGCCACCCCTCATAGAATTAAATTCTATTTCAAGACAGCATCTCATTTTATGTACAACCAAATTTTTCACTTTTTATTGAATAATTCTAACACTACCAATATATGGCTTCTTACCTTGTGTATACATACCACTAATTAAAATGCCAGTTGATGGGCTACTAGCATGAATTATTTTGCCATCTCCTATATACATTCCTACGTGAGAAACTACACCTGAATAACCATAGAAAACTAAATCCCCTGGCAATAACTCATTAGCTGAAATACGGGTACCATTATTAATTTGTGTATAAGATGTTCTACTAATTGAATAACCAAACTTTCTAAGAATCTGCTGCGTAAAGGCAGAACAATCTATTCCATTTGTTAAACTATTTCCGCCATATACATAAGGATTTCCTAAAAATTGCTTTGCATACGCAACGACTTGTGACCTTACATCATTTGTTGATGCAGAAGGTGTTGTAGTGTCGATATATGTATTGAAAACATAGCCAGTCTTGTCATTCGCCTCCACTTTATACCAATCACCTTCAGAACTTAAGATCGTTACTGAATTGTATTGAGAAAGCTTACCGATTATGTCGCTTGATGTAGAATTCGAAGCCCTAAGGTTTAAGATTGGAACAGTGACACGACCATAATTTGTTGTAGCAGTAACTGCTTGTAGTGGCGTAACCTCTGCAGTAGCTTCTTTTACATAGTCACTTGAAACATATGCAACTTGGGCACCTTCGACTTCAATTTTATACCAATCCCCTTCTTTAGCTAAGATTGAAACTTTATTGCCAGCATAGGTTTTGGCAATGATCGGTGAAGAAGTGGATGGGTTGCTACGAACGTTTAATACATTTGCAGTAACAGTGCCGAGTGTATCTGCTTGGATGGTTGAACCGAGCAGATACACCATAACCGTACTTAGTAAAACTGTTTTCTGTAACCATTTCTTATTCATAATATCCTCCTGTTTTCACAAAGCTGTCGTTAAACTTGAAATTGTTAACTAAGTATTACAAAACTATTATAAAAAAATTAAACGAAAAAAACAAGCCATTGGAAAGAATTACCATTATTTACCAAATCAAAAATATAAACACTAGATTAACTGTTGAAGTTTGTAGAGGGTAAAGGTATAATAAACGAATGTAATTATTTTAATAGGATATTAGGAGATTATAGATGAAAAAGAATGATTGGATTATTGCCGGAATCATTGCAATTATTGCTGGAAGCGTCTTTATTTGGAATTATATAAAGGAAGAAGGTGTAGAAGGTGAGGAATTTGTTGCAGAAATATATTATGACGGAGAATTATATGAAAGTGTAAGTCTACGTGAAGTAAATAAGCTAGTAGTTGTTGAAACAACAATTGGTACAAATGTAATTGAAGTAAATGAAGGAAATGTCACAATGATTGAGGCTGATTGTCCAGATAAAATATGCCTGCATACAGGAACGATAAAGAAGGCAAATAGAAGTATAGTATGTTTACCTAATAAGGTACACGTTCAAATAAAAGGAAATGTGGAGGATGAGATCGATGCCATTGTACAATAAATTTGCAAATGTATCCAAAACTAAAAAAACAGTTTTTATTGCTTTGCTCATCTCAATGGCGCTTGTTCTAAGCTATTTTGAAAGATTTATTCCTTTGCCTACTTATCCAGGAGTGAAGTTAGGATTAGCAAATGCAATTACATTGACTGCCTTGTATTTTTTAAACTTTCGAGAAACGCTGTCTTTAGTTATTATTAGAATTGTAATGAACGCTATGTTTGTAGGAAATTTTATTAGCTTTTGGTACAGCTTATCAGGGGGCTTGCTTAGCTTCTTCATTATGTTTTTATGCGTTACTATAATGGGGAAACAAATAAGCACAGTTGGAATTAGTGTAGCAGGCGCTTTTGCTCATAATATTGGGCAATTATTTGTTGTTGCTTTTATTACTAAAAGCATTGGCGTAGCACTTACCTTTCTACCTATGCTTTCTATTTCGGCGTTAATCACAGGTTTAATAATCGGGTTTACGGTTAAAATGTTGATTCCTTACATTGTCAGAAATGTATTTAGGAACGAGCATTAAGTTGTCTTTTTTTACCATATTTATTAACTCAATATGACTAGAATCTACAATTATTACAATTATATTACATAACACTTTAATAACTTTATATTTGGAAGTTTTTTTGCTATAATTTGTTTATAATAAATGTGATATCAATTAGTGGACAACAAAGAATGAGGCATTACAGATAATGAGAAATATTAATAACATAAGGAGCTGACATAATGAAGAGAGTAATGGCTTTGTTTTTTAGTGTAAGTATCTTGCTATTACAGCTTTCGATAGGTGTTTATGCAGGAGAAACTCGGGATAAGTTTGATATTGAATACGATGGGAAAGTGCATCAGTATACAAGCAATGTGGTAACGCTTAACATTGATGGTAAGGCTGTTGCCACCGGAGAAATGCCAGCTATTATTATAGATAGTAGAACACTTGTCCCTGCACGTGAAGTATTTGAATCAGCTGGATTTAATGCAAAAGTTGATTGGAATGGGGAAAAACAAGAGGTTTATATTTCCTATAATGATCAAAAAATTGTGCTAAAGATAGGCAGTAATATAGCATTTGTAAATAATAATCCAATAACGCTTGATGTTCCAGCAAAACTAATTAGAGACACGAGCCAAAAGAATCCTAAGACAATGATACCTTTAAGATTTGTAACAGAAAACTTAGGATATAAAATAGAATGGAATCAGAGTTCTTATACAGCGAGTATTACATCACTATCACAAAATCCAGAAGTGCCGGTTGAGGAAACGCCAGAAGTGCCAATTGAAGAAATAAAAAATGGTGATGAATTGGATGAACTGAATTCTGATAAGGCAAATCGATTATTACCAACAGAATTAGCAACCAATCCGGTTACCTGGTCAAGTATTATAGCACCTGTTGAACAATCGGCTAAGAGCGTTATTTCGGCTCAAAATAATTCATTAGTAAGTATAACATCAGTAGAGTATAAGAGTGATAGTAGAAGCTTTAGTATTCAGGCGAGTGGACCTATTTCTTTCGTGGAAAATACATTTATGGAATCAGATAGTAAATATGTGGTGGATATTTATAATGCAAACAAGGTTGCTGGTAATGCAACATATTCAGACAATCCTATTGTAACAGCTGTTCGTACAGGACAACAAGAGGATAGAGATGGAAAAAAGGTAACGAGAGTAGTTTTTGATTTGAAAAGCACTTCAGCTTCTTATGATCTTTCAATTAGTGGAGATAGAAAAACATTGAATTTTGTTATGAAGGATAATAACTTGAGCAAAGTTCATCTTGGTCAAAATGAAAAAGGAGATTATATAAGGTTAACTGGAACATCTGCTCCGGAGGTTACAGCATTTCGCTTAAGCAATCCGGATAGAATTGTTTTTGATATGGAGCGGACGGTATCTCTTGTAGGTAAACAAACGAAGAACGACACTTTAGGACAGTACATTTTATCTATGAGAACAGATCAGTTTAAAACCAGTACGGCGAGGGTTGTGGTGGAAACGGATGGGCATGCAGATTACAGTATAACAAAAATCGATAATGTAACTACTTTAATCCAGATGCATGAACCAACATATGATAACATTAAGTATGAAAATACTACGATCCCAATAATTACCCTTGAAAATGTTGGTTCAAGGATAAACCTTGAAGGGATTACATACGAAGATAAGTATAACACTAAAAAATATATCATTAATTTGCCTGGTAATTATGAAGATGTTTTTGGCACGGGAAACATGCATATTGATGATAGCATTATTAGCCAAATTGAAATCAAAAAGAATAATAGTGGGAATACAAGCTTAGTAATTCATAGTAAATCTGTATATGTTTATAGACTTGAAGCGGATAATGAAAATTTATATATTAAAGCGTATAAGCCTAAGGAGATCTATTCTAAAATAGTTGTTATAGATACAGGTCATGGAGGCAAAGATCCAGGCGCAAGTGCGAATGGTTACTATGAGAAAGACTTAAATTTAGCTATTACACACTATTTAAAAGAGTATTTAGATGCAGACTCTAGCATAAAAGTATATTATACGAGGCTTGATGATACGTTCATAGAACTTGTAGCTAGAACAGACTTTGCGAATGAAGTGGAGGCGGATTTCTTAATAAGTATACATAACAATGCGTTAGGTGAGACAGCGAATGGTACTGAAACAATTTACTTTAAAGATGCGGATAGATCAGGTTTAAATTCAAATGAGTTAGCCGCAATACTTCAACAAAACATTGTAAATGCGGTAGGGTTAAAAAACAGAGGGATCAAAGATAACAATTCATTATCAATTTTAAGAAGATCCAACATGCCAGCGGCAATCGTAGAGGTAGGATTCGTAACAAGTAAAATTGATATTGCTAAAATATCAGACAAGAACGTACAAAAAAATGCTGCAAAAGCAATATATAACTCAATTGTACAAGTATTTGCCGAATATCCAACAAGAAGATAAAAACTGTAAAAAACAAGGCGAAAAGGTTCATGACCTTTTCGCCTTGTTTTTTTATACTATGCCGCCATCCAGTTTAATAATTTGCCCAGTTAAATAACTTGAATTGTCAGAAGCAAGATAATAAGCTAGTTCAGCAACTTCAGATGTTTTGCCAAACCTATTAAGGGAAATAGAAGCTTCAAATGCTTTTTTTTCTTCATCATCTAACCAGTTATTCATACGGGTATCAATAGCACCACAGGCAATTGCATTAACTCTAATATGACTTGGGCCCAGTTCTTTAGCTAGTGCTTGTGTGAAACCATGAATTCCGCTTTTTGAGGCAGAATAGGCCACTTCTAAAGATGCACCACATACACCCCAGATAGAAGAAATATTAATAATTGATCCAGAATGATGATGAATCATTTTAGGTACTGCATGATAACATACATTATATAGAGAGGTTAAATTTGTGCTAATAACCTTATTCCAAGTCTCGGGTGTCGTTTCAGTAAACAAACCAACATGTGAAATACCAGCATTATTTACTACACAATCGATAAATGGAAAAACAACCTCAATCTCTTGAAACATATTTGTTACGGCATGGAAATCAGAAACATCAGCCATGATCGGAAGGCAATTCGTTCCGAGGGCTTTTATTTCTTCAGCAACTTCTAAGAGTTCTTTGAAACTACTTGAACAGTTAATAATTATATTATAAGATTTTTTTGCAAATTCCAATGCAATGGCTTTGCCAATACCTCTAGAAGCACCAGTAATGAGCACAGTTTTTGAAGACATTATTTACCACCTCTAAGTAAAGCAATTTCTTCTTTATATAAATTAGTTTTAGCATCTAACCAAGGAGTTTCCAATATTAGAGGCTTGTCTTGACAAATCGGGTGCTGAATAATATTATAGATTGCATCTAATCCAATCATGTCTTTTCCTTTAGGATTGTCAGGTGTAGCACCGAGGTTTGCATGTCTATCCTTTCTGGCGCCATTTGCATTAAGTGACCCATTAATATGAAAGACTTTTAAGTAATTAAATCCAATAGTAGAATCAAATTCATCCATAACACCTTCAAAATCGTTGATAATATCATATCCACTATCATGAGTATGACATGTGTCAAAGCAAATACCAAGTTTTTCCTTCAACTCAACGCCTTTAATAATTGCAGCTAGTTCGCTGAAGTTACGACCAATTTCACTGCCTTTTCCAGACATAGTTTCAAGACAAAGATAGAGGTTCATATCTTTTGTTAACACTTCATTGAGTGCTTCGATAATTCTGTTTATGCCATATTCAGCATCCATTTCGGTGTATGCACCAGGGTGAAGAACTAAATAACCAGCACCAAGAGCCTGTGTTCGTTCTATTTCAGTTTTTAGAAAGCTTTTGGCAAGATTATAGATAGAGCTTTTAAAAGATGCTAGGTTAATAATATATGGAGCATGAACTACAATATTGCTAAGTCCATTTTCCTCCATAAAAAGTTTTCCTTCTTCAATTTTTAATTCTGATATCGGTTTTCTTAGTGTGTTTTGTGGCGCACCTGTATAAATCATAAAGGTATTTGCACCATATGAATGCGCTTCTTTAGCGGCAGCAATAAGACCACCACTCATAGATACGTGTGAACCAATGTATAATGCCATATCGTTTCCATCCTTTCATTTGTTTTGTAATTAGCGTTATGAAACATCTTCTATAAATAAAACTCACTAAATGGTCATAATAATAGTAATCTAAAAACGTTGATGTACTATATTTTGTACGTAAAAGTGATACTAATACTTTTTGAATGATAATCCTATGATGTCATCCATAAAGTAAGAATCACTAATTTACCTACAAAATATAGTAATCCAAAAACATTGATGTACTATATTTTGTACGTAAAAGTGATACTAATACTTTTTGAATGATAATCATAGTATATCATAAATTGGTAAGAAGATGAACTATAACGTGAACATGACGTTTTTATGATAATTATATTAAATTTTTTAAAAGGTATGGTTTTTTAAAATAAATGTAGTATAATGTTTGTGGAACTTATTGTTATAAAAAAGAAGTAGGATAACTAAGATATTTGGAGGCAAATAAGAATGAAAAAGCAGGATAGGTTACTGATAGCATTAATTGCAGTTACAGCAATGATTTTAGCGGTATCTTTAATTAGTGCAACAGTAGATAACATAAACATTAATAACAATAATACAAAAGATATAGATGTTAATGACAACGATCTAGGCGGCGAAGAAACGAGTGATCAATTAGAATCTTTTACAGGATTATTAATAGGATCAAACGATGGTCTAACAGAGGTGCTGATGGTTGGCGTAATGGATGTTGATAAAGGTGAAATCAAAGTAGTATCGGTTCCAAGAGACTTGGAAATTGATTTTAGACAGGAGGAATTTAAACATATAAAGAAAGGAAACCCTGATAATAATGTTCTATATTGTAAGGTTAATGAAGTTTTTAATTTAACAGGGAAAAACAAACAGGCGCTACGAGACTTACAGGAAATTGTGAGTATTATAACAGGGCTTGAAATAGATTATATGGCACGTATCGATGTTGATGGGTTTAGTGATTTTATTGATGTTGTAGGCGGAGTAGAATTTTATGTTCCTGAACGTATGTATTATAATGATGCATATCAGGATTTGTATATTGATTTACAAGAAGGTCTCCAAGTATTAGATGGCGACAAAGCAGAACAACTTGTTAGATATAGACAATATAAAATGGGCGATTTGCAACGTATTAAAGTACAACAAGATTTCATCGCTGCATTATTTGATGAAATAATGGATGTTAATGATTTTTCGAAAGTTAAAGAACTAGCCACGATAGGTTTTAAAAATTTCGAAGCAGACTTTGGCTTAGTTTTAGCATTACAATATGTAGAGTACATTTTTGAATTAGATGTAAATAAGGTTTTAAGTACAACGAATATGGTTACTATTCCATCATATGGAGATAAGATAGATGATATATGGTATCAAAAATGGGATTTAGACGAAGCACATGAAGTTGTAAATACTTTATTAGAAGGAACTCCAGACACAGTTGGAGAGGCAATGAATGATGAAAATGGTCAAGTAACACCATGATTTTAAAATGTTTAAAATAGGTATTAGTAAGAATACAACAAGGGTTACAGGAGGCAACAAGTGGCTAGAAAAGGGCAGAATAAGAAGAAAAAGAATAGATTATTAAGTAAGTTTCTAAAAGTATTTGTATTAGCGTTTATGACACTAATTATTGTTATTGGATTAGGTACAGGGGTATATCTATTAATTAGTAAAAACATTGGACAAGCTGATATAAAGATTGGTAAAGGCAAAGAGAAAGTAGAAGAAGAACTTGAAAAAATATCAACTTTTGCCATTTTTGGACTAGATAAAGATAACTATAGAACAGATGTAGTTATGCTGTTGTTTTTTAATAACCTAACGAATAAAATAAATATTGTTTCTATTCCAAGGGACACAATGGTTACAATTCCAGATGATATGTATGCAGATATCCAAGAAAGAAGAAGTGGCGTTGATCAAACGATTAAAATTAATGAAGTGCCTGCATATTTCCAACCTGAACATAGAAATGATGCTTCCGTAAGGATTATTGAAGAGACTTTTGATGTAGATATTGATTATTATGTTAGTTTAGATCTTGATGGATTCAAGAAAATTGTTGATATTGTTGGACCAATTGAAGTCGATATTCCATTTAATATGAAATATTCGGATCCAATTCAAGGATTGCGTATTGATTTAGATGCTGGTATTCAATATATTGATGGAGATCAAGCAGAACAACTTGTTCGTTACAGAAAGGGTTATGCTAATGGAGATTTGGGTAGAATAGAAACACAGCATGAATTTATGAAATCATTTATGGATAAATTATTAACGACAGAAAATAAAATAAATATTTTAAATATTGCTAAGTCAGTATTTGTGTATGTTGATACAGATTTTTTAAATGCGATTGATTATGTAAACTATATAGATGATTTATCAGCAGAAAATATAGCCATAGAAACCCTGCCAGGAGAAACTAAGTATATAGGAAGATCCTTCTTTATTCATGATGAAGTTTTAACAAAGGCTTTATTGGATAATATATTGAATGCTACAGTAGATAGTATTGCTGAAGATACTGAAAAAGAAATTGAAGAAGAAGTAATAGATGTTAAAACCTTAAATATTTCAATGCAAAATGGTACATATACAGCAGGTCTTGCTGCAAAATATAAAGGAATCTTGCAAGAAGCTGGATATTCGGTATCTGAAGCTGTTGATTATACTGAAAAGCCTGTTCGTATTACTAGGTTAATTGTTCCCAATGAAAAGGTTGGACAAGAATTGGAAATGTACTTTGAAAACACCTCATTAGAAGTGAGAGAGAATCTATTGAATGAAGATAACGAAATAATAATTGTTTTAGGAGAAAGCGAGGTAAAATAATATGAAAAAGAAGTTTATTATGGTTATAGTCTGTGCGGTGGTGTTATTAACTATTGGTGTTGTATATGATAGAGTCAATGCTGCGGGTAGTGATCCAGGCTCTGTAGCGGATCCTTTGGTAACAAAAAGCTATGTTGATAAATTAAATAGTGACCTGGTAGAAGAAGTTCAATTAATGTTAGGTCAACCTGGTGGGACTGGAACAGCACAACCAACAAATATGACGGATGTATATAAATATATAGATAGTAAACTTGCAGTAATTGCCTCGGATGGTGTTAGTATCTCAAAAGGTTTTGTTGTGGTTGAGGTTGCAGCAGGAAAAACCATTATTGGTTCAGAGAGCACCGAGTTTATTGTTCGTTCGGGAGAAGCAAAGGTCATTGCAAATTCAGCTGGTGATGGAATCTCAGATGTTACGAGCGGTAAAGATGTTAAAGGAGAAGCAATTGTTGATTTAAACCATTTGTTAATTGTTCCAAGGGCAGATGGTAGAGGATTATCAATAACAAAAAAGAGCTTTATTATGGTTCAAGGCAATTATACGCTTCAATAATAGGTTGCTAAAAACTAAATAGTTTAGGAGAGCTTTTAATGAAAAACAATAAAATTAATATATTAGGTGTTCATTTTGATGCGGTTACGACTAATGAAGCAACTAAAAAGACTTTAGGTTTTTTGAATGATGATAAAAAAAGAATGATTTTTACGGCTAATCCAGAAATCGTAATGGAAGCTACCAAAAATAGAGACTTTTTACATATAATCAATAAAGGTGATCTGACTGTTGCGGATGGTATTGGCGTTGTAATTGGTGCTAAAATTATTAAGCATCCATTACCTGAAAGAGTAGCAGGATATGATTTGGTGCAGAATATATTTGAAAATATAAAAAATACGAATAAGACTGCTTACTTTTTTGGTGCATCGCCGGGTGTTGCAAAAAAGGCGGCAAAAAAAATGATGAGCTTGCATAAGGGATTGAAAATCATTGGGATACATGATGGGTATTTTGATCAAGAAGAGGAAAAAAAAATACGATTCGAAATAAACCAACTAAAGCCAGATTTATTGCTTATTGGCTTAGGTGCGCCAAGGCAAGAAAAATGGATATTTGAGAATATTGAGATGCTAGATGTAAAGGTTTGTATTGGTATTGGTGGAAGCTTTGATGTGATGTCGGGAGAAGTTAAGAGAGCGCCGAAGATCTTTATTAAGCTAGGATTAGAATGGTTTTATAGACTAATTACACAACCTACACGATTTAAAAGAATGATGAAATTGCCAATTTTCTTATTGGAAGTGGTTAAACATCGCAAAGAGTATATATAAAGGGAGATAATAATGGTTGGAACAATTAGAAAAACCCCCGTAATTGACTATCTTCTAATTGTCATTGGTACAACAATTTTAGCAATTGCTATTAATTTGTTTTTCGATGATTTGGGTATGGTTATTGGTGGCGTTACAGGAATAGCGATTATAATTAAAAAAGTCACAGAAAGTGTAGTGACAGGCGGTATACCTATTTGGATAACAAATCTTGTGATCAATGTGCCGCTGTTTTTAACTGCGATATTTGTAAAAGGAAAAAGCTTTGGCAGAAGAAGTATATTCGCAACCTTTTATTTATCTTTAGCTTTATATTTAACACAAGGAATGCCATCAATAACAGAAGATATATTACTCGGCTGTATATTTGGTGGAGTATTGACTGGTATTGGACTTGGACTCGTTTTCTATGCCCTTGCGACAACAGGAGGAACAGATCTTGCTGCAAGTATTATTCAGCACTTTGTAAATTATATTTCTATTGCTAAAATCATGATGTTTTTAGATGGCATAATTATAGCATTTGGCTTCTTTGTATTCGGGCCAGAAAAGACTATGTATGCATTAATTTCGGTATATATATCTGTAAAGGTCATTGATGCGATTTTAGAAGGCATGAGCTTTGCGAAGGCGGCGTTTATTATTACTGAAAAGGAAGAGGAAATTACCAATGAAATATTCTGCAAGCTTGAGCGGGGACTCACTGGTCTTCATGGTGAGGGCATGTATACAGGAATTTCTAAAAAAGTATTGCTATGTGTTGTTTCTCAAAGACAAATAGTGCTATTAAAAGAAATAGTGAGAAGTCACGATAAAAATGCTTTTGTTATTGTTGCAGATGTAAGAGAGGTTCTTGGGGAAGGTTTCATAGAATAGGAAGAAATATAATAAGGGTTTTTTATAAAATTAGTATAATATGTATATAGTATTATTATGTAGTAACTAGCAGGAAGAAAATAATTGTCTATAATAGACACTTTTTTTTTGCTTTTTTTTGCTTATCTATTCATTAATACATGGGGTGTGCAAAATACACAAAGCCCATCGTTTTTCTTTGTAGGAATAAGCTATGGTATAAGTAAAATATCTATAGTATAGTAACTAAAGAGAAATTCACGTATAATTATGACATAGGGAGCAGGAGAATATGGCAAATATTTCCTTAAAGGGTATTAAAAAGGTTTATCCAAATGGCATTACAGCGGTGCAAAATCTGGACTTAGAAATTGAAGATAAGGAGTTTGTTGTTTTTGTTGGACCATCAGGATGTGGAAAGTCTACAGCATTACGTATGATTGCTGGATTAGAAGAAGTTACAGAGGGAGCACTATTCATTGGCAATAATTTGTCAAATGATATTGAACCTATTGATAGAGATATTGCTATGGTTTTTCAAAATTTTGTTATGTATCCGGATATGACAGTATATCAAAATATCGCCCATGGACTTAAAGTTAAAAAAATATCATCGGAAGAAATACATAAGCGAGTTACTGAAGCAGCTGAGATATTAGGAATTGAGCAGTTGTTAGATTCGATGCCTAGCTCTTTATCAGGAGGGCAACAGCAAAGAGTTGCAATGGGAAGGGCCCTTGTAAAACAACCAAAAGTTTTTTTGATGGACGAGCCTTTGTCTAATTTAGAAACGAAGCTCCGCGTCAAAATGAGATTAGAATTAGCAAAGGTACATAAAAAACTACAAACAACAGTAATCTATGTGACCCACGACTTTGAAGAGGCTATGGCATTAGGAACGAGACTTGTTGTAATGAAAGAGGGAATTATTCAACAAGTAGATTCACCATTAAACCTTTATACAAAACCAAAAAACAAGTTTGTTGCAGAATTTATAGGTGCGCCTGCCATGAATTTTATCGAAGCAAGAGTAACCTCATCAGATAAGGGTGTGGAACTATTGATTGGTAATCAAAGCATTCAGTTATCTAAGAGTAAGGAAAAGACACTTATAGAAAAAGGATATCTTAATAAACAAATAATTGTTGGTATTCGACCAGTAAACATACATATTTCTGAGGTTTTCATAGAAGCATCAAAGAATAGTGTGTTAACTGCAACCGTAGAGGCAACAGAAGTGATGGGATCAGAAGCCTATCTATATTTAACAATCGATTATCATGTTGAAATTACTGCAAAAGTTGATATTAGAGCCTTGCCAAATGAAGGAGAGACGATAAAGATTGGTCTTGATTTGAATAAAATACAGTTTTTTGACAAGTATACAGAGGAATCAATAAGCTGATTACAATAAACCCGATATTATGGACATGTTTTTAACAGTAATATAACCATATTTAGAGGAAATGCACAAATTTATGCATTTCCTCTTTTAATTTTTCACAATATGTTATAAAATAGAAAATAGAGTATAGAATGTATACAAAGAGAGTTATACAGTACTTGAAAAGGAGCTAAGAATATGATATCAAATCAAATTTTGCAAAATACGATTGACGGATTAAAAGCTATTACACGAATTGAATTAAGTGTAATGGATTTAGATGGAAAGATTATTGCTACAACAGAAGATGGAATAATAGATGAATACAATACCGTTGTTGCTGATTTTGTTATTTCACAAGCAGAAAGTCAACTTATTCAGGGTTACCAATTTTTTAAGGTATATGATGACCATGCAGCAGAATATGTTGTTTCAGCTAAAGGTGAAGCAGAGGACGTGTATAAAATCGGAAAGATTGCATCTTTTCAAATTCAAAATCTGTTGGTAGCCTATAAAGAAAGATTTGACAAGGATAACTTTGTTAAAAACTTACTTCTTGATAATTTATTGCTTGTTGATATTTACAACAGAGCAAAAAAATTGCATATAGAAATGGATGTAAGAAGAGTAGCAATAATTATTGAGACAAAAATTGAAAAAGATACAAATGCATTAGAGGTAGTTAGAAATATATTTCCTTCTAAAACCAAGGATTTTATTACAGCAGTTGACGAAAAGAATATTATTCTTGTGAAGGAATTAAAAGACTCTGAGACAATTGAAGACATGGAGAAAATGGCAAGTGCCATACTAGATACGTTAAATGCAGAGGCACTCAGTTCTGTCTATATAGCTATAGGAACCATTGTAAAAGATATTAAGGATGTTTCACGTTCATTTAAAGAAGCAAAAATGGCACTGGAGGTTGGAAAAATCTTCTTTGTCGAAAAACATGTTATGGCATACGACAACCTAGGAATTGGAAGACTTATTTACCAATTGCCCATACCTTTATGTAAAATGTTTATTTCTGAAATCTTTAGCACAAAATCCCCTGATGATTTTGATGAAGAAACACTTACAACGATTAATAAGTTTTTTGATAATAGTTTAAATGTATCGGAGACATCGAGACAGTTGTATATTCATAGGAATACCTTGGTTTATAGATTAGATAAGCTTCAAAAAAATACCGGATTAGATTTAAGAGTATTTGACGATGCAATAACTTTTAAAATTGCACTAATGGTAGTTAAATATATGAAACATATGATTGAGTCCGATTATTAATAACGTTAATTACCTATAGAATTATTTCAGTGTCTGTAGTAAAATAGTATGAGACATGTATAATAATAGGTTTTTTTGTCATGTTTTACAAGATTATAAAGTTGAGATGCCTAGTTACTGGTGAAAAGGGAAGCTTTTTAAGTACCTAGCCATTTCTTGAAAATATGGGATAAGGAGGTAAGCAATGATTCGGTTTGAAAACATTACAAAAGTTTATCCCAATGGAGTAAAAGCCTTAGACAACATTTCATTAGAAATAGAAAAGGGTGAATTTGTATTTATAGTAGGTAATAGTGGCTCTGGGAAAACAACTTTAATTAAGATTTTAATGAAGGAATTAGACGCGAATGAAGGTAAGCTATATATTGATGAACAAGATGTTACCCACGTTAAACATAAAAAGGTGCCTAAAATAAGAAGAAAAATGGGCGTTGTTTTTCAAGACTTTAGATTGCTTAGCAATATGACAGTATATAATAATGTTGCATTTGCATTAAAAATTACAGAGACAGCTACTAGGAAAATCAGACGAGCAGTACCTATGGTACTATCAATGGTCGGATTAAACAAGAAATCTGATCGGTATCCCCACGAATTATCTGGCGGGGAACAACAAAGAGCTGCGCTTGCGAGAGCTATTATTAACAATCCTCAGATTTTATTATGCGATGAGCCAACAGGAAATTTGGATCCAAAAACATCTTGGGAAATAATGAAGTTGCTATTAGATATCAACTTGAGAGGTACTACGGTAGTTGTTGTAACCCATAATCGTGAAGTAGTTAATGCAATGAAAAAAAGAGTTATTACAATAAAAGGTGGGACTGTTGCTAAAGATATTCAAAAGGGGGATTATGGCTATGAAGATTAAAACTTTTGGATATTGTGTTGAGCAAGGCATTATCAATTTGTATAAAAATAGACTTATGACACTCGCTTCCATCGGGACAATTAGTGCTTGTATTTTGATTATTGGTGTTTTCTATTCTATTGTCTCAAATGTTGATTTTATGGTAAGTGAAATTCAAAATAATATTGGTGTAGCTGTATTTTTTGAAGAAGGTATTACACAAGAACGTATTGATGAGTTAAATACTATTATCGAACAACGCGAAGAAGTATATTCGATCACATATATTAGTGCCGATGAAGCATGGGAAGGATTTAAAGAGGAATATTTTGAAGGTAGAGAGCAGTTATTAACAGGCTTTGAAGATGAAAACCCTCTTAAGGATTCAGCATCCTTTCAAGTGTTTCTAGGCGATATTGATAAACAAGAAGTATTGGTCACATTTATTGATGCACTCCCTGGTGTGAGCCATATTAGAGAAGATCGTCAAGTTACGAATGTTATAAAGAGCATAAGCGATTTAATAAAGTATTTTAGCATTGCCCTTATAGCAATTTTAATTATTATTTCTGTGTTCCTTATTTCTAACACCGTAAGATTGACGATTGAATTAAGAAAACGAGAAATCAATATAATGAAATATGTAGGTGCTACAGATACATTTATTAGAGGGCCATTTATTATTGAAGGTGCTGTAATTGGTCTTGTTGGCGCCCTAATACCCTTGGGAATAGTGTATTATTTTTATTCAGATATTATATCTAGAATAATGGAAAAATATATTTTGTTAGACGATTATTTGATGTTTATGCCAGTTGGAGATATATTTATACGACTTGTTCCTTTATCTATATTAATTGGAGCCGGAATTGGTATTGTTGGAAGTATGTTAACTATTCATAAGCATTTAAAAGTTTAAGGAAAATGGAGGTAAGTATGAAACAATTTATTAAACACACAACTGCGCTCTTATTAGTTTGTATCTTACTAACAGTTAATATGTTTGCAACTACCTTAGATGAATTAAAAGATAAAAAAGGGAATATTGAAGAAAATATTAAAGAGGGTACTGCAGCACTTGAAAGCAAAAAGGCATCTCTAAAGGAACTAAATGAAGAGCTTGATCAAATCAATGCTGAACTACGGCAAGCATCATTGGTTATTGAGGGATATGAGCTTCAATTAATTACTAAGCAAGAAGAAATTGATGAACAACAAATAAAGCTTGAACAAGCTATTTTAGATCAGGAAAAGTACAAGGCACAAGCTATAGAACGTATAAGAGTAATGTATGAATATGGTGATTCTGGATATATAGATGTATTAATTGAATCAAAAAATATAACAGACTTTTTTACGAATTTAGAATATTTAAATGGAATCGTTAAATATGATGATCAGATGTTCGAAAAGCTTGCGCAAATTGAACTTGAGATTCAAACAGCAAAAGCAAAACTAGTTACTGAGCATGCAGAACTAGAGCACTTAAAGGCAGAAGCAGATATACATAAGCGTTCACTTGAAGGATTGGTGGCAGAACAAAACAAACTAATGAAAACGATTGAGAATGATAAGGAGTTGCTATTAGAACAACTTAACGAGTGGAAAAAGGCAGAAGCAGAACTTGACCAACTTATCATTCAAAAACTTAATTCAAGTAATCTGAAATATGCTGGTGGCGAGTTTAATTGGCCAGTAGCAGGACATTATTACATATCATCTTACTTTGCGTCAAGAATACATCCAATATATGGATATGTTGAAAACCATACGGGACTTGACATACCAGCCCCTTACGGGACAAATGTTACTGCGGCTGCAAGTGGAATAGTAATTGACTCAAGATGGAGTAATTCTTATGGAAATGTAATCGTTATAGACCATGGTAGTGGATATGCAACATTATATGCACATAACTCGAAACTTTTAGTGAGTAATGGAGATGCAGTCGCTAGAGGACAAGTTATTGCTAAAATTGGTAGTACTGGCTGGTCAACGGGAAACCACCTGCATTTTGGGGTTCAAGTTGGCGGTAAGTGGGTCAACCCTTTAGATTATTTTGAATAGAAGCTTTTACATAATTATTACAAAACAATCAACGAGGTTAAACGTTGATTGTTTTTAATCCAGTGGGAAACCTTTCATGGAATATATTCACCTATTTACCTAGTATTTATCTATACTATGGTATAATAATAAAACGAGAAAAATAAAATGATATAAGGTTGATACATTAGGCAAAGCGAGGAGAATTAAATGAACAAAAGAGACTATTTACTTGGTATTATTACAGGCGTTTTAGTATGTGTTGTTATTATTGGTGTTTTGAAAATCAACAACTATGTACCAGAGATGCTTGATGCAGCAGATAAAGAATATGATAGCTTATTAGAAAAGCTAGCGGATATTGATAAGGTGTTAGACTCAAAGTATTATGAAGATTTTGATGAAGATACGTTACTAGAAGCAGCTTATAAAGGGTATGTAAGTGGAATTGGAGATCCATATACGAGTTATTTTTCAAAAGAACAATTTGATCTGTTTTTAGAGGATTCGGCTGGTTCCTATGAAGGAATAGGTGTTGTCGTAACTTTCGGAGAAAATGGAGAAGATATTGAAGTACTTTCACCTTTTGCAGGATCACCTGGTGAAAAGGCTGGCGTTCGTCAAGGAGACCGTATTTTGAAAGTGGATGGGTTAGATATATCTGGTATGACCTTGGAAGAGGCAGTTAAGTTAATTAAAGGGCCAAAAGGATCTTCTGTGGTTTTATCTGTTTATAGGAAAAAAGATGATAAAATCTTAGATGTAAGTATAGTAAGAGATGTTATAAATATGGAAACAGTAACATATGAGATGTTAGAAGGAAATATTGGATATCTGAACATAAGTGGTTTTCAAGAAGTTACTTATGATCAATTTATGGAGGCTCTTAAAAGTTTAGAGAAACAAGGGCAAGAAGGCATGATTATCGACTTAAGGAATAATCCAGGTGGGCTTGTTTATATTGTGGCTCAAATCGCAGATGAATTGTTGAAGGAAGGACTTATCGTATATACTGAAGACAAAGATGGTAAGAGAGAAGAGATTTTTTCTGATGAAAAACATCAATTTAATAAGCCACTTGTTGTTCTTGTAAATGAATATAGCGCAAGTGCTTCAGAGATTTTAGCAGGTGCCATTAAAGATCATGAAGTAGGAACAATAGTTGGTGAAAAAACTTTTGGAAAAGGGTTAGTACAAGGATCGTATCAACTAGAGGACGGCTCAGCGATTAAGGTTACTATTGCTAAATATTTTACACCATCAGGAAATTATATTCATAAAATAGGTATTGTGCCTGATGTTGAAGTGCAATTACCTGAAGAATTAAAAAATCAATTCAAAGTAGATAGAGATCAGGATACGCAACTCATTAAAGCAATTGAGGTAATGAAAGAATTATATAAATAGTATTTGAGTTGCAAGTTGTAATTTAAATATAGTGGGGGAAAAGTTTATGAATCAATTATTAGAGATTATTCATATTACGCTGATTGCCATTTCTAAATCAGTTTATAATTATTGGTTTTTGATAGTAGTTTGGACGGTATATTTTCTAATTAAAAAAATCTATAGTACAAATATTTATAATGTTGAAGATGCAAAATCTCCAATAGGTTCACTCGTTGAATCAATGCTTCAAGGCATATTAGTAGGAATCATTGGGAGCTTAATGATTATACTTACGGGCTTACCTATTAATTCGACAGTTTATATTATTTATTTGTTGCCTATATCTTTAGTGTTATCTTTAATTCAAGTTAGGTATATATGCATATCCTATTCGGCAGCAGTAATGGGCCTGTTAGCCCTAATACTTAATGGTCAAACTATGTTCGGTATTGTTTTACCTAACGTAGATATTAATGTAGCAGGGTTGATTGCTTTGGTTGGTGTTCTTCATTTAATGGAAAGTTTGTTAATATACTTTGTTGGAGCCCATGATTGCATGCCGATTATTTGCAAAAAGGAAGGCAAAATTATACAAGGGCACATCCTTCAAAAGTATTGGCCAATACCGCTAGCGATATTGTTTGCAACAGCCGGAGAAGCATCAGGTAATGTAATTCAAATGCCAGATTGGTGGCCACTACTTAAGCCTTCTCAATTAATGCTAAATACATTATATTTTGGATTAATGCCCTTTGTAGGAATTCTCGGTTATAGCACAGTAACTTTTTCAGAACAACCAGAAAAAAGAGCTAAAAAAACAGGCATTATGTTATTTTTATATAGTATGCTCATTATTTCCATTGCAGTATTAGCAAAAGAAAATTGGGTACTGATGGTAATTGGCCTTGTTTTAATGGCAGTCCTTCATGAGGCGATTATGCTTCTTGAACAAAGATATGAAAAACGAAATAAACCAATCTATACATTACCAGACCGAGGAATCAGAATTATGCATGTGATTCAAGGTGGTATTGCAGAAAAAGTAGGTATGAAGAAAGGTCAAATAATAAAAAAAATTAATGATTTAGAAGTTATTAATACACAACACTTTAAAGAATTAATGGATAATAAATGGACTTTTATGTGGATTGAAACAGAAAATCTGAACCAAGAGTTAAGAACCCATGAAATTAAGGCGTATCCAGCAGGCCTAGATAGTCTTGGTATCAAAATATTGCCCGAAACACCGAGAATATTATTTAAATATGAAAGCCTGAAAAAAGTTGGGGTGCTCGACTTGATTAGACATAAAATTAAAAAGTAGATTTGTCAATATGCGAAGGCTCTCGATTGGGAGCCTTCTTATATTAGATCGATTGGTGATAAAAAGGTTGCTTATTATACGCATCGGTTGTTGATAAAAGGGAGATAAGAAAGTGGGTGGTAGATTGTCGATAAAAAGGCTATTTATTATACGCATTGGTTGTTGATAAAAGGGCGATAAGAAAATATGTGGTAGATTGTCGATAAAAAGGCTATTTATATACGCATTGGTTGTCGGCAAATAGGTTATACTATGTGTTTTTTTCGTTCCGACCCGCGTCCGTGCGGGTAAGTCACGCCGTTCCGCATCCTGCTCCACTAACAAACACATAGTATAACCCATTTGCCTCTACTACATAGTAGAGCCTTTTTTTCTCTGCAACGAACAAACTTCATGCGCATTATTTTTTATAATTCCTAGAATGAGCTGATATAAAACTTAAACCAATACTTGAATATTTTGTCAATAGATAAACAATATTAAATCTAGTAGAAGAGTTAAGGTATAAGAATGATTAATGAGGAAGACAGAGTGGAAGCATAAGATAGAGTGAAAGCATAAGATAGAGTGAAAGCATAAGATAGAGTGAAAGCATAAGATAGAGTGAAAGCATAAGACAGAGTGAAAGCATAAGACAGAGTGAAAGCATAAGATAGAGTGAAAGCATAAGACAGAGTGAAAGCATAAGACAGAGTGAAAGCATAAGACAGGGTGAAAGCATAAGACAGAGTGAAAGCATAAGACAGAGTGAAAGCATAAGACAGGGTGAAAGCATAAGACAGATTGAAAATATAAGACACATTGAAAGCATAAGACAGATTGACAATATAAGACAGATTGAAAATATAAGACAGATTGAAGAATAAGATTGATTGAAGTATAAGGATAATTAAATTATAAGAATAGTAAGGCATAGTGATGATTAACGAATAAGAATGGTTAAGGTACTACAATCTCCACAATAATACATCATGCTTTCCACTGAAGAGTCTATAGGTTTTGATGAACTATTACAGTACAGAGGGGTTTTAGCGTAAAAATTA
Source organism: Firmicutes bacterium HGW-Firmicutes-7 (assembly GCA_002841375.1). Classification (GTDB taxonomy): domain Bacteria; phylum Bacillota; class Clostridia; order Lachnospirales; family Vallitaleaceae; genus HGW-1. The sequence goes on along the minus strand of PGZO01000008.1, from coordinate 46,564 downwards.
GGTATACTTATAAGCAGTTTACCTGGGGTTCGTGGAGCAGTGAACATGGATGTGAGCGCCAACCATTTGTACATGGACGTACAATGGTTGGCGTAACGAACCCCAGGTAGGCTGCCACGGTGCCAAACCCAAGCTAAAACCCCGACAACCTAACATAGAATACAACCTAATCATAATACAATCCAATCATAAACTTTGGAACATATGTTTGCATTAATAATTTTTTGTGGTATAATATTAGGAATAGAAATTAATCAGTTGGAAATACGCAAAAAGATAGAATATTTAATAGATAAATCAGAAAGGCAAGGTGATAAAATGGCTGAATTTAATTTGGTTTCCGAGTTCGAACCTACTGGCGACCAACCCCAAGCTATCATTCAACTAGTTGAAGGCTTTAAAGCAGGAAATGAATACGAAACATTGTTAGGTGTTACAGGTTCTGGAAAAACCTTTACCATGGCCAATATCATAACACAACTAAAAAAACCAACATTAATACTAGCACATAATAAAACCTTAGCAGCACAACTTTATAGCGAATTTAAAGAATTCTTTCCTGATAATGCAGTGGAGTACTTTGTAAGCTACTATGATTATTATCAACCAGAAGCCTATGTGCCTTCCACCGATACATTTATTGAAAAAGATTCATCAATTAATGATGAAATAGATAAGCTTAGACACTCAGCAACAGCATCTTTAGCAGAGAGAGAGGATGTAATAATTGTTGCAAGTGTATCATGTATATATGGCCTTGGTAGCCCTATTGATTATCAAGAGATGGTAATATCCTTGAGGCCTGGGATGATTAAAGAAAGAGATTCAATTCTACGCAAATTAGTCGATATTCAGTATGATCGAAATGATTTAGACTTTACTAGAAGCACCTTTAGAGTTAGAGGTGATGTTGTAGAAATATTTCCTGCCACTTCAGATGAAAATGCAGTAAGAGTTGAATTTTTTGGTGACGAAATCGAGCGAATAACAGAAATTAATTCTTTAACGGGCCACGTACTACGTGAGCTTGCTCATGTTGTTATATTTCCTGCATCACATTATGTAACAGCGCCGGAGAAAGTTGAAAGAGCAATAAAAAATATTGAAGAAGAGGTAGTATCTCGAGTAAAGGAATTTAAAGAAGAAGATAAATTAATCGAAGCACAAAGAATATCTGAAAGAACAAATTTCGATATGGAAATGTTGAGAGAAACAGGATTTTGTTCTGGAATTGAAAACTATTCAAGACATTTAACTGGACAACCAGCTGGTGCACCACCACATACGTTAATAGATTATTTTCCAAAAGATTTTTTGATGATTGTGGATGAATCACATATGTCTATACCTCAAATAAGAGGCATGTATGCCGGGGATCAAGCAAGAAAACAAAATTTAGTTGATTTTGGGTTTAGGCTTCCATCTGCAAAGGACAATAGGCCATTAAATTTTACTGAATTTGAATCCAAGATCAATCAGATATTATTTGTATCCGCTACGCCTGGTCCTTATGAAAAGGAACATGAACAAATGTATGCAGAACAAATTATTAGACCAACTGGATTAGTGGACCCACAAATAGAGGTAAGACCAGTCAAAGGACAAATTGATGACTTAATCAATGAGGTCAACAAGGTAATTCAAGAAGGAAGAAAAATATTAATAACTACTTTAACAAAGAAAATGTCTGAGGACTTGACCAACTATATGAAAGAGATAGGAATAAGAGTTAGATATCTTCATTCAGATATTGATACATTAGAAAGAATAGAAATTATTCGTGATTTACGATCAGATATTTTTGATGTCTTAATAGGAATTAACCTTTTAAGAGAAGGATTAGATATTCCGGAAGTTTCTCTAATAGCTATCTTGGATGCTGACAAAGAAGGATTTTTGCGCTCTGAAACTGCATTAATTCAAACAATTGGACGAGCGGCAAGAAACGAACAAGGAAGGGTTATTATGTATGCTGACAGGATGACCGGTTCAATGGAGCGTGCAATTGGTGAGACGAATAGACGTAGGAAAATACAAGAAGACTACAATATAGAACATGGTATTACGCCAACGACTATTATTAAAGCTGTAAGAGATATTATTAGAATTAGTAAGGTTTCAGAGGAAAAAAGCAAGTATTCACTTGATAAAGATCCAGAGTCTATGAGCATAGATGAGTTAATGGAATTAATTAAAAAGGTAACCTCTGATATGAAAAAAGCAGCAGCTGACCTGCAATTTGAAAAAGCTGCAAGTTTAAGAGATGAGTTAATTAAGCTAAAAAAATATTTACAGGAAAACCATTAATGAGGTGTAAAAATGTCTAAAAATGAAATTATTATAAAAGGTGCAAGAGAGCACAATTTAAAAAATATCGACTTAACGCTACCAAGAGATCAATTTATTGTTTTTACTGGGTTAAGTGGATCAGGGAAGTCTTCTTTGGCATTTGACACCATCTATGCGGAAGGGCAAAGACGCTATGTTGAATCCTTATCTTCCTATGCAAGACAGTTTTTAGGTCAAATGGAAAAGCCAGATGTTGATAGTATTGAAGGTTTATCACCAGCAATATCTATTGATCAGAAATCAACGAATAGAAATCCAAGATCAACTGTCGGTACAGTAACAGAGATTTATGATTATTTTAGACTGCTATATGCAAGAGTTGGTATCCCACATTGTCCTCAATGTGGAAAAGAAATAAAAAAACAGTCAGTAGATCAGATTGTTGATAGCATCCTTGAGCTCCCACAAGGAAAGAGGATCCAACTATTAGCGCCTGTAGTTAGAGGCAGGAAGGGGCAACATACGAAGCTATTAGAGCAAGCAAAGAAAAGTGGGTATGTTAGAGTTATGATAGATGGGAATGTGTATGAGTTATCTGAGGAAATTACATTAGAGAAAAATATTAAGCATACAATAGAGATTGTTGTAGACCGACTTGTCATTAAGGAAGGTATCGAAAGAAGATTATCTGATTCTATTGAAAGTGTAATGAAACTTACAAATGGCCTTTTAACAGTTGATGTTATTGATGGTGAAAGATTAGACTTTAGCCAAAATTTTTCCTGTATTGATTGTGGTATTAATATTGATGAAATTGAGCCAAGAATGTTCTCTTTTAATAATCCTTTTGGTGCTTGTCCTGCGTGTCATGGATTAGGATATAATATGAATTTTGATCCAGAACTAATTGTCCCCAACCCGCACTTAAGCATTTCTAGTGGGGCGATTGTTGTGCCAGGTTGGGCGGCGTCTTCCTCAGGAGATAGTTATGTAAGAGCTATGTTTGAAGCGTTAGCCAAGAAATACAACTTTAGTTTAGAGGAGGCATTTATTGATCTTCCAAGTGAAATTCAATCAATGCTTATGTATGGTGGAGAGGGAGATAAGGTCACTGTGAATTATTCCTCTGAAAGAGGTTCGGGCTCCTATGAAATGAATTACGAAGGCATAGTACATAGTCTTGAACGCAGATACAAAGAAACCTCGTCAGATTATATGCGCCAGGAGTATGAAACTTATATGACAAATAACCCTTGTTTTGTATGTCACGGGGAAAGATTAAAACCTGAAGCGCTAGCAGTAACAGTCGGCGATTATAACATAGCTCAAGTAACAAAAATGTCGATATTAGAAATAAAGAATTTTATCGATACGCTGGAGTTAACTACACGACAAAAGATGATTGGTGAACAGGTTTTTAAAGAGATCAGTGCACGTATTACGTTTTTAGTAGATGTGGGCTTAGATTACTTGTCACTTTCTAGATCAGCAGGAACCTTATCAGGTGGAGAAGCGCAACGCATTAGACTAGCTACACAAATTGGATCTGGGCTTGTGGGTGTCGTTTATATACTAGATGAGCCATCTATTGGACTTCATCAAAGAGATAATGGAAGATTGTTAAATACCTTAAAAAGATTGAAAGACTTAGGAAATACGTTAATCGTCGTTGAACATGATGAGGATACGATGTTCCAAGCAGATTGTATTGTAGATATAGGACCTTATGCAGGCGTTCATGGTGGAGAAGTAGTTGCAGTTGGCACGGCAGAAGAAATAATGAAATGTAAGAAGTCAATAACTGGCGATTATTTGAGTGGAAGAAGAAAGATTGTTGTTCCAAAAGAACGAAGAAAACCGAATGGTAAATGGATATCGGTTTATGGTGCAGAGGAAAATAACTTGAACGGTGTTGATGTTGATATTCCACTTGGGATATTAACCTGTGTTACCGGAGTTTCAGGTTCCGGTAAGAGCTCTCTTGTGAATGAAATTTTATATAAAAGACTTGCTAGAGATTTGAATAGAGCAAAACAAAAGCCAGGAAAGCATGAAGATCTTAAAGGACTTGAATATTTAGATAAGGTGATTGATATTGATCAATCGCCCATTGGAAGAACACCAAGGTCAAATCCTGCGACGTATACGGGTGTATTTGATCATATTAGAGATATTTTTACGATGACTTCTGAAGCGAAAATGAGAGGTTATAAAAAAGGTAGATTTAGCTTTAATGTAAAAGGCGGTAGGTGTGAGGCTTGTAGTGGAGATGGGATTATCAAAATAGAAATGCATTTTCTGCCAGATATATATGTACCATGTGAGGTATGTCAAGGAAAAAGATACAATAGAGAAACACTTGAGATAAAATATAAAGGGAAGTCTATTGCTGACGTATTAGATATGACGGTCGAAGAAGCTTCTGAATTTTTTGAAAGTGTCCCCAAAATAAAAAATAAGCTTGAAACGCTTAATGAAGTAGGATTATCTTATATTAAACTAGGACAACCTTCTACAACGCTATCAGGAGGCGAAGCACAAAGAACAAAGCTAGCAACTGAATTGAGCAAAAGAAGCACTGGGAAAACAATTTATATTTTAGATGAACCAACAACGGGACTTCATTTTGAAGATGTAAACAAACTCATTACGATACTACAGAAATTAGTAAATAACGGGAACTCGGTGTTGGTCATAGAACATAATTTAGATGTAATTAAAACTGCAGATTATATTATTGATCTTGGTCCAGAAGGTGGAGATAGAGGTGGTAAAATTATTGCAATAGGAACACCTGAGGAAGTAGCTAGCGTTGCTTCTTCTTATACTGGACAATATCTTAAGAAGATTCTGAATAGGGATAAATAGTGTAATGAAGATGGGTGTTCATGGAAAAAAGCTAATGATTAGAAAATGTAATGATAATGACATAAAATAGTTAAAGAAACTTAATAATAGAGAAGAAAATGGGAAGAAGTACCTAATGAGATTTGATTGAAAGCTGATATACTATACTCGAGGGGTTTCCATTATTTAATAAAAACAGTAAATATTAGTTTTTGAAAAATATAGGGGCTTTCAATTAAATTAAAGGAGGTATTTTTTATGAAGTTTAGAAAGAGACTGATCGCATTCTTAGTAATGACTATTATGGTATTTAACACATTTGGGGTTCAAGCGACTAAAGGCTATAACAAAAACAATGACAACAATGGAAGGTTTAAAGATGTTAAAGATGATCATTGGGCGCAGGAATATATTGAACTTATGACAAAGTATGGAATTATAAACGGGTATACTGACAACACCTTTAAGCCTGAATCTAACGTTTTTAGAGGAGAGTTTGCAAAAATGATGGTGTTAACGATGCAACTTGAACCGATTAACCCTGGGACGCCCACATTTCAAGATGTAAAAAAGGGCGAGTGGCTTTATCAGCACGTTGAAACTGCAAAGCCTTATTTAACAGGCTTCAAGTCAGATGGAAAATATTATTTTAAGCCATTGTTAGAAGCTCAAAGAGAAGATATGGCAGTGGCAATCGTGAAAGGGCTAGGAATTGACCCGGATAAAACAGATATGAGTGTATTAGATAATTATAAGGATAAAAATAGCATTTCATCAAATTTAAGAAAGTATGTTGCAGCAGCAATTAATGAGGGCGTAATGAAAGGGGATAATAAAAATTATTTTAATCCTACTAAAACGCTCACTAGAGCTGAAGCGGCTACTTTATTAGCAAGACTTATTATTGAAGAAAAGGTTGTATTTGATGAAACAAAGGTTGTTATTGATGATGGTATAGTAACACCAGTATATAGTAAGAAGCCAACGTTAACGACAAAAACTGAAGAAGATAAGATTGTTCTTGACTGGTCTAATGTTGAGTCCACTGACTTTAGCAGCTATAAAGTTGTACTTTCAAAGAGCGATTCAACCCCTTCTTATCCAGCAAATGGTTATGCAAAGTCTATCACAAGTGTAACGACCTCAGGCTATGAAATAGAAGCTGGGGATAGGTATTATGATGGTGATTTTGGTGGAAAGATTGAAGCAGGAGAAAGGTATTACGTAAGCATTACTGCGGTATATGGAGATAAAAAATATACAAGCAATGTAGTGAGGGTTACGGTTCCTGGTAGAGCTGAAGATGATTCAGAAGCAAGAACACCAGTTTTAACAACTTCGGTAGTAAATGATGGAATTAAACTTTCCTGGACAGAAACAGTCGATGATGAATTTGAATATTACAAGGTAGTATTATCAAGGTATAATTCAAAACCTAGTTATCCAGAAGATGGATATGTTGCAGTAATAGATGATGTTGATGAAATTAGTTTTGTACTAGAAGATGGAATGGATTATATTGATGGAGATATTGATGAGTTGCAATCAGGGCGGACTTATTATGTAGCAATTACAGCGGTGTATGATGACAAAGAAGAAACTTATACTAGTAACGTACGTACTGTTAAAATTCCATAAATTACAAGTGGCTGTCTTGGAGTAGAATAAAATTCTATTGATAGACGGCCTTTTTAACATTGGGATAAAACAACTTAAAACCATATACTATAGGTTTAGAAAAAGTGTATATTATGTTATAATGGAGCAAAATAATATTCAAATATAATTTTATATAAGGAGTTGAAGATATTGGGAGATAAAAAGCCAATACATATTTTCGGACATCTTAATCCTGATACTGATTCTGTATGTTCTGCTATAGCCTATGCCTACTTAAAGAATAAAATAGATCCAAAAAATGAATATGTTTCAGCTGCATTAGGTAAAGTTAATGAAGAAACAGCATATGTGCTTAAATATTTTGGTCTTGAAGAACCAAAAATGATTTCTCATTTAAAACCTCAAGTACTTGATATAGAATTTAAGGACATTACATGTGTACATGAAATGGATTCGCTAAAAAGTGTACTAGAAGCTATTACTGGACAGATCGGTCGCTCGGTTCCAGTTGTTGACGATCAAGGTAGACTAATTGGTATTGTATCAATTTCAGATTTGATTCCTATGCTGCTATCTACAAACAACAATCTTGATATGAAGCAAGTAAGAATACCTATTAAGAATTTGATTGAGATCTTAGAGCTTACTTATTATAAGCAGAAAGCAGAGATACAATTTGTTCAAGGGAATATTTACTTATGGAGTGAATTATCCGATGAGCATGTTGTTACAAAAGATGATGTAATAATATGTAATAAAAACGAGTTAAAACTAATAAATAGTACTACGCTTGAAGCCGGTTACGTTATTGTTGGGGACGTATGTGAAGATGTACTTGATATAAGTGAAGAATACGAAGGGGTTATTTTTACATCCCCTCAAAGTATATTTGACTTAATACAAAATATTTTACATACACTACCGATTACTTCAATTGTGAAGAAAGGGCAATTAGAGTACTTCACTACCTATGAAACAATAGATGATGTTAAGAAAAATATGTTGACATCAAAATATCGAAGATTTCCTGTTGTTGACGAAGAGGGTTGTATTAAAGGAATGATTTCTAGGAGTAATTTAATTGAGGTAGATCAAAAGAAAGTAATATTAGTAGATCATAATGAAAGAGGTCAATCTATTGATGGTATTGATAGTATTACGATTGTTGAGGTAGTAGATCATCATAGAGTTGCAGACATTCAAACAATTTCACCTTTGTATTTTCGCGTTGAGCCCGTAGGAAGCACCTGCACAATTGTAGCTACAATTTTTGAAGAACAAAGAGTTAAAATTCCTAAAAAAATTGCAGGGATATTGTTGAGTGGTATCTTATCTGATACCTTGGTATTTAAGTCGCCAACCTGCACAGAAATTGATAGGATAATGGCTGAAAAGCTAGCAGCAATCTCGGCAGTAAATATTTATCAGTATGGTATGAGAATGATTACAAAAGGTGAAAGAATTCAAGATAAAGAACCTGATCAAATTATAGAAGGAGATATGAAGAGGTTTACTTTTGGACAGTATAAGGTAGTGATTTCCCAAATTACTACAGGAGATTTTGAAGGTCTATACCAAATGTATCCTAAAATCCTTGAAGCAATGCAAGCAAAATGTAGTAGAGATGGTCTAGATCTTGTTGTACTTATGGTTACCAATATTATCGTTGGAGGAACAGAGGTTATTCCAGTAGGCGAAGCAAGATGGATTGCAGAAAATGCTTTCGATATGGAAAAGGGTGATATAAGTATTTTTTTAAATGAAACATTTTCTAGAAAAAAACAAATAGTGCCTAAGCTTATGAAAGCTGCACATCTTTAACCAAAGAAACAAGAATATAACAGATTTATGGTATATAAAAAAGGCAATGGGTTCGTTTCAGGAGCTTTACGTATTGAGTAAACATTCCTGAACGAAGCCATTGTTTTTTACATGAAGAGATAGCTTGCATAAAAATGGTAGATAACAAGAATACTAAGTAAAAAAGTTAAGGGATGATGTTCTATGCTTGGCAAAGACTTACAAGAAAATAAGGCTTATTTTAAAATGCTATTTAAAGCGGATTCGACAATCGTCTTTAGAGATTTTGAAAGCGAATGTGGACAGGTTAAAGGTTGCTTGGTCTTTATTGACGGCATGGTTGATCAGGATATCATTAGCAGAAATATTATTTTACCAATACAAACATTGAATGTGGAAAGCACACAAGTAGATAATGATATGTTATCTTACTTGAAAAAAAGGGTTATTACAGCAAACGCTATAAATTTTGTTTCAGATATAAAAATAATTACTAAAGATATAATCTATGGAGACTCTTTGTTAATGATAGAAGGATATTCGGATTGCTTACTGATTCAAACAAAGGGTTGGGATAAAAGAAGCATTACCGAACCAGAAACAGAACGTGTAATTAGAGGCTCAAAAGAATCTTTTACAGAGGCAATTGTAACGAATTTAACGATGATTAGAAGAAGGATTATAACATCAGATCTGAAATTTGAGGCTATGGAAGTTGGGAAAACTACAAAAACGAAAGTATTTGTCATATATTTAGAAGGTGTGGCGCCCCAAGTGTTAATTGATAAAATTATTCAAAAAATAACCAAGATGGAAATAGATGCAATATTGGATTCTCAGTATATTACAGAATATTTATCAGATCACCCTTTATCCATATTTAGAACTATAGGGGTAAGTGAAAGACCTGATGTTATTGCCGCTAAAATTTTAGAAGGAAGAGTAGCAATAAGCTGTGATGGAACACCTGAAGTGATATATGGGCCTTATTTGTTTTATGAACAGTTTGTAATCAATGAAGACTATTACAACAATTATATTTTTTCCTTTATAAATAGAATAATTAGAATTTTAGCTTTTGTTATTAGTTCCAGTGTCCCAGCTGTTTATATTGCTTTAATTAGCTTTCATCAGCAGATGCTTCCAAGAGAAATATTTATAAGCATTGCAGCTTCAAGGGAAGGGGTTCCCTTTCCTTCCTTTTTAGAGTTGTTTTTATTGTTAATTACTTTTGAAGTGTTAAGAGAAGCGGGTACTAGATTGCCGAAAAATATTGGAGGCGCAATTAGTATAGTAGGTGCCCTTATACTGGGAGAGGCTGCAGTAAGTGCCCAGATTGTAAGTGCACCTGTTGTAATTGTTGCGGCACTGGCAGGTATTACGAGTATGATTATAACCCAATCCGTCCAATCATTGATTGTAATAAGATTTGGCTTGTTAACCATATCGGGATTATTAGGTATGTATGGGTATATTTTTGGGGTTATGTTTTTGACAACCTACTTATTGGGTTTGAATAGTTTTGATATTCCATATATGACATTTATTTATAATAGTAGGCTTGTTAAAGATGCTATTGCCCAAAGGTCAAGAAGATATCAACAAAATAATGTAAGGGCGTTATTTGATAAAGATAGAGGGGAGGGCGTTGATCAATGAAAAAAGCAATTTTGATTTACTTTACGATAAGTATAATGATGCTATTAACAACAAGTTGTGATTATAAGCCAATTGAAGAAATGCCAATGATTATAGGCTTTGGTGTGGATCCTACCCAAGAAGGCTATAGGCTAACCGCCAAGGTTATTTCGCCAGGAGGAGGTTCCGAAGATGGTGGTGAAAGTAATCAGATATTTATACAATCAAGTGGAAAAACTATTTTTGATGCAGCAAGAGATTTCATTATGAAGGAAGGTCAAAAGGTGTTTTGGGGGCAGCTAGAATATATGGTTATTAATGAAACAATTGCAGAAAAAGATATTACGGAAGTTCTTGATTTTTTTTCAAGAGATAATGAGATAAGAGAGAATTTATGGCTTTTAATTTCAGTGAAGGAGTATACAGCAGAGGAAGTGTTACAAACAAGCCTTAGTGAAAAAAAGGTGGAATTTTACATCACAGATGCTTTGAAAAATATTGACGCTGTTTCTAAGTACACGACAATGAGCTTAAAGGAATTTAGTAATATTTATTTAAGTAAGGGTAAGGATCAGGTGCTTCCTCTTGTTACAATTGAAACATCACTTGGGAAAAAAAGAGTAATCTTGAATGGGGGTAGTGTCTTTAAGGATAATAAAAGTATAGGACGATTAAATGGTAAAGAAATGCAAAAATTCAGAATGCTGATAGGAGAAAATGCAGGCATCTATGTTTTTGATTATAAAGAAGGAGGCAATGAATCCAAAGTATCGTTAGAGATTGGTGAGGTAAAGCGAAAAGTAATCATTAAGAAAGAGGAAAAACAATTTGCAATAAAAGTTGAAGTTAATATTACAGGTGTTGTAGGAGAAATTACCAATAATAAAGTAAACATGTCAAAAAAAGAAAAGTTAGATGATTTTAAACGACAAGCAGAGAAGCAATTAAAAGAGGAGCTTGAGCGCTTTATTAAAAAAATTCAAAAAGATTATAAAAGTGATATTTTTGGTTTTGGTGAAGTGTTCAAAAACAAATACCCAAAAGCATTTAAAGAATTAGAGGATCAGTGGAATGAAGTTTATTCTTCATTGCCCGTTGATGTTGAGGTGAAAATAGATATTACTGGAACTGCATTGACAAAGCAACCATTTTATAAGGAAGACTAAAATGACATTAAGTACTTGGTTTATGTTTACGGCTATAGGGGTGTTGGATTTTATTTGGAATTTAAAAAGAATGAGTAAAAAAGATTTAAGGATCTACTTGCTCTTTTTTGCGATTTTTCAAATTATATATGTGCTCGTTATTATGGATAAAATACCACATCATTTTGCAAGTATTGTAAAGGTATGGTGAAGGAGAAGCTTGTGTCACAAAAACTATCACAAAAACAAGCCATAAGTATAATTGTTATGTTTATAATGGGGACTGCGATGATTTCAGGCGTTGGAAAGGAAGCAGAAGAAAATGCTTGGATAGCCATTGCGTTGGCAGGAGTGATGAGCAGCCCTATTTATTTAATGTATGCATATTTACTTAAAACCTTTAAAAATAAAAATATATATGATATTAATGTGATTGTATTTGGAAAACATCTCGGAATAATTTTTTCGATAATTTTCACCTGGAATGGTATTTATCTTTCTGCTATATTGATTCGAAAAGTAGCTGAATTTATGAACATCACTGGGCTTAATGAAACGCCAATAATGATGATTATGCTTATGCTTGTATTGGTAAGTATTTATATGATAAAAAAGGGTATATTAATTTTTGGAAAATGGTGCCAATTTTACATATGCATCGTTGTAATAGTTGTGTTATTTGAAGTGATTTTTCTAACGCCTTCAAGAGAATTAGACGTTGTTTATCCTGTTATGTACAATGGGTTTGCACCTGTCATGCAAGCAACCATTCATATCATTGCATTCCCTATGGTGCAAGTTGCACATTTATTAGGTTTTTTAAATGAATTAGATACAAAAGCATCCTATACGAAGGTTTTTATGTATGGACTTTTGATAGGAACAGTTATTTTAATTGCTATTACCTTCGACAATATAACAGTACTAGGACCAAAGATGTTCTCAAAAGCTTATTATCCTTCTTATTTAACATTTAGACAATTATCAGTTGGTGATTTTATTAGAAGAATTGAGATTCTTTCGGTACTTATGTTTCTTATAGTTGGGTTTGTCAAGTATACAGCAACCTTGTTTTCTGCAGTAATTGGGTTAAAACATGTATTTAATTTAAATAATTACTACTTTATTATAGTACCAGTTGCTTTTGTATGCTCGATTTTAGCATTTATTGCTTACGAAGATTTGCTTGAAGTAGAAACGTTATTTTATGAAATATACACACCTTATTCGCTTGTTATTAACGGACTATTACCTATCCTCATTTATATCACCTATTTAGCTAGAAGTAAGCTTTCTAGAAAAGAAATCTAGAATAGCTTACCGTTAGATTAAAATAGGGTCTGCTAGCGTGATCTACAAAGATAAGGTGACTAAACACTTAAATCAACATGGTGAATCGTTCCAGCGGTACCATCTTCTCTAAGGAAAATACCAGTTTGCTGAATCTTCCCTAGCAAATTATTGGAGGTGTCTTTTAGTTCGTAGCTACTATTAATTGCGTTTAAGTATATGGCGCCAATTCCTTTTTGACCAATAGCAAAAAGTTGATCATTTCCTTGGGCATCTTTGGTCCATATTTGAAGCTTTTCATAAATCGGATCATTTTCATCGATCCAATTGTTTCCATCGCTATCATAGGCGCTAAGTTCTGCGAAACCATTGCCAGATAGTGGTCCAAAAAGTTCACTACCATTATTTATTATGCCGTCATTATTCTTATCAAATACGAGAAAGCCACTTCCCATTTTTGTGAAAGAAAGGAGTTCATCCTTACCATCATTATTTAAATCGAAGCTTATTTTTTGATCAGATAAACTTATTGGTGAACCATCATAATTAATAACAAGAGGGTCAATAAGTGCATCGCCTGCTTTAAAACTTATATGACTTGAAGATGCAAAACTCCTACTCATATTAAGGCTTAAATTTAAATTAATTGTATGTCCATCACTAGTTGTAATAACACCTGTTGCATCAAAATTCAAGGTGGATGTTTCTGAGTAGCTTTCGTGTTTCTGATAATTTATTCCCCATCCTTGCCGTTGGATTGGTTGTTGCTGAACATTTGGTGCGCCATAGGTTAACATTGTTTGGGAGGGTACTCTTTGAAAACTTTTAGGGATATAAAACTTCATTTTTTTCCCAGTTAATATTTCAATTAATTTATTTAGTAGCTGGATTTTCTTTTCATCATCAGGTGCTAGTTCAAATAAATATTTTTCTTTGCTTATACTAGTAGAAGAAAGGGAAAAACTTTTTACCTCTTCTAAAAAATCTTTTAATTGACGATTGTTTTTCTCGTTGGAGTTGTTTGTAGTAGGTGGGTTTTCATCTGCCCACATATGAAGCTGTTCCAACGAGGAATGTGTTTTACTTTGTGTTGATAATGCAGTCATAGAAATATTAGCGCTCTCAATCTTCATTTTATCGCCTCCGTATCAAGAGATTGAATATGGTAAATAATGTATCGGCATAAATTGTTTTCTGTGTTAGTTGAGATGAAAGAAATTTGAATAATTTAAAGAAGATAGAAGAAAATATGCTATGAATGACCGCGTTTCTTACATTATCATTGTATTTGTAAAAATATTCCTCAGTAATAATAGTTATAGTGTCGATAGTTTAATTGAGAAACTTAATAGGAGGACTGAAAATGTTTGAGAATATTTTATTTGCAAACGATTTTATCCAAATTATTCTTGAAGAAGAGCAAGTATTTATTAAGGTGCTGAAAAAGGATTATCCGATTCAAGCCTTAAATCAAATATTAATAAAGTTCCCAAGAATTACTATAACGAATTTTATCGCGTTACAATCAGCGTTAGCAAATTGTTTGTCATCACCCATTAAGATTGGAGAATTGAAGCCGAAAATAGAATTACTTATTACCAATGATAAGATGCTAGCTCAAGGTTATATACGATTGACGCAGGAAAAGTTTGATGAAAGTGATAAGAAGCAGTTGGTTGGAGAAATTATTGACGTAGCTGTTCAAAAAGAAATTTCATATGGAATAGATATTAAAAAAGTGATAGATGCAATAAAACCAATGGAAAAGTTTGATGTTGCAAAGGGTCTTGCCCCTATTCCGGGAGAAGATGCTTTAATTAAAATGTATGAGATAAAAAAGACAGAACCTTTGCTTTATCAAGATGGCAAGGTGAACCACTACGAGCTTAATTTGATTAATAAAATTGAAAAGGGCGAGTGGCTGGGTGAGCGAATAGAACCTAAGGAGGGTGTCCCGGGAACAAATATTATGGGTGAAGAAGTCGAGGCTTCGCGTGGACAACAAGAAAAATTAAAATTTGACAAAGCTACAGTAGAAGCAATTTTTGATCAAGAGCTGGGCGTAACAACGTTAATTGCAAAAAGAACAGGCGCAATAATTTTTGATCAAGATATGATTGGCGTTAGTAATTTTATAGAAATAACAGGAGATGTATCCTTTAACACTGGAAATGTCGACTTTGATGGATTTGTTGATGTTAAAAAGTCTGTTGAAGATAATTTTTCGGTAAGAGCTGTAAATGATATTCAAATATTAGGTGATATGGGTATAGGTGGAGTAGATTTTATTGAAAGCAAACAAGGAAATATATATATAAGAGGTGGTATTGCAGGGAAAAATAAAGCTAGAATAATTTGTCATGGAGATCTATATACTAAGTTTGCAGCAGATTGTACCATAGAGTGTGAAGGAACAGTCAACATTGGTTATTATGCAATGAATTGTAACATTACAGCAAAGGAAGTGATACTAGAATCTACGGCAAGTAAAATTATAGGTGGAAATATTGAAGCAATGGTCAAGATTGAGGCGGGCGAACTAGGGAGTAAAGCAGGTATTCCTACAAGGCTAGTTATTAATGGGTTTAATAGAGATCAGTTGAAGGAAGAATATGACTTAATGGGACTTTCTATTGAGCGAACGAAGGAAAAAATTGAGACACTCAAAAAGAGCTTATCTAGATTTAAGGGAGATTCTATAAAAGTACAAGATCAAGCAAAACACGAAGTAATCGAAAATGAATATATTGAAGCAAAAAGCAGTTTAACGAAGTTATATGACCAAAGGAAAAAGTACATTTCTTATTTACATGCCAAAGGTGAAGGTGAAGTAAAGGTTAAACGAATTGTATATCCGGGTACAATCGTTAAGATGCGAGAAGAGGTAGTACATGTTAGAGAGATAAGAACGTTGCAAACGTCATATTATATTGATGAAGGTGAAATAAAACAAAGTTAGAAATGAAACTTGCATATTTTGTTAATTCGTGATATAATAGACAGATTGTGATTTAGTATGGAAATTGTGCTTATGCATCGGTTTCCTAGTAACGAGAAAATCGGCTACGCTCCAGTTAAAGCCCGGGGTATCTATCTGCAAGGTATTAATAAACTTGTGCAGAGCTTTCCTAGTAAACAAAAAAGTGGTTATGCCATTTTAAACAGATAGGATTGTCAAGCCTGAGGACTTTCCTAGTCGATAAAATGTAAATAGCGACTAAATTATAAAATTAAAAAAATAGGATGGTAAAGAATGATTTTTAAAGAAATGAATGTGTCAGAAGAAATAAGTAGAGCAGTAGATGATATGGGTTATACAGAGCTTACGTCTATACAGCTCCAAACAATACCTTTAATATTAGAAGGCAATGATATTATCGGACAATCTCAAACAGGAACAGGAAAAACAGCAGCTTTTGTTATTCCTATATTGCATAAAGTGGACATGCAAATCAGAAAACCTCAAGTGCTCATACTATGTCCAACAAGAGAGTTATCTGTTCAAGTAGCCAACGAAGTGAAAAAGTTGACAAAATATTTACCAGGTATAAGATCGGTAGCAGTTTATGGTGGAGAACCGATAAATAGACAAATAATGGCATTAAGAAATGGTGCACAAATTATTATTGGTACACCTGGTAGAACCATGGACCATATTAGAAGAAAAACGATACGAGTAGAAGATATTAATACAGTTATCCTTGATGAAGCAGATGAAATGTTAAAAATGGGCTTTAGAGAAGATATAGAAATCATATTGAGTGATATTAGAGAAGATCGTCAAACGATACTATTTTCAGCAACAATGCCGAAAAGTATATTAGACATTACGAATAAATACCAAAAAAATCCAAAACTCATTAAAGTGAAATCTGGTGTCATGACAGCAGATACAATTGAACAAGAGTATAGTTCTGTTTCAGGTAAGCATAAAACAGAAGCATTATGTAGAATATTAGACGTTAATAAACCTACGAGATGTATTGTGTTTTGTAATAAGAAAAGGACAGTTGATGATGTAGCCGATGCATTACAAGCTAGAGGGTATACATCAGAAAAAATTCATGGCGATTTAAAGCAAGAATTAAGACTTAGTGTATTGTCTAAATTTAACGAAGGTGTTGTAAAAATACTTGTAGCTACAGATGTTGCAGCTAGAGGATTAGATATTAAAGAAGTAGATTTGATTATTAACTTTGATGTTCCTGACAAAGAAGAATACTACGTTCATAGAATAGGACGAAGTGGTAGAGCAGGGAAAAAAGGACGTTCAATTACATTAGTAACGAAGCCAGAAAATAGATTGATCCATAGTATTATGCAATATACAAAAAAGAGTATAGCTAAAAATCAAATCCCTACTTTAGATGAAGTTAATGAAAGCAATATTGAAAAGTTTCTTGATACGGTAATGGAAATTGCTGCAGGAGAAAACCTTAAAAAATATACTAAAATATTGAGTCAAGTAGATAAAGAAAAATATTCTCTTGAAGATATAGCTGCTGCATTAATTAAGATGAACTTAGAACTACATGATAAAACGGACTTAAATGATATAAATGTTCAATTTTCAGATGCGGCTAGGAGCACTACTTATGGAAGTAGAACGGGATTAAGTACAAGTGCCCCAAGAAGTGCAGGAAGAAAACGAGGTGCTAAAGGCATGACTCGCATGTTCATTAATATTGGTAGGAAAGACGCAGTAAAACCAAATCATATTTTAGGTGCGATTATTGCTGAATTTGGGATTAGTGCAGATAAGGTTGGAGCAATTGATATATTAGAGAAGTTTTCTTTTGTAGACATTGATGAAGAAAGTGCAACAAGAGTACTAAAGAAAGTTAAAAACCTTAAAATAAACAATAGAAAAGTTAATGTAGAGCTTGCAAATAGTTAAACCATGATATAGGAAGTGAAGGACATGTTTGACATCAAAGAAGAACTGAAAAAATTGCCTTTAAAACCAGGCGTATATTTAATGAAGGATGAAAAGGATCACATTATCTATGTAGGTAAAGCTATTTTGTTAAAGAATAGAGTAAGGCAATATTTTCAAGGTTCTGCAAATCATACAGCGAAGATAAAAAGTATGGTTAGTCAAATAAGTTCCTTCGAGTATATTGTGACAGACTCGGAACTTGAAGCGCTTATTTTAGAATGCAATTTGATTAAAAAACATCGTCCTAAATACAACACGATGTTAAAAGATGATAAGATGTATCCTTACATTAAAGTTACAGTTAATGAAGCATATCCTAGGGTTATTTTTACTAGGACTATGCAGAAGGATAGGGCGAAGTATTTTGGTCCTTATGCAAGTGCGCTTGCAGCAAAAGAAACCATAGAATTAATGAGAAAAATATGGAGAATTCGTACTTGTAATAGAAAATTGCCAGAAGACATCGGTAAAGAAAGACCATGTCTTTATTATCATATCGGGCAGTGTTATGCGCCCTGTCAAGGGTACATAAGTGCCCAGGACTATAAAGCCAATATCGATGAGGTAGTTGGCTTTTTAAGTGGAAAATATGAGCCAATTATTCGTATGCTAGAACAGAAGATGCTTCAAGCGTCAGAAGCTTTGGACTTTGAAAAGGCAGCAGAATATAGAGATCAACTTTCAAGTGTTAAGGCGATTGGACAAAAACAAAAAATAATTAATGCATCAATGGAAGACCAAGATGTAATAGCTTTTGCAAAAATAGAACAGGAAGCATTGGTTCAAATATATTTTGTTAGGAATGGGAAGATGATCGGAAGAGAGCATTTTCATTTGAATGATGTTGAGGATTTGTCAGGGACAGAAATCCTTACGACTTTTGTCAAACAATTTTATTCGGGTACACCATTTATACCAAAGGAACTTGTTTTACAAGAAGATTTGGAGGATGCGGATATTATTTCACAGTGGCTTTCTGACAAAAGGGGGCAAAAGGTTTATATTAAAGTTCCTCAAAAAGGCGAGAAGAATAAATTGGTGGAGTTAGCCGCTAAAAATGCGATGTTATCACTTCAACAATTTGGAAGTAATATGAAGAAAAAGGAAATTACCACGAAAGGTGCGCTAATGGAGCTATCACAGCTCATTAACCTTGAAGGCAAGGTTGTTAGAGTAGAAGCTTATGATATATCAAATACACAAGGATTTGAATCCGTGGGCTCAATGATTGTATTCGAAGAAGGCGTTCCTAAGAGAAGTGATTATAGAAAGTTTAAAATAAAAGAGGTAGCAGGACCAGATGATTATGCAAGTTTAGAAGAAGTGCTGACTCGAAGATTTACTAGAGCGTTGGAAGAGCAAAAGGAAATACTTGAAAAGGGATTGCCATCGATGTATGGGAAATTTACGAGGTTACCGGATTTGATTTTAATGGATGGTGGTAAGGGGCAAGTTAATATTGGGCTTAAGGTTTTGGAGAAAATTGGGTTAGAAATTCCTATATGCGGTATGATTAAAGATGAACATCATCATACAAGAGGGCTTATTTATAAAGATCAGGAAGTAGTGTTATCAAAACATTCTGAGGCTTTTAAGCTAATTACTAGAATTCAAGATGAAGCCCACCGTTTTGCTATTGAATACCATAAGAAATTAAGAGCAAAAAACCAAGTTGCATCAATTTTAAATGATATTGAAGGTATAGGTCCAATAAGAAGGAAAAACCTATTACTTCATTTTGGATCAGTAGAGAAAATAAGACAAGCTTCAGTAGAGGAATTAAGTGTTGTAGAGGCTATGAATAAAAAAACAGCTGAAATAGTATTTGAATTCTTTCATAAGAAAAAAAACGATAATGAGAGTTCATAGCTAAAAGATGTTAAAAATAAAATGATAGCTAGTCACATAAATAGTTGAAGTATAAAAGTGAAGGAGGACAACGTTGGAATATGTAATAATTGAGAACATATTCCTGCGTTTGCCTCCTTTGTCATATCCTTGCCATACGACATTTGTTGTGATAAAATGGTATTGATTTCAAATACATTAATGATTATGATTATCAAATGTGGAGGTATTTATGATGAATGCTGTTCTTTTAACAGATATTATTGATAAAATGAAGTTGACGAATTTATCACCCGATACATCAGTCGACGACATAAAAATTGGACAAACTGATGTAAATAGACCAGCGCTACAGCTAGCTGGGTTTTTTAACTATTTTGATGCTGAACGTGTTCAGATCATTGGCAAGGTAGAATATACTTATATACAAACTTTAGAGCGTGAAAGAAAGGTGGAGGTACTAGAAAAACTATTTTCCAGTAAAATTCCATGCTTAATATTGTCAAGAGAATTAGAACCAGTTCAAGAAATAATTGACGCTGCAAATAAATATAAGGTTCCATTGCTTCAAACAAATAAAGCAACCTCTTACTTTATGTCTGAACTAATTAGGTTTTTAAAGGTTGAGCTGGCGCCAAGGATATCCATTCATGGAGGTTTAGTAGACGTTTTTGGTGAAGGCGTTCTTATAATGGGTGAAAGTGGAATTGGAAAAAGTGAAGCTGCTCTTGAACTAATTAAAAGAGGACATCGACTTGTTGCAGATGATGTTGTAGAAATAGCGAAGGTATCCGACGAAACTTTACTGGGAACATCACCAGATATCATTCGATATTTAATTGAGTTACGTGGTATAGGTATTATTGATTGCAAAACATTATTTGGCGTTGAATCGGTAAAGGAAAGACATAGCATTGATTTAGTAATCAAGCTCGAAGACTGGGATTCTAAAAAAGAATATGATCGTTTAGGATTAGAACAAGAATTTACAGAGATTTTAGGTAATAAAGTGGTATGTCATACCATTCCTATTAGACCTGGACGTAATCTTTCGATTATCGTTGAATCTGCGGCGATTAATCATAGGCAAAAGGCTATGGGCTATAACGCGGCCCAAGAATTGAACGATAGGGTTATGGGGAATTTAAAACAAAAGGCACTAGAAAAAGAACAAAAACTAGCAGAATAATTTGGAGGTTATTATGTACAGTATTGGAGTAGATTTAGGTGGGACTAATATTGCGGCAGCAATCGTTACTGTAGATGGGCAAATAATTAAGAAAGCTTCTATACCAACATTAAATGATAGAAATGACGAAGCTATTGTAAAAGACATGGCAAAGTTATGCTTACAAATTGTATCCGAAGCGAATATTACACAAGATGAAATTCATTCTGTAGGCATTGGAAGTCCTGGAATTGTAGATTCACAAAAGGGAGAAATAGTATATGCAAACAACTTGAAATTCAGAAACTCACCTATAGCAAAAATGTTTCAAAAATACTTTAATAAACCTGTATATTTAGAAAATGATGCAAATGCAGCGGCTTATGGAGAGTATGTAAGTGGCGCTGGCTCAGTTTATAAAGATCTTGTAGCTATTACGCTAGGAACAGGTGTAGGTGGCGGAATAATTTTAGATGGCAAGGTTATATCAGGGAGTTATAATGCTGGTGCAGAGCTTGGACATATTGTTATATCGATAGATGGTGAGTTGTGTACATGTGGAAGACATGGTTGTTGGGAATGCTATTCTTCTGCAACAGGTCTCATTAGAGAAGCAAAATTAGCCGCGCAAAATAATCCTGAATCATTGTTAAACGCTTTGGTAGGAAACGAATTAAATAGAATGAATGCAAAAATACCATTTGATGCAGCTCAAGCTGGAGATCCAGTAGCGATGGGGGTAATTGATAATTATGTTAAATATTTAGCAGTTGGGTTGGTAAATGTTATAAATATGGTTCAGCCAGAGGTTATCGTTTTAGGTGGGGGTATTTCGGCGCAACAAGACAACCTACTTAATCCACTTAAGGAAAGAATCGTAAATGAAATTTATGGCGGTGCTGAAGCCTTTAAGACTCAAATCAAGATTGCAGAGTTAGGGAATGATGCAGGGTTAATTGGTGCATCTATGCTGTATAAGTTACATGCATAAAGGAATAAAATAGAGGTTATTCAGGAATGTTAATATTATTATTTATTTATTAAAGGGTAACGCCTTTATAAGCGACTAGCTACAGTAGACTAGTCGCTTTTTTTATAGCTTCGTAGGAAAGATCTACTTTCCTACGAAGCCATAAAAAGAGCGTTCAAAAATTATAATCTTTTATAACGCGCTGACAAGCGCTCTTTTGATACTAATAACGTGGCAAAGCCACTTTGTTTTCCAAAGAATAATCCTTGCAAATAAGAGATTTTTTCTGTAAAATAAACATAAGACCTATATTCAATTCTGTTCAGAAAGGAGAATGCAAATGGACTATTATATTATATGGTTAATCATAATGGTTATTTGTCTTGTAGTTGAGGCACTCACAATGGGACTTGCGACTATATGGTTTGCTGCTGGTGCCTTTGTAGCTATGATTCTTTCGTTGTTAGGAGTACCTATTGGTATTCAGATTGCTGTATTTTTAGTGGTTTCTATTGCTTGTTTGATTTATATTTATCCATTGGTGAAGAATATAATTAGACCAGGAAAGGAAAAAACGAATTATGAAGCAGTGATTAATAAAATAGGAATTGTTACTGGTACAATTGACAATATGAAGGCGCAAGGACAAGTGAAAGTAAATGGACAAATCTGGAGCGCAAAAGCTATAGATAATATTGTAATTGAAGAAGGTAATGAAGTTATGATTCAAGAAGTAATCGGTGTAAAATTAATGGTAAAAGAAATTCAACAGGGAGAGGAGTAGAAATAAAATGAAACCAGAATTATTATTATTATTTTTTCTAGTACTAATATTTATTATTATTGCAATCGCAAATATTAAATTTGTACCACAGGCACATGCTTACGTAATTGAAAGGTTTGGCGCCTTCCAAGCAACTTGGTCAGTAGGACTGCACTTTAAAATACCGCTTATTGATAAAATTGCTAAAAAAGTAACTTTAAAGGAGCAGGTTGTTGATTTTCCACCACAACCGGTTATTACGAAAGATAACGTAACGATGAGAATAGATACAGTTATTTTCTATCAAATAACAGATCCAAAAGCATTTGCTTATGGTGTTGTTTATCCATTGGCCGCAATCGAAAATTTAACAGCTACAACGCTTAGAAATATAATCGGTGATTTAGAATTAGACGAAACACTAACATCAAGAGAAATTATCAATACCAAAATGAGAAGCATATTAGATGAAGCCACTGACCCTTGGGGTATAAAAGTTAATCGTGTTGAACTTAAAAATATAATACCACCTGCAGAGATTCAAGATGCCATGGAAAGACAAATGAAAGCTGAAAGAGAACGTCGAGAATCAATTATAAAAGCAGAAGGTGAAAAGAGATCAGCAATACTTGTTTCAGAAGGTAGAAAGGCATCTGCAATATTAGAAGCTGAAGCAGAAAAGCAAGCAGCAATACTTCGTGCAGAAGCGAAAAAGGAAGCAGCCATTCGAGAAGCAGAAGGTGAAGCAGAAGCGATATTAAAAGTTCAAACTGCCGTTGCAGAAGGAATTAAAATGATAAATGAATCAAATCCAAGTCAACAGGTATTGACGATAAAAAGCCTTGAAGCTTTTGTGAAGGCAGCGGATGGAAAAGCAACAAAAATCATTATCCCTTCTGAAATTCAAGGCATTGCAGGATTGGTTAAATCATTAGCGGAGATATCAAAAGAAGATTAATAATTTTGTTTAAGGTCAGCAAAAGAGATATGTGCTCAATGCTGATCTTAAAAAAATTTCTTAACTATTTAAATTCGGCAAGGCCGGTTTTCTGGGGAGAATGATATGAAAAAGAAAGTCTTAATATTTACAGCATCTACAGGACATGGGCATAATCAAGTTGCTTTAGCAATGCAAAATGAGTTTCTAACCAGAGGATGTGAAGTGTCCATATATGAACCATTTAAGGAGGTGAGCAGGTCATTAGCTATTTTATTATCTGATGGTTATCGCGTGCTTGCTACTAAAATGCCAAAGGTTTATGGAAGAATTTATAAAATGAGTAATAAACAATTTTTAGGAAAACCAGTTGAAATATTTTCTATAAAAGTAATTGAAGATAAGTTGGAAGAAATTGTTAGGAATGTTCAGCCAGATTTGGTTATTAGTACACATCCATTAATCGTTAAGGCGATGTGTAGTCTAAAGCGTAAAGTGAAATATGCGGGTCCATTTGTTTCTGTTATTACAGACTATATGCCACATAAGTGTTATCTTAGTCCTCTTGTTGATGCGTATATTGTAGGAAGTCAATATACTAAGCTGAAGGTTATCGAAAGAGGGATTTCAGAGGATAGAGTGTTTGTTCATGGGATACCGATTCATAGAGCATTTAGAGAATGTGGGAATACGATGGAGAAGTCTGATCAGTTCACGGTGCTTCTGATGGGTGGTAGTATGGGGTTAAGTGGAATGAAGAAAGTGTTTAAAGAATTACTTAGTATTCAAGCGCCAATTAATATCATTGCAGTTTGTGGCAATAATAAGCAATTAAAAAAATCATTAGAAGAAAAATATCTACTTGCTGAAACAAATAAGAATATTACCATACTTGGATTTACAAATGAAGTATCACAATATATGGAAATATCAGATGTAATTGTTACTAAACCGGGAGGATTGACAGTTACCGAAGCATTTGCAAAAAACATCCCAATAATAATCCCGTTTTACATACCTGGACAAGAAGAAGAAAATGCAGAAATGCTTATTGATATAGGTGTTGCAGTTAAGGTAAATGGACCCAAAGAATTAGCTGCCTTAATTGAGTCTTTCATTAAGAATCCTCTTCTTATAGATAATTTAAAAAGAAACATGAATTTGGTCTCTATTGATCATTCATTAGATAGTGCAATTAACTTGTGCTTGCATTTTATTAAACTTAAAACGACAATATAAGGATAAACATGCAAAATAAATGTGATGTATTAATATTAACAGCAGGATTTGGAACGGGGCATGTAGCAGTATCGCAAGCTCTTAAGGAGCATGTCTTCGCACAGGATAGTACGATAAAGATACATGTTGCAGATATTTATGAAGTCATACATCCATTGGCGTATAAATTAATATATAATGGCTATGAATTGCTTGTTAGACAGTTTCCACAATTATATAATAAGTACTATTATGCAAAAGAGAAATATGCTTTATTTCTAAAGTTTGATACAACAGCTCATTATTGTATAAAACGACTTAACAACTATTTACACGAAAGAGATCCTAATGTAGTTATTTCAACTTTTCCAAGCTGCACAGGATATTTAACTAAATATAAAAAAGCGTATAGAAGTAAAATGCCTTTGCTAACATGTATCACAGATGTAGTGGACAATAATGAATGGTTATATGCAGAAAATGACATTTATTTTGTAGCAGATTTCTTGTTAAAGCAAGGATTAATTAAAAAAGGCGTTCCTAAAGATAAAATATTAGTAACGGGAATACCTATAAGAAATAGATTTATTAATAATGAAGAAAAACAAGTATTAAAAGAACAATTAGGTTATAAGCCTGAGGAAAGAATCATACTATTGATGGGTGGAGGCCTAGGATTGCTGCCAAAAAATGAAAGCTTTTATAGGTGGCTAGCCAACTTGAAAAATATTAAGATTATTGCATTAACGAGTAAAAACAATGCTATATATAATAAACTACAAGAGATTAACAGTCCAAATATCAGAATATTTGAGTATTGTGATAAAGTTCCAGAATATATGAGAATATCTGATATGCTCATAGGAAAGTCAGGTGGTGTGACGCTATTCGAAGCAATTGCTTCTGCATTACCTATAATCGTGTATAAACCTATACTAGGGCAAGAGATTGAAAATAGTAATTATATTGCAGAGAAACAGATTGGATATGTAGCCAATGACCTTAGAGGTTTAAAGCAAACGATACTTAAATGTCTTGAGGTAAATACGAGAGATAAGCTTGTTGATAATATAAAAGAATTACAACAATCTATCAACATGAAGGTACTTGCCGAAAAAATAGTTGAATTTAATACTAGAAGAAAATAAATCATCTGAGTAGTATGCTATAATAGTAGTATTATTGTACAGGATTACCATTGTATACCCCTATAAAGGAGGCTGGTTTGGTGCAAAAAGAAATTGTTGCAGCCATTGATGTTGGTTCACATGCTTTAAGAATGAAAATAGGCGAATTGAAAAATAATGGTGACTTCAGGGAACTCGAAAATTTTAGGAGAATTGCAGCACTTGGTCATGATACCTTTGCCAATTCAAAAATTAGTTTTGAATCTGCAGATAAGGTATGTAGTATACTAAAAACGTTTAAAAATACTATGAATGATTATGGAATAAAAGTTTATAAGGCTATGGCTACGAGTGCAATTAGAGAAGCTTCAAATAGAGAATATATTGTGGATCAAATAAAATTGAAGACCGATTTAGATATTAGTGTTATTGATAATTCAGAAGAACAATTTTTAACACATAAAGCAATTAAATATAAACTTGAAAATTTTGACCAAATAATTATGGAGGGTGCAGTAATTGTCGTGATTGGTGCAGGTAGTATACAAATTACACTCTATAAAAATGGCCAACTTATTTCAAGTCAAAATGTAAAAATGGGCGCGTTAAGAATTAAAGAAATCATTGGTGCTCTTGAGAATGAAACATTGAATTACAATAAAATATTAGATGAATATATTAATGTTAACTTAGAAGGTTTGGAAATTTTCAAGAGAGAAATTTCTTATCAACATTTTATAGCTGTTGGCGGTGAAATGAGTAGCATTAAAAAGCTATTGAGTCCAAAAGACTATACTTCATCTTATCAAGAAAATATGAATAAGAGCAATTTTACGAAGCTCTTAACAGATATATCGAGTAAGTCTGCAGAAGAATTAAGTGTCGAATATTCTATTAAAAAAGAACGTGCAGAAATATTAATACCTTCTATGATGTTATTTAATAAATTTTTAGATTTTATAGAATCAGATAGTATAATAATTCCTAATATTTCTTTGAATGATGGTATTATTAGAGATATTTATGAAGACTTGAATAAACTCAATAAAAAAGATAAGGCGATTGCTGATATTATTACGAATGCGAGAGTTATTGCTGAAAAATTTGAGTACAATAAAGAACATTCAGAAATAGTTGAAAAGAATGCATTAATTCTATTTGATAAGCTGAAAAAATTACATGGACTTGAGAATGAACGCGTTCTTCTTATATGTGCAGCAATTCTACATGATATCGGTAAATTTATAGGCATTGATCAGCATTATTTGCACTCGTACAATATCATTTGTTCTCTTGAAATTTTCGGACTTTCAAAAGAGCAAATTGAGCTTGTTGCGAATGTATCACGGTATCATAGTATTCAGGTCCCAGAGCAACACCAAAGTTTTAAGCTTTTATCAGAAAAGGATCGGGTGTTGGTATCTAAACTGGTAGCAATATTAAAGCTTGCTAATTCGCTGGACAGAAGTCATAAGCAAAAGATCATTATTCAATCAGTTAAGCTTAAAGATAAAGAGTTAATAGTAAGGGCTGCTGCAAATGATAAGACACTATTAGAAGAGTGGGAATTTAAAGTGAATGCAGTATTTTTTCAAGAGGTTTTTGGCATTACCCCAATATTAAAAGTAAAAAAAGATATAGAGTAGGTGACATATGAAGCAGATTCAACTAAATAATCCCAAATATTATGAAAATAGAGAACTGAGCTGGCTAGAATTTAACCAAAGAGTGTTAGATGAAGCAGAGAATAATGAAAACCCACTATTTGAAAGATTAAAATTCTTATCCATAGTGAGTTCTAATTTAGATGAATTTTATATGGTACGAGTCGCTTCGTTAAAAGAGCAGGTGAATGTTGATTATGACAAAGAAGACTTTTCAGGTTTAACACCTAAAGAGATTCTTAAATCTATTTCTGAACGAGTACATAAAATGATGGAAGAACAAGCACGTCATTTTAAAAAGACTTTGGTACCACAACTTAAAAAGGCTGGTATTTTCATTAAAGAAATTGAACAGTTAAATGCAAGTGAAAATGAGTTTCTAGAAGAATTTTTTACGGATATTTTATATCCTATTTTAACCCCTTTAGCAGTAGATTCAAGTAGGCCGTTTCCGCTTATTTTAAATAAGAGCTTAAATATCGCAGCCATACTTTCAAAAAATAAAGAGGAAGTTTTTGCTACAGTACAAGTTCCGTCAGTGCTACCACGATATGTTAAAATGCCTAGTGAACATAATGGGGTAACAAATTATATTTTGATGGAAAATATTATTAAGAAGTTCATCCAAAGATTATTTGTTGGACATAATGTGCTCTATGCTTATCCGTATAGGATCACTAGAAATTCTGATTTATTAATTGATGAAGAGGAAGCACATGATTTACTACTCGAAATAGAGAAATCTATTAAGAAAAGAAAATGGGGAGAAGCTATTAGGCTAGAAGTACAGCACGATATGGATGAGAGATTGGTTAAAATACTTGTTG
The DNA here is from genome assembly GCA_002841375.1 of Firmicutes bacterium HGW-Firmicutes-7. Lineage (GTDB taxonomy): Bacteria > Bacillota > Clostridia > Lachnospirales > Vallitaleaceae > HGW-1. The sequence continues at coordinate 18,474 of PGZO01000008.1, read as the reverse complement.
AATCTCTTAGTATGCATAAGAAGGATGTTTATTATATTGATGCACCCCTTGACTTCACCTTTCTTATGAAAATGTATATGTTAAAGGGCTTTGAAAAATTAAAGTTTGAAGACTATAAGCCTAGAATGCCTAAGGAATTACTAGGAGATAAGGATGTTTTTGAGGTTATTAGTGAAGAAGATGTTTTTCTATCACATCCATATGAAACCTTTGAACCCGTGATTGAATTTATTAAAAAGGCTTCAAAAGATAAAAAAGTGCTTGCCATTAAACAAACACTTTATAGAGTGAGCGGGCAGTCTCCAATTGTAAAAGCATTAGCTGAGGCGGCAGAAGCTGGAAAGCAAGTGACGGTGCTTGTTGAGCTTAAGGCACGTTTTGATGAAGAAAACAATATTCAATGGGCTAGAAAACTTGAAGAGTCGGGGTGTCATGTTATATATGGGCTTGTTGGTTTGAAAACACACAGTAAGGTTACACTTGTTGTGAGAAAGGAAGAAGGAAGTATTAAAAGATACATTCATCTTGGTACAGGAAATTACAATGATATTACTGCAAAATTGTACACGGATATGGGCTTGTTTACTTGTAATGAAAAAATTGGTGCAGATGTATCAGCTGTTTTTAATACTTTATCTGGGTATTCAGATCCACCAAAGCTTCATAAAATTACAATGGCTCCAACTGGACTTAGAAAGGCATTTATTTATCTTGTAGAGAGAGAATGTGAAATAGCAAAAGAAGGAAAACAAACAAAAATAATTATAAAAATGAATGCCTTATGCGATGCAGAGTTAATTGAATTATTATATAAAGCATCGGGGTTTGGTGTTCAAATTGAACTTATTATTAGAGGCATATGTTGCCTTATACCTGGAATTCCAGATGTAAGTGAAAATATTACAGTAAGAAGTATTGTAGGGAAATATTTAGAGCACACTAGAATTTTCTACTTTCTAAATGGAGGCCAAGAGGAGATTTATTTATCTAGTGCAGATTGGATGCCAAGAAACCTCAACCGAAGAGTAGAGCTTCTTTTTCCGATAGAGGATGAAAAAATCAAAGTACGTATTAAAAATGATTTAAATATTTTAATATCCGATGTAGTAAAGTCAAAAATTAAGGATCAAAGCAATGTTTATCACCGTATTGATAGACGTGGAAAGCCCGTTATTAATGCACAAGAATTATTTGAAGAACTAGCAATAAAAGCTGAAAAGGAATATTTAAGTGAAAAGGAATCAGATGTTTTTATTCCTATTCGATCTGATGAGAAGCCTCTTGACAAATAAGGCGGTTAGTAATAGAATAAATATTATTAATATTGAATAAATATACAGAGGTGAAAATATGTCAATTAATTTAAAGGGAAGAAGTTTATTAACGCTTAAGGATTTTAGTCCTCAAGAAATCGACTATTTATTAGAGCTTGCTATGGACTTAAAGGCTAAGAAGAGAATGGGCATTAGGGGTGATTTGCTCTGTGGCAAAAATGTTGCTCTGATATTTGAAAAGCCTTCAACAAGAACGAGATGTGCCTTTACTGTCGGTTGTGTAGATGAAGGAGGTCATCCAGAATACTTAGGAAAAAATGACATTCAATTAGGACATAAAGAATCTGTGATGGATACTGCAAGAGTACTAGGACGCCTGTTTGATGGTATCCAGTTTAGAGGATTCAGTCAAGATACTGTTGAGAAATTAGCACAATATAGTGGTGTACCAGTATGGAATGGTTTGACAGATGATTACCACCCAACTCAAATTCTAGCAGACTTAATGACCATAAAGGAACAGTTTGGAACGCTGAAAGGGTTGACGTTTGTTTATGCAGGTGATGGTAGAAATAATATGGCCAATAGCCTAATGATTGGATGTAGCAAGATGGGTATTCATTACACATTATTTGCGCCTAAAGAATTATGGCCAAAAGAAAATTTGATGAAATCATGCAAAGAATATGCAGAATTATCGGGTTCGACTATAACATTATCAGAAGACTTAGCGTGTGTAAAGGGTGCTGATATAATTTATTCCGATGTATGGTGTTCAATGGGTGAAGAAGATAAAGCAGCTGAAAGAGTTAAATTATTAAAACCATATCAAGTGAATGCAACGCTTATGGCAAAGACTGAAAAAGATAATACAATATTTTTGCACTGTTTACCAGCGGTGAAAGGAAATGAAGTAACAGAAGAGGTATTTGAAAAGCATGCAAGGATTATTTTTGATCAAGCAGAAAATAGAATGCATACAATTAAGGCAGTAATGGTTGCGACAGCTGGAAAGTAAAGATAAACAAGGTGGATGTGGAGAATATGAAAGAAAAAGTGTTAAAGCTGTTAATAGATGCTGAGCAATTCCTTTCAGGTGAAGAGATGAGTCATACCCTTGGCGTTTCTAGAACGGCAGTCTGGAAGAACATTAATAAGCTTAGAGGCGAAGGCTACTGTATAGAATCTGTAACAAACAAAGGGTATAGACTAACAATGCAACCAGATCAGTTAGATGCATATGAAATTGAACAGTTACTTGGAAGCAAGAAATTAGTGGAACAAGTTTTTGTATATAAATCGATTGACTCCACGAATAAAGAAGCAAAAAGGAAGGCAATGGAGGGTAATAGCTATACAGCTCTTTTGCTTTCAGAGGAACAGACGATTGGTATAGGAAGAAGAGGGCGACAATGGGTGTCTAAAAAGGGCGCAGGTATATATATGTCTCTCCTATTGAGACCTTTAATTAAGCCTATAAATGCTTCTATGATAACTTTAGTTGCTGGGTTAGCAGTTCAACGGGCGATAGGTCAAATAACAGGATTAAATAGTCAGATTAAGTGGCCAAATGATTTAGTGATTAGAAATAAGAAAATATGTGGCATACTAACTGAGATGAGTTCAGAGATGGATTTTGTAAACTATGTAGTCATTGGTATTGGCATTAATGTGAATAATCAACAATTTGAAGAGGAAATTCAAGAGGTTGCTACCTCCTTAAGCTTAGAAGGTGGCAAGATCTATCCACGTAAAGGATTAATTATTCAAATCATAAAAGAGTTTGAACAGTTGTATCATCAATTTTTAAAAGAAGAGTCCCTACAATTTATGATTGATAGCTTTAACAATCAATGTATTAATGTGGGGAAAGGGGTCAAAGTAGAAGGTAAGGATCAAAACATTATTGGCAATGCCATCAGAGTTACAGAAGAAGGAGCACTGTTAATAGGATTAGAGAATGGTGAAGAAATGATCATTAATGCTGGAGAGGTATCAGTTCGAGGTTTATATGGTTATGTAGACTAGAAGAGGTCTTAAAATATATTAGCGAAGGGAGCCAATATGTACGAAGAAACTATTGTGCTAGCAGCAGCAAGTACCTATGATAAAAAGTATTATTTTAACGATGAGTTTGAACAACTACCTCAAAGCATTAAAGATGAACTAAAGGTTATTTGTGTAATGCATACCGCTGACGTCGGCGGAATTATTACGATTTTATTTGATGAGGACGGAACACTTCTAATTGAAGCTTCTGCCGATGAAGAGGATGTATTATACGATGATATAGGCAGTCACCTTAAGGTTAAAAAGCTTCAAATAGATAAGAAAGAGTTATGGGAAGCATTAGAGACATACTTCAAGGTATTTTATTTGGGTGAAGAAACACTTTAATTCCTTATTTGTATCTGCTATAATATAATAAATGGGTATAGTGTAAAAAGTAGAATTAGAATAACTTACTGTTGACATTATAATCTTAAATAAGAAATCAAATGTCTTGTATCTGAAAGGAACGAGAACAGGAGGATAACAATGCTACTTGTTGTTGATATAGGAAATACGAATATTACACTTGGTGTTTATGAAAAAGATAATCTTTTAGGAAGCTTTAGAATGACTACCAAAACCCCAAGAACTTCAGATGAATATGGATTATTCATCATTTCTTGGCTAAAGAACAGAGGAATAGAAACGGAGATGATAAAGGATACGATTATCTCATCAGTGGTACCTACCATCATGTATTCCTTTAACAATGGTATTAAGAAATACATGAAGAAAGAGCCAATTATCGTTGGTCCAGGTATTAAGACTGGTATTTCAGTTAATACAGAAGCACCCAAGGATGTTGGGGCTGACAGAATTGTTGATTTAGCAGGTGCATTTTATACTTATGGTGGTCCAACACTTGTTATTGATTTTGGAACAGCAACTACATATGATGTTGTTACCGATAAGGCTACTTTTGAAGTAGGTGTAACATCACCGGGAATCAAAATAAGTGCCAATGCATTATGGCAAAAAGCAGCTAAACTACCAGAGGTTGAAATTAAGAAGCCAGATAGTATTCTAGCTAGAAATACAATTACAAGTATGCAAGCAGGGCTTGTATATGGGTATATTGGTCAAGTTGAATACATTGTTAAGAAAATAAAAGAAGAATTAGCAATGGAAATGAAAGTAATAGCAACTGGAGGGTTAGCAAGAATTATTGTTGACGAAACAGATGCAATTGATATATATGATCCAGACTTAACGTTTAAAGGATTAAAGATTATTTACGAAAAAAATTTAAAGAAATAACGATGGCATCTATTTAGAGCCATACTAGCAGTATTTTTATTATATAACCTGCTTTGATCAAAACGACAAAGACAGCACAAATTCTTTTCATTCATTTTTAAAATGTGCCTTTTTCGTTTGGATAAAACAGATGAAAGGGCTTTTTTAGTTGAAAAGAGGTGAAGAAAATGAGGATGTCTTTTATTGGTGCAGGTAAGGTTGGAACATCATTAGGATTGTATTTAAAGAATAAGGGCTTTATAATCAGCGGTTATTATAGTAAAAGCTACGCTTCAGCCACAAATGCAGGAGAATTGACCGGAAGTATTCCCTTTAGGAGCTTAGAAGAACTAGCTGTTGAGTCAGATATGATTTGGATTACTACAAATGATGATTCCATTGAAGAGATTGGTCATCAATTAGCTGCGCTTAAGTGTGTTTCAGAAGGTACAATAATTGCCCATGCAAGTGGAGCACATTCATCAGAAATATTAGCTGGACTTAAAGAAAGGGGTTGCTTTATTTATTCCATTCACCCATTACAAGCTTTTGCTCAAGTAGAAACTGCTGTTGAAGAACTTAAAGCTACGGTATTTACAATCGAAGGTGATCAAGAAAAGAGGGCTTTGATTAAAAAAATATTTAATAGGACAGGTAATTCCTGTTTTATTATAGAAAAAGAAGGAAAAGCACTATATCATGCAGGAGCATGTATAATGTCTAACTATTTAATTACGCTTATAGACGTAGCCTTGAATTTATTTCAACAAGCGGGCCTAGACAGAAAAAAAATACTTGAAGCAACACGACCGCTCATAATGGGAACACTTAATAATATACAATTAAAAGATACAAAAAATGCACTAACAGGGCCAATTCAACGAGGCGATGAAGTGACAATTAAAAATCATATAGCAGCAATTGGTGACAACTTACCGCAAGAAAAGGAATTTTATAAATTTATGGGACTAAAAACGCTAGAGATGATTAAAGATAGTAAGTCAGAAGAGCAAATTGAAATGTTAATGAGATTATTTGAAGGAGGAGTTTATAATGAGTAAAAATTTTACAGTTACATCATTTTTAAATGCAAAGGGAAAAAAAGAAAAAATTACTATGCTTACAGCGTATGATTATTCAATGGCAAAAATACTCGATGAATCAGGAATAGAATCCATACTAGTTGGTGACTCTCTTGGAATGGTTGTGCAAGGGTATAATTCAACATTAGAAGTAACTGTTGACGATATGATTTATCATTGTCGTGCAGTTGCTAGAGGGGTTAAAAATGCAATGATTATTGGGGATATGCCATTTTTATCCTATCATATTTCAGTAGAGGAATCTATTAGAAATGCTGGAAGAATCATTCAAGAAGGTAAGGCTCAAGCTGTAAAGCTTGAGGGTGGTATAGAAGTAGTTGATAAGGTTAAAGCAATAAGAGCTGCTCAAATTCCGGTAATGGGTCATATTGGGCTAACGCCTCAATCAGTAAATGTTTTTGGAGGTTTCAAGGTGCAGGGAAGACATGTAGAGCAAGCTCAAAAGCTTATAGAAGATGCGAAGGCGTTAGAAACAGCAGGAGTCTTTGCAATTGTATTAGAAGCAATACCAGAGAATTTAGCTAAAATTATTACTGAATCTGTAAATGTTCCAACAATAGGTATTGGAGCAGGAAAATATTGTGACGGTCAAGTTCTTGTAACCAATGATTTACTAGGTATGTATTCTGACCTATCACCTAAATTTGTTAAGCAATATGCTAATTTATCAGAAGTTATTAAGGAAGCTGTAAAACAATATGCGAATGAAGTTAAATCAGTTGAATTCCCAGAGGCAAAGCATGCATTTTCCATTGAGGACTCGGTGCTAAGTAAGTTATATTAAAGGGAGGAACTGAAATGTGTCTAATAACTAGTAACGAAGATTTAATAAATAGCTTAAAGAAAGCAAAAGATAATAAAATGCAAACAGTAGGTTTTGTTCCTACGATGGGTTATTTACATGATGGACATTTATCACTTATTAAAAAAGCGAAAGAAGAAAACGACATTGTCGTTGTAAGTGTATTTGTTAATCCTACTCAGTTTGGACCCAATGAAGACTTTGATCGTTATCCCAGAGATATTGAGCGGGATTATAAAATAGCAAAAGAAGCGGGTGCGGATATTGTTTATAATCCGGAGGTAGAGGATATTTATCCAAAAGGTGCATCAACCTTTGCAGTGGTTGATGGTGACATTACGAAGAAACTATGCGGAGCATCAAGACCAAATCATTTTAAAGGCGTTACAACAGTAGTAAATATTTTATTCAATATTGTTATGCCGGATAGAGCGTATTTTGGACAAAAAGATGCACAGCAGGTTATAGTTATTAAAAAAATGGTGAGAGATTTACATATGAAGGTTGATATCGTTGTATGTCCAATCGTTAGGGAAGCAGATGGTCTTGCAATGAGTTCAAGGAATGTATACTTAAACCAAGATGAAAGAAAACAGGCATTGGTGTTAAATCTAGCACTGGCTGAGGCACAAAAAAAATGTAAGCAAGGAAATACGAAGGTTACAGACTTAAAAGCTTTTATAAAAGAAACAATAGAAGCACAACCCTTAGCACAAATTGATTACGTTGAAATACTAGATGCCCAAACACTTGATGAAATTAAAGAGATCAAGAAACAGGCACTAGCTGCAGTAGCCGTTAAATTCGGAAAAACCAGATTAATTGATAATGTATTTATTGATAGCTAAACACAAGAAATATCAATAGTCGTTAATAATGGAGGTGAATTTTATGTTAATAACTATGTTTAAAGCCAAGCTTCATAGAGCAATAGTGACTGATGCCAATCTTGATTATGTTGGTAGTATATCAATTGACAAAGAGTTAATGGAAAAGTCGGGTATTTTATGTGGAGAAAAGGTTCAAGTTGTAAATATTAATAATGGAGAGCGCTTTGAAACGTACACAATTGAAGGGGAATATGGAAGTGGTGCCATTTGCTTAAATGGTGCAGCAGCAAGATTAGCTCAACCAAAAGATAAGGTCATTATTATTGCCTATGCGATGATGACACCGGAGGAAGCGAAAAGTTTCGAGCCTAACGTATTAATTTTAAACGAAAAAAATAAAATTATTGATATAAAACATGGAGAAATTCATGGTAAAATGGAGTAATAGGAGAGAAAATGAATGATTAATATGGTTATTACAGCTGGAGGTACAATAGAGGACATTGACGAAGTAAGAAAAATTACAAATACAAGTACAGGATTGCTAGGCACATTTCTATGTGATGAAGCAATTATGTATATGGAACAAAATGAAATAATTGACTATAGAATTCACTATATTGCTTCTACTACAGCGATTAAGCCAGAATTAGATGAAGAAGCATTAAATCGTGTAGCGTTCTATGACGTTACAAATACAGACAGTGTCCTACAGGTAATATTGGACATATTTTCTAAGCAAAAAATTGATTTTTTCATACACTGTATGGCGGTTTCGGATTTTACAACGAAGCATCTTATACCCATTCATACAATAGCTGAAGAAATTAGCAATAAGCTTCATGATGCGCCTAAAGAGAACTGGATAGAACTAATTGAAGATATCATTAACAATCCAAAAGAGACAATTAATCAAGAGAAAAAGGTATCTTCTAAAACAGATCTGATATTGACGCTAAAGAAAACTTCCAAGATTATCTCAATTTTAAAGGAGTATAACAAGGATTTGTTTTTAGTAGGTTTTAAACTGCTTAAGAACGTATCGGAAGACGAGTTAATTGAAGCCGCAAGTCTGTTAGAGGAAAAAGATAAATGTGATTTGGTGCTAGCAAATGATTTGCAAAGCATTATAGAAGGAAATCATATTGGACTACTCATAAAAAATAAAGAAGTAATTGGTAGATACGAAGGAAAGAAAAACATCGCAAAAGCAATTATTTATCAAATGCTTAAAGGAGTGTAGAAAAATGAAAAAGAATGTTGTCGTTGGCGTTACAGGTGGCATTGCTTGCTATAAAGCAGTTGAAATTGTTAACGCCTTGGTGAAAAAGGGCTATGAGGTACATGTTATTATGACAGAAAATGCAACAAAATTTATAACACCTTTAACCTTTCAAACGCTTTCTAATAATCGTGTTGCCATACAGATGTTTGATGAAGTAGATAAGTGGGATACAGAACATATTTCTTTAGCGAAGTTGGCAGATGTATTTTTAATTGCCCCAGCAACTGCAAATGTGATTGGTAAAATAGCAAATGGATTAGCAGATGATATGTTAACAACTACAGTTATGGCTACAAGAGCTCCAGTTGTAATTGCACCTGCCATGAATGTAGCTATGTGGGAGAATCCAATTGTCCAAAATAATGTTAACGTATTAAAAGGCCATGGTTATGAAATACTAGATACAGAAGTAGGAAGGTTAGCCTGTGGTGATATAGGAAGTGGTAAATTATTAAATTGGGAAAAGATTGTTGAAGCAATTGAAGAAATTTCAACAGTTCCAAGGTGATCACATGAATATCGGAAAGCTAGAATTGAGCAACCAGGTATTATTAGCACCAATGGCTGGCGTAACAGATATGCCCTTTAGACTTTTATGCAAAGAACAAGGCTGTAGTTTGGTTTATACTGAAATGGTAAGTGCTAAGGCTATAATGTATGAGAATCCAAAAACAGAGCTTTTATTACAAACAGATAAAGCTGAAGGACCGGTAGGTGTTCAACTATTTGGGAGTGATCCCAAAGTACTTGCAGAAATGGCACAAAGAATTGATAGTGATGCTATTTCTGTTTTTGACGTAAATATGGGCTGCCCTGTACCAAAGGTTGTAAACAATGGTGAAGGTTCAGCCTTAATGAGAACGCCTAAACTTATAGGCGAAATAGTTAGAGCAATAACAGATAAAGTAGAAAAGCCAGTTACTGTTAAAATACGAAAGGGCTTTGATGAAAATTCTATTAATGCAGTTGAAGTGGCGCTTATTGCAGAAGCAAATGGTGCAAAAGCAATAACTGTTCATGGTAGAACAAGGGCACAATACTATACAGGTAAAGCCGATTGGGATATTATTCGACAAGTAAAAAAAGCAGTATCTATTCCTGTAATAGGAAATGGAGATATATTTAGTGCAATAGATGCAAAAAAGATAATAGATATGACAGGTTGTGACGGTATTATGGTAGCTAGAGGTGCCCAAGGAAATCCATGGATTTTTAGAGAAATATTACATTATTTAGAAACCTTTGAAATAATAGAAAAACCTTCTACCGAAGAAGTAGTTTCTACCATTATGAGACATGCAAGACTATTAATTGAACTAAAGGGAGAATATATAGGTGTTAGAGAAATGAGGAAGCATATTTCTTGGTATACAAAAGGTATGAAGAACTCTTCCAAGATAAGGCATCAAATCAATCAAGTAGAAAGCTTTGATGGTTTGAAAAGGCAAATTGATGCACTATGTGTATAATACAACCTTGTAAGCAATAGATTATAGTAAATATTAAAAAAGGTGGTAGTATGCAAAAAAGGTATGCCTATGTTGACTGCTTTGAAGAAATTAATGAAATACCGTTAGGAAATCCGCTCATTAGGTTTTGTACTGATAAAATGATAAAAAAACATTTGATTAAAAAGTTTCCAAATACAATAGAAGAGATTTCATATGCTAACATTCCAGGATATTATATAAAAATACCTATTATCAAACCGACGAAGAAAGAAGATGAAGATTACATAACTAGTATTATTCAGTCATTTAATCAACATCTAATAAATTATGATATTGATATTTTGGTTTTAGATAGCACGCTAAAAAAATATAGGCATCAATTTAACCTTGCGGTTTCCATAGGGGGCACATTAGGTTTGCTCTATATTAATGAAATCATTCAAGAAGCAAAAAAGGAGATTAATAAACCATCTAAAGAGATTAGATACGTTATTGTAGATGGAGCATCTACAGATGTTGAGTTTGTATTAGACCATGCTGCGTATGATATGAATTCATTGACACTTGTAACTGAAACCCCCTCACGTTATGAAAAAAAGCTTGCTGAAATATATGAAGAAACTGGTTTAGCAATTCAAGTTAAAGATAAGCGACTTAGACAAGAAATTGAAGGTGATCTGGTCATTCAGTGTAATAAGGATCATGATAAACTTTTTTACTGTTACCAAGCAAATGCTGTATTAATTGATTTTTTTTCTGATGAGGAAGTATTGCTCAATACAAAAATCAAGAGAAAGGATCTATGTATTATTAATACATTTGATTCTTATTATCTAGACCAAAAATGGAGCTCAGACTTGTTGCTAGGAATAATATTAAACAGTGACCTAGCACTTAAAAATATGTACTTACATGGTTATAGAAATAATGTTAAGGATAGAATTGATAAGGTACTAAAAAAATACCCTGTAAAATTCGAGTTAATCCACTTCTAACTTAAGTCTTAGAGGATTAATTAGCTTGACAATAAAAATAGTTTACGTTATAATAGCAAGAATAATTATGCATTTATGTGCTGTATAATATGGGGTTAATGTTATAATAGAATAAGAAATAGGAAGGTGCAGGAGAATGGCAGAAAAAAAAATTATACTCACGTACAGCGGTTTAAAAGATCTTGAAGAAGAATTACAGAATCTTAAAGTTGTAAAAAGAAAAGAAATTGCTGAAATCATTAAGGAAGCAAGAGCCCAAGGTGATTTATCTGAAAATGCAGAATACGATGCGGCAAAAGATGAACAAGGATCAATAGAAGCGAGAATTGCGCATCTAGAAAAAATGCTTAAAAATGTGGAAGTAATAGATGAAGATGAAGTTGATTTGAGTACGATTAATATTGGTTGTAAAGTTAGATTGTTTGACTGTGATCTAGATGAAGAAGTGGATTTTGCCATTGTAGGTTCAGCTGAGTCTGCGCCTCTATTAGGTAAAATATCAAATGAATCACCAGTTGGAGAAGCTTTACTTGGACTTTCCGTAGGGGAAGAAGCTATAGTAAATACGCCAGCAGGATCCTTAAAGTTTAAGGTTCTAGAAATACACAGATAAGTTGAAATAAAGGAGTGTTTGAAGGTGTCAGATAATAATAATCAAGTTGAAGAACAGGATATACACGAACTGCTTAAAATCAGAAGAACTAAACTTAAGGAGCTTCAAGAACAAGGAAAAGACCCTTTTGAAGTGACAAAATTTGAAGTCTCACATACTGGAAAGGATATTTTTGAAAATTTTGAAGTCCTTGAAGGTCAAGTTGTGACGGTAGCAGGAAGAATTATGACAAAAAGAATTATGGGTAAAGCATCTTTCTGCCATATTCAAGATAAAAGTGGACAAATCCAATCCTATGTTAAAAAGGATGGAATTGGAGAAGAGGATTATTCTGTTTTTAAGCATTATGATCTTGGAGATATTATTGGAATTAAGGGTGAGGTATTTAGAACACAAAAGGGTGAAATATCTGTTAAAGCAGAGAAGATTACACTTTTATCAAAAAGTCTACAAATATTACCCGAAAAGTTTCATGGATTAAAAGACACAGATGTTAGATATCGTCAGAGATATTTAGATCTTATAGTTAATCCAGAAGTAAAAGACACTTTCATAAAACGTTCACAGATTTTAAAGGAAATTAGAGCTTTTTTAGATGGTAAAGATTTTTTAGAAGTAGAAACACCTATGTTAATAGATATACCTGGTGGCGCAGCTGCTAGACCATTTATTACACATCATAATGCACTTGATATGAAGGTTCATATGCGTATTTCTTTAGAATTGTACTTAAAAAGATTAATTGTTGGTGGATTTGATCGTGTATATGAGATGGGAAGGGTATTTAGAAATGAAGGTCTTTCAGTTAGACATAATCCAGAATTTACACTGCTTGAGTTATATCAGGCATATACAGACTATCATGGTATGATGGATTTAACAGAAGAGTTGTTCAAATATTTAGCGAATAAGGTTTTGGGTAAGACAATAGTTACTTACGATGACATTGAAATCGATCTTGGTAAACCCTTTGAACGTTTAACGATGGTTGAAGCTGTTAAGAAGTTTACAGGTATAGATTTTGATCAAGTTAAGAATGATGAGGAAGCTAAAAAAATAGCAAAAGATAAAAATATTGAAGTTAAAGCGCATTTGAAAAAAGGAGATGTCATTAACATATTCTTTGAAGCCTTTGTAGAACATCACTTAGTTCAACCAACGTTTATTATGGACCATCCAGTAGAGATTTCTCCTCTTGCGAAGAGAAAGCCGGATCAACCTGAATATACAGAAAGATTTGAGCTATTTATTACAAAGAGAGAGTTTGCAAATGCTTTTTCGGAGCTAAATGATCCGATTGATCAGAGAGGTCGTTTCGAACATCAAGAATCATTAAGAGCTGCAGGAGACGAAGAAGCCAATATGATTGACGAAGACTTCTTAACAGCGCTTGAGTATGGTATGCCACCAACTGGTGGACTTGGAATTGGCATTGATCGTTTGATTATGCTGCTTACAGACTCTTACTCAATTAGAGATGTATTATTATTTCCAACGATGAAAAATAAATAAATTGATACAAAAGCTTTGCATTTAATGCAAGGCTTTTTTTATTTGCTAGGAAAGTTCTGCATAAGTAATTGGAAAAGCGGTAGATGTGTAACGAGGATTTTAATCGACGCAGCCGATTTTCTTGTCCTACTTTTGTTTTAAGAAAAAAATCCTATGGAATTATTTGTTGAATAAACAAGTATTACATAGATTGTCGTATGTTGCATCACATTGATTCTTAAGTTTCTGTACATAATAATAAAGGTTAAATCATTTTATAATAATAACTGTCGAAAAGCGTCAATTGATGTGATATAATAAAGAACATGTAATGAAATGACACATTATATTTTTCATACGGGGTGAAACACAATGGACAGAAAAACGCTAAAAGAGAAACTAGATAAAATTGAGCATCATGAAAAGCTTAAAGCTCAAAAAAAAGGAAAAGATATTAATAGACGTGCAGTTAAAGGTTGGTTGATTTTATTTTGTTGTGGGATTAGTATTGTAGTAATTGCTTTTTTGTATAGATATATAGGTTCGGGTGAAGAACTTAATTTTGATATTTTGAAAAAGTCTGGTGCGGTCGTTGATTTGAACGACTTTATGATTGTTGATAATACGATCTCTGTTGATTATTCAATTAGGGAACCGATTAGAGGGATTTTTTTGACGGCAAATACGGCTGGTATTCAAGCATCACTTGATAATCTAATTAATCTTGCCAATGAAACGGTAATCAATGCTTTTGTAATTGATGTGAAAAATGACAATGGATATATTACTTATGATATGGATGTACCATTGGCTGATGAAATCGGTGCAGAATATTATGCAATAAAAAATATTGACGAAGTAATGGATAAGTTGTACGATAATAATATATATCCTATTGCAAGAATTGTAGCCTTTAAGGACCCATATTTATCAAGTCATGTTACGAAGTATGCCATTAAGAACAAAGATGGAAGCTTGTTTCATTATAAAAATGTTTCCTGGATTAGCCCATACAATGAGGATTCTTGGAAGTATATCATTGACGTAGCAAAGGAAGCCGCAAAATCAGGCTTTAAGGAAATTCAGTTTGACTATATACGTTTTGAAGCAACACATTCATTAGAAGGAGCTGATTTTGGCGGCGAAATTGATCCGTCAATAACTAGAACTGATGTTATTTTGCACTTTTTAGAGTATGCAAAAAAAGAGCTGGAACCTTATGACGTTAAAATATCAGCAGATGTTTTTGGAACGATAATAGTTAGTGAGATCGATGCGAATATGATTGGACAAAATTATCTAGAAATGGCAAAAAGACTTGACGTAATCTGTCCTATGGTATATCCTTCTCATTATGGAAGAGGTTATTATGGGATACCTGCATCACAGCCACCAGACTTATTTCCATATGAAATAATCTATGGTTCAATGCAAGATTCTAACAAGGTATTAGACCTAATAACTGAAGGAGAGAACAAGCCAATTGTACGTCCTTGGTTGCAGTCATTTACTGCATCATACCTTGGAGCGGGCAATTATATGACCTATGATGGCGAAGCAATTAGAAAACAAATTCAGGGAGCGTATGATGCAGGACTTGATGAATGGTTGTTATGGAATTCAGGCAATCGCTATAGTAGGGAAGGCTTAATCGCTAAATAAAGAGGTGAGTTCATGATTGATAAAGAAAAGGTTAGGATTATGACGCATATTGCTGTTTATGAAAAGAAACACGGCAAAAATGACATTATGAAAGCCCAATATTATCAAAAGGATTATGTATCTTTAAAAAACTTCAAAATGCAACTCAGCGTAACTTTTGCATTAATTATTCTATTTAGTATAGAGTTCTCTAGCACAGTTATGGATAGCCTTACTACTACAACAACGTATACACTCATTCATTTGGGCATTAAATATATAATTGTATGGGTTTTATTCATCGTAGGGTATACAATATTATCGACAATGAATTATAATAAAGAATACATGGAGTCCAAAGAAAGAATTAAAGAATACGAGAAATTACTTCAGGATTTAGAGAAAATCCAATTGGAGCAGTAAGGGAGAATACAAATGTCAAAACTATTTGAAATAAAAGAAATGATCATTAGTTTTTATACTAAATTTGAGAAAGCCATTGTTCCCATTGGGAAATTTTTAATTTTCTTTAGTGTTTTGGGTTTGCTAAATAAATCTTTAAGCGATCAGTTATCAATGGGTGAATTTTTAATGATGCTATTATTAGCAACAATTTCTATTTTTATACCAGGAAGTTGGGTTGTATTATTGGCTATTGCTTTTATAAGTTTTCAATTGGTGGCCATATCTTTAGAAGCAACACTTATATTAGCAGTTTGTATGTTGATTATTTACTTGCTATTTATAAGAAT
This sequence comes from Firmicutes bacterium HGW-Firmicutes-7, assembly GCA_002841375.1. Lineage (GTDB taxonomy): Bacteria > Bacillota > Clostridia > Lachnospirales > Vallitaleaceae > HGW-1. The sequence goes on along the minus strand of PGZO01000008.1, from coordinate 2,949 downwards.
CTATCCAAAGATGGCCTATTTTGTTATTATAGTCCCTCTCTTATTTGTACTTAAGGTAGGGTACATCGCGCCAATATTTGCAGGATTATTCTTTGGTCCAACTGCAATAGTAGCGGTATGTACGGGTGTTTTAGCTTATAAGTTTTCAATATATATACCTGGATTGTTGCAGCTTCAATCAGAATCCTTATACGATATGCCACAAACGATCATGCTAATGTATAAGCATATGGTTAATATTATGGTAACAGATACAAGTATATTACTAACTATAATTGTATTTGCAGCGGTACTATTAGTTACGTATATTGTAAGCAATTTAGAATATGATTATGTATGGTACATTGCAATTGGCGCTGGCGCTACAGTAAATATACTTGGATTTATAGTAGGAATTCTTATATTAAAGGCAGATATTTCTATTATAAATGTTCTTCTCGGGAGCATAGTAGCTGCAGTTATATGTTCCGTTGCTCAGTTTATGAGATTCTCCCTTCACTATCCTCGGACAGAGAAAGTGCAGTTTGAAGATGAAACTTACTATTACTTTGTGAAGGCGATACCAAAGGTTAAAATAACAAGAACAGAAAAAGCGATAACTAAAATCAAGTAAAAGTTAAGAGGTGTTACCTGTGTTTACATTTTCAGAGGTCTGGCAAAATTTAAAACTTCTTACATACCAATTACCAATCATAACAATCAAAGATATTATTGAGATTAGTATGATTGCTTTTGTGATTTATCAAATAATTAAGTGGGTAAAGGGAACGCGAGTATGGATGCTAGTAAAAGGAATTGCTGTGCTATTTGCGATCGCTATTTTAGCCATGATTTTTCAGCTAAATACCATACTATGGATTTTTGCTAATACAATTAGTGTTGGTATTACAGCGCTCTTAATTGTATTTCAACCAGAACTAAGGAAAGCGTTAGAACAATTAGGTAGGAAAAATCTTTTTGCTTCAATTAACATTTTTGAGGAGCAGAGAGATCGAGCAGAAAAATTAACGATTGATATAATAGAAGAATTATTAAAGGCAATTAATGAAATGTCAAAAGCTAAAACAGGCGCGTTAATCGTAATAGAGCAGGATATTAAGTTAGATGAGTATGAAAGAACAGGAATTTTGATTGATGCTTTAGTATCGAAGCAAATGCTTGTGAATATTTTCGAACATAACACACCGTTACATGATGGTGCTGTTATTATAAGACACAATAGAATTGTTGCAGCTACCTGCTATTTGCCTCTATCAGAAAATATGACACTAAGTAAAGAACTTGGAACAAGGCATAGAGCTGCAGTGGGCTTAACAGAAGTAACAGATAGTATAATTATCGTTGTATCCGAAGAAACTGGTTATATTTCTATGGCATTAGGTGGGAATTTAATTAGGAATGTAGACACCGACTATTTAAAAAATAAATTGGTTTATGTTCAAAAGAAAATTGTTGATGTCAACAAATTCAAGATATGGAAAGGTAGACATAAAAATGATAAAAAAGATAACGAATAGATTAAGTTGGAAAATCATATCTGTTGTTGCTGCATTTTTTTTGTGGCTACTTGTTGTGAATTATGACGATCCAATTATTCCAAAATCCTATGACTTAGAAGTTGTTAAGATAAATGCAAGTGCAATTACAACGCAAAATAAAGCCATTGAGTATTTAGAAGGAGAAACAGTCAGTGTAAGTATAAGGGGAAAGAAAAAAATAGTTGACCGTTTAACGAAGGATGATATTAGGGCCTATGTGGATTTGTCAAAGGTATCGATCACGGGGGCAATAGATATTGAAATAGATGTACCAGATGGAATTCAAATTGTGCAAAAGAGACCCACTGACATGAAAATTGCGCTTGAAGATATTATTTCCGTTCAAAAAGAAGTTCAATATTATTTTGATGGAGAACCAAGTGAATCTTATGTGGCGTTAGAGCCTGCAATAACACCGAGCATAATACAAATTACAGGACCAGAATCTCAAGTTAATTTAGTTACTAGTGTTGTAGTTCCCATTAACATTAAAGGCGTAAACAAGGATGTTACCTTATTCGCTACACCGCAAGCGATGGATAAAGAAAACAATGTGGTTACTACCATTGTGGCAAATGTGGATCGTGTGCAGGTAGCAGTACCAATTCTTAGGAAAAAAACGTTACCAATAATATTTGAGCAAATAGACAATGTTGCACCAGGTTATCGTTTAACTGAAGTTAAAATAAACGTTAATGATGTAACGGTTATGGGTAAAGATGAAATACTTAGCGGAGTTGAATCAATTATTATTAATAACATAAATCTCGAAGGACAAACAGAGGATCTTACCGTGCAAGTATCTCTGGAGGAGTTATTAGCGCCGAATATCACAATTATGAGTGGAGAAAAAATTGTAACAATTACACTTAGTATAGATAAACTAGAGGAAAAGGTAATTTCAATAGAACCTAATGACATTAGTGTAATTAATGTGCAGCCAGATTACACAGCAGCAATTATAAATACGACACCTATTGTGCTTACTTTTAGAGGAACAAAAGCAGATTTAGATAAAATATCTATTGTATCGTTGAACCCCTCTATATCTCTGAGTGGATTAGGTGCGGGCGTAAGTGATTTAAAGCTAAATCTCACATTGGTACCAAATACGGAAATGATTACTGCACCAACATTAATTAAGGTTAATTTAGTAAAAGAAGATTAAGAATAAATAAAAAGCAGCCAATGATTGTATCTAGTCATTGGCTGCTTTTGAAGGGATATACTCGCCCTTCGCATTCGCTACGAGCTCGTAACCTAACGCAAGCTTTGCTTGCCCATCAGTGGGTGCCCCCACTGATTTTGGAAGGAAGGGGGTGTCGCAAAACTACTTTTAGTAGCGAGCGATGCTTCCTTTTTTTACTAAAAATAAAGCAGATGACCAAAAATAAACTTATATCGTTTGTTT
>PGZO01000060.1 GCA_002841375.1 Firmicutes bacterium HGW-Firmicutes-7 | reverse complement strand
TGATGAATGTAGGGAACATTTTGTTATATGATGGTGCCAGCGGAAATTTCCACATGCTATAACTTAAATGCCATGGTTTTATATCAAGTTAATCCAGTCTCGTTTTCCGTAAAGAACCCTAATTACATAGACTATAAATTCGCTATCGTCAACTGTGTAAAAAATGATGTAATTATCCACAAATATCTTTCTTATATGTCTTTGTGCAAGCCAATCGTCATTGACTAATTCATGCTTTTTCGGCATCGTTGATAATCCTGCGATAGTAACTTGAAACTTTTCTAATAACCTATCCGCTGATGAAGGTTCAAGTAAATCATTTGAAATATATCTTGTTATATCCATCATGTCACTGATAGCTTTCTCTGTGATAAGAACACTATAACGACTCATTGCGTTATACCCTTACGGAGCTTATTAAAAGCTTCATCAATCGGAAGTGTTCTTTTATTTTTTATATCTTCCATTCCTTCCTCAAGTAACTTTCTCAATTCAAACTTACCTACTAGGCGTTCAAAAGTCTCAATACTTAAGACCGCTAAATCACCTTTGCCATTCTTTGTTATATATACTGGTTCTGAACTCTCATGGCAGAATGTAGAAATTTCATTATAGTTATTTCTTAAATCTGAACTTGGTCTAATCGTCGGCATTAAATGTACCTCCATATTTTATATATGCATATTCTATCATAATATTGATATATATTCAATTGGTATAATTTCTTTTAGTCTTATGTCAGTCAATATCACCCGAAGCAACTGCACTAGCTGGCACTGTCATATAACGTTTGCGTGTTACCGACGTTCATCGGCTCAATTACTTATGACATTGTTAAACTTGATGCGGATGAATGTTGGCAACATATTGTTATGTGATGTTGTACACGGAAATTATCAAAAGTCCTTAAATATTTAACATCGTTCACTTATCATATCAACCAATGTTATATATGGATTATGGTATCGTTTCCTTCCAACAGTCTTTTTTGTATACTGTATTGATGCCTTGGGACACCAATTTAAACAGGCAACACATTACTCGCACTTATGTAACCAAATTGGTTTATTATTTTTGATCCAGTATTGGGTGATGATAGGATTATTTCATCATCAATAATGCTAGATACTGAAACAACGTTTGTACTTCCAAGCCTTTCAGATTACTTGATATGTTACCATATCTTGATAAGGGCATATATTCTCAACTAAAAGATGTCCTTTTATTCAATAGCGTCCATGTCAGTTTCGATTCTATTGAGTGGGCTCATGACGTAGACTTAGATCCCGAATTCATATATTCTGAAAGCATTCCATGTACATCGAATTGTATGATATCAAATACTTAGCAGTAATATGCTAGGTATTTTTTTAATCTCGAATCAGAGAATGTCGCCTAACGTTTACGTGTTGCCTGTAAGTTATCAGCTTAAAAACTCCCAATTTCGAAATAGGTCATGCTGATAATTTTGATAACAACCTGTTATACGCAGGTTTGGGCGACCGTTTTAGTCGTTATCCCTAATATCAATCACGCCCCCTTGAATAAATTCTATGTCATCTAACAAATCAATTACTTTATCTGCCACAAAATCTACTGACATTAAAGATCCATTCTCTTTAAGCCCAATAAACTTGTCTAATTGTGAAAAATATTTAATACTAGCCTGTCTTATTTCATTTTGCATGTCGGTATCAATTATTCCAGGTGCAAATGATATTATTTTTACTGGGAATTCTTCCTTTTCTTGCTCAAGGGCAACACATCTTGTAAACATATCCAAGGCAGCTTTAGTACTACAATAACAACTCCAACCATCATAAGGATTCTTCCCTGCTCCTGAAGAAATATTGATGATTCTCTTTTCACACCCACACGATTCTAACATTACGATGAAATTAGAAGTTATTAATACTGGAGCTATAGTATTTACATTAAAGCTATTTATAATTTCTGACGCACTACTATCACCTATAGTTTTAATTGGCGCTACTGTTCCAGCATTATTAATCAAACAAATTTTTTGTGCATCTTCAATATTAATGTTTTTAAAAATTTGTGTCATCATCTCATCAAGTTTATCAACTCTAGACAAATCAAATTCAATATAACATAACTTATATCCATTCTCTTTCGACGTTCTCACAAGATTATGATTTATAGTCCTAGATATACATATTAAAAAATTATCTTCCTTTAACAATTTTCTTGCTATTGCTTCACCCAAGCCTCTCGAGGTTCCTGTAATTATATAATAATTCATATAAATCTCCTTTCATATGGTATTTATAGTTCCGATCCCAGAACTGCGTATAACGATCGCGTATTGCCGACGGTCATCAGCACGTCATACATCAATTTAATCATTCTTAATGCTGATGAATGTTGGCAACAACCTGTTATTTGATGGAACATGTTGACCCCTTTGCTAAATCGTTATTTTATTATTCATCCACCTTCATAATAATTACTCGGTGTGCCTCTCTTGCACTTCTAAAGAAACCTGCAACCCTAAACATTATGCGGTACTTCTTTGGTAGCCTTTCAATTATTTTTTTATCAGTTAAATATAACGTTTTCAAATGCTTTATTGATTTGATATAAGCTTCAATTTCTCGGGGATTATCAACTCCCCATTTAACTTTTGCACCTGTTCTTTTTAGGGACGGATGATTTTTAGAACTTTTTACTGTTAATTTTGAATACGCATCAAACACAATTGTATACTTCTTAAACTTCAATTTAAGAGCTTCTAATAATGTTTTAATCTCATTTTCTGAAAGATACATAAACAACCCCTCAGCAATAATAAGCACTTCATTTCCGACCATTTTAATCCCATCTATCCAATTTAGATTTGTAACCGAAGAAGAAATGTATCTATAATTTGCTGTTTCACTATATAATTGCTTTTTAATATCTATGACTTCAGGAAAATCCAAGTCGTACCATATTTTAGTTTGCATTCCAAGACGCATAGATCGTGCATCAAGTCCGCACCCTAAGTGTAAAACTAAGCAATTCCCATTTTTACCAATAAAACCTTTTGCGAATTCATCAATTATTGATGCACGCATTGCAAGCATAACTTGTGTTTTATCCTGTATTTTAAGTTTTGAGTAATCATAGTTAAGTTTGGCAATAGCTTCTTCTGCAAATGGATCTTTAAAAACTCCCAATTCACTCATCTTTGCTTTTCCATAAAGTGGAATTATCAAAGTCTCCATTTCATTTTTTAATTCTATTTTCATAAGACAGCCTCCTTAAATAAATATTCTTGCTTATAATATTAACTAATAAGCATATAGTTATCTTAATCGCTTTCTCATCATATAAACCACTTTTTTTATATATTGATAAGATCTGAACTAACCGAAACATGTTCTGTCACATAACGTTTGCGTTGTTCAGCAGCTCATATACTTAAACCTTTTCAACCTAAAGGCTGATGAATGTAGGGAACATCTTGTTAGGCGATGGAATCAATGAAAATTGCCATTTGCCATTAACCAAAATGCTAATATATATAATACTCCAATATCTTATAATTAAACATTAAATAAATTTAAATTTGTCTCCACTTTATATATTCTCTGAATCCAATCTTAAACAATAAAAAAACTGAAGCCATTCTGGCTGGTTCTCTAGCGATTCTTTTATAGACGCAATGGTTCTTTTTCCAATTCGCCTATCTAAAATAGCAAACATTCTTTCTATCGGATTTTCGGAATTTATACTATCTTTAATACTTTGATTTCGATATTTTTCAAGGGCATCACAAAATTCGTTATCTGTATATTCCTGTCGTGATTGTATAGGAACAGTATCCATAAGTGGCCAAAACTCATCCCAATATTCGCCAATACCAACAAAATTCGGATTTTTCTTATATCCATTATTAATGAAATAGGTATTAACTGTTTCCCAAGAAAATTGCTTTACCAATTTGTTATCAATGTAAATCTCGAAGATTCGACATCCATCCATTCCAACATACGAAGTACAGTTATATCGAACTCTTTCATGTAGACATTCGGCAAGCATTTCGTGTTCAAGATATTTGCGCATACCGCTCCAAGAACCTAATATTTTGCCCATTCAATCACCTCACGAATTGAAATTTATCATTTCATTTTATATTAATTACTACAATCAAAATTGTATTAAAAACCTAATTGATTCTGTCGCCTAACGCTTGCGTGTTCACGACGTTCTTCAGCTCAATTACTTTCCAATTGTTAATTCTAAAAGCTGATGAATGTAGTGAACATATTGTTATATGACGTTGCCTGCTGGTCGTATTAAAAAGCCTATAGTTTACTATTCGATTACTATTATTTCGCCATCTCTTAATGCGATAAAAAATATCTTGTTCTCTATCAAATATTGTACAACCTCTTCGATTGCATCTGACTCAAAGTGCTCAGATTTATAGTGTGGCACAATTACATAATCAAATATGCCTAATCCATCCCAAATCACATCATGCTGCTCTCCATATGGCTTTTCATATGGATCATCAACTAGATGAATACCTTTTAATGTTGGACCCAACAC